>CAUUAW010000001.1:0-277638 GCA_963543315.1 uncultured Porphyromonas sp.
GTGTAGACCTTAAGATTGATCCTTTAGGTTTTATCTTGCCAATGTCATTTCTCTAAATAATGATCATTAGCTTAACTACACTTTGATTGCTTAGTTATGAAATATATCAAAGATCACTACCTCTAACCCCCTCTCAAAGACAAACCCAGAAACACTGGACTTGAAAACATTCCTCCAGAGAGAAACAAAACCCTTTCGAGCGAGTTGTGAGTGCAAAGGTACAACAAGTTTTTGAAATAACCAAATGCCTGGAATTTCATCCCCATGAGATCGTCTGGATGCCTTCACATAAAAGCCTCGACATACTCACGTGTACCAACCCCAAAAGATTCAACCCGGACACCTCCGAATCCTAGAACAAAAACTCTCGTAAAGCCCCTCTCTTTTGAGTTGCGACTGCAAAGATACAACAACTTTTCCAAACATCCAAATATGCCGAGAAAACTATTTTGACAACGACCCCAATAAACTATAACCCAGGATCATATAAACTCATCTCAACAAACCCCAAGACAGACCCCAGAATACTCCCCTCAAATCTCTGACATCGCCAAAACTCCTCCAAAATCATCCCGCAACATCCCTAATTCTCTCATAATGTACCCATCTATAATACCTCAAGATACCGTCCAATATCCCCAGAATTACAGAGTAAGAGATGGGGAGTAATGGAGGTACGAATGGGGTTCTTAAGGTGAGGATTTGGAAGATGTAAACTGAAGAATAGAGCGGGGGGATGTCGGTGAGTTCAGTAGCCGCGGCGCATCCCCCCGGAGGACGCTCATGCCCTTATAGGAGCGAGATATTGGAGTTTACATCTCTAGTGCTTGACAACGAGCTTGAGCTCGTTGTCTCCTACCTTTAGTATGTAGCTGCCGGAGGGGAGATGCGATACCTCTAAGCCTGCACTCCCAGCCTGATCTGTCGTGACTGATAGCAGGCGCTCTCCTTGCATACTGTAGACGGATACAGTCATACCGGGCATTGCTCCCTCTAAGCGTGCCTCATGATTGGCTGGATTCGGGAGGAGATGTAGGTTGGGGGGGTTGACTCTCTCGACAGCAAGACTCTTCTCTATCCGTACCTCCGTGGCGGGTTTATCTCCAGACATGATGAATTTTCTCGTATAAGTGCCTCCTGATTGGAAGGTGTAGTCGGCTATCTCCCCATTGCTTGGCTCAGTTATCGTGACTTCCTCCAGACTGATACCATTAAACCCTCCAATGGCATAGGGGTAAGGCTTTTTATAGGTGTCGGTTGCCTTGACATAGATGCTAGCATTCTTGATCACTAAGAGGGAATTATCGGTCCAGCTCCCGTTAATCCCTGCAAAACTATTTCTAATCGTTTCGGAGACAATGTCGATATAACAATCTTCGATCGTGAGAGTAGCGTCCTTAATTACGAAGAGTCCGGGTTCCATTGTGCTTATAGAGAGTTTCCCACTTCCTTCAATGCGAGTGTCATCCCATATCACAAATGCGGAATTTTCAGGAGATTTAAATTGATTTTCTCCCTTTAAGTGCAACGTAAATGGTAAACCCTTGCATTTTGAGAGCGCGTTGATACAACCCCTATCCGCATTAGTTTCTATCGTTATGTTATTGATGATAAGCTTGTTATCATCTAGCGAGTAAGAGATATATCCGTTATCTCCGACTGTGACTCCCTCGATTTTATCGAGATTATCTACGTTTTCCGAGGTGACTTTTACACCACAAATTTCAAAGCCATAGTATTCCTGGGCTTTGCTGACTCCAGAACCTAATAATAATATTAGTAGGACTCTTATCAAATGTTTTAGTTTCATAGGTCTAGATGTTATGTGATTCGCAATTAAATTATTTACAAGCCTAGTAGGGCTTTTGTTCTACACCTAAGGATATCTCTCCACAATCCGCGCAAGATAACACCATTGGGCGCCTTGTGATGCAAATATAGCGAAATTATTTTTTATACACAACTTTAGAGACTCTCATACTCCCCTGATTAAGCCCCCCTACTAAGTCAAACCAAACCCTCTGTCAAATCATTTGATTATACCGGAATGCTCGCTCAATCACTCCGGAATGCTCGTTTGAGCTCCCCGGAATTACCGGTCATGTATTCCGGAGAAAGCGTCGGGAGATTTCGGAGCAACCAGTAACCTGTCTCGAAAGTGTCAGGCGGACTCCTCCAGAGTAATTACCCCCCACCACGCAAGCAACCCCATGGCAACTCGGCAAAGAGCTGATTTTGGTTATCTTTGCACGAATCGAATATATAGGAGCTATGCAACTGCTTATAGCACGCCACGGTGAGACAGAGGAGAATCTTGCGGGCATTTGCCAGGGGCAAATGCCTGGTAAATTAACCAAACGAGGCGAAGCTCAGTGTCTACAGCTAGGCGACCAACTGAAAGGGTATCCCATTACTCACATATATAGTAGTGATCTCCCACGAGCCCGTCGCTCTACTGAGCTGATGATGTCAGCGAGCGGTTGCGAGGCTCCACTGAAGCTTGACGAGCGTCTACGCGAGCGATCCTTCGGACGATGGGAGAGTAGACCCTTTACCGAGATCCCTATTGAAGAGGCTGACGATGACCCTGACATAGAGTCTATCGGAGCTATCGCTGCGCGGTTACAATCTTTCTTAAATGACTTAGTGCAAAATCACCAAAAGGAAGATGTGGTACTCCTGATGAGCCACGGCTTCGCGCTTAGAGTGTTGGAGAGTCTCCTCCAGGGCATCTCCCTATCAAAGGTAGAGGAGATGACACTCCTAGGGAATAGCTCCTACAGGGTCTATAACAATGGGACCCTCAGCAAGCGTCCTAAAGTAATTTATATCTCAGGAGGTCAGCGCAGTGGCAAGAGTGGCTACGCACAGCGTCTCGCGCGCTCGCTCTCAGAGAGACCCATATACCTAGCCACAGCACGGCACTGGGATGAGGAGTTTGAGCGTCGCATCGCTCGCCATCAAGCAGATAGAGGTCCAGAATGGGAGACAATCGAAGAGTCTCGCTTGCTAAGCAAGACGAATCTTTCGGGGCGTGTCGTACTGATAGACTGCGTGACGCTTTGGCTAACTAATATATACAGTGATCTTAATTTCGATGCCGATGAATCGCTCCGAGAGGCTCGTCGAGAGTGGCAGCGGGTACTCCACGAGAGCCGTGCAGATACACTGATTGTAGTTAGCAATGAGATCGGCATGAGTCTTCATGCCATGGATGCCAAATCTCGGGCATTCGTTGATTTGCAAGGGTGGATGAATCAATATATTTCCGGTACAGCGGATGAAGCCTATCTGATGGTCTCAGGCCGGGCGATCCGTACTTTGTTGCCTCCTGAATTGTAATCGACATCATGAATTTCGAAAAAATCCTCCAAGAGCGTATAGATAGCCGGACGAAACCTAAAGGCTCGCTCGGTCAGTTAGAGCGTATCGCCCACAAGGTAGGTATGATACAGCGCAGCGTAACGCCCCAGCTGATAGATCCCGTACTCATAGTGATGGCTGCGGATCATGGTATCGTAGAGGAGGGGGTGAGTATATGCCCTAAGGAGATTACGTGGCAGCAGTGTCTCAACTTCGTTTCGGGCGGTGGCGGTTGTAGTGTCTTGGCTAGGCAAAATGGGGTTCGCCTAAGGGTCATTGATGTAGGTGTCGACTACGACTTCCCGGATTACTGCCGTGTGGAGCCAGCTAAGGTAGCTCGAGGGACACGCAATATGCTCCGTGAGCCTGCGATGACTATGGAGGAGTGCTCCGAGGCTATGCTCGTGGGAGCACGGTGTGTGATACAAGAAGCTGAGCGGGGGGCAAATGTAGTTGCCTTTGGAGAGATGGGGATAGGGAATACCTCTCCAGCGACACTCATGCTTCACAAGATCACGGGACGATCTATTAGTTCTATTGTAGGGAGAGGCTCTGGCGTTTGCGACGAGGATCTGCGACGCAAGGCGACAGTACTAGAGCAAGTGGCCTCACGATATGATCCGCAGAGCCCCATGGAGCTGCTTGCTCAGATGGGTGGACTGGAGATTGCTGCAATCTGTGGCGGTGTACTCGAAGCTCATCGTCGTGGGATGCTAATCCTAGCAGACGGGATGATTGCGACCTCAGCTTTTTTGGTAGCACACGAGATGGAACCAAGGATTTTGGACAATGTACTTTTCTCCCACACCTCACAGGAGCCTGGACATCAGGTAATGATCGACTACTTAGGTGGAGAGGCGATCCTCTCTCTCGGCATGCGGTTGGGTGAGGGGACCGGAGCTTTGGTTGCTTATCCGATCATCCAGTCGGCGGTTGCCTTCATGCGTGATATGCGAAGCTTTGAAGAGGCAGAGGTCTATCGCGTAGATTAAATAATAGAAAATCCTATACATCGTGCTCTCAAGTCCATTACACTGGCTACGCTCCGAGTTAGATCTCTTACGGCTCTCTCTTCTCTTTTACACACGCATCCCAGTAGGGCGCGTGGAGTATAACGAGGAGCGTATGAGAGCATCCTTTTGTTACTTTCCTCTAGTCGGGGGGATCGTGGGGGGTATTATGGCAGGAGTCTTTGCCCTCTCAGGATATTGGTTACCACAACCTATAGCAGCAACGATGACGGTTGTCGTAGGGTTGGTCGTTACTGGCGGGATGCATGAGGATGGGCTATCCGATTTCTGCGATGCCTTCGGAGGGTATCATGATAGAGATACGACACTGCGCATTATGAAAGACAGTACGACGGGGGTGTATGGCATGCTAGGCTTGATAATGCTCCTGATAAGTCGTGTAATCCTCCTCAGCTATATCCCTTATCACATAGCTATCGGCACTCTAGTTGCCATGGCTGTCGTAGCTCGATGGATGCCTATCCTTGTAATGCGACTCTCAACATATGCTCGTAAAAGTGATGAAGAAAGCAAAGCCACTCACCTAAAGCAGCCTGTCTCTACTCGGACTATTGTCGTGGCATCGGTGTGGTCTATCCTGGCACTACCCTTATTGCCCTGGCAGTCCGCCCTAATAGCTCCGGCACTAATGATACTACAAACGCTCCTTGTCATGCATATCAGCAAGAAACGCATTGGGGGCTATACGGGCGATGTACTGGGTGCTATAGAGACATTGGGAGAAATCGTACTTTTGCTAACGACATTGCTTGTATCTCTTTACGACTAACACGATGAGCCTTTATCTTGTACGACATACTCCAATAGCACTCTCTAAAGGGGTGTGTTACGGTTGGCTGGAAGCCCCTCTCTCGGAGGAATATCATCGTTATGCCCGACAAATTATCAGACAATTAGGTGAAATCCCTTTGGATAATATATACAGTAGCCCCGCATCTCGCTGTATGACTCTGGCAGAGGATATAGCATCAACACGGAGGTTAACAGTGCAGAGAGACGAGCGATTACGAGAGTTACACTTTGGAGCTTGGGAAGGGCTTACATGGGATGAGATCTACAATTGCGACGAGGGTCGGAGATGGTTTGCCGACTACTGGCATACAAAGACCGCGGGTGGGGAAAGCCATGAAGATCTACTCCGCCGGGTAGTATCATTTGAGAAGGAGCGAGACCCGAGCTTGCAGACACTCCTTGTGACCCACGCGGGCGTCATACGCGCTTATCGCATCCTAATCGGTCACCAATCTCCTAGTGCAGCAATGTCTGAAACGGTAACCTTTGGAGAGATATACCGATATGAATAAACCATTAAAACCCATCATGTTCGTGGGCACTGGCTCAGATGTCGGGAAGTCTATCGTAGCGACAGGATTTTGTCGCATTTTATTGCACCTGGGATATCGACCGGCTCCTTTTAAGGCACAGAATATGTCTCTCAATAGTTACCCAACCCCTGAAGGAGGAGAGATCGGACGTGCTCAAGCTGTACAGGCCGAGGCGTGTGAGATACCATGTCATACGGATATGAATCCGATATTACTAAAACCTACTGCAGAGCAGATGACGCAGGTTATCGTCAACGGCAAAGCCGTGGGTAACCAATCTGCCCGAGCTTACTTTAATGTAAAGCAACGGGATACTCTATTTGTCGAGGCAATGAAAGCTTATGACCGTCTAGCGAAGAGGTATAATCCTATCGTTATTGAGGGAGCCGGGAGTATCTCTGAGGTAAATCTCTGGCCGATGGACATTGTCAATATGCGCGTAGCCCTGCGCAGCGGAGCTGATGTTTACCTAGTTACTGATATAGAGCGTGGGGGGGTCTTCGGAAGTCTTTACGGCACGATCGAGCTACTTCCTCCTGCTGAGCGAGCTGCTATCAAGGGGATAATCATCAATAAGTTCCGCGGAGACAGGGCTCTCTTTAATTCTGGCCGTAAGATTATCCAAGACCTGACCAAAGTCCCCGTTGTTGGGATCCTCCCTTACATACATCATCTGCAGATAGATGCTGAGGATGGAGTCTCGATAGACAGTTATGACTCTCAACCTAAAGCGGGTACAGTCAATATTGCCGTGGTCCGATTACCGCATATCTCCAACTTTACAGACTTTGATGCACTAAAATATATCCCAGGAGTTACACTTTACTTTACTGACGAGCCGAAGAGACTAGAGCAAGCTGACATCATCATGCTGCCTGGCAGTAAAAACACTATCAATGATCTTCTCTGGTTACGAAAGGAGGGCCTCGAGAGAGCCATCCTCGATCACCACAATGCGGGACTGCCACTCTACGGAGTCTGTGGAGGATACCAAATGATGGGCTTGCGGATTGCTGATCCTGAGGGTGTCGAAGGGGAATCCCGAACCGTCGATGCACTAGGGCTACTGCCTGTAGAGACTACGTTGCAGAGGAGTAAAGCTGTACGCATCGCCACCTTTACATATCTTCCTACAGAGACTACGGGATGCCGTGGATATGAAATACATTGCGGAGTCACATGCCCTGTCGATGATGCGCCCGCATCACCTGTCGTGATACAAGAAGATCAGACGACCGATGGTTACCTCGTATCGTCCAGGCTGTGGGGTAGTTACATGCATGGTATATGGGACAATGAGATGATCATACAGCATATCCTACATGAGGTGAGACCTCTGTGGTCCTTTACCCTGGAGCGCACCGTCATATCTCGTGAAAAAGCATACGACCGGCTAGCGGAGGATATGGGTGGGCAGTTAGATCTGGACTATATGTTAGCCAGCTTACTTCAGTAGCCTTATGATCATTGGTCACGGAGATGACAGATACAGATACGGGACCTTGGTACAGTATAACTTCTCCAGCAATGTACCATATCGTCATCATGCAGATCAAATACTCCGCTTTCTCTCTAGCAGGCTCAACTGCCTGTATCACTATCCCGATCCCACAGCAGAAGAGCTACGGGAACTCCTCGGACAGCGCTACGCACTCACCCCCGAGCATCTCCTTGTAACAAACGGATCGACAGAGGCTTTTTATCTTCTTGCACACCTTTTCGCTAATCGCCAAACGGTCATCACCGTACCGTCTTTTACTGAATATGAGGATGCTTGCCAGCTCTATCGACACCAGATTTCCTATATCTCGACCAGGTCTATCAGGAGCTACTCACAGCCTACTGATCTCCTCTGGACAGCACTCCCGAATAATCCCGACGGAGAGATAAGCCACCGAGAGCAGATACTAGAATATTGTACTCAGCACCCTAATAGCTCTGTGATCGTCGACGAAGCTTATGCCGAGCTATGCTCTAAACCGGTATCCCTGCTCTGTGAAATTTCTCATCACCCCAACCTCATCATCGTCCGCTCTCTGACCAAAAGTTTTGCCTTGCCAGGCATACGCCTTGGATATATCGTAGCTCAACCTTCATTACTCCAGCAACTCGAGACTCTGCGCCATCCATGGAGCGTCAATGCTCTAGCTCTTGAAGCGGGCGTTTATATATGTCAGCATTACGAAGCCCTACTACCAGATGCGTCAGGTCTAGTAGCCGAAGCTAAAGCCCTGTCCAGATCTCTCTCTGAGCTTAAGCGGGTCTCAGTAATCCCAAGTCCTACACCTTACTTCCTCGCCAAGATCAACCGAGGCAGTGCCGCTGAGCTAAAGGGGTATCTCATCACCCAGCATGGCATCTTAGTACGCGACGCTGCAAACTTTCGCTCATTAACGCCTCAGCACTTCCGGCTATCGGTGCAGTCTTTCGATGCTTGCCAAAGGCTCCTTAAGGGTTTATCGCAATTCTAGCTCCCTATGTATCCGCTCCTCTTCGGTCTACTACTTGACTTATTATTAGGAGATCCACGCTGGGCTCTCCATCCAATTCGTCTCTTTGGCAAGCTCATTGACTATGGTGAGCAAAGGCTCAATCACCCCCCTTATCAAAAGATAAAGGGGGCTCTTATGTCCCTCGTTCTCGTTGTCGGGACTTGGCTATTCTTTTTTATCATCGAGTGGCTCCTATCAGAGTATCAATACCTATTAATTGTCTGGCAAAGCATCTGTTTCTTTTTCGCTATCTGCCCTCGTAGCCTGATTGACGAGGCTCTAGCCGTCGAGCGGTATGTCGTTGCAAACGACTTAGAGGGTGCACGATGGCGGCTCTCTTGGATCGTGGGGCGTGACACCTCTCAGCTTAGTTTCACACAAATACGTACAGCTATCCTAGAGACTCTTGCAGAGAATCTCTCAGATGGCGTTGTCGCACCCCTCTTCTTTTATACACTCGGCGGGGTACCCCTAATGATGGCATATAAGATGATCAATACACTCGACTCTATGATCGGATACAAAGATGCAAGGTATAAGGAGTTTGGCTACTTTGCGGCACACATCCTCGATGATATCGCCAACTATCTACCCTCTCGGATTACCTCCCTCTTAATGTTGATCATTGCTCCGAGTCAGAGGGCTCTACGCACCGTCTATCGAGATGCTCGTAAGCATGCTAGCCCTAACTCCGGCTATCCCGAGGCAGCTCTAGCTGGCATACTTGGAGTACGATTCGGCGGGCCCAACATATACCACGGGATGCTAGTCGACAAGCCTTACATCGGCACCCCTATCAATCCGGTCACGGCTCACTCCCTGCGTCGCACGATCGTCATCGTCGTCGCCGTCACACTCGAGGCCAGTTGTCTCGCAGCTCTTACATACTACTACCTCTAGAGACGTAGAGCTACTATAGGAGCGCAATATTTGCATTAAATAGTCTCCAGAGACGACTACACGGTCCGGGCTCACCTTACAATCCACTCCCGAATAATCTGCAAAGGAAGACGGTGTAAAATCTTATTTATTACGGAGTAGTTGATTGATTATTAGCTAATACTCAATTGAGTATTCCGTAATTATTTTTTCTCTTCTGGGGTATCGTCTCCACACAACTGCCTCTAGGGTGACAAAGCGAATCTGCAAAACTCTAGAGGGGAGTCGTGCAGATGGTGTGTACTTATCATAACAGAGTAAAGCTAAATCCGGTGGACCCCTAGCAGAGGGTATTCTCTCGTAAGCAATCTCCCCTTAGGAGCATATTAGAAGGCGTCTAGCATCTAAGACTCTAGTCTCTAATCTCTTTTTCGTATCTTTGCCCCAAGTCAAAATTTTCATCCGTAGACAATGTATGGGCGTATGACTCAAGTCCAGCTATCCCACTGGGCTCTTGTGATGGTGATGACGATAGCGTGGCTCACAAGTTGCGCTAGCCGTACTGCAACGGTAACCCCATACCACGCCGAGATACAGCCACAGAGTGGGATCGTGTATAGTCTGCCTCAGACCCAACTACGCATACACTTTATTATCTCCGAGGAGCATTTTGAGCCGGGTCCGCTAGTCGCTTATGCCTCTAGGTATCTAGGAGAGAATTACCCTAGCCAATCCTCGACGAGCTATGATATAGAGCGTGTCGTAATGCATGCTCATGGAGTCCCTGATACGACTCAGAGGTATCTGATCGAATCGGTAACGACACCTTCGGTAGAACAACTTGTCTGCCTAACTCCCGACGGGCTGCTCTATTCCCTCCAGGGTAAAGCTTATAAAGCCCCCGTAACAGACTATCTAGCAGACTACCCGAAGGTCACGGCATCCAAAGAGGTTAGTCAAGCATTGCCACAAGAGTACGCTCTAGCTACCTCTCGCACCAAACAGGCCGAGGTAGCTGCAAGTAGGCTGTTTGAGCTACGAGAGCGGCGTGTCGAGCTACTTTCTGGGCAGGTTGAGACCATGCCTTGTGATGGTCCGGCTCTCAAAATGGTACTAGAAGGGTTAGACAAGGAGATCTCTGCGCTACAAATGCTTTTTGCTGGGCACAAGACGGTGAGATATCGCGAGGAGATTATTGATGTTCCCCTGATCTCTGCCGTAAAAGGTCAAGTAATTGCACGCTTTGCCCCACAATATGGGCTCGTCGATAAGAGAGATCTATCTGGCTCCCCAATCCGTATCTCCGTCGAGGAGTTGACACGTCGAGAGCACCTCAACGAGAAACAGGTAGAGCAATTGACAAAGAGCAAAGCACTTCGCTACATAGATCCGGGACGAGGACGCATATCCCTCCAACTCCCAAAGCGCAAACAAGCCCTCACTCTCGAGCTGCCCGTAGCGCAGTGGGGTAGTACAGCTCTGCTCGAACACAAGTTAGGAGCAGACAAAACAGGTCGTCTGCCCTACACCATATATATAGATACAACGAGTGGCGCGTTAGAGTCGATCGAGTGTATCCCCCCAGCAAAATCATGAAAATACTAACTACTAAATAAACCCTCCGTATGGAAAATAAACACCCAAAGGGGCTTATCGTATTAGCCCTTACGAACATGGGCGAGCGGTTTGGCTACTATACTATGCTAGCCATCCTGACGCTCTACCTACAGGCGAAGTTTGGCTTCTCCTCGGCAACGACTAGTATGCTATATGGTACCTTCTTAGCGTTGGTTTACTTCCTCCCGATCTTCGGTGGTATCATAGCTGATAAATGGCTCGGGTATGGCAAGACGATCTTCACTGGTGTAACGATCATGTTTGCAGGTTATCTACTCCTAGGCTTACCTTTTGGGGCAGGAACATCAGGGGTTACCGTGATGATTTTGTCTCTCTTCCTAATTGCTGCCGGGACTGGTCTCTTCAAGGGTAACTTGCAAGCCCTCGTGGGTAAGGTATATGACGATCCTCGGTACTCTAAAGGTCGTGACATGGCATTCTCGATCTTCTATATGTTCATCAATATCGGAGCCTTCTTTGCCCCCAGTATGGGTAACTGGATCACCAATAATGTCCTGGCAAAGGAAAATTACTTCTACGATGCAACTATTCCCGCCAACTACAATAAACTCAATGATAAGACAGTCGATGCAGAGACTTTTATAGCAGATCTAATAGCTAAGCATCCTAAGTATACTCAGCTGACAGCTAAAGAACTGGACACAAAGATTGCTGCAGCTAAAAAGAAGGCGGGAGTCATGTTTCCCGAAGATGAAATCACAGTACTGCACGACCTACGAGTCGCGGCTCTACGACAGTATACTAAAGCAGGCAGAGTACTCGACCCATTAATGCAAATCACCGATGCCGACCATGAGATTCTCGTGAGCCGCAACCCGCAGGATGAAGCAGCTAAGGCAGCAATCCATCAGCGAGTCGATGCCATCCAAATCCCAGCAGAATGGACGAATAGTCTAAATGCAACACTCAATGGAAAGCGTGTTGAGCAAGGTGAGACAGCCCAGACGCTGAGCTTCGAGCGGGCCTTCGGCGAGCACTATGTATCAACAACCTTGTCACAATCCTATAGCCTCTCCTTTTTTGTAGCTTGTATTAGTTTAATCATATCCATCCTAATCTTCGTACTCTGTCGTAAGACATGGAAGGCTGCTGATGTGACAGTAAAGCAAGCCAAAGCAATGGCAGCTCAGGGTGACAGCTCAGCTCATGTAGTCGAGATGTCTAAGGCTGAAGTCAAAGAGCGCCTCATTGCTCTCGGACTTGTCTTCTTTGTCGTTATTTTCTTCTGGATGGCTTTCCATCAAAATGGCCTGACGATGACCTTCTTCGCTCGAGACTATACAACCTCTCGTGTGGACGCTACAGGCTATATGCCTTTTAGTCTACTGATGCTGATTCCTTTTATCTGCTTTATGTATGGTATCTATCTATCCACCTTTGGGCTGCTAGGTGGTAAGAAAAATGCTAAAACTGGTCTACTCCTCGTCGTACTTGGTCTTGCCGGGCTCGTAGGTGGGTACTTTGTGGATATCAAACCTCTCGGAGACGCTCTAAGGAATATTACACCTCAGATATTTCAGCAGTTCAATCCCTTCTTTATAATCCTACTGACACCTGTCACGGTAGGTCTATTTGGCTACTTGGCTAGTCGAGATAAGGAGCCCTCAGCACCTCGCAAGATCGGTATAGGGATGCTCCTAGCTGCTGTTGGATTCTGTGTATTACTTATCCCAACGATCTTGTTTACACTCCCTGATCCCGCACATATTCATGGGACAAGTGATACTCTCGTATCGCCAAATTGGCTGATCGGGACCTACTTCGTGCTTACCCTTGCAGAGCTTTTCCTAAGTCCAATGGGGCTATCCTTTGTTTCTAAGGTCGCGCCACCACAATATGCCGGACTCATGCAGGGTGGGTGGTTGGCTGCAACCGCAATTGGCAATCTATTGGTGGGTGTAATGGGATCTCTCTGGGATAAAATGCCTATGGGTTGGTTCTGGAGTGTCCTGATCATCTGTTGTCTCCTCTCGGCAGCCTTTATCTTTGCCGTAATGAAGCGTCTCGAGCGCGCCACCGCAGACTAATAGATACTGACGAAGGCTTTATATAGACTTCGATCGACAAAGATGGACGTATCGCGGACTCCTGCACTAGATGGGGAGTGGGCGATGCGTTCATCTAATTATAGACAAGAGACGATGCTTATGAGATCTTTATCAGATATAGTTACGTCATACAGCTCTCCAGACCCGATTAATGTGACGCAAGAAGAGGCCCTCCTCCTTGCTAAGCAGGCCACAAATAAGGAGCTTTATGAGGCAGCTCACCGGGTGACACGATATTGCATGGGCTATCTCTTTGATACCTGCTCCATTATTAATGTAAAGAGTGGACTCTGTTCGGAGGATTGTCATTGGTGTGCGCAGAGTAGGCACTACCATACGCAAGCAAAGTCCTACCCTCTACTTGCAGATTCTCCTTGCGTCTCTGAAGCGCAAGCTAATCGTCGTGCTGGGATCGGGCGTATAGCTCTCGTAGCAAGTGGAAGGGGGCAAAATGATCGTGAGATAGAGCGTATAGCTCAGCTCTATGAGGCAATGCATAACGCAAGCGACATAAAGCTTTGCGCCTCTCTAGGGTTACTAACTCTCGACCAACTGAGACGCCTTCATGAGGTCGGCGTAACGACCTATCACTGCAATATGGAGACAGCACCGTCATACTTTCCCAATCTCTGCACAACACATACTCAAGCGGAGAAGGAACAAACCATACTCTATGCTCGTGAAGCAGGACTACAAGTCTGCTCAGGAGGGATTATCGGCATGGGGGAGACAATGGAGCAACGCATTGAATTAGCTTGCTATTTGCGGTCTTTAGGCATCCGCTCCATACCTATTAATATATTGCACCCCATAATAGGCACTCCACTTGCTCGCGCTCCGCGACTGACAGACGAGGAGTACCTCCGCACGATAGCTCTCTTTCGCTTAATCAATCCAACCGCATTCCTGCGCTTTAGTGGAGGACGATTAAAACTTTCGCCAACAGTCATGCGTCAAGCTATGTACATTGGCATCAATAGTGCTATCACAGGCGACATGCTAACAACGAGTGGTATGCAAGCCCATGAGGATATGCAACTCATTACAGAGATGGGATATCACAATACCAATGAATACGACTGGGAAGCGGATTCATCCATTTGATTTATGAGACGACACGACAAAGCCCTCTCGGAAGATCTACTGTGGGACCGTCAACACCTATGGCACCCATACACCTCCACACAAAACCCTCTACCTGTCTATCCAGTATCTCATGCGGAGGGTGTGCGTATATACCTAGCCGATGGGACAGAAATTATAGACGGCATGAGCTCTTGGTGGTGTGCTGTACATGGATACAATCACCCCATTCTCAATGCTGCCATCGAGGAGCAGCTACACCTCATGAGCCATGTAATGTTTGGTGGATTAACTCATGAGCCTGCAATTGCCCTAGGTCGGGAGATACTAAAGTTACTCCCCGAAGGTTTTGACTGGATATTCTACGCAGACAGTGGTTCGGTCGCTATCGAAGTTGCACTTAAGATGTCGATACAGTATCAGCAAGCTCTCGGAGAGAGTAGGCGAGACCACTTCATGACCATCCGTCAGGGGTACCACGGGGATACCTGGCACGCAATGAGTGTTTGCGATCCCGTTACGGGCATGCACAATATCTTTGGGTCTGCGTTACCTAATCAACTTTTCCTGGCTCCACCCGCAGTTAAGTGGGGGGATTCGTGGCGTGATGATACCATGAATCCTCTGCGTCAGGCCTTAGCGGACTCAGGGGATCGGACGGCAGCTCTCGTCTTAGAGCCCATCGTGCAAGGTGCGGGAGGTATGTACTTCTACCATCCGAACTACCTCGTCGAAGCTCGTAAGCTATGCGACCAGTACGGAGTGTTACTTATTTTTGATGAAATTGCCACAGGTTTTGGACGTACGGGGCGTATGTTTGCCATGGAGCACGCAAACGTCGTTCCTGATATTGTCACTCTAGGCAAAGCCCTCACTGGAGGATATATGACCCTTTCTGCAGTTGTTTCAAGTGAGAGAGTTGCCGAGGTTGTCTGTCGTGGTGAGGCTAGATGCTTTATGCATGGGCCGACTTTTATGGCAAACCCTCTAGCTTGCGCCGTATCCTTAGCTAGTTTAACTCTCCTACAATCCCCCTCAACATTAGAACGCATCGCAAAAATCGAGATGCAGCTCAAGCGAGAGCTAGCACCTGCAGGTACTTATCCCGGCGTTACCGAAGTGCGAGTACTAGGAGCCATCGGAGTTATTGAGCTTGACAAACCTGTTGATATGGCTTATATGCAGCGTCGCTTTGTCGAGCTTGGTATCTGGATAAGACCCTTCGGCAGACTTTGTTATATCATGCCTCCATACATCATCCAGCCTGATGAACTCACTCTACTCACTTCTGGCTTACTAACTGTAGTCCGCGAGATGACGACCAGACAACAAGACCTATAAAAAACTTATGGAGCATACCGTTATCATAGGCGCAGGCATCACGGGGCTTACGACTGCTCTATACCTCCGACGAGCTGGACTCTCGATCCTTATCCTAGATCAAGCGATCCGCCCAGGAGGGCAGATACACACCGTACAACAAGGAGGCTACACCTTTGAGACAGGACCAAACACGGGATCCATCTCCACTCCCGAGGTCGCAGAGCTCTTTTCTCTGCTCCCTTCTGGCTACGAAGCCGCCACACCCATCTCCAGATGTCGATTAATATATAAGAAAGGGCGTCTACATGCTCTCCCATCAGGCCTTTGGAGTGGCGTCATCACTCCTCTCTTCACACTAAAGGATAAATTCAGACTCCTTGGTGAGCCTTGGCGTAAGAAAGGGTCCGACCCCTACGAATCTGTCGGTGCCATGACACGCCGTAGATTAGGTGAGAGCTTTTACCGCTATGCTATAGATCCCTTTATCGGGGGGATCTATGCCGGTGATCCAATGAAACTAGAGACACGCCATGCACTCCCAAAACTCTACAGGCTAGAGCAGGAATTTGGGAGTCTCATACGAGGAGCTATTGCTAAGGCAAAGCAAGCTAAGAGTGATCGTGATCGTATAGTCACAAAAGAGGTCTACTCAGCTCACGGAGGCTTAGAGACAATGATCCGAGAGCTCATTGATCAGATCGGATCTGAATATATCTGTACAGGGGCCTCCGTAACGTCTGTACGGCAAGGAATAAATAACGATTGGTTAGTCACTTACAAGAAAAATGGGGTACAACACGAAGTACATGCCCGGCAGGTCATATCAACAGTAGGAGCTCACGCGCTCTCGGACTTCCTTGGGAAGACATTGCCTAGCGAACTCTTATCGCCCATCAGTAGTCTCTACTATGCTCCTATCGTCGAGGTTACAATCGGGTTTGACCACCCTGTGACTACCCACAGAGGTTTCGGAGCTCTCATACCGGCCATTGAGCCTGTCGGCATCCTCGGAGTCCTCTTTCCATCAGATTGCTTTAGTGGACGTACTCCGACAGCACAGGGGACTCTCTATAGTATCTTTATAGGTGGGACCAGACGCCCCGACCTGATCGATCAGGATGATGAAACAATAAAAGCTCTAGCACTTAGAGATCTCTACAAAATCCTCAACATTAACCAGCAGGTTACCCCACAAATGATATACATCTCACGCCATCGACATGCGATACCCCAGTATGGTGTCGAGAGCGAAGCTCGTTATGCAGCCATCGAAGAGGTAGAACGTCGTTATCCTGGACTGATTATCGCAGGCAATTGCCGAGATGGCATTGGCATGGCACACCGTATCACTCAAGGGACGATTATAGCGCAGCAGATTATACGACACTCTCTACAGAGTTGTAAGGAGTAGGTCTGCCAGCGTTAGAGCAACCATTGACTGCACCACTGGCACCGCACGGATCGCGATGCAAGGGTCATGACGTCCCGTGAAGGTATGCTCCACGACATTACCCTCTGTAGTTATCGTATGCTGAGGGCGAGCAATAGTTGGTGTCGGCTTAAAGGCAACCTCCAAGACCAATTCCTGCCCAGTGGTTATACCTCCGAGAGTCCCCCCGTTATGATTACTTTGGAAAGTCACTGCCCCTCTCGCACTCATTGCCGTAGGGCAGTCTAGCACCTCGCTACCCCGTTGTCGAGCTAAATGAAATCCATCTCCAAAAGCAAAAGCTCGACTCCCAGGTATACTCATCAAAGCATAGCTTAGCAATGCGGGGATACGGTCAAAGACAGGTTCACCGATACCAGCTGGCATCCCTTGCACTATACACCCCACCACGCCGCCTACACTATCATGCTCCGACTGCATCTGCGTCAAATACTCGGCAATCTGCTTATCGAGCGTAGCATTGGGGCAATAGCAAAGATTATCATATGTGGTCTCTAGCGGATAGCTCCTATAATCATCCCCATTGAGACTATACGGTCCCACCTGCTGTACAAAGGCCTGTAGGGATACCCCTTTTTCCCGCTGAAGCCATTGCTGAGCTATCGCCCCAGCGACTACGCGAGAGACGGTCTCACGACCACTAGATCTCCCCCCGCCAGGCTGAGGAGCCAGACCATACTTTATAAAATAAGTTAGATCAGCGTGGTTTGCCCTAAAAGGCGTCCCCGCCACACTCGCCTGAGTCGTGTAGTCTTGCGAACGAGCATCTCTGTTGTATACAACAAAAGCTATCGGACTTCCCAGCGTTAGTCCCTCATCCGTCAAGCCAGAGAGCCAAATGATCTCATCTGGCTCTTGGCGTTTTGTCGTAGCTCTTGAGTAACCTGGGCGACGTAGGTCAACGAACGCCTGCACCGATCCCTTATTTATAGGAAATCCAGCCGGCATCCCGTCGAGGATGCCCCCCATGGCTTGCCCATGTGACTCACCAAAGGTCGTCAGCCGCAACCGTCGCCCAAAGCTATTCATAGCCTCAAAAGCTACTCTAGGTTAGTGACACCCACTGCAGCACGAGCAGCCGCCCTCGTGGTCATCATCACAGCATCCGCCAGCGTGTCCGGAGAACTGAGCCGTCAATCTCTGTCGATCCTCCTCAGTTGCCGGGCGAGCCTCTATAACTGACCCAACGAAATGGAGTGTCTGTCCCGCTAATGGATGATTAAAGTTCATCGTAATCGTATCATCGCCGACTTTCTCAACAATCCCAACAAGCTGGTTCCCTTGCGTATCCAACATTGGTACAGCATTACCCTCGTAGACAACATCTGAGTGAAACTCCCCCTCCTCGTTTTTAAAAAGCTCTTTCTCCAACTCTAGGATATAGTCATCAGAGACCTCCCCATAGGCTTCCTCTGGCGTAAGTGTAAAGTCAAACTTATCACCAGCCTCTAGTCCCATCAGATGCTTATCAAAGGTCTCTAAGAGGAATCCTGCACCTATTATTGTAGCTAGAGGGGCGTCTGGTGTTGCTTTCTCCACAATCTCATCTAGGGAATCTCCTGTATAGAGTTCGTACTCACAGGTTACATAGCTATCCTTTGTAATCTTCATTTGTAGGTATACTTGTGCGTTATTAAAAAATTCATCTGCTTGCCCTAGCAACGGCAATTACTATCTGTAAGTGTGCTACAAAGGTACGAATTTAGCTATTGTGGCAAAGCCTATCGAGCTTGTCTCTCTAATGTAGAGATGATACGAGCCGTAGGAGCTCTCCACGCTGACAGAAGTGTCATTTATCCCTGAATAATTTGAGATTAGAGGCGGGGTAAAAAAAGTTTTACTCCGTAATCACCGATCGGCTATTAGCTAATAACCAATTAGTAACTCCGGAATACTCTCCTAAGCATTCGCTAATAAATCTCCCAGACTCCGGGAGCTGCGATCTGAGTACTCCATCGCAAGCGAGCTCCGCCTTGTGTTTAATCCAGAGATATGCTTGACAATATTTATATATCTTTGCGGTGGGTACATTTTATAACCAACGAATTTCCTATAAACTATGACACAAGATAAAACTATACGCTGCCTGATTATCGGATCAGGACCCGCTGGATATACGGCTGCTATCTATGCTTCTAGGGCTAATCTATCACCCGTCCTCTACCAGGGATTACAGCCTGGAGGGCAGTTAACAACAACGACCGAGGTGGAGAACTTCCCCGGCTTCCCCGAGGGGATGACTGGTACACAACTCTTAGAGCAAATGCGACTACAAGCTGTACGCTTTGGGGCAGACATTCGCGCAGGTGAGGTAACCAAGATAGACCTATCCCAGAGACCATTTAGAGTGGAGATAGACGGGGACTCATCGGAGAGCCTCCATGCACACTCCGTCATTATAGCAACAGGGGCCCGAGCAAAGTATCTAGGGCTAGCAGACGAGACGAAATATGCTGGTATGGGTGTATCAGCATGCGCTACGTGCGACGGTTTTTTTTACCGTAAGAAACGGGTCGCTGTCGTCGGTGGTGGCGACACCGCATGTGAAGAGGCACTTTACTTAGCTGGGATTGCGGAGCAGGTTTACCTGATCGTACGCAAGGATCATCTGAGAGCTTCGCAGGTGATGCAGGAGAGAGTATTTGCGCAGACGAATATAGAGGTGCTTTTTGAGTACAATACGCTCGGCCTCTTTGGCAAGGATGGCGTAGAGGGTGCGCATCTTGTTTATAAACAGGGGACTCCCGAGGAGCAACTACGGGATATAGCAATCGATGGTTTCTTCCTCGCCATCGGGCATAAGCCTAATACAGACTTCCTCAATGGGCAAATAGAGCTTGACAAGGCAGGGTACATCCAGACAATACCTGGTAGACCTCTGACAAATGTCGAGGGAGTATTTGCTGCAGGTGACGTCGCAGACCCCCGCTACAGACAGGCCATCACATCTGCAGGATCCGGATGTCAAGCAGCTCTAGAGGTTGAGAAATACCTACTAGAGCATGGACTTTAGACCTTAACATTGTAATCATCAACCTAAAATAACTAGATCAAGCAATGAGCAAACGATGGATTTTTATCTCTGTTGTGGTGCTGGCTGTCGCATTTGTCCTAGGCATCTGGATAGCGGGAGCGTCATACCAGTCCGTGCGCAAGCAGCGCACCATATCGGTCACGGGCAATGCAGAGCAAGACTTTGAGAGTGACTTGATCGTATGGCAGGCTTCTTATTGCGTACACCGGGCTTCGATGACGGAGGCTTACTCGGAGATTGAAGAGCAGAAAGCAATTGTTATGAATTTTCTCAAGAGTAATGGGATCAATGAGGAGTCATACTCTTTCGGGAGTCTAGACGTAACTGAGTCATATAACAGCATGTACGATGCCCATGGCAACTATATTCAGACGCCAAATGGGTATGTATTATCGCAGACTGTCACTATAACGAGTAGTGATCTAGACCGTGTCGAAGAGCTCTCTCGGAGTATCTCGACGCTAATCATACAAGGACTTGAGATTAGTAGCTCAGCACCTGATTACTACTACACAAATCTTAATGATCTAAAGCATCAAATGCTGCATCAGGCCTCAGAGGATGCGTTGAGCCGCGCCGACGAGATTGCTGCGGGGAGCAAGAGGCATGTAGGCAAATTACAGAATGCATCTATGGGAGTTTTCCAGATCGTAGGGAAAAATTCGGAAGACGACTATTCGTGGGGCGGAGCTTTTAACAAGTCGTCGCGTTATAAAACGATCTCGGTTACGGTCAAAGCTACATACGCCATCCGCTAAAATGCAAGAGAGGATCCCATAGTCCTATTAGCATACTCCTTGGGTTGAATCTCAGCTAGACCATGGAGCAATACAATAAATCACTCCCCTATCCCTCAGCAAAGAGATAGGGGAGTGACGTTTCTACTACTCTCAATGAGAATTTAGCTAGATTGTCTATCTCCCAATATGGAGGGCTTTTACCCAAGAAGAGCTAAATAGAAGTTTGGCTTTTAGTCTCGGACCTCTAGTATCTTGTCTTCTGTGATAATATAATGCATTAGCACATCCCAAGGATCTAGTGGGATCTTGTCAACAATTTGCAAGGAGGATGTGACAGCCACCCGAAGAGCCTGTGGACATCGGGCAAAAAAACGATCATAAAATCCCTTGCCACGACCCATGCGCCCCCCCCTCGGATCAAAGGCTAGTCCGGGCACGAGGATCAACTCTATGTCAGAAGGATCAATAGCCTCCTGAAAAGCTGCTGTCGGCTCCAATATTTTATAGTCTTCACTCGTGATAAGCGAATCTGGCTGATAGTGATAAAAATTTATATCCTCACCTTCGACACGCGGTATCACGAGAGTTTTCTCCTCCTTATAACGCTCTAAGATATCCGTTAGATCGACTTCATCGGGCATAGCGCAATAGAGAGCTATGCATTGACTTCGTACGAAAGGCAGAAAGGTCTCTATCTGCTGACAAACCTTCTGTGACACCTTTTGCCGATATTCCTCAGTCCATTGCGCACGCATTGTGGCCCGTATCATCAGGCGTAGGGCTTTCTTTTCTTTTGTTAGTGTAGGGCAAGTCATAGTAGTGTGGGGTAGTTGTCCTGTAGATATTGCTCCGCGCTCGAGAGCATCGGGTCTTTTAAATTCATCACTTGGTAAAAGCCTGTTGCCCCAAAGAGATAATTAGCTATCAAAGCATACATCTGCTGCGACAGTCTACCAGATGCCTGATGCAACATATGGGGCCTCTGTGCAACACCCCTCTCAGCAGCATAAGTGGCTAGGTCTTGAAGTAAGGATGTCTCCTGAGAGAGTAAAGATAAAAGCTCTTTTATAGAAGGGATATCCCGGAGACTCTCTCTATTTACGTCCACAAAGTAAAACGTGAATTCCTGCATAGCTCCAGACATTATCAGGCGAGCTGCATAGGCATTAATCATAGCCGTATCTTGGGGTATGAAAAGATCGGGCATAATTCCGTATCCCCCAAAAAGGATACGCCCTTTATCGCTATGATACTCCCGAGTTTTTGTCAATTGTAGTGTGTCTGCGCAATCTCCATTAGGCTTGATCCCTGCAAGGCTTGACAGACTCTCCTCAATCGATGAGAGACTCCCCTGCTCATATGGTCGTTGTATGTTGCGACCAGATGGGGTATAATAACGAGCTACTGTGAGGCGCACACTAGAGTGATCCGGGAAGGTAAATGGCTGCTGTACTAACCCTTTGCCATAAGTCTGTCGACCCACTATCGTAGCTCGGTCGTGATCCTGCATCGCTCCGGAGAAGATCTCCGATGCGGAGGCGCTATTTTCATTGACTAGTACAACTAAAGGCATTTTTTGTAGGGCACCCTCACCATTTGCTACGATATCTTCCCGAGGCATTGCTCGACCCTCTGTGTAAACAATGAGCTGACCTTCCTTAAGGAATTCGTTAGCAACAGCAACAGCTGCATCCATATATCCTCCCGTATTGTCCCGAAGGTCTAAGATCAATGCCTTAGCTCCCGAACTCTTTAACTGCCCCACGCTCTGAATGAACTCGTCATACGTGGTCCGAGCCCATGTAGTAATCTGCATCAATCCAATAGAAGGCGTCAGCATATAGCTCACATTGATGCTCTTGATAGGCACGGATCCTCGCACGACACTCACCTTCCTCAGAGCATGCTGTCGTAATACTGAGAGATGTGCGACAGATCCTCTCGGACCTCTCAGGGCAGCCGTTATCGAGTCTTGATTATTTCGCTCTCCGAGCAAACTCTTTCCGTTGCATGCCAATATCCGATCTCCCGGCATTAATCCGGCTGTCTCCGAGGGACCTCCTGAGGAAACTTGATCGATAACAATCGTATCGGTGATAATGTTGTAGATAATACCTATTCCATCAAACTGACCTTCTAGGCGCTCGGTCTCTATTTCTGACTCCAAGGGTGGGATATAAATTGAGTGGGGATCCAAAGATCCGAGCATATAAGGCAGTATATCCGTACGCAGCTGCTCTATATCTACTGAGTCTACGTAGTACTTTTCCACTAGTTGGAGTACTTGGTCAAATTTGTCTGCGTACGTGATTTTTCGATAGCGAGAGATAAGCCAAAAGGCTCCAGCCCCGATCAGCACACCGCCTAACAGGCTGAGCAAATATTTATACCAGCGATGCATCTCTATCTCCTATTCCTACTGTTCACTCCTTACTGGCACTCCCCATCGGGAGCGCTCAGATCCTCATCGTCCAGAGGCTGATAAACCACCTCTACTCCAGCACGTTTCAGGAGATCTACGCCGTCCGTGAGACGATAGTTCTCACCATAGACAACTCGGCTAATACGACTCTGTATGATGAGCTTAGCACATTCTAAGCATGGAGAGGCTGTAATGTAGATTGTAGCTCCCGTACAATTATTCCCAGAGGCTGCCACCTTAGTTATTGCATTTGCCTCTGCATGTAGCACGTAGGGCTTAGTAATCCCGACATCATCCTCGCAAATATTCTCAAAGCCGGAGGGAGTACCGTTGAAGCCATCTGAAATAATCATCTGATCACGTACGATTAGGGCTCCCACTTGTCGGCGTTGACAGTAAGAATTTTCAGCCCAGATACGAGCCATACGCAAGTAACGGCGATCTAAAATTGTCTGCTTGGAGCGAGATGCAGAGCGAGATGCAGGTGTGATTGTCATCGTAAGAAGATCTACTCATAGCGTAAACCGCTGCAAAGGTACAGATTATTTGAGACAAACAGGCACTCTATAGCTCTAAGAAAAGTCTGTCTCAAGGAGCCATAGATCAGCCCTCCTTCACTAAAGGAATACGAGAAACCCCTCCACCACGCCTATCAGTTGTGGTAGAGGGGACCCTCATGTTATCTATCGGGCTAGGCTTCCTTAGCCCTTATCCCTTAGAGAGGCGGTTAGACAAGAGCGTCCAGCCCATGCTTGAGGTCTGCAATAATATCCTCTACGTTCTCTAAACCGACTGAGAGTCTCACCATACCCTCTGCAATATCTGACGCAGCTCGCTCCTCTGGAGTGTATGGGGAGTGGGTCATACTAGCAGGATGCTCGATAAGCGTCTCAGCATCTCCTAGGCTCACGCAAAGCGATGCCAGATGAAGCGTATTAAGAAGTTTCTTACCAGCCTCTAGTCCTCCCTTGAGCTCAAAGGCAATCATTGCTCCGGGCAGGCGCATCTGCTTCTTAGCTAGCTCATACTGCGGGAAGCTCTTCAGACCTGGATAAGCTATTGACGCTACAGCCGGATGCTTCTCGAGGAACTCAGCAACGCGCTGTGCGTTAGCACAGTGGCGCTCCATGCGTATCTCCAAAGTCTTAAGACCGCGAGCGATAAGATAAGCCTCAAACGGACCGAGCACAGACCCCGTCATATCCTTTACCGCAAAGAGACGTACCTGGTCGATATACTCTTTACGACCGATGACAAATCCGGCGATTACATCTCCATGACCATTGAGATACTTTGTTGCAGAGTGTACCACTACATCAGCGCCCAAATCTAAAGGACGAGTGATAAAGGGAGTGTTGTAGGTATTATCGACCATTAGCGTAACGCCCTCCTGACTATGTGCTATTTTTGCAGCGCCTGCTATATCCGTGATATACATATTAGGATTTGCAGGTGTCTCTATATAGATCAGTTTTGTATTGGGGCGCATCGCAGCTTTTATGTTGTCTAGATTACGTGCGTCGACAAAAGTCACCTCTACTCCAAAGCGCGATAGGCCATGCTCTAGAAAAGAGTAGGTACATCCGTAGAGAGTCTTACCTGCCACGATGTGATCACCGGACTTTACAAGCGGATAGATTGCTGAGGTTATAGCTCCAATACCTGAAGAAGCACTGACACAAGCCTCACCACCCTCAAGAGAGGCGACCTTCATCTCAGCGGCTGTACAAGTAGGATTACCTAGACGAGTGTAGATATATCCATCCTCCTCCAGAGCAAAGCGTCTACCTCCCTGCTCAGCAGAGTCAAAGACAAAGGTTGAAGTTTGGTAAATAGGTGTGGCAAGGGTGCCGTAAGCATTGCGCTCACTCCCTGCATGGATGGCGCGCGTGGCGAAGCCCATCTGCTGTAATTCTTTTGGATCGATCATAAGATTTCTATAAAGATTCGACATCTGCTACGAAGGTACGAAATTTTGATTACGGGAGAGCTATATTTTTATTTCGGGATACTCGTCTGGCAATTCCCGAATAATCATTTGACTACCCCGGAGCAATCAATTGACGACTCCGGGGAGATTTCTTAATTATCTCCCAAATTGTTGCTCAGCTCATGAGATAAGCGCAGCGACTTCCATTACAATCCTAAGCAATCAAGACAAAGGATCCAGGCGTGCTAGTTTTTTGCGTACTTTTGTACATCAAGCTAATATAGAGCCGCATCAATATGTACAGAACGCATACTTGTGGAGCCTTGCGCTCCTCTGACGAGGGGGCGCAGGTGACACTAGCAGGGTGGGTCGCTAAGATCCGTCGTATGGGAGCTATGACTTTTCTCGACCTACGAGATAGATATGGTATCACACAAATATTTTTTGACGAGTCTCATCAACAACTACTCAGCGATGTAGGACGCGAATGGGTCATAGCAGTAACCGGCACTGTACGAATACGCAGTAGTGTCAACGAGAAGATCCCCACAGGGCAGGTTGAGATCCTTGCCGATCGTCTCGAAATACTCAACCGTGCCAACACTCCTCCCTTTACAATTGAAGACATAAGTGACGGGGGGGACGACCTGCGCATGAAATACCGCTACTTAGACTTGCGCCGAAAACCTGTACTAAGCAACATCGAGCTCCGCCACCGCATGACGATGGAGACACGCCGCTACCTAGATGCGCTGCAGTTCCTAGAGATAGAGACACCAATGCTGATAGGCTCTACACCAGAGGGAGCTCGAGACTTTGTGGTGCCTAGTCGTATGAATCCGGGACAGTTTTACGCCTTACCCCAATCTCCCCAGACCTTTAAGCAACTCTTGATGGTGGCGGGTATGGATCGCTACTTTCAGATCGTGAAGTGCTTTAGAGACGAAGACCTACGCGCAGACCGCCAGCCTGAGTTCACCCAGATAGACTGTGAGATGAGCTTCGTAACGCAGGAGGATATCCTTAGTACGTTCGAAGGGCTCGCTAAGCACCTCTTTAGGGAAATCAAGAGGGTCGACTTGCCCATACCACTACGTCGTATGACGTGGTCTGAAGCGATGGATCGCTATGGGAGCGACAAGCCGGACCTGCGATTTGGCATGGAGATACGAGAAGTCACGGAGGCTCTCCAAGGGCATGGATTCACAGTCGTCGATGAGACGAAGTACATAGGAGCTATTGTCGTACCCGGCAAGGCGAACTACACTCGCAAGCAAATCGACCAACTGACAGACTTTGTCAAACGCCCTCAGGTAGGAGCCAAAGGGCTCCTGTGGATACGCTACCAGAGCGATGGAACGATAAAGAGTAGCTTCGACAAATTTTTCTCCACCGATGAGCTACAGCGTATTGCCGAGAGTCTATCTATGCAGACGGGAAATATCGCTCTCCTCATATCGGGGGATAAGCGTACTGCTCAGAAGCAGCTGGGCACGCTGCGCCTACACATCGCTGACGAGCTCGGAATGATGGATACAGATCGCTATGAATGTCTATGGGTTGTTGACTTTCCCCTCCTAGAGTGGGACGAGGAGACGCAGCGATACTATGCTATGCACCATCCATTTACTGCGCCAAAGCCCGAGGACGAGTCTCTCCTGGAAAGCAATCCTGGCGGAGTCCGTGCCGATGCATACGACATGGTAATCAATGGTGTCGAGGTTGGTGGAGGCTCTATTCGCATTCACGATGCGGAGCTCCAGGCAAGAATTTTCAAGGCTCTCGGATTTACCGATGAGCGTGCTAAGGAGCAGTTTGGATTTTTGATGAATGCCTTTAAGTATGGAGCTCCTCCTCATGGAGGTATTGCTTTCGGATTAGACCGCTGGGTCTCTCTTATGGCTGAGCTTGACTCTATACGAGACTGCATAGCTTTTCCCAAAAACAACTCCGGGCGAGACGTAATGATTGACGCTCCCGCACGGCTAGAGCCTGAGCAACTGGCTGAGTTACACCTAAAGATACAGGAGACTCTATAATTACGCCAAGTAGTATTATGATTACTATTGCAGACGTCATCCATACGCTCGAAGCGCATTATCCACTATGCTATCAGGAGGGGTTCGACAACTCTGGTCTACAGGTCGGAGATGTCTCCCGTCCTCTCCGTGGCATGATGCTCTCGGTAGAGACAACTGAAGCTGTACTTGCTGAGTGCGTAGAGCGAGGGTGCAATCTACTTATCTCACACCATCCGATCCTCTTTCACAGTATCAAGAGGATCTCTACAACGACTTACCAGGAGCGTTGTATCGCATTTGCCCTCAAGCATGACATAGCAATCTATGCTTGTCACACCTCTGCAGACAACGAGTCGACACAAGGGGTGAACAGCTACCTCGCAAATCTCATCGGACTTCGCTCTGAGGGGCTGCGCCCAATGACGCAACAAGAGGGGAAATTTTTCAAGCTGCAAACCTACATACCTCAAAGCCATGCAACGCTCTTACGCGAGGCTTTTGAAAAAGCTGGTATAGGCTCTCTCGGGGGATACACGGGGTGTAGCTTCAGCTGCCTGGGTGTAGGTCGATTCCGCCCAGGAGACGAGACACATCCGACCCTTGGAACGCATGGTATCCTGGAGGAAGTCTCCGAGGAAATGGTCTCGATCCTCGTGCCACAACACCTCTTACCGCAAGCTATCCATACTCTATTTGCATTCCACCCTTATGAGGTGCCTGCCTATGAAGTCATACCTATCTCTATGGGACATCCGACGAGTGGGCTCGGGCTTGTAGGAGATCTCCCCGAAAAGTTGACGACAAAAGAGTTACTAGAGAGGCTCTCTCAAATCCCATCTGTCGAGCGTATCGCCTACTCTACACCTCCCTCGCACGTCATCAGTCGCGTTGCTCTCTGTGGTGGAAGTGGAGGTGGGCGCGAACTAATTGGACAAGCCATACGCTCAGGTGCGGATGTTTACATCACTGGAGAGGCAAAGTACAACGATTATCTAGACGTGCAGGGACATATTTGGCTCGTCACCTTGGGTCATTATGAGAGTGAGCTCTGCGTGCGGACTATGCTATACGATGTATTATCCGACAAATATCGTAACTTTGCTATCTACATATCAGATGCGGACACGAACCCTATACACTATTTCTAAGCAAATCCATCTATGAGTACTAACACAACGACCCACGAGGTTGCCGAGCGCAGTATCAAGGAGAAACTCATTGCCCTCAAACGTCTACAAGAGACGCTTACCAGTATCGACAAAATAAAGCTACTGCGTGGAGAGCTACCCCAAGCGATTGAAGACTTAGCAGATGAGATAGAGGGGCTAAAGACTCGCTTAGATAAGTATAATGCTGCGGCTAAAAAACTGAGTCAATCGGTCGGGGATGAGAACCAAAAGATTGCAGTAGCTAATGATAAACTGGTACAACTGAAGGAGCACCTCAATGATGTCAGCAACAATCGTGAGTATGAGCATCTGTCTAGAGAGATCGAATTTCAGGAACTTGAAATCCAGTTGGCACAAAAGCGGATCCGAGAGTTCAGTGCTGAACTCCAAAACCGCAAGGATGACATAGCCAAACTCCAAGAGCGCATCAAAGAGCGTGAGGAGGATCACCAGGCAAAAAGCGAAGAGCTAGACAAGATTATTACAGAAACTCGTATCGAGGAGGAGGAGCTTCGTGATCGTGCGAACGAGCTAGAGGCGCAAATTGACGAGCGTATTTTGAAGGCGTTCCTACGTCTTCGCAAGGGAGCTTCGAATGGCCTAGCGGTAGTCCCCGTAGAGCGTGAAGCGTGCGGAGGGTGTTTTAACCACATTCCCCCACAACGTCAACTAGAGGTCAAGCTACACAACAAAATCATTGTCTGCGAGTATTGTGGTCGTGTCCTCATCGATCCCGATATCGAAAAGGAGGATGTGACTGATGGACCGAGCAAAAAAGCATCCGATAAGTCAACCAAAAAGAGTACGACAAAGAAGAGTGCTACAAAAGTCTCGACAGCTAAAGAGTCAAGTAGCAAGTAAGAGACTTCGAAATATCGCTAGCTTAGAGCTCTTGGAGCTCTAAGCTGCCCTCAGATTGGTATAGGACTCATCTCTTATCTCGTGCCCGAACGACGCACATTGCTCAACCATCCCCTGGTGCATCAGATGCGACGCACCATAGAGCAATACGAAATGCTCGACAGGCAAGGTCAGAGAGTAGTTATCGTAGCCCTTAGTGGAGGAGCTGATTCGACAGCTCTCCTCTGGGGGCTATCTTTGTTAGGTTATCGCTGCGTTGCCGCTCACTGCAACTTTCACTTACGAGGATCTGAGAGCGATCGTGACGAAGCTTTTGTCTCTCGTCTTTGCCAGCAACTAAAGATCCCGCTAGAGCGAGCATCCTTTGACACCTATGGCTAT
Source organism: uncultured Porphyromonas sp. (assembly GCA_963543315.1). Classification (GTDB taxonomy): domain Bacteria; phylum Bacteroidota; class Bacteroidia; order Bacteroidales; family Porphyromonadaceae; genus Porphyromonas. The sequence goes on from CAUUAW010000001.1 coordinate 29,191, forward strand.
GCTGCAAGTCACAAAGGAAAAAGCATTGAAATGGCAGCCCGTGAGCTGAGATACCGCTACTTCGATCAATTATATGATCGATATGGGGCACAGAGCATTGTATTAGGGCATCACCTGGAGGATAATATAGAGCAACTACTCATCAATCTCTCCCAAGGAGCCGGTATACGTGGGCTCCGTGGCATGCTCCCTAGTCGTGACGATGGCAAGTATATTCGTCCACTCATCGACACTCCACCGAGTATCATTCACGACTTTTTGCGCACTGCTGGTCAAGAGTTTGTAACCGATTCCACCAATACTGATACGACGATCCGGCGGAACTTTGTCCGGCACTCCTTGCGCCCCCTCTTCAACCGACTTAATCCCTCCTTTGACTCCGCAACCGCATCGACCATTTATATCTTACGCGATCTAGAGCAAATCTACAATCATTATATAAGGAATACGCTCCCAGAAGAATCACCTTTGGTAGTAAAAATTGATTGGCTCCGAAATCAGGTCGCTCCTCTCGCACTCCTCTACAACTGCTTTGAGAGTATCGACTGCGACAGGCTCGTACTACAGCAGATCCTCCGGGACTCTTTGCCGCTAGAGCGCTCTGATAGCAAAGCCTGTTATCAGGGTCGCAGGGGCATCATCGAGCGTTATCGAGGCTACCTCATCGGCACCACGAGCGATACCTTAGAGCTCCTAGAGGCGGCGAAAAGGTGCACCCTAGTCCTCCCCCCCGTCAAGAGCTGGCTCCGCGGACCCTCACTCACCCACCCTATCGGTATTATAACAATAGCAGTACACGAAACCGGCAAAACACCTATCCCCAACCTCAAAAGCCTATCGCCCTACAGCTACATCGCTGACTACGACCAGTTACTAGCACAGGATGCCCAGCTACAAATCAGTGCTTCCACAGATGGCAACCAACTCTTCACTCCGATGGGACTCCGAGGGCGTAAACAATTGACGAAATTACTACGAGATGCCAAGGTTCTCCCCTCTCGCCGAGCCGCGACACCCCAGCTCACGAATCTCAATAGCGGAGAGTCTCTTTGGCTGATAGGGCTTTGTCGTAGCATATCCTATCCCATCACAGAGAGCACCCGACGATGGGTTGAGATACATTTCGCTGCTACGCTAGCAGATCCCTTCGGGCCACGACGTCCCTAACGCCCCAAATTGACAATAGTTTCCAGTTATACGCAACACCTAGGATGTATAAAGGGTCCTCTCTAACGGGAACTTTTGTAAATGACTCCCTGGTCAATCTCAAATAACTCGGGAGTAGTCAACTGTTTACTCGAGAATCCTCTGTCGACTATTCAGGAGTAGCCGAGAGACGATTCGGGGAATATTTTCTCATCCTTTTGAAACAAGGGAATGACAACAATGAGTCTCGTCTCGAGTAGCGACAGACAGAGCCCCTTTCGTTAACCGTTTATTTTGTACCTTTACCCCTACAAGCCGACATACGACACATGACGCAACCCTTTGCCATAATAGCTAAGACTCTCCCAGGACTGGAGCCCATCCTGGAGCAAGAGCTAATAGCCCTCGGGGCTAACAACGTACAGGCCGGACGTCGCATGGTATCTTACGAAGGAGACCTGAAGATGCTGTACAAGTCCAACCTTTGCTTGCGCACCGCTCTCAAAGTACTAAGACCTATATACGAATTCGATGCGGAGGATATAGACATCCTATACGCCACTCTCCTAAAATTCAACTGGAGCCAATGGCTAACTCCTGACTCAACATTTGCTGTAGATGCTGTTGTATACTCCTCTACGTTCAAGCATAGTCGCTATGTAGTATACCGGGCTAAGGACGCCATTGCTGATTACTTTATGGATCAGACAAGAGGAGCTAAGCGCCCATCCGTCAAGCTCTCTAATCCTCAACTTATCTTCCACTTACATATTGCTGAGCAGCATGTAACGCTCAGCCTAGACTCATCGGGAGAAAGCCTACACAAGAGAGGATATCGCATAGAGCAAGACAAAGCCCCGATCAATGAAGTGCTCGCCGCTGGGATCCTACTCAAGGCTGGTTGGCAGGGACAGTGTGATCTGATGGACCCTTTCTGTGGATCGGGGACATTCTTAATAGAAGCCGCACTGATCGCTACGGGGACGCCTCCGGGGATCTATCGAGAGAGTTATGCTTTTGAGCACTGGCCTGACTTCGATAAAGAGTTATGCAGTGAGGTGTACAACGATGACTCGTCTGAGCGACCCTTTACACATCACATCTACGGCTCCGATCTATCATCACAAGCTATCAGTAAAGCGCAACGTAACGTAGCACGCTCTGGGCTAACTAAGTACATAGCACTATCCGTGGGCGACTTCTCTGATCAACGGATGCCTCATCCTAACGCCGTCACAGATCCGAAGTGCCTCCTAGTGATGAACCCTCCCTATGGTGAGCGCCTCTCGGAGTATGATCTGGAGCAACTCTACAAGATGATTGGCAGTACTCTTAAGTTCCACTTCACAGGTGCACAAGCTTGGATCATTGCTCACCAAGCAGAGCACTTTCACGCTATTGGTCTGAAGCCAGACATTAAGGAGCAGCTGTACAACGGTTCGCTAGCATGCGAGCTACGAGGCTATACCCTTTTCCAAGGGAAGCATAAAGAGTACAAAGAGCTTACCGCTATGCATGAAGTCGCAACTTGCAAAGGGAAGGGGCATGCTTTCAAAAAAACGAGATCAGGACATGACAAGAATCATGAAAAAAAACGCTCCCACAAGCAACGGGCTAAGGGAGATCTCTCTATAGGATCCTCTAGTCAAGGCAACAAAGTTCACATACAGACCTTCGGAAGTGATGAGACTTTCATCCATCGAACGGGAAGATCGGCCGACGAATAAGTAATTAACCTCAAACTCTCCTCATAGCTTATGATGGCTACATATAGACACTATGCTCTCCTACTCCTAGGCGTCGCCCTACTTACACTATCCCCTAGATTACAGGGGCAGACGAAACGAGCTCTAGACCTCGAGACTGTCACACCTGGAGGCAAGACCTTCTCGGACTTTTATCCTCAGCCCGTGTACGGCACCTCTTGGCTACAAGATGGGTATACCTATACTGTCGCTGGGGGAGACTACAAAACAATTAAGATATACACACCCTCCAATGGACAGGAGCGGACAATCCTCAGACAGGACGAGCTGTCCAAACTACTGGAGCCCTATAATGACACCAAGGGGCTCCACCCATTAGTAGGCTACGACTTCACCCCAAATTGCCAATATCTGCAGGTTAAGCTCCCCTCTGGGCTGTACCTTATAGATGTAATGCAGAAACATCTCGTGGGCTACTTCGCTACTGGAGAATTAGAGCAACGGGCATCTCTACTCAGCCCTGACGAGAGACAGCTAGCGGTTAAGGACCAAGATGGGTCACTCCTCATATACTCCCTGCAGACAGCTGGCTCTACTCCAAGAGATCCTATAGTAGTTGCAACCGATGCTCCCGAAGCGGCTATCGTATATGGAGAGTCTGTCCATCAAAATGAGTTTGGGATCCATGGAGGTCTATTCTGGAGTCCGGACAGCCATCAACTAGCATTTTACCGTATGGACCAGTCAATGGTAGATCCTTACCCTATTGTAAATATGGATCCACACAAGGCTATTGTCGAGCCTATACGATATCCCATGGCTGGCTCTCCTTCTCACCATGTAACACTTGGTGTCTTCAACCTAGAGAGTCGTGAGACCAAATACCTTGAGACAGGAGGAGACCCTGAGCATTATTTGACAAATATCGCATGGCATCCCCATAGCGACAAGATCTATATTGCCGAGCTCAACAGAGGACAAGACCACCTCTGTCTCAATGCTTACGACACTAAGACGGGGATACGTACAGAAACCTTATTTGAGGAGACCGACATACACTACGTAGAGCCCCTGCACCCTATGATGTTCGTCCCCAAAAGCGATGGGAAGTATTTCGTCTGGGAGTCTCGTCGCGACGGCTATCGTCAGCTATATCTCTATGCTAGTTCAGGCAAGTTACTCCGCAAGCTCACAAACTTTGAGGGAGAAGTGACCAAGATCTATGGCTTTGACCCTAACGGGAAACGGATATATTATCAGGCTGCCTACCCATCCCCTCTGGAGCGTCACATATTTGTTAGTGATCTCAAGCGGGGACGAGACACGCGGCTTAGCCAGCTCGCGGGGACCCATGACGCAATCTTTAGCTCGGACAAACTGTATTACCTTGATCATCTACAGAGTGAGACAGTCGCTCGCTCCGTAACCCTGCACAGTAGCAATCGGGGAGAGCGACTGCGTACCCTGCATCAAGCGGAAGACCCTTGGGAGAAGCTCGACATGCCGACCGTCACTCTTGGTACTCTGCCTGCTGCAGATGGTAAGACAACGCTCTATTATCGTCTTATAACCCCCTCACATCTGGACTCTAGTAAACAGTATCCTGCCATTGTTTACGTCTATGGAGGCCCTCACGCGCAGCTAATCACCAACACGCCTCTATGGGGAGCTTCGGGATGGGATCTCTACATGGCGCAGCAGGGTTACATACTCCTTACTGTGGACAGCCGGGGTAGCGACAACAGAGGAGCTCGTTTTGAGCAAATAATACACAGGCAAGTCGGGACGACAGAGGTAGAAGATCAGATGCAAGGAGTAGCATTCCTTAAAAGTCTACCCTATGTAGACTCCGCACGCATCGGGGTGTATGGTTGGAGCTTCGGAGGATTTATGACGACCAACCTGATGCTCTCACACCCTGAGACCTTTAAGGTAGGCGTCGCTGGCGGTCCCGTCATGGACTGGTCTCGCTACGAAATTATGTACGGCGAGCGTTACAATGACTCCCCTCAAGAGAATGCAGAGGGCTATCAACGAAACAACCTCATCAAGCGTGCCGAAAATCTCCGAGGGCGTCTGCTACTCATCCATGGCACATCCGACAATGTCGTCGTGTGGCAACATGCGCAAGCTTTTGTCAAAGCGTGTGTAAAAGCAAAGACTTACCCCGATCTATACTACTATCCAGGGCATAAGCACAACGTTATCGGTCCAGATCGTGTGCACCTCAACTATGTCATAACCCGTTACTTCCAGGAACACCTATGAGCCTTATCTATCCCAACACAAAGCAAGACGAAAAAAAATCTACAGATATTGAGTTTATGAAGCTCCTCAAGATAGAACTAGCCTCAGCTCCACAGACAGTCCTCCTACTGGGCAGTGGGGGGCGGGAGTGCGCCATGGCGGCAGCTATTGCCGAGAGTGACCGGCTGAAGCAACTCTACATAGCTCCAGGCAATGCAGGGACTCAGGCTTATGGGACCAACGTCCCAGATCTCAAGCCGACCAATCACGAAGAGATCAGCCGATTTATCTCAGAGCATAATATCACACTCCTCGTTTGTGGACCTGAAGCTCCCCTAGTAGATGGTCTCGTAGACTACCTCCAAGAGGATTCTCGACACCCTAATCTCCTCATCGTTGGTCCAAACAAAGCTGGCGCTCACCTAGAGGGTAGCAAAGAGTACAGTAAGGAGTTTATGCGCCGCCATGGGATCCCGACAGCCAGCTACGAAACATTCGGACCCCAGGATCTCGAGGAGGCAGAGGCTTTTCTAGATGAATTGTCCGCACCCTTTGTCCTCAAGGCCGATGGACTCGCTGCAGGTAAGGGCGTACTTATCTGTTTAGATCGCAAGGAAGCCGAAGAGGGGCTGCACCAACTCTTCGACGGCATATATGGTAGTCGAGGGCAGCGCATCGTCATTGAGGAGTTCCTAGAGGGCATTGAGTGCTCCATCTTTGTCGCTACTGATGGTACTGACTACTGTATACTGCCTGTAGCCAAAGACTACAAGCGTGTAGGAGACCAAGATACAGGTCCTAACACTGGCGGTATGGGGGCCGTTAGTCCCGTCCCCTTTGCCGATGAAGCTTTCATGCAACGTGTCGAAGAGCGTATCATACGCCCCACACTAGAGGGACTACAACAGGAGGGCATACAGTATGTCGGATTTCTTTTTATCGGACTGATGAATGTACAGGGCGATCCCTACGTCATCGAGTACAATTGTCGCCTAGGGGATCCCGAGACAGAGGTTGTATTGCCACGCATCGAGAGTGACTTCTTAGAGCTCCTCATTGCTATGGCTTCGGAGCATATAAGGGGATACAAATTGCAAGTATCTACTGATGTTGCGATGACACTAGTCCTTGTCTCCAAGGGATACCCCGGGCACTATGAAACCGGATTCCCAATACAGATCCCAGATCCCACAAACGGCATACATATCTACCATGCAGGCACTACGACGAACGAGGCAGGCAGCATCGTCACCCACGGGGGGCGTGTACTAGCCATCACAGCTCAAGGGAAGAGCATCAGAGAGGCTCAAGAAGCGTGCTACCGAACAGCTGCGCAAACACTCTTCGAGGGAAAGAATTACCGCCACGATATCGGCGACGATCTCATGTAGAGACAGCTGGTAAATATTATTTGGAGGGGGAGGTGCTTGGGTAAATGCTCTCTCCCTCCTTTTCTCTTTTTCTTTCGGATCAATCCACCACACATCCCCATGCCACACCCACAGCATATCAAGCAAGCCTTGGCCTTACTCACTCAGTTGGAGCTAAAACGAGAGCCCTCTTACGCCCACTTTAATGCAATACGTATCAAAGTTTCCTCCCACCCTGAGAGTGTCCTCGGCATTCGTATGCGACACCTTCGTCAGGCTAGCCACCAGCTAGCTAAGCTCCTATCCCTCGATGAGGCCGTGGCACTTCTCCACGAGCGTGCCACACAATGGTATGAGTACAAAATCATCTTCGGAGGCCTCCTCGGGCATATTGCAACAGCCAGCCAAGGCATCCCCTTTCTTTACCCCCTCTGTGACGGATGGGCTACGCCTGATTACTACAGGGAGGTCCTGGCACTCTGGGCTAAGCGAAATGATGACGAGCGCGAGACCGTACTCCACTCCATTACCCAGCACGCTAATGACAGCAATCCCTACGCACGTCGTCTCACTGTCGTCGCGTGGCTAGACATTATCCGACACGGCTTAGCAACGCCAGAGGATGCTCTCCAGCATATCACTGCACTACAAGACGACAAGGAGTATTACGTACAAATGGCGATCGCCTGGCTCCTCGCAGAGATGACCATACAAGCAGCCCCTACGGATCCCACCCTTATGGACGAGATCCTTCGGCAGATCTCCAATGCAACTGTAGTAGGGATGTACGAGCAAAAACTCAGAGACTCTTTACAAAGTAAAACATTAAGTAAAATCAATAGAAGGAAGATTACGGGATAGACAAACGACCTATCCGGGGGTGTATCTCGAGGATCCCCGAATAACAGATTGACATCCCCGGAATAGCCGATCGGGTATCCAGGAGTAAATAAATCATTGCTCCGGAGCTATTTGCATTTTATTCGGTAATTAGCTCTGCCTTTCTCTACATCTCTAGGAGTGGCATACCGAGCCTATCAATCGCGTATACATGAGGTCAGTATCGACAGATTACTCTATCCCGTACCCTCATTTACAATCCTCCTTTACACTGCGGCGACCTGCTTCGGAGACAGAAAGTGGATCTAGCCCTTTGATGGTTGAGTCCTGTTTTGTACCTTTGCAGCCGGAATTTTATTGTCATACCATCAGTCGATAAACAAATTATGGAAAGCTTTTGGAATAGTATCTGCGCAGACTTCTCTCATTTCACCCTTCCGAACTTCTTTGCGACCTTTATGATCCTCTTTGTCTCCATCGATATCATTGGAGCCATACCCATCGCACTAAGTCTCAAGGAGTCGGGGAAGGTCTTCCACCCTACCAAAGTATCTATTATCTCCGGGCTGATGTTCATTGCATTCCTTCTCATCGGAGAGCCGTTACTAGGGTTCTTTGGGGTGGATGTCTCCTCGTTCGCTGTGGCAGGCTCTATAGTTCTCTTCGTCCTTGCCGTAGAGATGATCTTTGGTATACAGGTCTTCCGAGATGACAATCCTGAGGGTAATGCCGATATTGTACCTCTTGTTTTCCCTCTCTTTGCGGGGGCAGCCTCATTTACTGCAATCCTCACGATGAAGTCCTCAGGGACTGCCACCTCAGTTCTCTTTGCAGCCATACTGCTCAATGTCGTATGTATCTATCTGATGCTCCGCACAGTATCGCTCTTGGAGCGCTGGCTAGGACAAGGGGGTATCTATATCCTGCGCAAGTTCTTTGGAGTGGTGCTGTTGGCGATCTCTGTAAAGTTCTTCATGGAAAACCTAATGAACATCCTGTCTCCACTCTTCGGGTAGATCTTAAGAGCCCTACTCCTTGCTATCTACTAGGGGCGAGAGTATCTACTTATTCCGTACCTTTGTGACAATGTCGTAATAAACGCATGAAACAGCGACTCCTTCCCCTCTTCGGTTTACTCCTTGGGCTCGTCTCACTAATCCCGTCGAGCCTATTTGCACAAAGTGTCCGTACATCTCACCCCTCTACAGATGACTTCACCACAACTATGGCAGTGATGGGGAGTGTACTGAGTAATGTCGACAATTTTTTTGTTGATACAGTTGATCTAACTACCCTCTACGATGATGCTCTAAACGGCATGCTGCAGCGATTGGACCCCTATACGGTCTACCTTAATCGGGAGGAGACAAAGGCCTTTGAGGAGAGCACCACGGGGCTATACGGTGGCATCGGAGCCATATTACGCCAACATCAAGACTCAGTCGTAATCATCGGGGCGCTCATGCAGGGCAAGGCTGCGGACAAAGCTGGGCTATGCCCGGCAGACATTATCTGGCGCATCAACGGGCATGACTTTTCCCATACAAAGGTTGTAGATGTACGCAATGCTCTTCGCGGGGAGCCCGGGACTCCCTTGACCTTAGTCGTACGTCGCCCTGGCTACGAATTAGATTCGCTTGAGGTAACCTTTGATCGAGAGCGTATAGATCTCAGCCCTATCGCTTACAAGGAGCTTTTCCCCGGGCAAGTGGGATTTATCTCTGTAAGCACTTTCTCCACATCGACTTATCAAGACTTCCTCAAAGCTTACGACCAATTAGAGAAAGAGGCTGGAGGTAAGCTCCGCGGACTTATCATAGATCTGAGAGACAATGGAGGTGGGCTGCTAGAGCAGGCGATACAGTTGGTCAATCTTTTTATCCCCAAGGGGCGTGAGGTAGTCTCTCTCAAGGGGCGACAGCCGCAACAAAACAGCAGCTATAAGACGACAAAAGATCCTCTTGACACGCAGCTACCTCTTGTGATCCTGATCAATGAGTCATCAGCATCCGCTTCAGAGATTGTCGCTGGAGCTTTACAAGATTATGACCGTGCGGTTATCCTGGGACGCAAGAGTTTTGGCAAAGGATTAGTACAAGGGACTCTAGAGCTCCCCGATGAGGGGCTGCTCAAACTCACTACGGCTCGTTACTATATCCCCAGCGGACGCTGCATACAAAAACTAACGTACAATCATCGTGGCGGGGCAAAGGAGGTCAACACAACCGATAGCCTGGAAATACCCTATAAAACAACTCGTGGACGGACAGTATATGCAGCCGGAGGTATAGTGCCCGATGTGGTATCTCCTTCGGACTCTATCCCCGCTCTCCTCGGGACATTGCTCTTCGATGCCCTGACTTATGACTTTGTCTCGGATTATGTGAGGATGCATCAAGCACCTGCCCGGACGGCATTAAGGAGCTTTAACCTCGGAGATGAGTCATTTGCACGCTATCGCCAAAAGGTAATAGAGAGCGGATTTACTTTTAAATCTATTGCGGATGAACTCATTAAGAAGGTAGGAGAAGCACTGAAAGGCGAGCAAAGATATGATGGGTTAGCCGATGAATTTGCCATTTTTCAAAAGCGTCTACATGCTGATACTCCTCAATTGTTGGATACGTATGAGAGCTTCATTCGTGACTACCTTAATATGGAGATCCTCTCACGCTACTACTATGATGAGGGTCGACAGGAGTACTACATACACCGAGACAAGGTGGTGCAACAAGCGATAGAGCTGCTCCATAGTCCAGATACGTATCACAATCTACTAGGTAACATCACCTCGGATAGATAGGACTCTATGTCATCTATTGCGAAATACATAACAAGCTTTTTGCGAAATGAATTGGTTTGAAAATTTATTTGTCGGATCAGGGATCGCTCACTCAGTCTTCCTGATTGCTCTCGTCATTGCCGTTGGAATGTCTCTAGGACGCATCAAGATTGGTAAGGTCTCTCTAGGTGTTACTCTGGTACTCTTCGTGGGCATTTTATTCGGAGCCTTAGGGATGCAAGTAGACCCAAATGTATTACACTTCATCAAGGAGTTTGGCTTGATACTCTTTATCTATGCAGTAGGTCTTCAAGTGGGCCCTGGATTCTTCCCCTCACTACGCAAGGGCGGTCTCAAGCTCAATCTACTAGCTATCCTAGTCGTACTCCTCGGAGTAGGCATTACGATTATAATTAAATATCTAGCAGGACTACCTATGTCTACAATGGTTGGCATCCTCTCAGGTGCTGTGACAAACACTCCTGGACTAGGAGCTGCGGAGCAAACCTATACGGATATCGTAGGGCAGTCAGACCCGTCAATCGCAATGGGCTATGCCGTCGCATATCCTCTCGGTGTCATAGGGATTATCCTCTCAATGATGATCGTTAGAGTTGTCCTTCGTGTGAAAATTCATCAGGAGGAGCAAGAGTTCACCGCACAGGATGAGACAAATGGGAATGGAGTGCAGTCAGCGTCCTTCGTCGTAGTCAATCCGGCAATCTTTGGTAAGTCTATCATGGACCTCTTGTCAAGCTACTTTCCACATGGAGATATAGTAATCTCTCGCCATTATAATCACGAAACCCAAGAGATTACAGTGGCGACAGGTACGACAATACTTCGCGAGAATGACCGTGTATTTCTCATTGGGCAACCCCATGAATTGGACCATACGGAGGCAATCTTCGGTCAGCGCATTGAGATGGATCGCAAGAAATGGATCCCTACCGAGTCTAAGCTGATCAGTAATAAGTATACAATTACTAAGAAGGGCCTCAACGGAAAGAGACTCGGAGAGCTACAATTACGCCAAATCTATGGAGTTAATGTAACTCGTGTGACTCGTGCTGGTGTAGATCTTGTCGCACGACCTGGCATGCGCCTACAACTGGGAGACCAAATACGTGTCGTCGGATCTGACACGTCTGTCTCTAAGGTTCGAGAACTCGTTGGAGACTCTCAAAAGCATTTGAATGAGCCTAACCTTATCGGTCTATTTGTAGGCATTGCTCTTGGCGTTTTATTGGGTTCAATTCCCTTTATGTTTCCTGGCATACCACAACCCGTTAAACTAGGATTAGCCGGAGGTCCCCTGATTGTAGCGATCTTACTAAGTAATTTCGGCCCTAAGCTAGGCATTGTAACATACACAACACAGAGTGCGAATTTGATGATCCGAGAGATCGGGATCGCTCTTTTCCTAACCTGCGTCGGCATTGGGGCTGGTGGGGGCTTTGTCGAGACGGTCATGAATGGAGGGTATCACTGGATCGGCTATGGCTTTATCATCACTATTATCCCGATGATCCTGGTAGGACTACTGGGCAAAAAGGTCTTTAAAGTCAACTATCTTACGCTCTCCGGCTTGATGGCTGGAAGTATGACTGACCCTCCCGCCCTAGCTTACGCCAATGGACTTACAGCGGGAGACGCTCCCGCTGTGGGATATGCTACCGTATACCCTTTAACGATGTTCCTACGTGTCTTAACGGCCCAAATGCTAATTATCTTCTTTGTAAACTAATAACCTACTAACGAATAATACAACTATGGCTAGTCGTAAGAATCTAAAAAAAGCAATCCACGCTGACATTGAAGAGATGCTCTATGATCTCTCAATTCTCTATTCAGTGGCCCCTAACGAACGCCAGGAGGGGATTGCAGCGCTGATCGAAAAGACGCTTGACTACGAGGTCGAGACAATCGCCAAGATCTCCCACACCGACGGTCGTGGTGAAGCCAATTTGGTTCGTAAGTACTACAATGAGCTAAAGGCACAGTACTCCCAGTTCGCCCAAACCATAGAAGCAGATGTAAAAAAGCTCTGCAAGGAGCTATTGAAACCAGAGCCGGATACTGCTAAATGAAGTTAGCACGTCTTATATTGCATTGGTGTGGATGGAAACTTTTGGAACCAGAGAGCTACCCACGGCAAAGTGTTATCTGTGTCGCTCCGCATACGAGCAATCTAGATTTCATTTGGGGTAAGCTTTACTATTGGGCCGTGGGACAGAGAGCGCATTTCCTGATGAAGCGAGAACTCTTTATCCCTCCTCTTGGCTGGTTCTTTAAGCTGATGGGGGGCATACCGATAGATCGTAGTCGCAAGGGGAATACAGTGGCGCAAGTCGTCTCACGTTTCCACAAAGATTACAAGTTTGCCGTTGCCATTACTCCTGAAGGATCTCGCAAGGCTCGAGATCGATGGAAGACGGGATTTTACCATATAGCAGAGATGGCAAAGGTCCCCATACAGCTTGCTGTAATAGACTATAAGAAAAAAGTTGTCGGCATCTTCGAGCGATTTGTCCCCTCCGGTCACATCAATGAGGACATGCGCTATATAAGGAGTCGGTATAATGCGCAGCAGGCTAAGAAACCTCACCTTTTTAGCGAGTAATCGCTATTAGATATGGAGCGCAAAGAGCTGCGAGTCATCCTAGCTCAGTGTCCTATTATTTGGAATGAGCCAAAGGAAAACCTTCAGCGGATGGAGGTGGAGACACGCTTTGCGGCTGGTATTGGAGCCGACTTAATTGTATTTCCCGAGGTCATGTTGACCGGGTTTAACCTGAAGATGGCCCAATCTGCATGCCCTTGGCTCGGGCATGAGCTAGAGCATGTGCAACTATTGGCTCAGGAGTGTCAGATTGCTATTGCATCCTCGGCCTTTGTATCGGATGGTGGTGAGGGAGGATGGCAGTCTGGGCAACCAACCAAATTTTACAATAGAGCTTACATCATGCTCCCCGATGGCGAGGTCTATACTCAGAATAAGCGACATCTATTCTCCATGGCTGGAGAGGATCGGGTCCTTACGCCAGGAGACCGTCGGCAGTCTATCCTCTATCGAGGCTGGCGCATCCGATTAATCACATGTTATGATCTTCGCTTCCCTGTCTGGTGTCGCAACCAAATTCTACCATGCGGGAGCTTGGATTATGACCTCCTGCTTGTCGTAGCCAATTGGCCTACTCCTAGGATTGTTGCGTGGCGCACCCTCTTACAAGCTCGCGCCATAGAAAATATTTCCTATACGATCGGAGTCAACCGTATTGGGACAGACCCACACAATACAGACTATTCAGGAGAAAGTGTTGCTTTTGACCATCTCGGTCGTCCACTTGTTGAGTTCATGCCATATGAAGACGGGTGTAGACGTATTGTGTTGGAGAGGGAAGCGTTAGAGAGCTCCCGACAAAAATTCCTTGTATGGAGAGATAGTGACTCCTTTATTATAAATACGTAATCTATACTTCTCCCTTCACTTTATCAAAGAGCTTTCAAGCTCTTTTCCTGGAGGAACATTACATCAAGTCCCTCAACACATTTGCGGCTCTACTTCATACAGAAGTTCTGTAGTGCGAAAGCTTAGCGAGTTGTGTAGGGTAAATAACTCGCTAGGAGCGGCTAACGTGCTAAGCCTTTTCGGCATATTTTGATGCACCTCTAGAGCTATCACTGAAAAAACTAGAGCGAGGGAGTCGAACTACTGTCCTTTCCTCTCTCGCCCTAGACCAAAAAGCTTTATCTGCTGTAGCCTTACTCAGATCTGTAGTGGGCTATTGCTTCGTTTTAGTACGGAGTCCTTTCCAAAGATCTACTACCAGTAAAGCCGTGATCAGACTGATAAACGGTAGGACGGCTGCCTGCCCCCACGAGAAGTTAGCAAAGAGATCTGTACCCATATGCACGAGACTCAGGATAAAGGATATACAAGCAAGGACGAGGTTGACGATATTACTCCATTGACGCTTGCCATAGCAACTACAGAGGAGCCCAACGAGCGGAACAAGATAACCCAGTACGGACATAAACGCTTGCATACCAGGCACCTGCCCTACACTCATTTCGTCAGTGACAACACTTACCCCGGCAAAGAGGGGTAACAACTCACACATCGTGTGATAGACATATCCTAAAGCTACAAAAACCCATAGGACAGCAACTCTTAATTGTTTATTCATACCTATTTATAGTTTAGTGATTTGTATTTCCTCATAATAAGGGTCAAGGAGTCGGAGGTGCTCTTAGTGCTTTTGTCCAGGAGGATTCCCGCAAATAGCCCACTAAGACTAGGTAATCCTCTTGAGGGTAAACGAGCTAAAGCCACTCAAAACCCCTACTAGAGGCAAAGGTAGCTCATACAATGCTTGCTGTCAATCGGTAAAATGTAGTATATTTAGCTCCACGATACCTAATTGTAAGGATCTCCTTAGAGCATGCAGGAGGGGGGGGCTCTATAAACCATTGCAGATCAGCCTAAACCTCCATAAGCTTGACGAGATATGCCGATCCTCTATATCTGAGGATCTCTTTGCCCCATAAGAGACTGCCCTAAGGATCTCTCCGGGGAAGATCCCTATTTGCTCCGGAGAGCTCATTTGACGATCCCGTAACCCTCATTTGACTATTCCCAGACTATCATTTGATTATTCCGGAATTACTCATGTGGCATCTCTCAATTATCGAGGATTAACTCTGGAGAAAGGCTTTTTAGGGAGATTAGAGCCGGAGCTTTTCCCCTGTCTGAAAGCAGATTTATGCCCTACGGAATCCCTACAGATTTCGTAGGGCCTCTCTGCAACTAATGACGTCCCCTCTTTCAGGTTATAAAAAAGCAGAGTCCAGCTCTATAGATAGAGAGGACTCTGTCGCCTAATTGTCGGGGCTATTGCCACTGTATCTCAACGATCCCCCAGTGGGATGTATTTCTATATAGAGGTGGCGGACTAACCGAAGTTGTCAAAATTGATCTGCTCTGGAGGTACCCCTAGGTCATCTAGCATTGTAGTGACCGCGGCAGACATAGGTCCAGGGCCACACATGTAATACTCAATATCTTCGGGAGCTTCGTGATCCTTGAGGTAATTGTCGTAGATAACCTGATGAATAAAGCCGGTTAAGCCTGTCCAATGATCCTCCGGGAGCGGTGCTGATAATGCAATATGGAAGGAAAAGTTAGGATACTCGCGCTCAATGGCACGGAAGTCCTCCTCATAGAATATCTCACTGCGAGATCGTGCTCCATACCAAAAGGATACCTTACGCGTCGTATGCTCGGTCAGAAATAGGTGCAAAAGCTGAGACCGTAGTGGAGCCATTCCCGCTCCACCACCAATATAGAGCATCTCTGCTTTAGAGTCTTCATGGATGTGGAAGTCTCCGTAAGGGCCACTCATCGTAACTTTGTCTCCAGGCTTTAGACTATAAATGTAAGACGAGGCGATGCCGGGTGGGACATTTTGCCAGGTATGAGTCACACGATCCATGGGCGGCGTAGCAATACGCACGTTGAGCGTGATGATATTTCCCTCAGCTGGATAGTTTGCCATAGAGTAGGCCCGGACGGTCTCCTCACTATTCCTAGCGACAAGGCTCCACATATTGAATTTGTCCCAATCAGAGCGAAACTGCTCCTCAACGACATAGTCGCTATACTTCACCTCATACTTAGGGATCTTGATCTGTGCATAACTCCCACTCTTAAAGTCCATGTGCTCTCCCTCCGGCAGCTTGACGATGAATTCCTTAATAAAGGTGGCGACATTCTTGTTAGAGACCACTTCGCACTCCCACTCCTTGACGCCAAAGACACTCTCGGGGACGATAACTTTTAGATCCTCCTTGACTTTCGTCTGACAGCCGAGACGCCAGTGTGCCATCTGCTCTTTGCGAGAGAAAAAACCCTTCTCCGTGGCTAGGATTTCCCCGCCACCCTCGACAACACGACAGCGACACTGCCCACAGCTCCCCCCACCTCCACAAGCACTAGAGAGGAAGATGCCTTGGCTCTGTAGTGTGCTCAGGAGTGTGCCTCCCATGGGTACCTCTAAATCTTTGACGTCATTGACATTGATATGCACATTTCCCGATGGGATAAGCTTGCTCTTTGCTATAAGCAATACGATGACAAGTAGCAATACGACCAGCAGGAAGACAGCTACACTCGAGACTAGTATTAAGGTCATTTGATCCATAGCTGTACTAAATTAGAGTTTGACACCAGAGAAACTCAAAAATGCTATCCCCATCAGCCCTGTAACTATCAGCGTAATACCGAAACCTCGCAAGGGCTTCGGGATATCGCTGTAAGCTAAACGCTCTCTAACGGCCGCGAGACCAACGATAGCTAGCATCCATCCTATACCAGATCCCAGACCGTATACAGTAGCCATGCCTGCATTTATAAACTCACGCTGCTGCATGAAGAGGGAACCTCCGAGGATGGCACAGTTCACAGCAATAAGTGGGAGGAAGATCCCCAGCGAATTATATAGTGAGGGACTGTACCGCTCGACGATCATCTCTACAAGCTGTGTAAACGAAGCGATGACTGCAATGAAGACAATGAGCGAGAGGAAACTCAAATCAACCGACGCAAACTCCTCTCCAAGCCATGACAAAGCTCCAGCTTTAAAGACATAGGTCTCCAGAAGATAATTGATCGGTAGCGTACAAGTGAGAATAAAAGTCACCGCCAGTCCCAATCCCAATGACGTCTTGACATCTTTGGATACAGCTAGGTATGAGCACATCCCTAGGTAGTAGGCAAAGATCATATTATCGACAAAGATCGATTTGAAAAACAGACTTAGATAATCCATTGCTTAGACTTTATCTATAAGTTTACATATATGGAGTTGGCGACGACTACTTACCCTGTAGATCCTTAAGTTTACTGCGCTGTACCCATACGATACATGCAAGAACAATCAGTGCCATAGGTGGCATGATCATCAAGCCATGGTTTACATATCCCATGTCATAAAAAGATTGAGGGACGACTTGGTAGCCAAAGAGCGACCCCTTACCGAAAAGCTCTCGAACAAACCCAATGATCACCAGTACGAGGCCGTAGCCCAGCCCATTGCCAATACCATCAAGAAAGGAAGCTTTAGGCCCATGCGCCAAAGCAAAAGCCTCTAAACGCCCCATCAAAATACAATTTGTAATAATCAGCCCGATATACACCGACAACTCCTTAGAGACATCATAGACATACGCCTTGAGGAGCTCATTAACGATTGTAACAAGCGCTGCAACAACCACTAGCTGTACGATGATTCGAATACGATTGGGTATGGTATTACGCAGTAGTGATATGATTACATTGGCACAGGCAACGACGACTGTCACTGACAGGGCCATCACCAGTGCAGGCTTGAGTTGTGCTGTGACTGCTAATGCAGAGCAGATACCGAGTACCTGCACGGTGACTGGGTTATTCTTATTCAGAGGTCCTAGGAGCACCTCTTTATTGCTTATCTTACTCATAGGTTAGATCGAATACTCTTGATTATTCCGCTACTGTTTGATGACTCCGTATCTGCTCTATATAAGGAAGGTACTCACGTATAGAGCTCCAGAGCATACTGTTGACCCCATTACTTGTTAGCGTACCACCCGAGATGCCGTCGACATAGTCTTGATCGTCTACCGTCTTGCCCCGCTTGACAACGGCAATAGACTTAAACTGTAAACCGCGGTATAGATGCTTGCCAACGAACTCTTGAGAGAAATGTTTCGTAGCAATCTCAGCCCCAAGCCCAGGGGTCTCACCAGCATGTGAGAAATCTGTGCCGTAAACTGTCGAGCCATCAGCTTGAACTGCTAGGTAGCCCCATATAGCCCCCCATAAACCTGTGCCATCCATTGGGAAGATATATACCTTCTGCCCCTTGACTTCCGCTATGTAGACCGGGAGGCCAAGTGAAGGGTCTTGGAGACGAGACTTAAACTGATTGGCAGTATTCATCTGAAATGCCTCGTTTTTTGCAATCTGATCTCCCTCAAATGTTGCAATTACATTCCCTTGCCCGTTGACTAAAATCTCTTGCTTGATGACCTCTGCATAAGTAGATATGACTTGATCTTTACTAGGCTCCAGCTGTACAGCTCGTAGGATCTGTTGCATCTTGTCTATGCGCTCATTCTCTTGCTGGGGTTTACGTAGAGCCCCTGCGGTAAGAGTCAGTGCAACTGCAACTACGACCACCATAATGGCTGCGTAGATGATCGTGTATGTATTACTATCTCTATTCATAGTCAGAAGGAAGATCATTGTTTAGAAGCCATCGCCCAGCGCTTCTTGCGCCTGGAGATATTGCTATTAACGACTACATAGTCGATAAGAGGGGCAAAGATATTCATTAGCAAAATGGCGAGCATCATACCCTCCGGGTAACCAGGATTAAGGACTCGTATGAAAATGCACATCACGCCGACGAGGAGTCCATAGATCCACTTCCCAGTCTCAGTCCGTGCCGATGTCACCGGATCGGTAGCCATAAAGACCAATCCGAAGGCAAAGCCTCCGTAGAGTAGATGGTGTACCACATCTAATTGCATCGAAGCTGTCGTCCCGATTGCATTAAAGATCAGCGTCATCAGTGTAGCTCCAACGACTCCACCGACGATAATCTTGTAACTAGCTACACCGGTCCATAGGAGGAGGATCGCTCCTAATAGGATCGCAAATGTCGAGACCTCTCCGATACTTCCTGGTATAAAGCCCCAAAAAGCATCCCACAATGAGGAGGGATGACCGAGAGTATCTACGATTGTCGGGAGAGTATGCCCCGCCGTAGCTACTTGCCCTAAAGGCGTTGCCCCAGAGAATCCATCGACAGCTGCCGTAGCCATATCACCACCACCGCCAAAACCGAGGATAGGCTCCGTACGGACGAAAACTTTATCCCCAGTCATCGCTGCGGGATAGGCGAAAAAGAGAATAGCACGTGTGACTAACGCCACGTTAAGTACGTTATACCCCGTCCCACCGAAGACCTCCTTGGCAAAGATTACCGCCATTGCAACTGCTACTGCAATCATCCACAGCGGGGTTTCTACAGGTACTATCATCGGTACGAGGATACCCGTGACTAGATAACCCTCTTGAATCTCTTCGTGCTTCCACTGAGCCACCGTAAACTCAATACCTAATCCGACAAGGTAGGAGACAATAATCTTAGGCAATACGGTTAGGAATCCAAACCAAAACATTGACCAGAAGCCCGCGGTCTGACCTATTGCGATGAAGTGCTGTAACCCCACGTTGTACATACCAAATAGGAGAGCAGGTATTACTGCTAGCACCACAGTACTCATGACCCGCTTGCTATCTATCGCATCGTGTACATGCACGCCTCCACGTGGTGCCGCCGTTGTGTGTGGGACATAGAAAAAAGTCTCAAACCCGTCAAAAAGCGACTGAAACGCATGCAGCTTGCCCCCAGGCTCAAAGCTTGGGCGACATTTATTGAATCTATCTTTTAGTGACATATGTGATATAATAGTCCGTAGTCTATAACCCTGAGTGGATAACTCTTGTCAGTCCTCCAGACAGAGCCCAGGCGTTAATTCATCTCCTTGTATAGTAAGTCCAGACCTTGACGCACGATGCGCTGCAACTCCATCTTAGATGTATCAACAAACTCACAGAGAGCGAAGTCCTCGGGAGCCACTTCATAGATCCCTAGAGCCTCCATTTTGTCAATATCAAACGCGATGATTGCTTTTAGCAAATACTCTGCATGGATATCTAAGGGGAAGACGCTCTGCAACTCATGACTCATAATCATCGCTCTTTGTCCGCCCTTGATGCGCGCATCTAGAGTATACTGCTTCTTAGGCATGAGCCAACTCATATAAGTGCGACTGTGACTGTACTCTCCTAGACGAGGCATCGCCCAGCCCAGTAGCTCATCGCAATCCGAACCCTCTGGGATAATCGTGATCTGATCACAACTCATCGGTAAGAATGGGCGCTCCTCCGTCAACTGTATTCCAGTCAACACATCTCCCGCTATGAGACGTGTCTTACATCCATCCTTAGCAAGTCTGCCCAAACTCTCTAGGCGGCAGCCTGGCAGTACATCCATATAGCCATGCTCCACAGCATGACTCCCGGTGATAGCTATACGACGAGTGTAGTCCACATGCCCTGTCATGAGCAGATGACCTATGGGAGCTACGTCAGTAGCGCGGAGAGTCCATACCGTCTCTCCCCTATTGATCGGCTGCGTATGATTGATCAGTACTCCCACATTCCCTGCAGGATGTGGTCCTTTGATCTCAATGCGATTTACCTCCGCAGGTAGAGTCAGAGGACTGTTGTGAGGGACGCCCACGTAAACCTTGCCAGATGTCAACTTAGCAAGCGCACGTAGTCCGATACGCAACTCCTCTTCACGGCCCTCCAGCAGGTAATCAACCTCCGGGGCTAGGGGGGCTGTCAGATAAGCTGTAACAAATATATCCCGTGGGGTTACCGTCGGGTCTGCAAGGCGATCGTAAGGTCTCTGGCGTATTACAGTCCAGAGTCCGGACTCTAGCAGTAGAGCTTGTATCTTGCTGGGCTCGCCATTGAGCAGCCCCTCTACAGCAAAAGCGTGCTCACTCTGGTTGTCATCAGGGTGTATCTCTACACTCATGATCTTGCGCTTGGCACCTCGATTGATGGCAACCAGCTCCCCACTCACAGGTGCGGTAACCCATATCTCAGGGTGCTGCTTGTCGTAAACAATCGGGTCGCCTATCTCCACATGATCCCCCACACGCACCCTCATCTTAGGTGTAAACCCCGGCACGTCGTCAGGCACCCAAGCGTAGGTCGACGAGACTTTGGGAGAGGTGGGCAAGAGTGTACGAGGCGCAGACCCGCGGAGCTTTAGATCCAAGCCCCGCTTGACATTTATCGTTATTGCCATGACGATCTCTCTTTAGAATTCTAACAATTGGTGCAAAAGTACTCAATTTATTTCGTAATACCTTACTCTACTAGCTCTAACTTTACGGAGCAACTCTAGATTATCTCCCGAGCACAAGAGAGATAATTCCGGGATCGAAAACTATTTGTTCCGGAATGCTCGATCACCTATTACCGAATGCTCAACGGGGCTTTCCGGAATACTTTTTTTGCCCCCACAGAGTCTTT
This sequence comes from uncultured Porphyromonas sp., assembly GCA_963543315.1. GTDB lineage: Bacteria > Bacteroidota > Bacteroidia > Bacteroidales > Porphyromonadaceae > Porphyromonas. The sequence goes on from CAUUAW010000001.1 coordinate 50,443, forward strand.
GCTATCAAGCGAGGAGCTCGTATATGCTGGTGGGTGTGACGCAAGTCATTAATGACACAATGGACTATTTAGACAGTGTGGTACGCCAAAGAGCAAATTAGTATCTTTGTATCCATCTTCTATGACTATGAAAGATCTGTACCCCTCACAGTGGTTAGAGCGTGCCGTCGATCAGCTATCTCTCTTACCTGGTATAGGGCGCAAAACCGCCATGCGCATGGCGCTGCATCTACTGAGACAGCCACCTTCCCATGCACAACATCTAGGGCAAGCCATTATAGATTTGCGACAGAATATCTGCTACTGCCAGCGCTGCCACGGCATCAGCGACAATCCTCTGTGTGACATTTGCTCCGACCCCCGGCGAGATCAAGACATCGTTTGTGTCGTCGAGCAGGTCAAAGATGTGCTAACTATAGAGCAGACTCATAGATACAAAGGGCTGTACCATGTACTAGGTGGGATTATTTCACCCATAGACGGGATCAGCCCTAATGATCTCCAGATAGAGTCTCTCTACAAGCGCGTACAGGAGGAGCAAATACGTGAAGTAATCCTCGCTATCCGCTCGACACTGGAAGGCGACACGACAAACTACTACATATACAAGCGCCTGGAGCCGACCGGTGTACTCGTCTCACTAATCGCCAGAGGGATCTCTATCGGTGACGAGATAGAGTATGCCGATGAGGTAACTCTAGGCAGTGCTATTGCCAATCGGACGCCCTTTGATCAAGTGAAGTAACGCTTATGATTCACTCATCCCCATCCCCTATAGAGCTGGAGATCTCTCAGCTGCGTACTACAATTGAGCAGTACAACAAAGCATACTACATAGACAACGCCCCGACCATTAGCGATGCGGACTACGATGCTCTCATGGAGCGACTGATAACTCTGGAGTTTGCACACCCCGAGTTCGCAGATCCATCCTCGCCAACACAACGTGTCGGACGAGATCGGAGTGAGGCTTTTACTCAAGTGGCTCACGACCGCCCGATGCTGTCTCTCTCGAATACCTACAACTACGACGAGATCGCTGAGATATGCCGACGCACGAATACCTCTCTCGCTACAGATCATGTGGCGTGGGTGGCTGAGATGAAGTATGATGGCTCTTCAATATCTCTAATCTATGAAGAGGGACTTCTAGTGCGAGCTGTGACGCGAGGCGATGGCACGATCGGGGATGACGTAACAACCAATATGCGGACTATACAGTCCGTGCCGCTGCGCCTGACTCCTATAGAGAATCATCCAGACTATACACAGGGGCGTATAGAGGTGCGTGGGGAGGTCTTGCTGCCTTTTAAGGAGTTCAAGAGGCTCAACAGAGAGCGTCTCTCGGATGGTGTAGAGCCTTTTGCTAATCCCCGCAATGCAGCTGCTGGGACTCTCAAGACACTAGACAGCCGTATCGTAGCTCAACGTCGACTACTCTGCATCTGTTACTATCTGAATGCCCTCGACGATGACACTCGTCTACCGGACAGTTATTATGACCGAATGCAACTACTGAGAGGGATGGGCTTTGCAACAGGTGTGGACCCCTTCAGGAGTGAGGAGCTAACGAATATATATCATTATATAGATGAGTGGGACGTAGCCCGAAAAGAACTCCCCTACGCCACGGATGGGATAGTCCTTAAAGTCGACAGTCTCACTCAGCAGCGTGCTCTAGGGAGTACTGCCAAATCGCCCCGATGGGCGTTTGCTTACAAATATCAACCAGAGAATGCTCGAGCTCAACTCCTATCCATAGACTATCAAGTGGGTCGCTCTGGCATTATAACTCCCGTTGCTAACGTGGAGCCAGTCTTAATCTCTGGAAGTGTAGTCAGGCGGGCTACGCTGCACAACGAAGATTTTATCAAGAGCCTGGACCTACACACCCACGACTATGTCTATATAGAAAAGGGAGGAGAGATCATTCCTAAAATTACATCTGTGGAGACCTCCCTACGTAGTGCTGGAGCTGAGCCCGTATGTCTACCAGATGTTTGCCCAGCTTGTGGCTCTCCACTACAACATCTAGACGGATCCGTGGGGTATTACTGCACCAATAGCTACGCATGCCCACCACAGATTATGGGGCGCATCGAGCATTATTGCACACGCAAGGCGGCAGATATTAACGTAGGGCCTGAGACGATCGACGACCTCTTTGAGCTACATTTACTCGAGAATATCGATGACATCTACAAATTGACTGCAGATGATCTGGCGAAATTGCCCAACTTCAAGGAAAAGTCAATAAATAATCTCCTAACAAGCATAGAGCAGTCCAAGCGACACCCCTTCGCACAACTACTTTATGGCTTTGGGATACGGTATGTAGGAGAGGGAACAGCTAGGACCCTCGCGCACCACTTCCGTAGTATCAAAAGGTTAAGCTCTGCAACTATCTGCGAGTTACAAGCACTACCCGACGTGGGCCCGAAGATTGCGGAGCAAGTTGTCTACTACTTCTCTCTAGATCGCAATCAACGGTTGATCGCAGAGCTGCAACGCTGTGGCGTCATCCTAGAGGAGACTGCGGAGGATCTACTCAAGACCGTTCTTTCTAGTCGTCTAGAGGGGGAGCGCATCGTCATATCTGGCTCTTTCTCCCAGCATAGCCGTGAGGAGTATAAGCAGATTATCGAGCAGCATGGCGGTGTCAACGTGGGGAGTATATCAGGGCGAACGACTTTCGTCTTGGCTGGTGGCGATATGGGGCCCTCTAAGCGTGCCCAAGCGGAGCTGCTAGGCATCCCTCTCGTCACCGAGGAGGAGTTTCTCTCCCACCTAAACTCGTAAAGATGTAACCCATTACCACCTGAGTATTACCCCGCAGATAAGGTTTGTGAGACATGGAGTGGTGGGCGTACTATAAAAGCTGTCGGAAGCATTATCGCCCGTTGTTGCGACTGGGCTTGCCCGTGATCATCGGGCAGGTAGGGCTAATCTTGGTGAGCTTTGCGGATAATGTGATGGTCAGTCACCATAGCCTTGCGGAATTAGCAGCAGCATCATTCGTAAATAACTTCCTGAACCTCGCAATTATCTTTGGATTAGGATTCTCTTATGGCCTAACCCCTCTCGTTGCAACCCGTAAGGAGTGGCAACAACCAGACGAAGTGGCGCACTTTCTCGGTCACAGTTTGTCGCTAAATCTAATCATTGCATTATTAATTGGCGGAGGTTTGCTCCTTCTTGAGGGTAGTTTGGGTGCTTTTAACCTCTCGGATGAGTTACGTCCTGTAGCTTTGCCCTATTATCGTGTGCAGATCGCAGGCTTTATGGTAGTAATGCTCTTCAATACCTTCAAGCAATACACTGAGGGAATGGGAGATACGCAGACACCTATGTATATAACCTTAGGAGGTAATCTCGTAAACATTGGGCTCAATTACCTTCTGATCTATGGTCATTGCGGACTCCCCGCATGGGGGCTCTATGGAGCCGGTATAGCGACGCTGATTAGTCGTATAGTATCTCTCGTTGCAATTGTTGTGGTTTCCATCTCATGGTCTCGCTATCGTGCTATCTGGCATGGATTGAAACGACTTCGCTGGTCATGGAGTGCGGGGTTCGCTCCTCTGCTTCGGCTAGGGATGCCCGTAGCGCTCCAAATGGGTATGGAGGCTGCATCCTTTTCTATCGCTGTAATCCTAGTCGCACGTATTAGTACCTCGGCACTAGCCGCCCACCAAATCATTGCTACGATTAGTACCCTTGGCTTTATGATATACTATGGCATAGGAGCTGCGACGGCAATCCGTAGTAGCACACTACTAGCTCAGGGAGAGATTGGGGAGACACGTCGCGTGGCTAGTTCCGGAGTTTACTTATGCCTCTTTGTTGCTGCTGTGATGATGCCGCTCCTGATCCTCCTCCGCGGGGCTATCGCTCGCCTATTCAATGCCGACCTACCAGTTAGCGCGGCAATTTACTTGACCCTTATTCCGCTATGTCTCTATCAAATTGGAGATGCATTGCAGATAGTGTATGCAAATGCCCTCCGCGGGATCGGGTGTGTACGCATACTTGCTCCTGCAGCAGCCTTGTGCCATCTAGTCATAGCCCCTGTGGTGGCGTATTTATTTGCCTTTAAAATAGGACTTCCTCAGGGTGGGATGCAACTAATGGGCGTGTGGTTTGCCTTCCCTATTAGTCTAACACTCTTAGGTCTTATACTGCGCAATGCCTTCCGCAGGGCAACAATAGAGGGTACAAGTATGCTTTAGCAACCGTAGACTTCCCTGATTAGAGATAATAAAGGAGGAGCAAGATCGGCTGATCTCACCCCTCTCTCCATTTCATTACCTCTAGAATCCTGTATCTCTCTACAAGAAACCTCGAGGACAAAAAGTAGCGCTTGTGCTTACTTCTTGTTGATGTCTAAAGCTGTGCTAGGCTTAAACTTGATAGACTTGCTAGCCTTGATCTGGATTGGCTTACGTGTACGTGGGTTAATCCCCTGACGTGCAGCACGCTTAGATACGTAGAATGAGCCAAAACCTACCAGAGATAGGCGCTCACCCTTCTTCATCTCCTCGTGAATAGTCTCAACGACAGCGTCATAGACAGCCTTAGTTTGAGTTTTTGGCAGACCGGCCTTCCCGGCGACAGCAGCGATAAATTCTGTTTTGTTCATAGTTAAAACTGTTTTTGTGTTTATGTATTGTTTAGCTTCTTTGCCTAGACTGCAGAGGGAACCCCACGAAGGTACATTTCGAGGCCTTCAATAGTATTCACGGCTCAAAGATAATGTTTTTTCTTTTCTCTGCAACTATTTTGGACAATAATCACACAATAACCTCCTTTTTAGAGCCATTTTGGGGGCAAAAATGTCGTCTCAAACAGTAAATACCCCCTGATCTCTTGCTATACGAGTAATGGAAAGAGGATGTACAATTACGGTATTATTTCAGAATGATCCTGGGGGCATTTTCCATTTATTAGGGAATACTCAATCGGTGATTCCGGGGATGTCAATCGACCATTAGGGAGTTATCGCTGCTCTATCCCGTGATTATTTTTGCCCCACACGAGGATTGAGCGATCGAGCTTACGGCAAGAAACATCTATCCCGAGCACTCTTTACTCCAAGATCTGCCGTGTATCTTGAAACCCGTGTACAACTTTGTGAATAAAACAGCAAGGGATCGCGGAATTAGTTAAAGTATGTATGCTTGTTGGATAACTAAATTTATATTTGTATATTCGTCAAAAGGTCTAGAATCCTCATTATAGATGCTTATGAAACTACGGGACACATTATTTATTCAGCTATTAATAAGTTGCTTATTGCTCTATCAGGGTGGTGGGTTAGTAGCTCAAGAATCCGCTAAAGATTGGACACCGCTTAAAAACTTTAACTACACGGCCCGGACAATCGATGGTAAGTCAATCAATATAGATTCGCTCATCAGAGCGGGCAAAAAGGTTGTCATAGACTTTGCAGCTACTTATTGTAACCCCTGCTGGACTATACACAAGAGAGGTCCCGCGGAGCGCCTCTGGCGCAAGTATGGGCCCGATGGGAGTGGCGAGATGTACTTCATCTGGGTCGAAACCACGGGGGCCTCCCGGCGAGAGATAGAGGGGCATGGGAGTAATACCGTAGGCGACTGGACAAATGGGGGGAGCATCCCCTATCCCATCGTGTCTGACTCTCATATGGCTGAGGCTCTAGGGATCCCCATCACCCATATCCCCAAGATAGTCTTGCTCTCTGCTCATGGCACCTACACCGAAGTGCAGGAGATCCTATACATCAGCGAAGAAGGGGTATACAATAAGAGTAAAGCCTGTCTATCGGCTCAGGATCCACCCGTCATACGCAACCTCGAAGCCCCCACTTGGGGAATGACCACTACGACCCCGTGTGAAGTACAAGCCTACGTAGGGTCCGTCGCCCCTATCTCGGAGTATCGCTGGCAGGTAAATGGCAAGGACCATACAATGACCCAAGAGCCTCGCCTTCTTTTACACTGGGATACAGCAGGAGATATAAACATCTCCCTAACTGCAGTCAACCGCAATGGAACCAGTGATCCCCTCACCAAACGAATACAAGTAAGACACTCTCAGACGGGAGGACAAGATCCTAATATCCTCATCAAGGAGTCCTTTGAGCGAGATTGCCTTTTTGACTGGAGTAGAGCAGACATTGATGGGGATCTTATAGGCTGGACACCTCTCTCGCAAGAGCTTAAGCGTCTCAACGTATCAGAGCAGCAGCTCTCAGCAAAGAGGATGTCGCACACGGGTGAGGACTGCATGATATCTTGGTCTCTCTATCCTACTGAGTTTAGAAGCTATGCAGACCTAGTCGGGTATAGAGTTAAAAGCCAAAATTGGCTTCTCGCTCCTAGGATTACTATTCCTACAAGAAAAGATGTAGATACGAGACTTGTGCTCTATGCTAGATCGTACAGTAAGCAGTCTAAAAGCCAAGACACACTGTCTATACTCTACATTACAGGTCCGGTCAAGCCTTCCACATGGCAAGAAGATGCGACAAAGGTCTTAACAACTCCCATATCTTACAATTGGCAAAAGGTGGAGTACGACCTATCTGCATTCAGAGGGCAAGAGATACAACTCATACTGGCCCATGAGACATATGGTGCTACAGGACTATTGATCGACGACGTTGTCGTCGAGACTACCGAGCACAACAGCTTATCCTCGCCGATAGATCCTGCTGTTAGAGTCTTCACTTACGGTAGGGGAATAGCTGTTGACACCCCTGATGAAACACACTGGTCTCTGTACTCCTCGGCAGGGCAGCTGTACGAGTATGGCGACTTACCGGGAGGGTATCACCGATTGGATCTTGAGACTTTACCTCAGGGAGTCTACATACTACGCCTTACATCTCCTGATGGGCGGCAGAAGTATTGCTGCAGGATACTCCTTCCCTAATAATGACATCCCTCTAACTTAATCCACAACTAGACACTTATATGATACACAAGACAACTTCTTTACTCTTTACCCTCATCCTCCTATGCTATGGGCTAGGATATACTCTGTATGGGCAAAACAAAATCACCTTGACGACTGAGAAAACCATTGGAGAGAAGATCAAACTAGAAATCAACGCCGTACCGGGAGCTTCTCTATCCTACGAGGGGCTCGAGGAGGATGCTGAGGGGCAATTCACCATTAGCTCTAGGACATTCTCCATCATAGGAGATGTAGATGCCTTGCGTTTTACCAATTGTGGTATCAAAGAGGTCTCCTTCTCTCCCAAACATAGCACCATACGAGAGGTCTGGGGTAACTTTAACAAGGTGACCGGCATGATAGATCTCTCTGGAGCTCCCCTACTAGAGACCTTTGTGGTGACACGAAACCTCCTCTCCCGCATTAACCTATCCAACTGTCCCAAACTGTCGGTAATTCATGCAGAGAGGAATGCTCTAGAATCAGTTAACATAGAGAATTGCAATGCACTCACCTTTGTAGGATTATCCCGCAATGAGCTTCGCTCAATACAATTCCCATCGGAAGCGGAAAATCTAGTAGATATCAGATGCGAAAACAACCAGATCAATGGCAAGCAGATGCGTCAGACCCTACAGTCTCTACCAGACTTAAATGGTCAATCTAACTGGGGCTCCATACTATTAGTCAATCAAAAGGATCCCAAAGAGCAAAACTGGGCATGGAACTCTGACCTCACGCAGCCCAAAGAGCGTGGATACCTCGTTAATGCCATCACAGAGAGCGGGGATATCTTAGCCTATCATGGCGTGGATGATCCCGTGGTTACACATCAGCAGATCTCAATGACCATCGGGAGTGATCTAGTGAACCAAACGAAATTTATGTCCGTCAAGGGCTCTGGAGATATCACTATCGAAGGTGTAAAGGAGCCTTATGATCCCAGCCGGACTAGCTATACTTTTACACAGCAAGAGGTCACCATCCATGGGGAGGTCACAACTCTTACCTGCTCTCTCCTGGGGCTTACTAAGCTTGACCTGTCTCAAGCCTCAGCTCTTACCTCTCTAGACTGTAGCTCAAATGAGCTTACTGGATTAGACCTATCCAATAGTCCTCAATTACAACGTCTGATATGCTTGAACAATCACATCGAGCAGCTCAGCCTAAACAAGCACCCCGAGCTAACGGAGCTAAACTGCTCAAATAATAAGCTGACGCACCTTACGATCCAGAATAGTCCCAAGCTAACTCGCTGTGACATATATCTCAACAGCTTATCTAAAGAGACAATTGGGACCTTCATTGAGGGGCTTAGCAGTTGTGATGAAAATAGCCACGGTATACTGATCGCCATAGAAACAAAAAATAAGAAAATCCCTGAGCACAATCAGCTAACTAATGAGATCATCTCATTAGCGCGGAGTAAGAATTGGGATATATACGACTGGGCTGCAGGCAATGCCACCCTGATCACAAGCATGTCCATATCAGATGCTCTCATCACACTAGAGACAGGGCTAGCTGTAGGTGAGAAAATAGGTCTAGAGATCAGTGGATCTGACAATGTATCCCTAACGGGAGTTGCTGAGCCCTATGAGTCATACTACAAAGAGTATACATTGACAGACACCCAGATTGCAATACAAGGAGACGTCAAGGTCCTAGTCTGCGGAGGGCAAAAGATCAAAAAGATTGACATCTCAAAGGCTCCCCTGCTAGAGCATTTACATGCTTATAAAAATGAATTAACCAGCTTTACAGCCTCTGGGCTCAATAATCTCAAGCGACTACTATTGAGCGAAAACCAGCTCACTCAGGTAGATATCTCTAACTGTGAAAAGCTGGAAATCGTATCTCTGTGGGGCAATAAACTACAAAGTATAGGACTCCACACGTGTCCCAGTATAACCTATATAGACTGCATGAGAAACAGTATCGGAAATGCTGCTTTTGATAAGCTTGTTGAGGCTCTCCCCACAATCCCTAGTACCGCAGAGACTGCTGTCCTTATGGCTATAGATACTAAATGCTCCCCCAGTGACAATAACGTATGTAATAAGGGGGTTGTAACCAAAGCCCTTGATAAGCATTGGGTCATCAAGGACTTCAGAAATGGCGAGTTTGGCGCTGAGGGAACCCCATTTTCTGGTAGTGATGTCTCTATAGATCAGATCTCAGATAGCCAACTATCCATCCATCCTAATCCAACGGCAGACCGGATTTATGTAACAGGAGCTGCAGCTTACACCCCGATAGCTCTATACTCCTCCGATGGTAAGATCTTATATCACGGCATGGCTTCTGATAGTGGATACGCCTGCATAGACTTGACAGCCCTTAGCATAGGATGCTATATCCTACAAGTAGGGAACAAGTATCAGCAGATCGTCAGGCGGTAACCACCTATCTAGAGACTATTACGACAGACCTCAGATACAATCGCATAAAGGGCGGGAGACTGCTACCTCATGATAGGTAACAGTCTCTCTCTTAATTGTGTTTAGTCCCTAACCTACATCGGCTCTTGCGATTCCATTGTTTTTTTGCAACGATCTCCTATGGGACGATAATCTTCACGGGGAAAAACAAAAATCCCCTCCAGAAAGGAAGAAAAATTTCCCCGGAATAATGATATCTCTATTTCGTAATCGCTGTTTAATTATTCGGGATTTACCACTCGACTATTCGGGAACCCTGCTTTATCCATTTAATCTCTACCACATAGCGAACCCGAAGTAATCAGTTAAAACACACTGTATTCGCACCTATTGATACTAAAGGAGATATCTCCCAAAAAGCATCCTCTGAGAGCAGCTCTATCTTACCCAAATGCTCCACTCGCAGTTCTACACTCATCTGATACTGAATTTATGCGTATCTTCGAGCACTGCTGTCGCACCCCACACGGGGTGCGTGAATTGAAACACTAGTGCTAAGACGAGTACACAGTATGGTAATAGTCGCACCCCACACGGGGTGCGTGAATTGAAACAGTTTCATCGTTGCGTCTCAAGGATTGGGATGTGTCGCACCCCACACGGGGTGCGTGAATTGAAACTTGATTTGATATGTTATGAATCAATGTAAGTATCGGTCGCACCCCACACGGGGTGCGTGAATTGAAACTGTTCGGCCGCGTCCATCAAATATTGGTGGTTGTCGTCGCACCCCACACGGGGTGCGTGAATTGAAACATCTGTGCTTGTGCGACAATTGATGGATGGTCAAGTCGCACCCCACACGGGGTGCGTGAACTGAACAATAAGACAGTAAGCTCGTATTACTTGAAATTCGGATCCACTTACATCATTTTCAGAGCTGGGAAAATCACAGTTCCGTTAAAGGTTCGTATCAAACCCTTTAATGATTGTCGTCCAATAAAAATAGCAAGAGACATGCTTAGGGGATCTTTTGATATTGCAAGGAGTCCTCCCGTCATCATTTCGCCTCTATCGGGTAGCAATAACTGCTAGACGAATATATTTTGGGAAGGGATCTCTTGTCCGTGATTTGGTTTTCGTCACTTGATGAGAGTGCTTTTATTTTTCGATTAAGAGGTTCTTCTGTTTTACAGAAGAACCTACAAGTGATGTCTTTTTCGTACCTTTGCATTTGGTTTTTCTATAGATCCAGTTGTACCCTAGTCTTATTGCATGGTGGGGCTTTGACCTCTAGCTAGATACTTAACGGAGTTTAGACGTAGAGTGTCATGGTGTAATGGGAGATTAGCAAGACTAATTTTGAGTAACACTAACATTTGTATCAATGAAGCATTTCAAACTGAGCGCAACTGTGCGCTGTGCTGACCAACTCGGCAAAAAAGCGACCAAAAGTCTCCGTCGCGAAGGGTTTGTCCCAGTAGTCCTCTATGGAGGGAGTGAGACACAGCATCTTATTGCAAAAGCTGAGGACATTAACAAGCTAATTTATACGCCAGACATCCACCTCATCGAGTTGGATATAGAGGGCAAACAAAGCAAGGCAGTCCTCAAGGATGTACAGTATCACCCTGTTACTGACAATACTCTCCATGCAGACCTCTACGAGGTAAATGAGGAGAAGCCTATAGTCATGAAGGTCCCTATCGTACTTGAAGGGCACGCGGCTGGAGTCAAGGCTGGTGGTAAGCTAGTTCGTGAAAAGCGTACTCTGCGGGTACGTGCTACCTATGACAAAATCCCCGATCACCTCATCATCAACGTTTCCAATCTAAAGCTGGGTAAAACAATCCAGGTACATGAACTCTCCTTCGAGGGCCTTGAGCTCGTTGATGCACCTCGCGCAGTTGTCTGTGGGGTCAAGCTGACACGTGCAGCTCGCGGCAAGGATGCTGCCTCTGTTATGGTTGAAGACGAGAATGGATCTACTGAGGATGCCTAGACGCAACTTACTAGTAAGGTTTCGAAGCTGACACCTCTAGACAAGCTTTGTCGCAAAGGTATACAAGCTAGTAAGAGGTATATAACCTAGAGAAGAGTCTATGGTTCCTTATAGGACCGTAGACTCCTTGTTTTTGTGTCTTCTTTTATTACCTTTGCGGTAGGTTGTAGTCTACTAAACTGGAACTTGAATGTATCACCAAGAACAACGGAAAACAAAAAAGACATGACACATGAATTAATATCTTTACCCTACGCTAACGATGCTCTAGAGCCCGTAATCAGTGCTGAAACAATCCTATACCACCACGGCAAGCATCATAAGGGTTATGTGGATACGCTCAATAAGCTCCTGCAAGAGTCTGACCTCAAGGATGCATCTCTTGAGGATCTTGTCCGCAAAGCTGAGGGCAAACTATACAATCAGGCTGGTCAGGTGATGAACCACAACATGTATTTCCTGCAGTTTGCCCCCAATGCGGGAGGTAAGCCCGATGGCAAGTTAGCCGAGGCAATCCAGCGAGATTTCGGGAGTTTTGAAGCTTTTCAAGGGGCACTTGAGGAGGCGAGCACCTCTCTTTTCGGCTCTGGATGGGCTTGGCTCACTAGTGATGACAATGGCAAGCTCTCTATAGAAAAAGAGCCCAACGCAGGAAATCCACTACGCAGAGGTCTTAAACCTCTAATGTGTTTCGACGTATGGGAGCATGCTTACTATCTATCCTACCAAAATCGGCGAGCTGATCATGTAAAAGACCTATGGTCTTTGATCAATTGGGAGGAAATCGCTCGTCGCTATGAAGCATAAGTGAAGGAAGGAAATCGTCCTACAGTCTGGAAGAGAGATTGAGAGTCAGAGAAGCAACTACAGTAGACCTAACAGATTAGCTCCAGACCCTTCGTCTCTATACTATCAGTAGACAGTCCACTATTTTGAAAGTCCAAATAAACACTATGAACTTCGTATCGCAAGACAAGCTTGTTATCATTGGAGCAGCCGGCATGATCGGATCAAATATGGTGCAGACAGCATCCATGATGCACCTGACACCTAACATATGTCTTTACGATCCTTTTGCAAAGGGCCTGGAAGGTGTATGGGAAGAGATGCGTCACTGTAGCTTCGAAGGTGTAAATCTGACCTTCACGACCGATATTGCAGAGGCTCTTAGAGGGGCTAGGTATATTGTTTCCTCGGGTGGAGCGCCACGTAAAGAGGGGATGACACGTGAAGATCTACTCAAGGGGAATACGGAGATAGCTGCAGAGCTGGGGCGTAACATCAAGCTATATTGCCCAAATGTCAATCACGTGGTTATTATATTTAACCCGGCTGACATTACGGGACTTGTAACCCTGATACACTCAGGCCTCAAGCCCTCGCAGGTAACGACACTTGCCGCTCTAGATAGTACTCGCTTACAGAGCGAGCTTGCCAAGCATTTTGGGTTACAACAGAGTCAAGTGACAAATACCCGGACCTATGGAGGTCATGGGGAACAGATGGCCGTCTTTGCCAGTACAGCCCTAGTAGACGGCACTCCTCTGACTGACCTGATAGGTTCAGACCGCTTGACACAAGAGGAGTGGGCAGCTCTTCAGCAGCGCGTAATCAAAGGCGGGGCTAATATTATAGCCTTGCGCGGTCGCTCTAGCTTCCAAAGTCCGGCCTATGTCTCCATAGAGATGATACGTGCGGCTATGGGAGGTGATGCTTTCCGCTGGCCTGCGGGTTGCTTTGTCAGAGATGCGCACTACAAGAATGTTGTGATGGCTCGTGAGACAACGATAACGCGCGAAGGTGTAACATATAGGGAAGTCAAAGGTCTTCCTGAGGAAGAAGAAGCCCTAAACAAGAGCTATGAGCATTTACAGTCTATGAGAGACGAAATTATTAAAATGGGTATCATACCAGCTGTCGCTGATTGGCACACGATTAATCCCAACCTTTGATCTGGTCTTGTCCTCCATGTGAGCTTATGGTCCTTGCATAAGTCCTTGCATATACAGATTTAGTCCACTCCTTGTTCTCTATTTATATAGCTCCCTAGAGGTGGGGATATTAGATAGATGCAGGGGATGGACTAATTCTTTTTATTATAAAACGGCTGCCATTATCGATAACGATAGCTTGATGCCGTATTAAAGCGTTCATGCGTACTATGGTCTATTTTCGTACCTTTGATGTCGCAAGTAATCTTCCTTAGTAAAGAATCTCAACCGCATTATGAGTAATGAAATGACAGAGCAACCTTTATCCAATGAACTGCCGCTGACCATTGCCGAGCGCGCTGCTGATAATATCCGAGCCCTAGCCATATCTATGGTAGAGCAAGCCAAGAGTGGTCATCCTGGCGGGGCTATGGGTGGAGCCGACTTTATCCAAGTACTCTTCTCCGAGCAACTGCGTTACGATCCTCGTCATCCAGAGCACCCCGCACGGGATCGCTTTTTTATGGATCCAGGTCATATGTCACCGATGCTCTATGCACAGCTTGCTCTTTCTGGATTTTTTACGATGGATGAGCTGGCTGCGTTCCGTTCGTGGGGGAGCCCTACACCAGGTCATCCGGAGTTGTCTCGAAGCCGTATGATAGAGAACACGAGTGGACCTCTTGGGCAAGGCCATACTTATGCTGTGGGTGCGGCAATTGCTGCTAAGTTTTTACAGCATCGCCTTGGAGACACACTGATGCCCCAGCGAATCTATGCCTTTATCTCTGATGGGGGTATTCAGGAAGAGATTAGTCAGGGGGCTGGACGTATTGCAGGTGATCTTGGGTTGGACAACCTCATTATGTACTACGACTGCAATGACATACAGCTGTCTACACGAGTTGAGGATATAACAACGGAAGATATAGTTGCCAAATATGAAGCCTGGGGTTGGAATGTCTTTGAGGTGCCTGGTAACCGCCCCGAATCTCTTAGCCAAGTGCTCCAGGAGGCTATTGGGACGTCAGAGGAAACGGGAGCTCCAACGCTGATTATAGGTTACACTAATATGGCTTACAAAGCGGTTGATGAGCAGGGGCAGCCTCTGGCTAATCTAATCGCAACGCATGGACAACCAATCTCTAAGGCCGGAGCTTCTTATGTTAAGACTATGGAAGCTCTCGGAGCTAATCCGGAGAATCCGTTTGTCATATATGAAGATGTTGCTGAGTTTTACGCTTCTCGCCGTGAAGAATTGATAGCCTATTGGGATGAATTCTACAAACGACAGGAAGATTACAAGCAAGAGCATCCTGATCAGGCGAGGCTATATGCCAAGTGGTTCGCTGCAGACTCTAAGTACGATGATATCATCTGGTCGGGGATTGTCCAGAAGCCCAATCAGGCAACACGAGTTGCCTCAGCAACAGTCCTAGGAGAGCTCGTAAAGCATGTAGATAACCTCATCGTTGCATCGGCAGATCTGTCGAATTCTGACAAGACGGATGGTTATCTTAAGGGAACAAAAGCCCTCGTTTCCGGGGACTTCTCCGGAAAGTTCCTCCAGGCTGGAGTCTCTGAGTTGACGATGGCTGCTCTCTGTGTCGGCATCACACTACATGGCGGTATGCGCGCTGCGTGCGGCACCTTCTTTGTCTTCTCCGATTATATGAAGCCTGTAGTTCGCATGGCGGCATTAATGGAGCAGCCTGTTATCTTCATTTGGTCTCACGACTCTTTTAGAGTAGGAGAGGATGGTCCTACGCATGAGCCTGTTGAGCAGGAAGCACAGATACGCCTTCTAGAGCATTTGCACAACCATTCCGGTCGTCGGGCTCTGCAGGTTTTACGTCCAGCAGATGTCCATGAGACGACGGTTGCCTGGCAGATGGCAATGGAGAATCTCCACAGCCCGACGGCCCTTATTCTTTCGCGACAAAACATTCAAGACCTTCCCTCGCCTACGTATGACCGGGCTCTGCAAGTAGCGCGCGGAGCTTATGTAGTATCCGATACGACTCCCGCTGGGGAGACTCCTACTCTGACGCTCATAGCTTCTGGCAGTGAGGTAAGCACACTGGAGCAAGCTGCGGAACTTCTCAAAGAGAAGGCTCTTAAACTGCGCATTGTTTCCGTACCGAGTGAGGGTATTTATTTTGATCAGCCAGAAGCATATCGCAATAGTGTCATACCTGCTAAGGGGAAACGATTTGGTCTGACAGCGGGCTTGCCCGTTACTCTCCTACGTTTAGTGGGTGATATGTCTCACATTCATGGATTAGAGAGCTTTGGTTTCTCGGCTCCTTACACCGTACTTGACGAGAAATTCGGCTTTACTGCGGAGTCAGTAGCACAGCGTATCGAAGAGCTCTGTCGATAAAACTATGGGTCTATTCTCACGCTTCAAAAAGTCTCCTAAGACATCCTTCCCTTCCGATTCCGAGGTGAAACAAGAGGTCTCGGAAACAGAGCCAGACACACTCAAGGCAAATACCCTTAAGTACGACGCACTACGTGCGCTACGTATTGGAGAGGTGGATTTCGCCATACGGGCTTTGCGCACCTCTTTAGAGGAGATTGACAACCCTGAGTGTCGGCTTTACTTAGCTCAAGCATTACAATACAAGCTTGATCTGACAGCTGCTATGAAAGAGCTTAGGCAACTATTAGGAGCTTATCCTGAGTATCCGATGGCACTTTATGAGGCGACAAAAGTTTCTGCAGCACTTGATCATCACACCGAAACGATAGAGTACGCAAAGCGTGCGCTCGAGACAGAGCTAGACACACCTATACAGGCAGATCTATACCGTATGACAGCTCAAGCGCAGTTGGCTTTAGAGGAGTATGATACCGCATATAGCACCATCGATCAAGCGCTATCTGTAACAAAAGAGGTGCCACTCTACTGGCTTATCAAGGTCAAAGTGCTGATCGCTCAGGAGCTTTGGGATGAGGCTTTGGCGCTAACAAGTGAGACTGTAGAGGCATTTCCCGAGGAGGAGCGTACTCATCTCTACGAAGGTCTGATCCTTTATCAAAAAGGAGATAGAGAGCGTGCCGAGGAGGCTTTTCGTAAGGTGCTAGAGATAGATCCCTTTAATGTAGAGGCATATATGCATTTGACGCATTTAGTATCAGAGTTACGAGGGGCGACCTCAGCAGCAGACGAGATGGAGCAAGCTCTAGAAATGATATCTCAACCGACAAAAGCCCTCTTGGAGTATGCGAAGATACTTTACGAGCAGACGGGACGGACAGAGCGGTGCAAGGCGGTACAGCAGAGGCTTGCAGAGCTTCCAGAAGACTCTGACGAGAGATTGGGAGAGGTCAATTTCGCCAATCTCTATGCCGGAGGCTTCTACTAAGATCAGCTCTCTACAAAGCAACAATGGCGGTCAGGCAGCATAAGTGGTATGTCGTGTGGGAGGGGTTTCGTCCCGGAGTCTATGACAATTGGCCAGATTGCCAAATGCAAACAGCAGGCTTCGAAGGGGCCAAGTTTAAGTCCTATCCTACAGCACAGATGGCACAGGAGGCTTATACTCTCGGCTACGAAGCTGCTCAGCAATTAGGACGGCAGACCAAAATCGCAGCTCCACATAATAGTAACCTGCAAGTACTGCACAATACCGAGCAGACACCTCATGAGTTGATAGGTGATCGGGTCGCTCCGGCTGGTTTTCTCAACCACTCAATAGCTGTAGACGGGGCTTGCTCGAGTAATCCTGGTGTTACAGAGTATCGCGGTGTCTATACGTTTAGTCATGCAGAGCTCTTTCGTGCTCTGATACCTTGGGGTACAAACAATATAGGAGAGTACCTCGCCATCGTCCATGCTCTAGCACTTATGGATCAAGGTAAGCTCCCGGCTTTGCCCATTTACTCAGATAGTAAGGTAGCGTTGGGATGGGTGGATCAGTGCCGATGCCGTACTCGGTTAGACACTTCAGACCCTCGTAGTGCCAAGACCTACCAACTGATACAGCGAGCTACGCATTGGTTGCAAACACATGCCTTTCGCGTCCCTCTTTTAAAGTGGGATACAATTGCCTGGGGAGAGATCCCCGCAGACTTTGGTCGTAAGTAAAGCCTTCTTGATGAGTCTACATTATGCTCATCGTCTGTAATATCGGCCATGAGTCTGCATTAGAGCTAGGAGATCCGCTACATTATACGCCTCCACGCATTATCCAGCAGATGCGAGCCGCTCTCTGGAGCTTGCCCCTATGGGCTGCACCTCAGTGGGTCAGTGAGCCGTGGTACGTGCACCCCTTTAGTAGATCCTCCTCACCTTATCTCTCCAATAGAGAGCAAAGCCATATAGCAAGCTATGAGACATTACCATCGTCAACCAGTAGTATCATGCTATGGGGGCTCGAGCGAAGCCTACTTCACCAGCTAAGAGTACACTATAAAACAAGCTCCTCTCACCTAGCCGAAAGTTGCGAAGCCGGTATCCCACAATCATTGGCGGAATGCTGGACTAGAGCCGCTAGTGTAAACTTCTTCCGCCATTATAGTACAGTCCCTTGGAGAAGACAAGTACGGATGATCTCTCATGTGGAAGATCTTGCCCATGATCTCGCCCATGGGCCCGTATTACTCAAGCTTCCCTACAGCAGCTCCGGGAGAGGTCTCTGGCGCATAGCCCGTATAAACAGTAAGCTAGAGGGGGTATTATGCCATCTACTTCACAAGCATGGATCCCTTCTTATAGAGCCATTTCTAGAGAAGGAGCAGGATTATGGGGCTGAGTACTATATCGATAAGGAGGGACGAGTAAAATTTCTTGGTTTATCTCCCTTTACGACAGATAACCAAGGGCATTATTTAGAGAGTCTTTGCCAGGATCCCGGCAAGACATTACAGCAACTATCAGCCACATTACAAGATCCCGACACGTTGCATCTCACTCTCTCGCAGCATCTCTCTTTCCTCGCTCGAGAGATTGCTCCGTATTACCGCGGAGCTGTCGGTATCGATCTACTCACCTATCGGTCTAAGTCGGGGATTGCTTTACATCCGTGGGTTGAGATCAACCTGCGCTACACGATGGGGCACTATGCTCTAGATCTTTACCGTGAACGTATCCCCCCGGACTCTTCAGCTCTTTACTACATAGGAATTATCTCATCACCACGAGCCAATACCCTACTGAGCAACCAAGATCCTCCACAATTGGATAGCGACGGACGGCTCCACTCGGGTCTCCTACCGCTCACCTCGACGGACACCTCAGAGATCTCCCACTTTGCCTACTTGCGTAGAGGTGATGACATTGTCGAAAAAAACGGTAGCCCCTTATGGTGAAATTCAAAATTTATTGTACCTTTGTCCCAGAAGTCCGAGAGGACCCCATGCGGAAATAGCTCAGTTGGTAGAGCATCAGCTTCCCAAGCTGAGGGTCGCGAGTTCGAGCCTCGTTTTCCGCTCTAAATAATATCTCAGCAGGTAGAGTGGCAAAATTGCCACTCTATTTTTGTGTCAAGATGGGGCAGTAACCCGGTACCCCTCGCCCAGGCAAAAGGGTTACAACGATTATCTGCCTACAAGGATAAAGCCTTGTAGTAGAGCTCCAATATACAGAATTCAGAAACCCACGAAACAAAGCAATAAACCCACATACAAATGCAGTAGGGTGGCATGTGCCACCCTACTGCACTAAGCCTCGCGACTTTGTCGGGATGACTGGATTCGAACCAGCGACCTCACGCCCCCCAGACGCGCACTCTAACCGGACTGAGCTACATCCCGCGTTTCGGCTCACAAAGGTACAACATTTTTTGGACTACGCAAACGACGTATCGCAAAGGTCCACAAGCCGATACATTCAGATCAAAGCATCTGACATATAGCATATTGAATATTTATCATCCCCCCAGATGATATAAAAAGGCTTGTAACGGTCTAAAAAAATACCGGAGCGCCCCGCCTATTGCTCTGGAATACTCGATTGGATATCCCCGAGCCGTCGATTACTTATTCCGGAATAAATGATTGTCGAAACCGGAATAATTTGCCGTATACTCCGTAAAAATCGAGAAGACAACATCGGTTAATCGGTGAGGAGATAGAGTGATGTCTCTCTTTTGTATACCCCGGAGTGGATCGGCATCTCTTGAAGGATCAAAAAATATTTGTACCTTTGCGCTCGAAATGCATCGTCGTACTCATAGACACCCCCCAAGAGGTTGAGGATAGAGTGGCGAGGATGATATGAATGTCTCATAAATAACCTCATCACAATTATGTACTTAGACAGTACCAAAAAGCAGGAGATCTTTGCACAATACGGCTCTTCTGCACAGGACACCGGTAGTGTGGAGAGTCAGGTAGCCCTCTTTACCTATCGTATCAAGCATCTTACAGAGCACCTTAAGAGTAATAAAAAGGATTTCTCTACCTCTCGTAGCCTCAAGATGCTCGTGGGTAAGCGTCGCCGTTTACTAGATTACCTCGCTAAGAAGGACATAGAGCGCTATCGCAAACTCATAGCAGACTTGGGAATACGTCATACGACGACTCTCCAGTAGGCCGAAGTCAGATCTCCTCTTTCAGAGCGAGGCTCTCTGCCTTAACTCGAGACTGTAGTTCGGAGAGTAAGATTTGTCAAGAGATGCACCTCTGAAGAATAGAGGATGGGAGTGTGGTCAAAAAGATTTTCACCCTCTTAGATCTGTTGTAGATTAGAAAAGTTTTCGTACCTTTGCTCTCACAAGTCAGGAGAGTATTTTCTGATAGCCCTCCTAGAGGAAAGCGAATGGCTCTCTCCTAGTAAGGGGGACAAGGGTGACGAAAGACCGTCCAAGATGCGGAAGTAGCTCAGTTGGTAGAGCACAACCTTGCCAAGGTTGGGGTCGCGGGTTCGAATCCCGTCTTCCGCTCTTTCTGTAGAATGCAGAGACATTGGTTTAGAGTAATACTTGAGGAGCGTAAAGGTTGTTCGACCTTTACGCTCCTCTTTTTTTTCATCACACTGCACGGTCTTACTATCACGCCTCTTGGGGAGGAGTATTGCCGACCTCTTACCGAGCGGAGCTTATGGTCCTAATAGGTATTTAGCACTACAAAAATAAAAAAATGATTACCTTGCACTGCAAAAGCAGAGGTCACCAGCTATGTAAGATCCCCAAACCCTTTGCTTTAAGAGTCTAAAGACCTAATCGTATAAACCTATTTGTCGGGGTCTCCTCTACAGAAGGTGAGGACATACTTGTTAAATATTCACCAAACTACTCTTAGTTATGAAGTATAAATTACCTATTATCCTATGTAGTGTGCCGTTATACTTACTCTCTTTATCTCTCATGGCTCAACCGACCGCCACGATAGAGATTACAGAGCCTGGCTCTGGAGAAACCCTCTTTGCCCAGCACAAAGATGCTATCGAGCTAATTGTCAGTGGGCATCTCAACCATCTTGATCTGATGGCTCTACGAGCTAACTGCACACTGCTGGAGACCCTAGACCTCTCAGCGGTATCTATCGAGGCTTACTCCGATGAGATCAGCTATGAGGATTACCCAGCCAATGAGCTGTCAGTAGCATTAGCCTACTACAAAAGTCTGAAATCACTACTCCTGCCGGTTAGTCTGCAGCGTATAGCTAGTAAGGCTCTTTATGGTTGTATCTCGTTGCAGGCGATCACACTTCCAGGAGCAAGTGTCCCCGAAGTAGGAGGGAATTACTTCGTTGAGAGCAAGCGGATGCCAAAGATGACTCTCTATGTACCGGCTGATTTACTACAGACTTACCAAAATAGCCCATCGAAGGCGTGGCGCTTTGGGACAATAACCACGATAGCTCTACCGAATCCCTATGCGGGCGTCACCTTTGACAACATCTACGGTCCTAACTATTATCCATTTTCAGATATAAATAAGCGAGCTGTAATCTACTCATCCTACTTCACAAATGGCTCTCAAGAGATCGTCGATGACATAGAGATGGAGTATTGGTACGATGATGAAGAGACACGACATACTGTAAGACTCAACAAGGTGCAGCTCCTCCCAGGCAAGGAGATGCCAGATGGCTTGGGGACAATTATCCTAGAGGCTCCCGATGATACCTATACGCACCTACTCCACTTACGACCGAGCAAGATCAATAATGTGCCTGTAGACCACATGCAGACCACGCATAAGCCCGTGCGAGTTTACGAGCTCATTGACGACTTCCGATTTAATGAACATCTCATAGAGCTGTATTATGATCCTTCGGATAGTAAGGGACAGGCGAAATATGCTAATCTAATCAATGCTTTATCGACAATTATAGCACAGACACGCAAGAATAATCGATTCTCTAGAGAGCATTTTTGTCTAGTTACTATTACGGGGCAGATGAAGAATGGCAGCTTTGTGCCATCGGTTGCTGACGTAAAGAATCAGGCTCTTACCTATCGTGTCGATTCGCTCCCGCTCTTTACTTATGACCGCGACCTAATGACACCCTATGGGACACTAAACAACGAACGACAACTATCGGACATGTCGATCTATACTCCTACACTTCGAGTTGGAGATGTGGAGGATATACATCAGTATCTCTTCTCACGGAGTTATAATTATCCAGCATTTTGTCGTATGGATACACCACTTGTTGAGCAGGAGTCCGGAACATATCGCTTCCAAATAACGACCTCGGGGCGCATTAATCCTAATGTCAATCTCTCTAATCCCTTAAGACTAACCTATTACTTAGTAGAAAATGATACTCTCCCCGAAGCTTACTCAGACCAAATAGGTTATATCTCCAAGGGCATTACTTATAGCAAGCTCGTACAGCTCTTATCCCCTCTAGAGGGTTACCCTATAGAGGTTAGTCCGACTCGAACTTTCACGCACCGAGCTCCGCTTGTAGAGATCCCACGTTACGTATCTGGCAAATACCGCCTCGTAGCTATTGTACACTGTAGTGAAGATCCTCATATTTATGCCCGCTCTGTCTTGGAGAGCTTTTCGATACCTCTCGATCAGGATCACGTGATACCGCTAGGCGTAGACGCTATAGCACCCTCAGAGCCTCGTTTAGTACGGGATAGTACAGGTAAGATTTGTACGACTACTCCCGAGTGGACCGTCTCCGCTTTGTACTCGCTGGCGGGAGTCTCTCTGAGCCCTGACACCGCGGTCTCCTCTGGCTGTTATATTGTCACACTAAGGCATTCTCGGGGGTCAACACTCCACATCAAATATATCCTCAATAAGATCGATTAGTTATGACGCACATACACAAACTCCTGCCCATCATTTTAGTCTCCTTATCATTGAGCATCACGATCCCTCTCCTAGGGCAAACGATCACTATGCAGTCCGTACAGGCAGAGGGGGAGATAAGTCTCTCCATTGCTACACATAGTGATAACAGCGTTATTTCCATAGACTGGGGAGATGGCTCCCCACAAAGCTACACCCTTGGCAAGACAGAGACGGAGTGCAAAGGACCTGCCACGAAACGGACTATCACAATATCAGGGGACATCGCCAAGCTCAATTGTATGGCGAGTAAGCTTACGGCTCTTGACATTACGCAATGCCCGAATCTTTGGGTGCTACAAGCGGCCTATAATAACATCGGAGAGATAGACCTCTCCCGGAGCTCAGCCTTGGGAAATCTAGAGATCTTTGGCAATATGATTAAGGAGCTTGACCTGAGTGCCTGTATTAAGTTAGAGCGGCTTGTCTGCTCCGGCAACTATCTCTCCGAGCTAAATGTCAGATCGTGCAAAGCTCTGAAGTATCTAGACTGTACTCGTATGGGGCGCATCACAAATCTTGACCTGACAAATAATAATCAGCTCACCAACCTCCTCATAAACGAGTGTAATATTCAGCATTTGATACTTCCAAAGGGACAGACCCCTTTAGTCGAATTTTGGTGTCATAAGAATCAGATAACAGACCTCGATCTCTCGTCTTACACCGATTTAGAGCAGGTCAATTGTAGCGACAATCCCTTAAAGACGTTACGCATCAAAGCTCCTAAAGTGTCGCAGCTACTAATTATGAATACAGAGCTGGCGGATTTTTCTTTTCTATCTCAGATGCCATTGCTCACATATCTCATGCTCACGGGCAATAAAAACCTTACAGATGTAGACTTATCTCACAATACACTCCTGACAGATCTTGGCTTATCGCAATGTAATCTAAAGGAGCTCGACCTCTCAGCTCAAAAAAAACTCAAGCAGCTATGGGCAGAGGGCAATCAATTGATGCGCATAGATCTGTCCCCCTGTATAGTCCTCGAGAGTGTTAAGCTCAAAGGCAATCGGATATCTCAAATCACATTCCCGCAAAAGGCGCAAATTACGACTCTTTCCCTACCAAAGAATCAACTGGCAGAGATCTCGTTAGAGGGGCTAGGTGCACTTACTACACTAGATCTAGGCAGTAATCACCTACGTGAACTAGACCTCTCAGCCTGTCCACAGCTACAAGTTCTCAACCTTGCCAACAATGAGATCCATAATATCGTATTGCGGCATACGCCTCACCTGCGAATGCTCGGGGTCGTGAACAACGGGATGTCTGCCGCGGAGTTGGATCAGATATACAAAGCTCTCCCCACCCTAGAGGCTGCAAGTACCAAGATTAATCTGTATAATGGTACTAAGAAAGACCGAGCCGCGTTGACCAGTACTACAGATCTTGCCGTCGAGCGCAACTGGAAGCCCGCAGTCCTTGGGGACGGATCGTGGATGGGACTCGCAGAGATGACAACCCTCTCGACACGCATAGTCCAGCAAGAGGGTCGAGTCTCCATCTACCCCTCAGATGGCACACGCACCTTTCAAGTATCACTATATAATTCTGAGGGGACCTTGATCCATGTAGAGCCTTTTGCCGACGCCCCACTCCTCCTTTACTTACCCGCGCGGGGTTGCTATCTGCTACTACTCCAGGATCTAGAGACTGGATATTCCAATGCGTGGCGTATCCTTTACTGAAAAGAGCGTGCAAAGACTCCGGAATAGGAGGGGGAATATTTACCGAGTAATCGAACCTTAAGCACCGGAACGCCCAATTCATGCTCCCGGAGTAGTGAATTGGGATTTCCGTAATTATTGAAATTTTATTTCGGAGAGACTCCTCAATAATACTGAAGAAAATACCCAGGCCTCACCCAATCTTGTCAGCGGTAGGATCTTGCCGTTTATCAATTGATCTGGGGGGCTACACTCCTTGTTCCTACGCTATGCCCTGGATCTACCAAGATCTTAGATTTGAAGAGATAGGACAATGGGAAAAGTTTTATTTAGCAGTTTTTTCGTACCTTTGTCGCATTGTACAGAGTTTCTATACATACCGTTTCACTTATTAAATCACCACAAGTTATAAAATGAGTAACAATCCAACAGATCGTATCCAGCCGTTATCTGACTTTGACTGGTCCGGTTAT
The DNA here is from genome assembly GCA_963543315.1 of uncultured Porphyromonas sp. Taxonomy (GTDB): domain Bacteria; phylum Bacteroidota; class Bacteroidia; order Bacteroidales; family Porphyromonadaceae; genus Porphyromonas. Next base: position 75,108 of record CAUUAW010000001.1, read on the forward strand.
GCTCAAGGTAGCACAATCTCTCCTGAGACACGCAAAGAGCGTGAGGCTATTTATGACAACACTCTAACGACGGTCAAGGAAAATGAGGTCGTCATGGGCAAGGTTATGTCTATCTCAAAGAGAGAAGTCCTAGTCAACATCGGCTACAAGAGTGCAGGGATTATCTCTGCAAATGAATTTAGCTACAACAAGGATCTCAAAGTCGGAGACGAGGTTGAGGTACTTGTCGAGAGTAAAGAGGATCGTCTCGGTCAGCTCGTCCTCTCTCACCGCAAGGCGCGTGCTGCGCGTGCTTGGGAGAAGGTTAATGCAGCACAGGAGAATGACGAGATAATCCTAGGTTACATCAAGAGCCGTATCAATGGCGGTATGATCGTTGACATATTTGGGATAGAGGCATTCTTACCGGGCTCTCAAATAGACGTGCGCCCGATCAAGGACTATGACGCATTTGTCAATAAGACGATGGAGTTTAAGATCGTCAAAGTTAACCCGGAGTATCACAACGTCGTCGTATCTCATAAGGTCCTCATCGAGGCCGAGCTTGAGCAGCAGAAGAAAGAGATCATATCTAAACTGGAGAAAGGACAAGTCCTTGAGGGTGTCGTCAAGGGAATTACCTCTTACGGAGCATTTGTCGATCTCGGTGGCGTAGATGGTCTTATCCACATTACAGACCTATCTTGGGGTCGTATCGGAGATCCTTCGGAGGTTGTTTCTGTCGATGAGAAGATAAATGTGGTCATTCTTGACTTCGACGAGGAGAAGACACGCATAGCTCTTGGTTTGAAACAACTCATGCCACATCCTTGGGATGCCCTAGATGCTAATCTTAAGGAGGGAGATGTCGTCCACGGGCGCGTAGTCGTCATGACAGATTATGGGGCATTTGTCGAGGTGATGCCGGGCGTAGAGGGTTTGATCCACGTCAGTGAGATGTCTTGGACACAGCACCTGCGCAGCGCTCAGGAGTTTCTCTCTGTCGGCCAAGAGGTAGATGCTGTCATCCTAATGCTGGATCGTGAGGATCGCAAGATGAGTCTCGGACTCAAGCAGCTCAAGCCAGATCCTTGGGAGACTATAGAGCAGCGATTCCCTGTTGGGTCTAATCACGAGGCTCGTGTACGTAATTTTACTAATTATGGCGTGTTTGTCGAACTCGAAGAGGGCATTGACGGACTGATCCATATCAGTGATCTTTCCTGGACACGCAAGGTTAAGCACCCCAACGAGTTTGTAAAGGTGGGGCAAATGATCGAAGTCCAAGTTTTAGAGATCGACAAGGAGAATCGCCGTCTCAGCCTAGGACATAAGCAGGTTTCTGAGAATCCGTGGGAGGAGTTTGCCAAGGAGTTTACCGTTGGGTCTATTCACGAGGGTACAGTTATCCGAATGAGCGAAAAGGGAGCTACAATAGCACTCCCATATGGTGTGGAGGCCTTTGCTACGCCTAAGCATCTTGTTAAGGCAGATGGCTCTAGTGTTGCAGTCGATGAGAAGCTTCCCTTCAAGATTCTTGACTTTAATCCAGACATGCAACGCATCATAGTCTCTCATAGTCGTATCCATGAGGATGCTGAGCGTGCTGAGCGCCGTCAGGCTGCTTCTGAGGAGCGTGATCAGCAGGAGAGAGAAGCCGTCGCAGTAGCTGCTACTCAGCAGAGCGTAGAGCATGCTACACTCGGTGATATAGACGAGCTCGCAGCTCTCAAGGAGCGTCTAGAGAGTGAGAAATAGTCTAATATACTTAGTATAAATGAGCTAGTGGCGAGGAGACTTAAAGCTCCCTCTGCTGCAGAGATTTAATGAGAGAGGTGGCGATCCGTCTGGATTGTCACCTCTTTTGTTAGGGGATTTCTCGAATGGACGATGATACTCCATGGATGGCTCGACATAATTCCCCTCCAAAAACTTGATTTGAGCAAGGACTTTTTTTATTTATGAGCTCTTCTCACAGTAGAGAGGAGTAGATGTAAGTCTATGTGTTTGTGCTATTTAAAATTGTTTTACGAGCGAGGGGTTACACTCTAAGGTTCAGCTATCTGGAGGTTACATAGAGATAAGTTTGCAAGACGTTACGGTGTTACGCCGGGATTATCAATTGATTACTCCGTAATAATTGATCGGGCATTTCGGGATAAGGAAATGATGACTCCGTAAATCTCAATTGCCTATCCCGTAATAAATAAGTCGCAAATTCAGAATTTATTAATTGGGATCCACTGATTTTTGACATAGCACAATGTACGTCCCAAAATGTGTATCTTTGCACGAAGGAGCCCTTTAGGCAAGCAGAAATTTTCAGATACTACAGTGCGATGATTATAGTCAACGATCTTACGATACAATTTGGCAAGCGAGTCCTCTTCGCTGATGTTAATCTCAAGTTTACTCCAGGTAATTGCTATGGAATTATTGGGGCTAATGGTGCTGGTAAGTCGACGATGCTCCGCCTGATCAGCGGTCAGCTCGAGCCGACACGCGGTAGTGTCACCTTTGGTCCCGAAGAGCGCCTCTCAGTACTTAGTCAGGATCACTTTGCATATGACGAGTACACAGTCATCGATACGGTACTTATGGGGCACGATAAGCTATGGCAGATTATGAAAGAGAAGGAGGCTATTTATGCCAAGGAGGACTTCTCAGACGAGGATGGTGTCAAGGCTGCCGAGCTAGAGGAGCAGTTTGCCAATTTAGACGGATGGAATGCCGAGAGTGAAGCAGCGGCCCTGCTAAGTGGTCTAGGTATCAAGGAGGATCTGCACTATCGTCTAATGGGGGATATCAGTGGTAAGCAAAAGGTGCGTGTACTCCTAGCTCGCTGTCTCTTTGGTAAGCCAGACAACCTCTTGCTCGATGAGCCGACAAATGATCTTGACCTAGAGACGGTCTCATGGTTGGAAGACTATCTTGCCGAGACGGAGAGCACAGTGCTGGTGGTAAGTCACGACCGTCACTTCCTCGATGCAGTCTCGACACATACGGTGGATATAGACTTCGGCAAGGTGCGTCTCTTCGCTGGTAATTACAGCTACTGGTATGAGTCTAGTCAACTAGCTCTCAGACAGCAACAGCAACAAAATAAGAAGTTAGAGGAAAAGAAAAAAGAGCTTGAGGAGTTTATCCGCCGCTTTAGTGCTAATGTGGCAAAGAGCAAGCAGACGACAAGCCGTAAGAAGATGTTGGAGCGTCTCAACATCAATGAGATAGAGCCCTCGTCTCGTCGCTATCCAGGGATCCTCTTCCAGCCAGAGCGTGAGCCGGGGAATAAGGTCCTTGAAGTAAATGACCTATCAGCTGTGACGGATGAGGGAGAGGTGCTTTTTCGGAATCTGACTTTTAATGTAGAGCGCGACGACAAAATCGTATTCATCAGTCATGATCCAAGGGCTATGACGGCACTCTTTGAGATCATAACAGGTAATCGCAAGGCACAGCAGGGGAGCTATGAGTGGGGGCAGACAATAACGACAGCTTATCTACCTCTCGACAATAGTGAATACTTTAACACAGATATGACGATCCTCGACTGGCTGGGGCAATTCGCCAAGGATACAAATGATGTATACCTCAAGGGCTTCCTCGGGCGTATGCTCTTTAGTGGTGAGGAGGTTAATAAGCAAGCGTCGGTACTCTCGGGAGGGGAGAAGATGCGCTGTATGATTAGTCGTATGATGCTCCCCCCAGGGGCTAATGTGCTGATCCTAGATACTCCGACTAATCACCTCGACCTAGAGTCGATACAGGCATTTAATAATACGCTTATTAGCTTCAAGGGAAATGTGCTTTTCTCGAGTCATGACCACGAGTTTATACGTACAGTGGCTAATCGTGTCATAGAGCTGACCCCAGGAGGTACTATAGATCGGATCATTAATTATGATGACTATATTACCGATCCGAAGATCGCCGAGCTCAGAGAGAAGTACTACAACGCATAATGCTCGCGTGCTCTATGTCTCGCATCCTCGCTATTGACTACGGCACAAAGCGCACCGGTCTGGCGGTGACGGATTCACTACAAATCACGCCAGGAGCTCTCGACACGGTACCGACACATCAGCTCCTCGACTTCCTGGAGGAGTATATGGCACATGAGGAGGTAGGGACAATTGTACTGGGCAAGCCTACGCGGATGGACGCAACACCCTCGGCGACTTGGGTAGAGATACAAGCTTTATCACAGAGGCTGCAACAAAGATTTCCCTCGGTTCGTCTGGAGTATGTAGATGAGCGATTTACATCTGTGCTGGCACAGCAGGCAATTCGTCAGGCTGGCATTGGCAAGCAACGGAGACAGCAAGACAAAGGGCTGGTAGATCGTATCAGCGCTACGATCATCCTGCAGAGTTATCTGGAGAGTCTTCAGATGCTACGATGAGATAAATGGATAAATAGATTGATACCTTATGGCTAAGACCTTACCTATATACCTTTACGGTCATCCGGTACTTCGCAATATTAGTGAAGACATATCTCCCGATTATCCCAATCTTGAACTGCTAATCGCTGACATGTGGCATACGATGTATGAGAGCGATGGGATCGGATTGGCTGCTCCTCAGATCGGGCGTAATATCCGACTACAGGTGATAGATGCTACCCCTCTTGCCGAGGAGTATCCGGAGTGTGCTAAGCTCCGTCTAGTCATGATCAATGCGCACATGCGGTCTCTCAGTGAGGCAACCAGCTCAGAGAGTGAGGGGTGTCTGAGCATACCGGGGATCAGTGAGCGCGTGACGCGACCACAATCTATTGAGATAGATTACATGGATGAGCTGTTTGTACCTCAGCATCTAGAGTTGTCAGGCTTTGCAGCTCGTGTGGTGCAGCATGAGTATGACCATCTGGAGGGTAAGCTCTTTGTTGATCATATATCATCTCTACGTAAGCGTCTTATCAAAAAGAAGCTACAGCTGATCTCTATAGGGCGAGTGAGAGTGGGTTATCCTGTAGTACACCCTCCTTTACACTGATCACAATGCGCTATTGGCTACGGACTACTAGTGTGGTGCTCTGCATGCTCTGCGTGTGGTGTGGGACGCTGTGGTCTCAGATAGACACAGATCGTGTAATGACGATCGGTCGTAATGCAATAGGTTTTAAAGATTACGTAGTCGCTATAGAGCATTTTAATCATGTAATAGAGGCAATCCCAGCAATTGCAGAGCCGTATTACTATAGAGCTTTTGCCAAACTGATGCTTGGGGATTATGCCGGGGCGGAGCGAGACGCTACACTTTGCATAGAGCGCAACCCCTTCCTCTCGCGGGCTTATATGGTGCGCGGAGCTGCACGACATAATCTCCGAGACTACACAGATGCGTCAGACGACTATGCCCGTGCGCTAAAGATTACACCAGATGACTTTTATCTAGCATTCAATTTTGCCGGGGCGCTCTATGGTGCAGAGCTGTTCGAGCGTGCTGATTCAGCCGCTAATGCTCTAGTTTCTAGATATCCGAAAGAGTCTCGTGGCTACTTCCTCGCAGCAGAGATCGCCCTCCGTAGGCAAGACACACTTGCTGCGGAAGCGCGAATTGCAGAGGGGCTAATGCTCGACACTCTAAATGCTGCCCCATATCGTATGTTGTCAGCGATTTCCTACCTCAGGGGAAATTATCCAGAGGCTCTACACTATCATGATCAAAGTATAGAGAGGGAGCCGAATCAAGCCGGAGATTATATAAACAGAGGTCTAACACGATATAAGCTAAAGGACTATCGCGGAGCTATGGAAGACTATAATCAAGCTCTACTTCTTACACCTCATGATGCTATCGCTCGGCATAATCGTGCACTACTTCGTATTGAGGTGGGAGATTTTGTGGGAGCTCGCGAAGATCTCCTAGAGGTTGTGCGTCAACAGCCGACGAATCTGACTGCACACTTTAACCTAGCTCTCGTGCAAACTCAGACGGGGCAGTATAGGGCAGCTATCGAGACGCTGGACTATATATTAGGTCGTCGCCCAGAGTTCCTCTCGGGCTATTATCAGAGATCAGAGGTAAAACGACTACTCGGAGATGCTGCTGGGGCGGATAGAGACTATTGGCTAGCATATAAATTAGAGAGGGGTCAGATTAAAACACCTAAAGCAACAATAGCAGATAGTACAGCCTCGGGAATTACTAACGAAGATCTCTATGCGCTGGAGCATCATGATGAGCCTCGATCAGTGAGAAGTGAAATAGCTCCTTCGTCCGTGGAGGGTAGCACTAGGTCTCTGCGCGGAGCTATTCAGGAGCAAGGAGCCTCGGAAAATCCATGCGCAGCATATGAGATTACCTATTTTGTCCAGAAGAGTCACGATAAACTCTTGCCTCGGTCTTACTATTCTGCAGAGCTAGAGACATACAATCAGCGGACTACCTACCACCCACGCTTACTATTAACAGTGGGTGCTCAGTCGCTAGATAGTACACAATTACGCATTGTCCTCGACGATATTGCCCACCTTCGCTCTGCAGAGCAGACGGCTGACTGGCATCTTCGCATGGGGATCGACCATCTCCTCCTAAGAGATATTGGGGAGGCTATTGCACAGTTTGATGCTTGTCTCGGGCTTTCTCCACAGCAACCACTCTGTCTCCTAGCACTTAGCTCTGCTCGTTTAATGCAGGCTAAGATACTTACAGAGCCTCAGCAGCAAGCCCTCATGTATGACTTGGCGATGCGTCACCTCACAACGGCGATAAGCTTTGCTCCTCAGATGGGCTATCTCTACTATAACCGGGCACACCTATACCAGTTATTAGGGCAGATTGATCAAGCTATTGCAGACTATACTAGAGCCATTGAGCTACTTCCTCAGTCTGGAGAAGCTTATTTCAACCGGGCCTTACTGCTAAAGGGGCAGAATAAGTTTGACGAAGCGACAGAAGATCTTAGTCGTGCCGGCGAACTAGGCATCTATCAGGCCTATTCTCTCATTCACACTATACAGGGACGCTGATGATTTCAGTTCAAGACCTTACGGTAGATTTCGGTAAGCAGCTCCTCTTTGACTCGATAAACTTTGTGATCAGTAAAGGAGAGCGGGTGGCTCTTGTTGGGCATAATGGAGCCGGTAAGTCGACATTGATGAAAATTTTAGTAGGTCTTGAGCAGCCAACCAGAGGGGAAGTCTGTTGTCCGCGAGACTTAACCATCGGATATCTACCTCAGGTCAAAGAGCTAGTTAATCACACAACTTTACGAGCCGAAGTCGAAGAAGTTTTTAAGGACGTACAGCATCTCAATGAGCAGTACGACAAGCTCAGTACGGAGCTGGCTACACGCACAGACTACGACTCCCAAGAATACCTAGAACTCATTGAGCGCCACGGACATCTGACTGACTTAATACAGATGCATCATCCCTCACAATATCTGGCAGAGATGGAGCGGACTCTCCTTGGATTAGGCTTTGAGCGGAGCGACTTTGACCGAGAGACCCGTGAATTTTCTGGAGGATGGCGCATGCGCATTGAGCTAGCCAAGGTACTATTGAGTAATCCAGATCTACTACTCCTTGATGAGCCTACAAATCATTTAGACATCGAGTCTATCGATTGGTTAGAGCACTTTCTCATTGCACGGGGCGTCACACTACTTCTCGTCTCTCACGACCGTACGTTCCTAGATAATGTCACTAACCGGACCATCGAGATTGAGCTGGGACGCATCTACGATTACAAAACATCTTATAGCCACTATGTGAGTCTACGAGAGGAGAGACTGGAGCAACAGCGGCGAGCATACGAAAACCAACAAAAGAAAATCCAAGACATAGAGTCATTTGTCGAGCGGTTTCGCTATAAGCCCACCAAGAGTGCTCAGGTACAGAGTCGTATCAAGCAGCTTGACAAGATCGAGGAGATACAGTTAGATGAGATTGATACGAGACATATTAATTTCTCTTTTCCTATGTCAGGGCGTAGTGGAGATTATCCCGTCATCATAGATGGGCTAGATAAGAGCTATGGGACACTCCCGGTACTACAAGGAGTCTCCATGACGATCAAGCGGGGTGAGAGGGTCGCCTTTGTCGGGAAGAATGGTTCGGGCAAGTCCACCCTCATGCGCTGTATCATGGGACAGGAGGAGTATCAGGGGAAGTTACAGATAGGACACGGAGTTGAGATCGCATACTTCTCTCAAAATAGAGCACAGGAGCTACCCAGCAATCAGACCATTCGTGAGGCGGTCGACAGCTTGGCACGAGGCGAGGTACGACTACATATTAATGATATGCTGGGGGCATTTCTCTTTGGAGGCGAAGTCGCTGACAAGCCCATCGGTGTACTCAGTGGTGGGGAGAGGGCTCGTGTCGCCATCATGCAGATGCTCCTAGAGCCTGCAAACCTAATTATCCTTGATGAGCCAACGAATCACCTCGACATTCGCACGAAAGAGATCTTAAAACATGCCATTGCAGCATTCCCAGGGACCGTCATAGTCGTCTCACACGATCGATACTTCCTCTCGGGTCTTGTAGACCGTATTTTCTCCTTTAGTCATGGGGCTGTCCGGGAGTGTATGGGCGGACTAGAGGGTTATCTTGCCACATTGCATGATCAATTTGGCGAGACACCCGCGTCCCTGACAAAAGAGATATCCAGGGACCCTCAACAGTCAGCTCCATCTGCCCCGCAACTAGGTTATCAGCAGCAGAAAGAACAGCAAAAGCATCTGCGCTCGCTTCGTCGCTCTGCCGAGAGCTTGGGAGAGCAAGTCAGAAAATTACGAGATACACAGACAGCGTTAGAGCAGCAGATAGCAGCTAATCCCTCCCCCCAACTCATAGATGAGTACACCTCTGTACGCAACCAACTCAAGAGCATTACAGAGCAGTGGGAGGAAGCTGAGTACGCCCTCCTGGAGTATGAGGAGGAGATAAATCATTAGAGATTGCTGTATGATGGGAGGTCATTGCGTTGCTATCGGCATTTGGACTCGAGCGTGTGCGAAAGAGTTGCTCCTTTCATTACGGTCTTCCCTCACCTTGAGTTTTTGTTATTCGATCAGGTCAAAGCAAGAAGCTTTGCAGCTCTGTCGCTCTTTACCCTATTTATCATCATTTATCCCCCGTATCTGCGCATTGTGAGAATCTTCTTCGTACTCTTCGGTAAGTATATACGCCCCTATCGGCACTACATCACAGGAGGTGTCTTTGCGAATATCCTCTCGGCGCTACTCAATCTGCTAGCCTTCTCTCTCATCATGCCGATCCTGCGCATCCTCTTTGGCATGGAGCAGGCTATTCCTGTCTACCACTCCTTAGAGGGCATCAATTGGTTACGCCCGGCAGATTGGCCTGCTGCAATTGACCAGATTGTGGGCAACTTTAACTACTACGTCTACCAGCTTATAGAGCAATATGGAGCCTCTCACTCATTGCTCCTCCTCTGCATCTACCTTGTTGTCATGACACTTATCAAGGTTGCTGTCACTTACGGGGGTATATACATCATGATACCTATCCGTACGGGAGTGGTGCGAGACCTGCGTAATGAGTTCGATGACAAGCTACTTCACCTGCCGATCTCCTTTATAAGCGAAGAGCGCAAGGGGGATCTTCTCGCACGCTTCTCCGGAGACATCGGAGAGATAGAGAACTCCATTCTCAGCATCTTAGAGAGCCTCATCAAGAATCCTATCCTGATACTCATCTATCTTGTTGCTCTCTGTGCCATCAGTTGGCAGTTAACCCTCTTCGTCCTACTCGTATTACCCATAGCTGGATATGTAATGGGAGTCTTTGGCAAGCGTCTCAAGCGCGACAGTCTCCAGGGGCAGACAGAGTGGGGACAGCTCATGAGTATGGTTGAGGAGACACTCTCTGGGCTACGTATCATAAAGGCGTTCAACGCAGAGCGGCAGATCACTCGTCGCTTCCTGCAGGCGAACAATCATTATCGCCACACCGTCTCACGGGTTCAGGCGCGACAAGGCTTGGCGCACCCAATTAGCGAGTTCCTGGGCACCCTAACCATTGCCATTATACTATGGTATGGTGGCAATCTAATCTTTGCAGGCAATAGTCCGATTACGGCAGATGCATTTGTCTACTACTTAGTCATCTTTTACAGTATTATCAATCCCGCCAAAGAGCTTAGTAGGGTCTCTTACTCAATACAGAAGGGTCTAGCCTCTATGGTACGTATACGAGAGATACTTGACTACCCGGAGCGTATTGTTGATCCAGAGCATCCGCTACCCATCACCTTTGTAGATAAGATCTGCTACGACAAGATCTCCTTCCGTTACCAAGAGCCTTGGATCATACGAGACCTTTCGCTCACCATATCCAAAGGGCAGATGGTTGCCCTCGTAGGGGCTTCTGGAGCGGGTAAGAGTACCCTCGTGGACCTCTTACCTCGGTTTTATGATGTCACTTCAGGGTGCATTACCATTGATGGCACAGATATACGGCAGGTATCTCTGAGGGATCTACGTGAGTTAATAGGATATGTCAACCAGACCCCAATTCTCTTTAATGATACGATACGAAACAATATAACGTTTGGCATGGAGCGTATGGTGAGCGATAAGGAGGTGCGGACAGCTGCTGAGGCGGCTAATGCGACCGAGTTCATCGATCAATTCCCAGAGGGTATGGATTATATTATCGGAGACGGGGGGAGCAAGCTTAGCGGGGGGCAACGACAGCGTATCAGTATAGCGCGAGCCTTGCTCAAAGACTCTCCCATCCTCATCCTCGATGAGGCGACCTCGGCTCTGGACAATGTGTCTGAGCAGCTCGTCCAGGAGGCGATTTATCGTCTTGTCTCCGATCGTACGACCATTGTTATAGCACATCGTCTCTCGACTATTATGCACGCAGACCTTATCTGTGTAGTCCAAGAGGGGCAAATTGTCGAGCAGGGGACGCACGCAGAGCTATTGCAGCGTGGGGGACGCTACGCACAGCTCTACCAAATACAGTTTAAAGATAATTAGATAGAGAGACGTTACTCACCCCGACTTATATAAATCCCTACGAACGAGTCCAGAGGCTCAAAACGTGTCTAGTTTGTTATTCATCTAAATCTCTCTGTGCTTTAGGAGCGTTGCGCGAGGGAGCCCCTGATATTTATAACGGAAAACTTAAATGATTACACCGGAATAGGCGATTGACTATTCCGGTGTAATCAAATATGCATTCCCGAATTATGGTGTGGCGATTAGCTAAAAAATCGTCAAAGATCTTCGGAGAGAGCAAGTCAACATACTTTAGCTTGTAGACTCTCGATATGGAAAGGTAGAAGGTTTGCTCTCCTCGTGCAGGAGGTAATCAGGGGTAATAAGCTTGAAAAATTTCGCACACCACTTAAAGGCAAGGAGACTCTAGTTGTCGAATCTCTATGGCAAGCTCTTGCAATGACTCTCGTGCCGTGTCAATATCCTGTTCTAGCAATAGGATCCTCTCAGTAAGGTTGAGATCACTCTCCCCTCGTAGATGATACTCTGTACGTAGACGATCTAGTATCTCCTCTTGCTTTGCTAGGTCTCCTTGCTGAGTGATATACTCATTATATAGGGATGCCGCTTGCGCTGAGTGAAATTGAGTCGCATGAGTATAGGAAACGTTAGGGGCTACAACAAAGACTCCCTTTGCTTCACACTCACGAGGAGTCACGGCAGAGTCTTGCAGAGGTGCGAGGAGTGCTGAGTAGTCTACATCTGCCCTCTGCGTAATGTGGTAAGGACGCAGCATCGCATATTGACGTAATATGGCTGGATCGTTGGAGGGAACCTCTGGCGTATTATTATCGCTGTAGACAAAGCAGTAGACCGTAAGCATACCTTGGGGTGCATACCGGTCTGAGACGAGATAACCTAGATGATGCTCTGCATTAAAAGCTAGGAGGAGGTCATCGCCGTAGCTGTTGTATGGTAATCCCAAGGGTACGGGCTGTAAATATTCCCCCGAAGGGCTCTGTCTGGTCATATAGATGTCCCGCTTACCTATCCCATTCGTATTGATTGCGGAGAAGTAGAGAGTGATCCCATCTGGTGCAAGTGTGGGATAGGAGGGATCCCTGAGACTGTCGGGGATAGAGGTGATGATAGTTGCATCTGGCGTGAGGCTAGCCGGCGTACTTTGTCCAGGCTGCATACCGCCATAGGCGAGACGTATAGGCTCGCCTATAGATACCCGTACAGGTCTTATGTATCGATCTCCACGCTCAGTGAGAAAGCCTAAGCCTAATGAGTCGCACGAGAAGACTTTGACCCCTCGTTTATTTAGATAATTAGCTAGCAGGTCTTGTGCTATGCTAGTACTATCAGCTATTTCTAGCCATAATACGTGCCCCATGAGACGCCTTAGTAAGTGCAAGCGGTCGATATAATGTGCTGCGCTCGCCTGCGGATGCCGCATTTTACTCTGCTTATCCAATGATGTGGATAGCTCACCTAGACGCAACTCTCTCAAGTAACTCTCCCAGAGAGCAGGAAGATACTTGGGACTTTGCTGTGCTAAGTATTCCCAAGCTTGGGTGGCTAAATCATTGCGCCCATCTTGCTCTGCTGTCTCTGCTAGGAGTATGGCAGAGGTAGCAGAGAGATGGTTGCTAAAGGACTGTAGGAGCGTATCTAATTGCTGCCCTCTACCAGTAAAAGACCCTATAAATAGTAGGCAAAGAGAGATGAGTAGTAAGCGCTTCATAAGAGAAAAGATACTGAGGCGTTGCTCGGAAGACTAAAAAAGACCCAGAGCTTTCGGCTCGTCATGCCGTATGACTCCCGGGATTGCCTTGTGCTGATTTTATTGACCCATACGCTTTAGAATACCGGCATACGCCTCTTCGTAATGAGGAGCGGATAAGCCGAGGCGGTGACTCTCACGGATTACGTATCCGACAAGACTTTCTACCTCGCTCCGATGCCGGCTGCGCAAGTCACTATTCATGGAAGTAGTCGTAGCTGGAGGCATACGCTCTATACGATGCAGTGCCGAAGCAATGGGATTTGCATCGCTAATAGTCCACCCCTCGGCATGGTACAGTTGGCATAATTCCTCTGTAAGACCAATGACAAAGGAGCGATGCTCTCCAAGTAGCCCCTCAACAGTGCAGTCGAAGTACCCCGTGGCTGCAGCGGAGTTAGAGAGCATGAGGAACTTTTTGCGCACCTCCTCCATCGGATCATCGGGTATAATGAGATCAATATTTGCCTCTTGGGAGAGGTGCAAGAGAGTCTCCTCGGCATGAGTCCGTGCATTACCAATGATACGAGCTAGCGAGCCCATGTAGAGTCTCTCGTTGTCTGAAAGGCTCTCAATGACACCTGGAGCTGTGCGTCTGGCAGAGACGTAAGCGACTCCCGCCCATCGCTCGATCTCTTCGGGGAGCTCCCGGCGGAGCAGCTCGTGGATGTCTAACCCATTTAATAGGGGAATGACAGAGCAGCCCCCCGTTAGACAGGGCTTTAAAGGGCGTATGCTACTGATGAGATCGTAGCTCTTAGTAGCCACGACAAGGTAGTCGATGTTGTCAAGATCTCGAGGATTGCAGGTAACACAACTGGGACGCACGGAGATCTCTCCAAAGCGAGGTGATAAGATGCGCAGACCTCCCGCTCGGACCTTATCATAGTGTGCCCCCGGGCGCATGAAATAAGAAATGCGCAGGACCTCTGGATGCTCCATCGCATAGCGTGTCCACAGTCCCCCGAAGTAGCCTCCGACGCCGCCCAACCCTAAGATGACGATGTGGGGAGTATGCATAGATCGCTCTAGTGGGTGTGTGGGATGGTCTCTAAGGTCTCCTTGAGGATTTCGGCTACTGATGGGTGTGGAAAGATGATCTCACTAAGCTCGTGAGCTGTCAGACCTCGCTCGATAGCCAATCCCGCCGTAACGATCAACTCGCTACTAGGATTGCCGAGCATATGCACTCCCAGTATCTTATCCTCAGGGTCTACAAGGACTTTGCAGTATCCCGTGCTCATCTCATTCTCTGCGATAAATCGTCCCGAGTAGCTCATAGGTAACATGAGCTTGGTGTAGGTCTTGCCATCACATTGTAGTGAATCCTCTGTAAAGCCAACACCTGCGATCTCGGGATGTGTGTAAACAACACCTGGGATAGCCCTGTAACTCATAACCTTTGTCTGACGTCCAAGGATATGATCGATAGCGACCTCTGCCTCTCGGACAGCCGTGTGAGCTAAGAGAGAATGTCCGTTGACGTCTCCTGCTGCATAGAGATTGGGCAATGAAGTGCGGAGGTACTCGTCTGTTTTAACTCCTCGCCTCTCTAGCTCTAATCCCTGGTCAAGCATCGCCTCAAAGGAGCTGATCACAGGTCTGCGCCCGACAGAAAGCATAACCTGCTCACCCTCGAGCTTAAAGGTTTTACCCTCATATCCAACCTCTACACCATCAGCATAAATATGGGTTACCGTGTGCTGGAGATAGAACTTAACTCCACGCTTGGTATACTCTTCTCGAAGTACTCCTGCTAGCTCACAATCCATCCCATTGACAATCTCGGGAAGCATCTCTACGACAGAGACGCTCACCCCCATCTCATTATAGTAAGCAGCAAACTCCATCCCGATAACCCCTCCTCCAATTATGATGATGGAGGTAGGGAGCTCCTTACTATCTAATGCCTCTCGATGGGTAATGTAGTGCCCCTCCTCGACCCCAGGGATCTGAGGAATGACAGTCTCTGATCCTGTGCAGAGCAATAAATGTCGGGCAATATAAGTCTCTGTACCTGCACTTATAGTATAGCTGTTGTCTTCATTGCGCGCGGAGACAATCGCATGCTCGGAAACAACGGTTACGCCAGCCTCTTTCATTCGAGCTCGTATCCCAGCAACAAGTTTGCGTACAACTTTGTTTTTCCTTGAGATAACCTTTCCAGGGTCTATTTGTTCAGGGATACAAGAGACCCCATACTTAGCGGCTGTTTGTACTGTTTGCCATACTTTAGCTGAGTAGAGTAAGGTCTTCGTTGGAATGCATCCTTCATTGAGGCATACGCCTCCGAGAGCTCGCTCCTCTATGAGTAGAGTGCTAAGCCCACCTCGGGCAGCACGCTCTGCAGCTGTATAGCCTGCAGGACCTCCTCCAATGATAATAAGATCATATGTCATAGTTGTTGATTGTCTGATGAAAGGAGCGACTCCAATTAATTGCTTTTGCCCTGATTGGCTACGGCTGCTTGTAACTTGGAGATTGTCTCAGGATCGCCGAGGAAGTAATCTCTCTGCAAGTGCATCTTATCGTCAAACTCAAAGACGTAGGGTATCCCTGTGGGTAGATTGAGTGTCGGAATATCTTTATCAGAAATTTCTTTGAGATGCTTGACGATCCCTCGGAGGCTATTGCCATGGGCTACGACAATAATCTCTCCGCATTGCTCTAGAGATGGTCGAATGTTACTCTCCCAGTAGGGTAGGATCCTCGCTACAGTATCCTTGAGCGACTCAGTGAGAGGGAGTTCTTCAGGACAGATCGAAGCATATCGAGGATCATATAGGGGAGCTCGCTCGTCTGTTGGCTCCAGAGGAGCGGGCGGGATATCATAACTACGTCTCCATATGTGCACCTGCTCTTCTCCATACTTTGCTGCGGTATCCGCCTTGTTGAGTCCTTGGAGCGTGCCGTAATGCTTTTCGTTGAGTCGCCAAGATTTCTCAACAGGGATCCAATCTAGGTCCATCTCGTCTAGAATGATGTTGAGCGTCTTGATAGCTCGCTTGAGGTAAGAGGTATATGCTTTGACAAAGCGAAAACCTGCCTTACGGAGCTGCCGTCCAGCTTCATGAGCCTCCTCAATCCCTAGCTCCGTAAGGTCTACATCAGTCCAACCTGTGAATTGATTGGTTTTATTCCACTCACTCTGCCCGTGGCGTACTAATACAAGTCTTTTCATAAATGTGAGGTAAAAAGGTCTCCTTAAGGGTTACTATCCTTTTGGGTCATATCTGTAGATATGATCTGCTGAGTTATGACCTCCCTGAGGGCTCTAAAGGATCCTCCAAAGGTCGGTAACGCTTGGTCTAGCATCGTTTCGTACTCTGCAGATAGACCACGCTGATATATTAAATCTATGCGTACGAGCTCCATCAATGTAGCAAGAGCATAGCGCACCATCGAGTCATTCAATAGAGAGATCTGATGTCGAGGACTTTGCTGGCTGACCCAATAGAGGAGCTGTGCCGTATCTCTGTAGAGAGCTCGGATGATCTCGTCACCCTGCTCATCCATTTGTAGGCGATAGTAAGCGTCTGCTAGCGAGATATCCGTCATGGTGTATGGGACTGCCTTGGGAGAGATCACCTGAGCACATTTCAATAATACCTCCTTGGCCCGTTGGCGGTCTCCTCGCTGTAGGAGAGCTTGCCCCAGTGTTGCAAAGAGGCGAGAGCGATAATAATAAGAGATGTTGCGACGAATGTTATCATCAAAGTAGATATTTGGGTTATCGGCATTGAAGTAACGATATTTATTCATCACTAAATCATACATTCGCTCTACTTCTATTTCATAAGGTGTCCCAGCAACAGCAACAGGATTGAAGCGTTGTGACATTCCCACCTGAGACATATACAGACGTTGGTTGGAGAAAACATCTTGAGGAGCAGATGTAACCCACATGATAGGTCGCTGCCACTGTGAGGCGCCCAACATGTCTAGAACAAAGAGAACATCCCTTGTCGCAGCAATTTTACCTTGTAAAGAAAGCAGTGTAGACTCTTGTTTAGGTAGCCCACTAAGCTGTGGAAAGTTTTGTGAAACAACAACCGTATCAACTGGTAGTGTGATTTGGTCTGCCGGTATTTGTGCTTGACCATAGGCGACAATCCTAGTAGCCTCCCTCATTGCTTGGTCAAAAGGCATTGGAGCTGCACTTATCGGACGGACCAATGCATGGGAATTGGAGACAAAGAACTCAGGACTCATATATTTGTTAGGTATGGGCTCTGCCTCATAAGTCTGGCGGAGCATATGTTTGCCATACCATTCTGATTGGAGATAGCTAAGGTTACTTACCTTAACATCCGTACGTACTCCCTCTACTTCTTGAGCATACCATAGAGGGAAGGTGTCATTGTCCCCAAAGCATAGCAGCACTGCATTGGGATCACAACTAATAAGGTAATTATATCCAAAGTCACTAGCCAAGACTCGTCCTGAGCGATCATGGTCATTCCAGTTCTCCGACGCCATCTGTATCGGTACGAGTAGACCAACAACTGAGGCAAGCGATGCTGTCAGTATTGGCTTAAGCTTGGCGCGGCTCAGTAGCTCATACAGTCCTGCAACACCAAATCCTATCCATATCGCAAAGGCATAGAAAGATCCTGCATAAGCGTAGTCTCGCTCACGAGGTTGTCCTGGTGTCTGATTAATGTAGAGGATAATCGCCAAGCCCGTCATGAAAAAGAGGGATAATGTAATCCAAAAGGCTTGCATCCCCTTCCTCCGTCTCGACACTTGGTAGGCAATCCCTAGGAAACCTAAGAGGAGAGGTAGTAGATAATAGGTATTGCGCCCCTTATTATTGAGGAATTGGTCGGGTAGATCTTTAGTCTTACCCAGAGCTATTTGGTCGATAAATGAGTAACCCGTAAGGACCCCACCTTTGAGCATGCCTCCATCTCCTTGTAGATCATTCTGACGCCCGATAAAGTTCCATCCGAAATATCTCCAGTACATATAGTTGATTTGGTAACGGATGAAGTATTTCAAGTTATCTGACATAGAAGGCTTGGATAAATCATTTAAATCGCGGTTTATCCATAAGTTGTAAGCTCTTTGATGTTCCGGCTGTGAGGAGTACATACGTGGGAAGAGCATCTTGCTTCCCTTGGCATACTTAACCTCAGGTTGATTGTAGATTTTTACATATTCATCTGGTTCATCAGAGCTTCTCTTGACTTTGGGGGCGTACACAGGTTTACCCTCCTCCATTGCAATGGGTCGAGCTACGTAGGTTGCGCTGTATAGGTGAGGGATGGCCCCGTACTGTTCTCTGTTTATGTAGCTCTTGATCGCAAGAGCTGTATTAGGTTCATTTTGATTCATTGGAGTCCCTGCCAGAGAGCGTACGAGGATCACACCATAGGAGCTAAAACCTATCATGATTACTAGCATGCACATTTGTGCTGTGTGCAGATATTGAAGTGGCAGCTTCTTGTTTTGAAAGAGGTATACAGCCAGGGCTATTGTAATAATCACTCCTAGCCAAGTGGCTCCTCCGAAGTAAGGAATCCCGATAAGACACCATGAAAGGATAAAAGAACTTACTATTAGGTTGCGAGATCGCTCTCCACGTTGGTAGAGGATGAGTGAACCAACAAGGACAAATGTCAGGAGAAGGAGATAAATATAGAAGCCTCTATTGTATGGCATCTTCAGTCCATTTACTACCCAGCGATCTACAGTTCCTCCAATAGCTACGACACCTTGCATAATGCCAAACATAATAACTGCGATCAATAAGAAAGAGATGAGTAGTGCCGTAACGACACCCTTAAATGATAAATTGTCGTGTTTGCGGAAATAGTAAATTAGAGCCATTGCAGGGATACAAAGTAGATTCAAGAGATGTACTCCTATACTAAGACCCA
This sequence comes from uncultured Porphyromonas sp., assembly GCA_963543315.1. Lineage (GTDB taxonomy): Bacteria > Bacteroidota > Bacteroidia > Bacteroidales > Porphyromonadaceae > Porphyromonas. The sequence goes on from CAUUAW010000001.1 coordinate 93,684, forward strand.
TTACATAAGCGATCAGTACGATCCATCGATCTGATCGCTTATTATCAGCACGATCACTCCACTTAAGCATCAGCCAAAAGACCAGAGCCGTCAGAAATGAGCTAAAGGCATATACTTCACTCTCTACAGCACTATACCAAAAGGTGTCAGTAAAGGTATAGAGCAAAGCCCCCACAAGACCAGCCCCCATGATAAGGATGGTCTGTGCCAATGTCGGTATAGGCTCAGTACCCTCAGGAATCAAACACTTGGTACAGGGGGAGGCTCCTGGTAATACGACACGACGCACCAAATGAGTAATACTCCAGAAGAGGAGTAAGATCGTCCCTGCGCTCAGTAGACCACTGAGTGCATTAGTATATAAACCTGCTTGTTCAGGTGTGGGTGCAAGATGAGCAGCAATATTGTACACCAACATGTAAATAGGTGCACCAGGAGGATGACCCACCTCCAGCTTAAAAGCTGATAAGATAAATTCGGGACAATCCCATAGACTTGCTGAGGGTCCAATGGTCATCAAGTAGACCACTGCTGCAATGACAAAAGTCATCCAGCCCACTACGTTGTTAAGCAGATTGTACAGTCGCCAGTTCTGTTGCATATATAATTAATGTATCGTCTATGAAAGCAAAGGTACGAAATAGACCGAAAGAGACTATCTATAAGTCTACTCGGTCGAAAGCGCCAGAGCTGTTCCTCAAAAACGTTTTAGGAAAAGGCAAGGGCATGTACTATCGGTCGATTAAGTACTTGTCCATCACGATAGGCTATTTGCCCATTTACCCATGTTGCAACAATGCGATGCGAGAAAGTATACCCCTCCAGAGGCGACCAGCCACATTTACTCAGGATACTGTCATGTGTTACCGTTGTTGCTTGATTTGGGTCTACAAGTACTAGGTCCGCATAGTAGCCCGAGCGTATATACCCTCGTTCGGTAATGCTAAAGAGCGTTGCTGGGGCATGGGACATTTTCTCGACAACTAGTTCAGGGGTCCAAAGGTTTTCACGAGACATCTCTAGCATCATGAGGAGACTGTGCTGTACGAGAGGACCTCCAGAAGCTGCCGTCAGAGCATCCCCATCTTTTTCTGCAAGAGTGTGTGGCGCGTGATCTGTAGCGACGACATCTAGTCGTCCCTCGACAAGGGCTTTGCGTAGTGCATCTCGATCGTGCTTTGTCTTGATGGCCGGATTCCACTTGATACGATTCCCTAGACGACTATAATCTTCATCTGTAAACCATAAGTGATGTACACAGACCTCTGCCGTGATATGCTTTTTAGGGCTCAGAGGTTCTGCCGAAAAGAGTTGCATCTCCTCCGCTGTCGATAGGTGTAGCACATGCAGTCGAGTGCCAAGACGCTTAGCTCGTTCTATAGCACTACGGGAGGACTCGTAGCAAGCTTCACGAGAACGAATGTATTGATGAGTCTGAATGGGTGGATGCCCGTCAAAACGCTGACGGTACAAGTCTTTGTTGTGAGCAATAATCTCCTCTTTCTCGCAGTGTGTGGCAATAATCTTGGGTGCGTGAGCAAAAAAATCGTCTAGAGCCTCCTCTCGATCCACAAGCATATTTCCCGTAGAGGCTCCGAGGAAAAGTTTGTACCCTGGTATTAGCGAAGGATCAATCGCGCATGCTTCCGATGCGTTGTCATTAGTTCCTCCGAAGTAAAAGGCATAATTTGCCCAACTCGTGTCACTAGCACGCTGCCTCTTATTCATGAGAGCTTCTAGGGTCGTCGTAGGGGGATTCACATTCGGCATATCCATGTATGACGTTACGCCGCCCGCTATTGCAGCTCGACTCTCGTGCTCTATGTCTCCCTTATGGGTCAGTCCAGGCTCACGAAAGTGTACCTGATCATCGATGCAGCCCGGTAATAACCACTTACCCTTAGCATCAAAGACTGATGCTCCTTGAGTCGCTTCGTCAGGCAATTCGGATAAGTAAGATATACCCACATGTATAGATTCGATACGCTCTCCGGATAGGATTACCGTCCCTACGGCTTGTTTACCCTCATTGATTAGGGTTGCGCCAAGTATGATTTGTCGCATAGCTACAGTCTACTTTTTTAATTCGGGCGTTTGGGAAAGCCTTTAAAGAGTCGCCAATATCGCAGCTTGAGGACTCCGACAAAGGCCTCTCCAAAGATTGACCCATTCATTTTCGAGCTTCCTAGTTTGCGATTAACAAAAGTGATCGGCACCTCCTTGATCTTAAATCCCAGACAGTAGGCGGTGTACTTCATTTCTATTTGGAATGCATAACCCTTGAAATGTATATCATCCAGCGCCATAGCTTGGAGCACCTCACGCCGATAGCATACGAAGCCGGCTGTTGTATCGCTGACTGGGATCCATGTGACGAGACGCACATAGAGTGATGCTAGATAACTCATCAAGATACGTCCCAGAGGCCAGTCCTTCACACCACCACCTCGTACATACCGAGATCCTATAGCAACATCATACCCCTCACTAGAGACAGCTCTCAGCAGGTGTGGTAGAGCGGAGATAGGGTGACTAAAATCACAGTCCATCTCAAAGATATAGTCATATCCATGAGTCAAGGCCCACTTGAAGCCTGTTATATAGGCAGTGCCTAGCCCGAGCTTTCCGGGGCGTACAATGAGGTGTAGTCGATCTGCTAACGACTCCTCTTGCTGCAAAGTGCGGACAATCTCGGATGTCCCATCAGGGGAATTATCATCAAGTATCAGTATATCAAGTGCTTCAGGCAGTGATAGTACGGCACGAATCATGTTTGCAACATTTTCACGCTCGTTATAAGTGGGTATGATGACAAGGCTGGAGTGCATGTCCTGTATAGTCTCTTGTAGATGATCTTAGAGTAGACCTACCGGGTACACTGTAATGCTCAGGTAAGGTCCCTAGAGCAAAGGTAGTAAAAAAGGGGCTTCTAAGATTTTTTAGTCTCGACAATCCCTTGTTTAGCTCAGTGCAAAAAGGATAGTAACACAACCATCGCGATAATTGTGTTACTATTGCTCTCTTATTGACTCTAGCCTTAGAGAATCGCAAAAAGTGAATGTCAGACCCCTTCGCCTCAAGATCTAGATCTATGCGGGCGGTTGTCCTGCAGCACGACGCAAGGCATTAATCATCTCAGTAATCTCTAGTCCTCCCATCTGAGCTGCAACCTTTAGAGGAGTGCGTGGTGCTACCGTTTTGCGCAAGATAGGGTTCTTTAGGTTTTTATACCTGTCAGACAGCGAGATTAGTGTATCCAGTAATTCTGGATAGCAGTCTAGCATATCCCCGACCTTAGTCTCTGGGGTGATGAGTAAGGGAGTGTCAGTCATAGTTTAGGAGTGTTCTAGATCCTTCTAGACTACGTAGATCGGTAATATCTTGAGAGCATTCTACCACGCCTAAATAGTTTCCCTCGGGGTCACGAACGGCTGTATACTCTATGTAGATGAAGCGCCCCCGGAAATTCCCAATCCAGAACTTTGCACAGCTTTGTCGTCCGCTCTTAAAGTCTGCGAGGATTGTCTCGACGACATGCACACTCTCAGGTGGATGACACATGCGCACATCTCTTCCAATGATCGATCTATTACGGGCGAATATTCGCTTAGGGCTATGCGAATAAAAGCGCACCTTGTCATCCTTATCGACAAAGGTGATATCTATCGGCAGATGGATAAAGAGAGCTTCGAGCTCATCTACATTAAAGGCTCCCGTAGAGAGTCTTATGGCATCATGTGTCTCGTACTTAAAGTGCATACTGTCCGGCTCCACCTCTGGTTGCCAGATGGTCTGAGGATCATATAAACAATAGCCAAACTCTGGGGTCTCCTGATAGATATTGTACCACTCAGCCTCTGAGAGTAGATCTAATGTCATGGGGAAGAGTATCATCTCCTCCTTGGTGATCATACTATCGAGCATTTCGACGGCTGGGTCAAAAATCTGAGAGATAACCTCTTGCAGCTGCTCTATCGTCGTAATCTCTCCAGATAATGCCTCAAAGACCTTCTTGAGTAATCCTCTGATCTCATCATGTTTACCCCACATTACTACAGGGGGCCCCGTCACACCATGCTGCTCTAGATAGGGAAAGAGCAAATACTCCTTACGCAGATAATGCTTGTCGACATCCATCAATTGATTGAAGATGGTTCGGAACTTCAGTAGGGCAGCTGGGATATCTATCGCTGCAGGCGTCTCTTTGACCTCTTTTGTCAAGGCGTGATACTCTGAGATAACTTGCCCAAGAGCTGCATTCTCAGCCCTAAAAGTGTCTATCGGATGTCCTGACGGGACACTCTTTGCAGAGCTAATATCGATAGCGCCTTCGAGTATCTGGGAGTGGTGATCGCAAAATAATTGTATTTCGTTTGTCGTTAGCAGTCCGCGAGCTATGAGCTCCTCCTCGACAGCTACCACCTCTTGATAAGGGATTGCATGTAGGAGTGCAGAGAGTTGTTGCTTGAGAGCTTCGGGTTGCTCTCCCTGATGTAGGCGCAAGAGGATCTCCTTGAGCATCGCCTTGCGCTCGTCGGAGCTTTTATGTAGGAATTCACTCATATCTTCTGTTGTTTTGGATGGATTAAAAGAGTATAAGGTCAGCCGAGCCAGAAGTATCTTCTTCCTGATTCTCTAGGGAATGTGTGACTTATGGTAAGTTATGTATTGAAGTCTAATCTGTCGTATCGATCCATTTAGAGTAAAGGATTAGGATAGTAAATGGCTTTGCAAAAATACGCTCATGCATCCCACATGAAAATACCTAGCTCTAGGTATTTTTATGTTGACGCTGTACCTGAAACGCGCGATCCGTTTGACATGACCATATGGAAGATGCGATCATGCAATAGAGCACTCAGCAGAGATCGAGTATACGGAGAGTCTCTAGTCTTTATTACAGAGATATTGACAAACGATGACGAGATAAACAGAGATTTCTTACGGAGATTTCAGATGGAGATTAGCTAATAGTCGATCGACCATTCCGGAGATATCAATTGACAATTCAGGAATTATCGAGCTGTCAGCCCGGAGGAAATCGCTAAATATTCCGTAAGGATTCTCAAGCCTCTGATATGACTCTCTAGAGCGATTCTGGCTTCCTATATACCCTTTCAATATTATTTCGTACATTTACGGAGTCTAAAATGCCGGGGTGTGGCGTTACCGCAGGTCATGCATACAGTCTTGTTGGCGTAATAGACTAATAATGAGCTTTAAATGCATTTGTCTTTTGACACCTTTATGTAGAGGATCTGTAGGCAGGTTTAGGCTGTCTACCCCCAGCTCTTGTACTAATCTCCCCCCTCCTATGACAAAAAAAAATAAACAATATAATGACGAACGAATGGCATTACACACCCTTTACCCAAGAGGAGGAGAAGGGTGGCTCGCGGTTGGCTCGAGCCTTGAGAATCCCCTCTGTGGCGGGACGCCTACTCTATCGTCGTGGTATCCGTACGGAAATAGACGCTCAGAAGTTCTTTCATCCCACGCTAGAGGATTTGCACGACCCCTTTCTGATGCGAGATATGGATTTAGCGGTCAAGCGTCTCAACGAAGCTCTGGGACACAAGGAGCATATATTGATATACGGAGACTACGATGTCGACGGCACGACAGCAGTATCCCTTATCTACAAGTACCTCAGATCCGCTGGATGTAGTGAGCATCAACTGAGCTATTATATACCAGGACGAGATGACGAGGGGTATGGCGTTTCCTTCCGTGGTGTAGACTATGCCCATGAGATCGGGGCTACGCTAATTATCGTCGTAGACTGTGGTATCAAGGCTATCAATGAGATTGCCTACGCCAAGACTCTTGGGATCGACTTTATCATCTGTGATCATCACCATCCCGACGAGCAGCTGCCAGATGCTGTCGCTGTCTTAGATCCTAAGCGACCTGACTGTAACTATCCCTTTGAGGAGTTGTGCGGGTGCGGTGTCGCGTTTAAGTTTATGCAGGCTTTTGGGCAAAATAATGGCTTCCCATCGGCTCCACTCTATAAACTATTAGACCTTGTCGTGGTAAGCATCGCTGCAGATCTAGTGTCAGTACTGGATGAGAACCGGATACTTGCTCACTACGGTCTAAGACAGCTCAATCGGAACCCGTCTATGGGTCTCAAGGGAATTATCAAGACCTGCGGTCTGGAGGGCCGGAGGATTACAATGTCAGACATTATCTATAAGATAGGTCCGAGGATCAATGCCTCGGGACGGATGATGAATGGTCGTGAGGCTGTGGATCTCTTATTGAGTAATGACGCCCAGACGGCTGCCCGCATGAGCGATCTGATCGATGAGTATAACGTGCGCCGCCGCGAGCTAGATCGCTCGACGACAGACGAAGCTATGCAGCTACTACAAGTCAACCCAGAGTTAGCTCACCAACCGATTGTCGTCCTTTACCAGCCAGACTGGCACAAGGGAGTGATAGGAATTGTCGCCTCTCGCGTAGCAGAGTATACGAATAGACCCACCATTGTCCTGACGGGTACAAGTGAGCGTATCGTTGGCTCGGCACGGAGTGTCGGAGGGATAGATATATATAGTATCATTGAGGAGGCACGCTCTTTGCTCCTTAACTTCGGCGGGCATACATATGCCGCGGGGATGACGCTATTGCCTGGCAAATTGCCGGCATTCAGAGAGTACATCAAGGAGGTAAATGCAGTAGCAGATGGAAATCGGGCTCACTCGGCACCCATAGAGATTGACGCGGAGATCGAACTCCGAGAAGTCACACAACGACTAAGTACGACAATACAACGCTTTGCTCCTTTTGGACCAGATAACTACAAACCCACCTTTGTTACACAACAATTATATGATGGGGGAGGGAGTAAACCCGTAGGGCGTAATGGCGAGCACTTTAAGGTAGATGTTGTATCTGGCATTGGTTCGACAAAGCATTGTCCTGGGATCGCATTTAACCAGGCAAAAGACTTCCGCTTCGTCAAGAAGACTGCGGGAGGACACGCCAGTAAACCGTTTGCTTTAGTCTATCAAGTAGATGAAAACCACTTCAACGGCACCGTATCGCTACAGCTACTTGTAAAGGATGTCAAGGTACAACAACCAGGAGAAAACCTATTTGCAGACCAACGATAAGGTGATCTCTACAAGTAAACCGTCCGAGATAGACTGGGATCGCCTCCTAGAAGATCAAGAAGCTCTCCGAGACAGACAAATCTCTCGTCTAGAAGCTGGGGAGGAGCATGAGGGGCTAGGTGGGGAATACCCTCTAGGGAGCTCCAAATCTCTAAGTCTAAAACACGAGCAATCGTTGTCTGCACGACCAAGCTCTCCGCAGGAAGTCTTGAGACATTACTGGGGATACTCGGATTTTCGCCTGAAGCAAGCTGAGATTATCGAGAGTGTTTTGGCGAGGCAAGATACGCTCGGCCTACTGCCGACAGGTGGTGGAAAGAGTATTACCTTCCAAGTCCCAACAATGCTGCACAAGGGTCTTACACTTGTTATTACACCTCTGATCGCACTGATCAAGGACCAAGTGGACGGGCTTAATAGGAGAGGCATACTCGCTACAGCGCTTCATTCGGGAATGGAGTACAAAGAAATACAGCGAGCTCTGGACAACTGTCTGTACGGAGGGTACAAGTTTCTCTATGTATCTCCGGAGCGTCTTGCATCGCCACTCTTTCTGGCTTGTCTACCATCCCTACCGATAGAGCTGATTGTCGTAGACGAGTGTCATTGTATCTCACAGTGGGGATATGACTTTCGACCGAGCTATCTAAAGATAGCACACATACGACAGTATTATCCAGAAGTTCCGATCCTAGCGCTTACGGCAACAGCTACACCAGAGGTTGTAGAGGATATCATGGCACGTCTAGCCTTTCGTGAGCCGCATGTGATTAATAGCTCCTTTGCTAGAGATAATCTCCAGTATATAGTACGTCAGACATCTGACAAGACCACTGAGCTCTTGCACATCCTCTCGTCAACAACGGGCAGTGCTATTGTCTACTGCCGTAATCGTAAGAGGACTCAAGAGCTAGCGAAGATGCTCCAAGAGACAGGCTTTTCGGCACACTTTTATCACGCCGGACTACCACACGCAGAGCGCGAGATCAAGCAAAATGCCTGGATGGCGGGGGATGTACGAGTGATGGTCTGTACAAATGCTTTTGGTATGGGCATCGATAAGCCGGATGTACGCCTTGTCGTCCATTGGAGCATGCCGATAGCTCTAGAGGAGTACTTCCAAGAAGCTGGTCGTGCAGGTCGTGATGGGCAGCGCTCCTATGCTGTTGTCATGTATGAGCGCCGAGACAGGGCTATGCTCTTACGCCGTGTACAAGACGCATTTCCTGATAAGACCTATATCCGTAACATCTATGATACCCTCTATAGTTATCTACGCATCGGAATCGGCGAAGGGTTAGGACGAAGCTATGAAATAGACTTAGAGAAGTTCATTAGAACGCAACATCTCCACCCAATACAGAGCCTGAGTGCCATGCATATCTTAGAGCTTGCCGGAGCTTGGGAGTTACTCCTTGACGAGAGTCGGTCACGTCTCTTTGTGGAAGTGTCGAGAGAGGAGCTTTACTATGTCCGTGGTATCTCAGAGATAGACGATAGAGTACTCCGATCTGTGTTAAGGAATTATACGGGTCTCTTCGCCGATTACGTTTTTATTGATGAGCGCACGATAGCCATTCAGACGCATTTGACAGGGCAAGAGGTATACGAAGCCTTGGTCAGGCTGAGTCATAGAGGTATCATACACTATGTCCCGAAAAAGCATTTGCCTCGCATCCTCTTTTACACCCGTCGGGAGCGCAAGAATCACTTTCTCATACCTCAAGAGGTTTACGAGCACCGTAAAGAAGCTATGATAAAGCGTCTGCAGGCTACGGTTGCTTACCTTGATAACAATCAGGAGTGTAGGCAGAGTCAGCTCTTACGTTACTTTGGCGAGGAGCATAGAGAACCCTGTGGGCGATGCGACTGTTGTCTCGCACGAAAAGCCCAAACCCCACAGCATGTCTCCCTTATGTTGAGCCGTCTTAGGGGATTTGTAGAGCAGATAGACTGGAGCCAACAAGCTGAGCAGCCCACCCTACAGAGTATCGCGGATGAAATGGGGATACAATTAAAGCAGTTATTGCCTCTCATACAGACCTTGATGGATCAAGACGATCACTACAGTTCGGATGGAGTACACCTTTTCAAAATTTGATCACTCGGACTAAGACCGGTTCATAACATGATTGTATATCCTCACGCTAAGATAAATCTCGGTCTACGCATCCTGCATCGTCGTCCCGATGGTTACCATGATATAGAGAGCCTTATGCTTCCGATTGGATGGTCAGACTCTCTCTCTGTCAAGATACTTCCATCTCGCGAATCCATTGGGTATGTGAGAGATAGCTATCAAGTCAGGGGCTTCCCCGAAGTTCCTCCCTTAGAGGGGAATTTGGTCTACAAGGCGATGCAATTACTGCGGCAGCATCATCTCGAGATCCCCTCGCTATCCCTTACTCTAGATAAACGTATCCCGACACAAGCAGGGCTGGGAGGAGGATCTGCGGACGCTGCCTACACTCTAATTGCTGTCAATGAGCTGTGTCACCTAAAGCTAACGGTAGAGCAATTAGAGGGGATGGCAGGATTGCTCGGTAGTGACTGTCCTTTTTTCATCCGGGGTTACCCTGCTCTAGCCACAGGTCGAGGTGAGGTGCTTACACCCATTCCAATGCCTGAGGTACTCCGTGGGGTGTGGCTTTTTGTCATCAAGCCTCCGCACGGGGTTCGCACGGCAGAGGCTTACAGTCAAGTCTCACGTCATCCAGAGACCGAGGGTACATTACTCTCATTGCTGCAAAAGCCTATAGAGCATTGGCGAGACACCATCGTCAATGACTTTGAGCAGGTCGTCTTCTCCCAATATCCGCTATTGGAGCATCTGCGAGATGTACTATACCAAGAGGGGGCTTACTATGCAGCTATGTCAGGATCTGGGACTGCCATCTACGGGCTTTTTGCTAGTAATCCGCTAAAGGATCGCTCCACCCCCCTAGGAGAACTACAGACAAAATACGCAACATGGCTAGAGCGTTTGGGATCGGGTAAAAATAATTCCCGAGTGGTAAAATATTCCTCCTAGAATACTTGATTGACAATTCCCGAAAGAGCGATTGGGTATTCCGGAATCCTTCCTTTGTCACGACGGAGTCTTTGGCTAAGCATACGGGAGAGGATGCGCTCCTCAATCGAAGAGGTCTTCAGAAAATCACTACGAAGCCCGCGGTCAGTTAGGCGGACGCCTTTGATGTAAATAGTTTTTTATAAAGCTCCGATAGGATCTTATTTGCCTGATATACAGATGTTACATTGCTCCATCTCACACTACGGCGCCCCTCACGACTCTCTCGCACCTCACACGATTTGCCATAACTGGGGATGCTCTCCAGAAGGATGCCAAAGGCTCTCCCCTGATAGTAGGTCGATCCACTGGGCGGCAGATACAGAACCATCTGACCTCGACGGAGGGAGAGTTTGTCGATACCGAGATGACTCGCCAGACGACGCAGACGTGGCACCATGAGGAGCCCTTTGGTCTGTGTGGGGAGTTGACCGAATCGATCCTTGAGGTTGTCAGCAAATCGCTGTAGCTCCAGGTCACTCTCCAGCTCGTCTAGCTCGCGATAGAGTAGGATGCGCTCACTGTCTTGTGGTATATACTCATGAGGGAGGGAGAGATCCAAATCAGTGTCAATGGTCGTGTCTGTGAGTGTATTGCCTAGCTCTGCCTGCTGCTCTGTCTGGGCGGCAAATAGCTCTGCGTAGTCCTCTTGCTTGACCTCTCGGACTGCCTCTTCAAAGACTTTGCGATAAGTCTCAAAGCCTAAGTCAGCGATAAATCCACTTTGCTCTGTACCTAGTATATTTCCTGCTCCGCGGATGTCCAGATCTTGCAGAGCTATGCGCATACCACTCCCAAGATCAGAGAGGCTCTCTATAGCTTTGACACGGCGAGCTGCAGACTCTGTCAGCGTGGCTATAGGAGGAGTAATGAGATAACAGTAGGCATGAGCACCACCTCGCCCCACACGCCCTCGCAATTGATGCAGGTCACTCAAGCCGTAGCGATGGGCGGAATTGATCAAGATCGTATTGACGTTTGGCATGTCAATACCGTTCTCAATGATCGATGTCGCTAGGAGCAGGTCAAACTCCTGTTGGGCAAAGCGTAAGAGTATATCCTCTGTCTCACTGGGGGTCATACGTCCGTGCGCGATCGCTATACGTATACCCGGTACACAATCTTGTATCTGCCCTGCAACGGCATGGATAGACTCAATGCGATTATGCACGAAAAAGACTTGACCATGCCGTGCTAATTCATATCCTATTGCGTCGGCAATGGTCTCACGAGACCAGCGAATGAGCCTCGTCGTTACGGGACGACGGTTGCGTGGAGGCGTATTGATATTAGAGAGATCTCGGGCACCCATCAGGGAGAACTGCAACGTACGTGGGATCGGCGTCGCAGAGAGTGTCAGAGTATCTACGTTTACTTGTAGCTTACGAAGCTGTTCCTTTGCTTTTACTCCGAACTTCTGCTCCTCATCTATAATGAGTAGTCCAAGAGATTTAAAGGCAACCCCCTTGCCGAGTAGACGGTGTGTACCAATCAATACATCCACTCTTCCCTCCGCAAGATCCATAAGGATCTCCTTAGTTTGTTTGGGACTCTTGGCTCGTGATAGGTACTCGATGCGACAAGGAAGCCCCTCCAGCCGTTTGGTAAATGTCTGATAATGCTGATATGCTAAGATAGTCGTGGGGACGAGCACAGCGACTTGCTTGCTATCGGCTACAGCTTTGAAGGCTGCTCGTATGGCAACCTCTGTCTTGCCAAAGCCGACATCTCCACAGATTAATCTGTCCATGGGGCGGGCGCTCTCCATATCTGCCTTGATTTGACTTATAGCCTTTAGTTGATCAGGAGTCTCTTCGTAGGCAAAGGATGCCTCCATCTCGTGCTGCAGATAACTGTCGGGAGAAAAGGTAAAGCCCGGCTGCTCCTTACGGGCTGCATAAAGGGCGATCAGATCTCGTGCTATAGATTTGATCTTGGTCTTGGCTCGCTCTTTGAGGCGTGTCCAAGCCCCAGTCCCTAATCTACTAAGTTGTGGGGCGTCTCCCTCTTGCGCTTGATACTTGGATAGCTTATGCAGACTATGGATACTGACGAGTAGTACATCCTTGTTTTGATAAACAAGCTTGACAACTTCTCGGGGTTTGCCATCTACCTCCGTAGTAAGCAATCCATCAAACTGAGCCACGCCATGATCACTATGGACAATGTAATCTCCTGGAGAGATCATATGCAACTCTTTTAGCGAAAGGGCTGCATCGGCATTTCGTATGCGCTCGCTCTTGAGCTGGTAATGATGATAGCGATCGAAGACTTGGTGATCTGTCAATAGCAGGATATCCAGATCTTTGTCCTCAAATCCCTCATGAATAACCAGAGGGACCCATTCGGGGAGTAGCTCTTGCGCATCGCGCTCTAGGAGTATTTCCTCAAGACGTTGTGCTTGTACCGAAGAGTCTGAGAGGAAGAAACTCTTAAAAAATCCGCGCTTGCGGACTTGCAACTCCTCTACCAATAGATCAAAATGTCTGTGAATGAGTAGTTGCGGCTTGGTAGCAAAGGAGATGCGATCCGCTATAATGGGTAATCCCTCTGTGGGGGTAGCGATGATCTTCTTCCGGCTTTCAATGTCTAACTCTAGTGAGGGAGGCTCAACGAGTAGCGAGCGCATCTCTCTTTGTATCGTAAAGGCTCCCTCATTATCCACTGCAAGCTCAGCATTGTATAGGAGTCTCCATCGCTCTATTAGGGTATCATAGCGACTGATCCATAGGTTATATGCCGGTGATAAGATAGATAAAAGAGAGGAGCGCTCTTGCGTCTTATCCCCGTCTCGTATACTAAGAGCTGGAGCTATCTGAGCCTGCTCGCAAGATCCTACAGATAGCTGGCTCTCTATATCGAAAAGGCGGATACTCTCTATCTGATCATCAAAAAAGTCTATACGATACGGGTAAGTACTTCCATAGGAAAAGATGTCGACCAAACTGCCCCTATAGACCACTTGTCCCGGACTATATACATAATCAACCTCCTCAAAGCCATCCTTCATTAGCCGCTCTCTGAGCACATCACGTCGGATCTCCTCTCCGACTCTTAGTGTAAAGCAACTCTCCGCGACCTCTCTCTCTGAGGGGATTGCCTCAGCAAGAGCTTCGGGATAGGAAACTATGAGAGGTGTTGCCCCAGAAGCTATACGTGTGAGTAGCTCAGCACGGAGCACCTCTTGGGAAGGCTCTCGCTGACCATACTTGATATGTCTGTGGAAGGCTGAGGGATAATAGCATGCCTCGACGCCTAATGCCTCCAAATCTCCTAGTATATATCCTGCGCTATCTGCATCCTCCGCAATTACTACATAGGGATGCTCACGAGCTATTGTCGCAAGGATAAAAGCTGGTGCAGAAGCTGTCACCCCCTCGAGCTCTACACAACGACCTCCTTGTAGGGCTGCACGCAGCTCTACAATGCGAGGATGGTCCTGCCAAAGGTCGAGGAGGGACATCTTAAATGGGGAAAAACTTCTTATTCCTCTAGTCCCCCCTCACTACTGCTGGTGACGTGCCAAGAGCGTATTTTGCATCAAACTGATGATCGTCATCGGTCCTACGCCACCAGGGACTGGCGTTATATACGAGCAGTGAGGTGCTACTGCATCGAAGTCTACGTCACCAGCTATGCGAAATCCACTCTTCTTCGTCTCGTCTGGTATGCGTGTGATACCGACATCGATGACAATAGCCCCATCCTTGACCATATCTCCTTTGACGAAGTAAGGGATACCAATAGCTGCTACGATGATATCTGCTTGACGGCATACCGCTGCAATGTCCTTTGTCTTACTATGGCAGATCGTGACAGTGGCGTCACCCTGTGCACCTTTTTGGAGGAAGAGCTGAGCAATAGGCTTACCCACAATATTGCTACGCCCGAGGATTACGACATGTTTGCCCTGAGTGTTAATGTCATACCTTTTGAGCAGCTCGATGATCCCCTTTGGAGTTGCAGGGACAAAACTCGCCTCTCCAAGACTGAGCAGCCCGACATTGATCGGATGAAAGCCGTCTACATCCTTTCGATAGTCCACGGCATGGATTACGGCTTGCTCATCAATGTGTTTCGGAAGCGGTAATTGGATGATAAAGCCATCCACATCGGGATCATTGTTGAGCAGTTCTATCTCTCCGATAAGCTCTTGTTGTGTAATGCTCTCGTCGAAGCGCTTTGTCAGGGATACGAAACCGACCTCTTCGCAAGCCTTAATCTTGCTCGCTATGTAGGTCTCGCTTGCACCATCATGCCCTACGATAATTGCTCCCAAACAGGGAGGGCGCTGCCCCTTGGCAACCATTTCCCTGACCTCCTCGGCAATCTCTTGCTTCATCTGTGCAGATGTCGCCTTGCCGTCTAGACAGATGTATGATCGTTGTGTCATAAAGTATGATATATAGATTGATAGTTATCGTGCTATTATTAGAGATAGGTACTCCTCGCTCTCGTCTCAAATATAGTGGCACAAAGGTAACGAAAATAAGAGAGCCCCTCTGAATCTTAAAGCACTACTCAGAGAGGAGGTGCAATATAAATTGGAGCCTATAGCACATGGCTTTGGATGAAATCATCGATATTACCAGAGCTCTTTTTCATTTCTTACGGGAGGCTCGAATCTGCATTCCGGAAAGATGAAATGACATTTACAGAGTAGTCAAACGATCTCTCCGGTAATATTAAAACCGTGTTTTGGAGTAAAAAACCAATGGACCCCGAACTCTTTTTTCAAATAATCCCGTGGTAGGAATTTCACCTCCCAGCTTTCACAGGTTGCAGAGCCATGAAGCAGTCCTGAGAGCTTTCATGAAAATCCCTGGGGACTTCAATCATATGAGTAACACGCCTTCGGGGTCTACGCCCTTTGTTTTGCCAATGGTAGTTATCTTAGTCTGATAGTTAGAGCCAAGATGGTAAATGCGTAGGGAGTCGCTCTCTAAGTCTATAGTCTCTGCAAGTGATATCTCTAGCTCTACTCTTTGGGCTGGAGACACAAGGCACTCGAAGACAGAGTTTTGGACACGCTGACCATAGTCTTGGCATATCTTAGCGACTTGGCGTAGTCTCCTAACCCCATCGGGGGAGGCCGTGTTGACATCGTAGGCAATTAGCAAGTACATTAGCTCTGGTTTAGAAAGGCGGGATAGTCATCGAGGTCTCCTCTGAAACATCGTGCGAGGAGCTGCGCTTGGACATAAGGTAAAAGTCCTATGGGAATATGCTCTTTGAGGAATGGATGTGTGATCTCCTCTCGCTTACGTTGCTGCCATGCAGCGAGAAGAGTCTTGCGAGCTGCTTCTTTAAGTAGGTACCCGTCTTCCCCTTGAGCAATAAAGTCTGATGGAGTAATCTGTCTCTTGTTAATTACGGTCAGGACAAAACGGTCTACGACATAGGCTCTTAGCTCCTCCATAAGATCTAACGCAAGACTCGCCCTACCAGGTCTATCGACATGGAAAAAGCCAACGTATGGATCCAGTCCTACGGCCTCTAGAGCTGCGGAAACGTCATGTGCTAGGATGGTGTAGAAGAATGAGAGGAGGGCATTCGTCTCATCTTTGGGAGGTCGTCTCGATCTTCCCTCAAAGGCAAACTCTCGGCGCCGGATGAGGTGATGAAAGAGTGCAAAGTATTGCTGTGCGGCTAAACCCTCTATTCCCAAGACACCCATACGATCCCTCTTATATATCAGACTTTTCTGTAGGATCTTGAGTTGATTGAGAACCTCTTGAAAGGCTTCTTGAACCGCACCTATTGGGTGATAATCACGTAGATATCGACTGAGTACAGCTCGCTGATTGATTATCTTACCTGAGATAAATAGTGTAGCGAAATGGGTTGCCGCCGGCTCATCGTCTGCAATACGATACTGAGTACGTCTCAGTAGCACATTGCCCCTAGTAGGACCCTCTAGCGATCCAATGTAATGCCCTGTCGGAGTGAGGAAGGTTAGCTTGACACCTTGCTGTACACATAGCTGCATGAGCCCCGGCGAAGCTCCCATGTAGGAGAACGAGATAATCCCCTCTAGATTGTGTATTGGTATGCGAAAGGTCTCCTCGCCATCTACTCGAGCGACTACATTAGTCCCATCTTTAAGTAGATAGACGTTGGGAGTGAGGATATAGAGAGTGTTGAGAAGCTTTCTCATGAGATCAGTATATCGTGATGCCTCAGGTAACTCTTTGCAGATCGATGCGAGGCAATCCGTGGTAAACAGTCATCCAAGAGAGAGCATGAGCGACACTGACGAGTATAGTGAGACGGGATAGGAGCTCGCCGTGAGAAGGCCTCGTGCATCTTACGAGCTACAGACCGGCATTCAGCTCGTAAAGAGTCCTCCATCTCAACGAGTAGGCGATGTCGCATCTCCCCATAGTAGAGATATCCCTCTGAAATAGATACCTGATACATCTCTTCTAGAGCTATAACTTGAGCACACAGCTGCAATTTGTCAGCAAGATGATACTTGGGCTTGCCACGCTTATACTCGACTGGGGCTGCCCGCCACTCTCCTGGATACTTAGAATGCCGAAATGGTCTCAGATTTCGATCCTGCTGGGGTGTTAGCTCAACAGCATCGGATAGCCCATAGAGACCTAGAGTATAAGAGATCAGAGGTACACGCCTCATGGTGATCGTATCACCGACTCTAGCACTCAGCTCAGGCTGATCAACACGCCTGTGGAGTATCTGCCCCAGAGCAGTGAGGTGGTTATCATGCCATATCTGCTCTAGGGTGATCAGCTGCCACTGTCGAGGGCAGAAGCAGTAGTGCTGTATCTCGGAGATAGTCAATAGCTCCTCCTCTCTGTAGTGTCTCATAGGGAGAGGACTGAGAATAAGTCCCAGTCGCAGTGCTTGTACTACGATTGGGACTCTTATACCAGTGAGGACTACACGAGCTCGATAATCTTGACACCGTCCAATCCGTCTCGATCTATCTTAACATCATAGTCAGAGAAAGTGCGAGCAGGAGTCGCGGGGTCTCGCCGAGCTACGGAGACACGCTCGAAGAGCTTGTGCGCAGGCTCATTGCCTAGAAGAGAGTCGTGCTTGAAGAGGATCAACTTTTGCAGGCTCATGAGTCCACGGGCTGCCGAGTGATCTAGGTCAAACATCCTCTCTAGAGCCTCCCAAAAGAGCTGTAGGTCATCCTCTGTGAAGCCCGTGTCCTCAGCAAAGTGTGGTGTCACAAAGCCATACATCTTGTATAGTCCGTAGGGCACAGTCGCTTTGCGACCCATGGTTCGGTTTTCACCACTGGACTCAGCGTTTTCATTAGCCTTCTGCTCCTTATAGTCGGTAGCAGCCATGCGTGTAATGGTATGCTCATGAGGAAAAATCGGGTCGATAGAACGTCCGAATGTGAGTTGTATAGGACCTCGTACCTGACCAGCGTTGTTACCTGTAGAGAGGACGGCTCCGAATGCTCGTATGTCATAGTATTTCTGACACATGTGTGAGCGCACACGACCTCGATTAGTCGTTGTCGTCTTAGCGTCCTTACCGGTAACTTCTTGAACAGCTTCGTTGATAGAGTCGTTAAGGATAGAGTTCTCTCTGACAAAGATGCCTTGGTCAGTCGCCATCTGCACATAGTTGCGCACCTTGCGCTTGATACATACGTCTGTGACGAGACCCTCTCCCGTCTCGGGATCTACACGGGGCAAGTTACCGCCATCGGGATCCCCATTGGGATTGCCATCCTTGACATCAAAGAGCAGGATAAAGTCGTAGCGATTCTGTACGATCTGTGGGTTGGGTTGCATTTCCATGGTTGTATGGTTTATTGTTCTGATTCTTCTATTGAGCTGTCTATGTCTTCTTTCTTGTATGTATCGACTTTCTGATGATAGTAGCCTACTGCGAAGAGGCTCTGCTCATCTAGCGAGAGAGTTGCGGGGAATGCGGGGACCTCTGTAGGGATAAGTGCAAAGATCTCCTCAAGAAGCTTCTCAAAGTTGACGGCTAATCCAGGCTTCTCCTTGCGTAGCTTACTCAGGTGGTGGTTGGACAGTGCGATGAGTCGACCCATCACCATGTTAGGGCGTGTGGAGGCACTCACATAAAACCGATCTCTAATGGTTGCATTGACCCCTCTGCCTAGTGAGGCCTGCTGGATCTGCTCCAAGACGGCGAAAATGCGCCCTGCGAGATAGGCGATGTTGTTATTCTGCTTGTCTAAAGCCATAGGTAGTGTGATTAGATTATTATATAGTCTTGCTTTTCGATTAATACATCCCTTGAGGATCGCAGCACGTAGCTCAGACACCTTACGCTCTTGTATGATACGATTAATACACGCTTGTTGTAGTGTCATCGGATAAGGAGTACCATCAAGGATACTCTCGACGATACTCTGCACAAGATTTGTGGCAAGGGGATTAGACTTGGAGGGCGTAGAGACAGACTTTACGATCCCATACAGCGACCGTAGGGGAGGATTCTCCTCGTCCACATTGCCATCCCAGCGAATGATGTCCATATCAACGAGATGCTGATAGACTCTGTCGAAAATCTCTGATACAGATCCCTGTTGCCAATACTTGATGGAGATGCGTCCGCCAGCAGTAAATCCAAGGATATAAAACTGCCTTTTGTCATCCCAATGCTGTCCTTGACCTCGGTTACCTCGGATAGCCTTAAATTGCTCGAGTACTTTGTAGGTCTCTTGTGTTGGGTCTGGAGTTTTCTTTTTACTCCGATCTCTCCGCTTGGGTCTGTCATCCTCTAGGTTGGACTCTTCATCGCTATCTCTCTTGACAGCTCTAAAGGTTATGAAACTAAAGGCTTCGTTAATCTCAGCTCGGTTTATATCCGAATTCCAAAAGACGTAGGTAATGTCTCCGAGCTTATAGTGTGTTTGCTCATTTCTCAATAACTCATTGAGTGCAGTAGTATGGGCAAAGGAGGCACCCTTAGAGATGGGAGCATTCTCTCCTTGCTTCTTTCCATAAGACAAGTAAGCCGAATCATTAAAGCTCGCTATAGTAGCTCCCGCTTTAGAGCCTGGAGCAATAATACGAGCATGAATTTCCGCTAGAGGTCCTCTCTCTCCTGTTATTAGGCATCGTCCTAAATTTCCCTCTACCTGATACTTGTGAGACGCGAAGTCGTACGCATCCTCTTGTGTAGCTAGGAGCTCTGTATCACCTTGTAGCTGGAAAGTAATCCAATCTCCTGATAAAATTCTTTCGGTGTGTACGTCTTCTGGTAAAGGAGTCTCAAGACCTCGATAGCTTTCGTAGAAGCGACAAACCGCCTTAAAGCTAGCATTGCCTGGATACTGTTCGGATATTTTGAACATTAACCACTTAAAAGACTCAAGTCGATCCTCAGAAGGCGTTATACACTCTCCACCCTCTTCGTATCCTAATATATACTTACGATTATCCCAAAACGGTTGAGCTGGAGGATATTTTCCACTACGTTTCAATCCAGCTGGGACGAGATAATCCTGTACTTTACTCTTCTTATCGTCTGGATCTTTAAGATCTTTTAGCCGGACAAAAGAGCCATCCTCCCGAATAACTATCACCCAGCGAATGGGCTTTACCTCTAGTCCAGGGGTAGCTATGCGATGAGCCTTGCGCATCGCTTCATAGTAGTTGTATAGTGCTTGTAGGATCATCTCAGTATTTCATTACTATCTATTGGTGGCACGAGGATAACACCTTCGATCATCTGCGGATGATAAAACATAGCTGGAGGACTCTTTTTATCACTCTCAAAGTCCATGTCATAAAGCATTATACTCAGATCCCGACTCTCATTTATAGGTTCTGGGAATATAACGTCCTCTTTGTTATCTAAGTCTACATATTCAAATGCGCAGGTAAACTCGCGGCACCCTAGATAAGGCATAGTAAAGCATTGCCCCGCTCTCGCTCTCCGCTCGAAGATTGCTTGGTACTTCGCTGGATTTTCCGCCTCCCGCTCAGCATCTGTATAGACTTCTTTGTAATGCTTCTGACAGTCAGCAGTACGCTCTCTAAGGGGGATGTAGACCATCTTGGCATAGATCCGGTAATCAACGTCTCGCAAAAGGTAGGAAGCTCGCTGTCTCCGATCCTCCGAGATATCTACTCCTTTGCTCCCTCTGCTCATAATAGAAGCTAGCTCATTTCGCTTGATAGTAAACCGCTTGATTGGAGCCAGTACCTCTATCTTCGTGATCTCCCAGCGTATAGCAGGTTTCCAAAAAATTGCTTGAAAGATAGCTCTCGCGGCACTCGGCGTGATCACATCATAGCTAACACGCTCAACCTTCATCTCGGGACGTGTGAAGCAAGCAAAAGGACCTCGCACACGCAGACAGTACTCCTTATCTACATACTCTCTCTTGTCATCCATATGTCTATAGTATCAGAGGTTCTATTGTTAAGTTTAGTTGTATACCGGTTTCCTCATCATACAACCTTCCGTTGGTTAAGTAAGCAAAGCCACTCTCGTTTATCGAAATGCTTCCTCCCAAAGTTAAACAATCTTTTTCACAAATACCTACAGAATTTCTATGAAGTTGCCTATAATCTTGTCGTGTGAGCGGGATCTTGTGCTGAAGTTTTCTGATGAGCGATTTACCCACCTCGCCATAAGGCACAACGATCGAGATACTTTTATCCTCTATATACTTAAATCGTTCGCTCGCCTCCTCGTAATCAAAGCGCAAACCCTCACATCGATCGTTATCATCTCCCCATAATAAGGAGCTTATCTTCTGCTTATCAAAGCTACCAATCTCGTGATAATAGGCTCTGTAATAACGCTCAATATCTGCTCGCTCTGGAGTCTCTCGACTAGCTAGCCGGTCTAATAAATCCTCCAATGCTCCCTGCGCCCAGCTCATCTCACCCGACACTTGAGAGCCATCCGTAAGACGGAAAATATATACCTTTCCAGGCGACATCATATGTCCCTCACGGTTGCATCGTCCTGCCGCCTGCATGACAGAGTCTAGTCCGGCAATCGCGCGGTATACTACGGGGAAGTCGAGATCCACACCTGCCTCTACTAGCTGTGTACTAACGACTCGCACGGGAAGTCCTCCGCTCAAACGCTCCCTGATCTCCTGAATGCGCTTCTGAATGTGCGCCGAGCACATTCTCCGCGAGAGGTGTATCAGCCCCTTGCTCTTCTTATCCCGACTTTGTAATGCTCTATATAGCTGAGCAGCATCGTTGCGACTATTCACAATACAGAGGAAGCTCTCGTACTGGGATAACCGCTCTGCCAGCTCATCTGTAGAGAGCTTGAGAAGATTCCAGTCATAAGTAACCTTATTAAATGGAGTAAAACTCTCGGCGTCATAAGGTACGACCTCTTTGATAGGCTCTTCAAATGAAAAATAGTTATGCCCGATTCTCTTGCTATCCGATAATATATCCTGGTCAAAGATTGGCAGCGTAGCGGTACAGAAGAGAGGCTCTACACGGAAGGCATAGTGGAGACTCTCCAATACCCGAAGCATAGGATTGAGAAACTTAGGCGGAAACATCTGCACCTCGTCAAAGACAACGACCGAATTGCATACGTTATGTAGCTTGCGACAGCGACTCACACGATGGGAGAAGAGAGACTCGAAGAACTGCACATTGGTCGTCACGACGAGTGGCACGTCCCAGTTTTCCGTCGATAGCTTACTGTACTCCAAGGCCTCATCCTCCCGCTCCTTAACATCCAGATCCGAGTGATGCTCCAGCACATTGTCCGCGCCAAAAACCTCTCTAAAGGTCTCTGCCGTCTGAGTAATTATAGAGGTATATGGGATAACGTAGATAATCCGATCGCATCCATTTGTCAGCGCATGCTCTATTGCCCACATCATGGAGGAAATAGTCTTGCCCGCACCTGTGGGGAGCGTGAGCGAATAAATACCCCTTTTCGATATCCTACCATGATTGCGACATTGGTCGAGGAAGACAGCTCGCGCCTCATTGATCTGCCCCTCTCGATTAAAATGCGATACATACGCCTCCAATTGCTCTTGCATCTGCTCTAGCGAAGCCTTAGCACTCTGACGGATAATGCTTTTGTCCGGAGACATAAACCGCTCCGTGTCGAGGAAGTCTGCGTCGACCAAGCAAGAGAAGAGCATACGAATCAGCAGGGGATAGTCCTCTTTGTCTAGATCATCCCACGCATTTCCGATCTCCTCGAGAGAGACCTTGTCGAGATATGACTCAAGCTGATGAGAGTCGGCAGCAAGTCCCTTGAGAAGGGGATCTACAAGCCTTTTTTTACTTGAATTATCAAACAGAGAACGAAATGCCGCATCATCGTACAATCCCCGATGGTGGCTTGCGATACAAAGGGAGAGTATCTTGTGCAGAGCTTCTCCCCACCCCGCTCTCTCCAATTGATTTACATAGAGAGCTCCAGTAGGACTATGCGGAGTATGCCAAGCTGTCAAGGAAGTGTCTAGCCCAGACTCCCGACGTATATATCTCTGGAAACCCTCTTGGTACTTGCCCACATCGTGAAGGAGTCCCAGCAGGTAACCAATCTCGCCAAACTCTCGGCAAGCGGTGATGCGCTCAGCATAGCTTTGCGCCAACTCAGCTACGCCGAGTAAATGCTCTAGTAGCGGCTGTGTCTCAAAGGAGCCATCAGCAAGTACTCTCACGTGAGCAATATTCTCTTCATAACTCATAGGTACAGTAAACTTTTTAACGGTAGAGCTCAATTATATCCTACTATTTCACTTTATTGACGAAGATAACACTATTCGCTTGGAGTCCCCACTGTTTTTCTCAATAATTACGGGATAAAGAGTCGGTAATTACAGAATAATCGATAGACGATTACGGAATAGTCATCCCACCATTCCGGATTTGTCAGAGATTGCCTCCGGAGCAAAATTCAGATAATTTCGAGAGCGAAAATTCTCTTTCTGGTAGATCCCGAGACTTAAGGCGGTAACCCTTGCCCGAAAAGTACTGGAAATGAAGCGACTACCTACAGAAACAGAATGATATATTGCGATATAAAAGCCCGAGCCTTACTGTTGCCGTAGACTACGAACGCTTGCGATAAGTGAGGATGGCAACAGTACAATTAACCGATGCAAAGACCGAGAGAGCCGTCAATTCACGCCACATCTCTGTAAAACCGACTTCTTTGAGATAATAATTGCGCATCACAATACTGTAATGTGTAAAGGGATGAGAGACTGCGAGTACACGAGCCCACGTGGGCATCCCCTCAATAGGGGTGAATAATCCTCCTAAGAGGATGAAAAACATCATAACAAAGAAAAAGGAAAACATGGCCTGCTGCTGCGTCTGAGCGAAATTCGTAATGACTAGTCCCAATCCACTCATAGCAAGTACGTAGAGCATTGATGCAACCAACATCATGCCGAAATTCCCCACAGGCCATAACTGGTACATTACCCCGACTATCGGCAACGATATGAGCACCATGCCAACGGCTATGACTAGGTATGGTAATGCCTTAGAGAGCATAAAAATAAGAGGATGGATGGGAGTTACATTCATCTGCTCGATAGTACCCATCTCCTTTTCTTGTACCATGTTGAGAGCTGGCAGGATGAAAGCCGTTAGCGTTATGAGCATAGCAACAAGCCCTGGGATGATATAATCCTTATAATTCGCCTGGGGATTATAGCAATTCACCTCAACAATTTGCAGAGGCATAGAGAGACTCTGCTCGTAGCCTGCACTTTGATTGATCTCTGCGACAAAACGCTGTACAACCTGCTGCGTATACCCCCCTGCAACAGCACCCTTAGTTGCATTAAAAGCGTTGATACGAGCCTCTACTTGAGCAGCCTTATTACTCATCAATTGCTCCTCAAAGTGTGGCGGTATGGTAATTATCAGGTCGGCTTTACCGTCTTCTATACGCTTCATACCACCGGGTAATGTGGGTGGTACCCTTTCGTCCCAAGCATTGACAAAGTATCCAGAACTAAAAAACTGTTGCTGGAGCCGCTGCGAGAGGGAAGAATGGTCGTGATCTATGACAATCGTCTGTAGATCTTTAATATCTGTCGTTGTGGCAAAGGGTAATAGCATTAATACCACAATGGGGTACATAACAACCATACCCAAGAGCATCCGATTGCGTAATAGATTATATATCTCTTTATGTATGAGAGCTAGTAGCATTTGGACTGTGCCCTATGTAGTTTTTATAGAGTGATTTACTCTAACTTTTGCTTGAAGTTTAGCAATGCAAGGAGTATCAAAAGGAGAGTCATACCCGTCATAATCACTGACTCCCATATAATGGACGACCAGCCCAGCCCCTGTATCATCAACTTTTTAATGGCAATAGAATACCAGGTAGCAGGGATAGCTCGAGCTATATATTGTAACCATATAGGCATACTCTCTATAGGAAAAAACATACCTGAGAGCATCGAGACTGGGAGTAACAGCCCCGCTCCACTAACAAGCATAGCGACCGTTTGATTACTAGTCATTGTGCTGATAAGCATTCCCAAAAGGAGTGAGACCAGAATGAAGAGAAGTGAAACGAAAAAAATCGCTGTAACCGATCCCAATATGGGGACACCCAATACAAATCGCGCAAGCATCAATATCGACACGACATTAAAAATACTCAGCGTAAAGTAAGGTGCCGTCTTGGACAACAGGATCGTTATCGGATGAACAGGAGAAGTGAGTAGGACCTCCATGGATCCAAATTCTTTTTCTCGAACAATCGAAACGGAGGTCATCAGAGCACAGATAATCATCAAGACGAGACTCATAATCCCTGGGACGAAATAGTAAGGTGCCCTCATCTCAGGATTGTAGAGTAATGTCGTAAGGGTCTCTATCTGATATGGTCTTCTAGTAGCTGTACGCATGGTAATGAGCGCACTAAACTGGTCTAGATACTCTCTTACTGTCGTATAAATAATCCCTTGTATCTGACTACTTATGAGTGCTGACGTATTAGGATCACTCGCATCTAGACGTAACTGAATCATCGGTTGCGTGCCAGAAAGGATATCTTTATCTAGATTACTGGGCAAAACGACAACAACATGTGCTCGCCCCACACGAAGATATTCATCAAGGTCCGCATGTGGTGCGACCATCTGGACAGATCCCACAGCATCACACACTCTCAAATGGGTATAAAGGCTCTCAACAAAGGGCGTACGCATCGGGGTAACCAAAACGACTTTTATCTGTTTGACCTCAGAGGAGAGAGCGAAGCCAAAGGCAAGAACTAAGATAATCGGTAATCCTATCAAGAGCATCAACGTGAGCCTATCTCTGAAAATGTGGATAAACTCCTTGCGGACAAATTTAAAGAAGACTCTCATCAGATGCTCTCGAAGATTATGAAATTAGCTACAAATCTCGTGTAGCAAAACACCCGAATGCTTAGAGCTTGTAGAGGAACCCCTGAGCAACCTCTTCGGCAATAGCCCGCCCTGCTAGCTGCTCTAGCAACTTAAAGGCAAAAGGTAACGCCAATGCCGGTCCACGACCTGTGATAATATGCCCGCAAACTTCGACATCAGCACCCGTCATTGTGAAGCCTGTTACCTGCTCTTCAAAGCTCGGATAGCACGTAGCTCGCATCTTGCCGTCGCCTATTCCGGCAGCTCCTAGCACGCGAGGTGCTGCACAAATTGCCGCTATCACACGATTAGCCTCATGTTGTTTACGTATTAAGTCGAGAAGGGGCTCACATACATTAAGCTTAGTTAGACCACCTGGCAGTACGATCGCCCTAGGAAGCTCCTCAGTACTCAGATGCTCTAGGAGCATATCGGCCTCGATCGTTACCGAATGTCCTGCTATCACCGCACGAGACTCCGTAATAGAGACTGTCTTAACTGGCAAATTCCCTCGCCTTAGTATGTCAATCACGGCAAGAGCCTCGACCTCTTCGAAACCCTCTGCGAGAAATACTAGTATATCATTTCTGGTATTCATATCATTCATTTATAAGTCGTTTTTCCTTATTATAGATTCATCGAACTGTCCCTCTCCTAACCCTTGACATCAAAGTGGTAAGTAATTGTTCCTTTCTGGTCGGGAACTCCTCCAAGAGCATTGAATCGCGTCTTGCGAGCTGCCTGAAGGGCCGCTGATTGAAGAGTGTTATCAACGACATTGGTCCCTCTTAGACGCACCTTAGCTTCCGTTACCATACCCGCCGCATTGACTGTAATCTCCACGACTACTGTACCTCGGATGTCTGGTACTCGAGAGGGCATTACCGGTCTCCCTCCATTACCTACAATCGATCGCCCCTCCAACGACCACCCAGCAGAGGATCCTGCAGCGCCCTTGTCAGCAACACCAGATCCCGACTGACTAGTACCTGCAGCAGACTCCGTACTTGCAGGTCTCTTACGATCGAATAATCCTGCGACTTTGTCTGCCACCTCCCGCTCGGAAGGTCCTGTTGGTTGTCGGACGGGTTCGGATGGTTTTTCCGTCAATTGCGTACGACTTGGTATTGATGTAGAGCGTGGTGTAGGGATCGCTTCTGGAGCTTTAGGTTGTGGCAATGTAGATGTCGTTGCAGGATGTTTTGAGGATGAAACCTCAGAAGGCTGTGCAGCTGTAGATGCTATGGCAAGGGGGTCTCCTTGCATATCACTCTTACTACCCCAATCTGGGTCTACACCGACAGAGATCCACAGCTCTTTTGTCGTCGTGTGTGTATGTTTTGAATTACTCATATGGCACAACACGAGCAACCCCACGAGCAATAGGTGTAGGATTATCGCTACACCAATGGCAATCCATCTGTCAGAGAGCTTCTGATCCATTGGTTATTGCTTCATTTACCGATGTGGATTGCAATGCTTGGGTCGCTAATACCATGCGCAAACCCGCCGTTGCAGATGCGTTAAGTACCTTAACGATTTCTCCATAAGATATGGATCGATCGGCATAGAGCACCACATAAGGATCTTCTTCATCCGCGAGTGCAACTCCCAACTCATAGAGACGGTTCTCTAGCTCCTCGACGGGTAGTAGGGTCATCTCAGGCATAGCCTCTGTAGAGAGGTAGTAATACCCATCAGCGTCTATCGTAATACGAGCTGCCGGCTCTTGCGTTGTAGCTGTAGACTGAGAGGAGGGTAAATTAACCTTGATCGCATTCGGTACCACAAGTGTACTAACCACCATAAAGAAAATCAATAGCAGAAATATGACATCCGTCATAGAGGCCATACTAAATATAGATATATGCTTACTGCGTCTCTTAATGCTCATGACCTAAGTGAAGATAAATCTATAGCTCTAGACAACCTTATAATTCGTTGATAACATCCATAAAGTCTAGCGTGTTTGCCTCTAGACGATTGACGATACGGTTGATCTGCCCGACAAGATAGTTGTATAAAAAGAGAGATATAATACCGACAATCAATCCGCCTACCGTCGTAATCAAAGCTTGGTATATACCATTTGAGAGGAGAGATACGTCAATACCACCAGGTGCATTCGCTAGATCAAAAAAAGCCTGCACCATCCCTGTGACAGTCCCCAGAAATCCAATCATGGGGGCTCCTGCAGCAATTGTTGCTAGGAGGGGTAGTCCCCGTTCTAGACGACCCACCTCGTAAGATGCCACATTCTCGATAGCTGGCAACACTTCAGACGCTGGCTGTCCGAGACGCTTAAGACCCTTTTCGATCATGTGAGACTCTGGGGTGTTTTTTTCCTTACAAAGGGCTATAGCACTATCCTTACGTCCCATCTGGAGGTAGTCCTTGATGCGCGCTATAAACGAATCGTCACGGCAATTTGCCTTGCGCAGCTCGAGGTATTTGACTACAAAAAGGTATATAACAATCAGAGAGAGGAGTAGGAGGACTATCATAATCCATCCACCAGCACAGGCCAGCTCCCAGAGAGACATGGAGTCACTCGTCATCGTATTAGCTGCGTCAACCGTAGGTGTGGCAATCTGAAGTATAGGATACATAATTTGTTACAAAAAAGTCTTTGATTAAATGGTTACATGTGTTTGAGATAAATATCGAGCAATAGTCTCTTCTAAACCTAGATATAGAGCATCGCTAATGAGTGCATGCCCTATTGATACCTCATCGAGTGGGAATACGTGCCGGACAAAGTAGGCTAGATTGTCCAAGTTAAGGTCATGACCTGCGTTAACTCCCAGACCAACGCTTTGGGCGACTGATGCAGCTTGAGCAAATGGTGCTACAATCGTCTTTGGATCACCGCTGTGTGCCATTGCAGATGCGTAAGGCTCTGTGTAGAGCTCTACACGATTAGCTCCGATCTCCGCCGCGGCCTTTATATGTCTCATATCCGTACCTACGAAGAGTGAGACTCGTATACCCTCCTCTTTGAGACGATCTATGATAGGTGCCAGAAACTCTCTATGATCCGCTACGAGCCATCCGCTATTGGAGGTAAGAGCATCAGGTTTATCAGGTACAAGAGTCACCTGCTCAGGATGCACCGAGCAGACTAAATCTAGAAAAGACTCGGAGGGATAGCCCTCTATATTAAACTCCGTAGTAACTACCTCTCGTAGATCTCTCACATCCTGATAAGTAATATGTCGCTCATCAGGTCTAGGATGCACGGTGATCCCCTCAGCACCATACTGCTGACATCTCCTAGCCGCTAGCACTACATTGGGCGTATCTCCACCGCGCGCATTACGGAGGGTCGCTATCTTATTGATATTAACACTGAGCCTCGTCATTGGTATCGGTATATATTTCCAATGGGGCAAATATATAGCTTTCTGATGAAATGGGGCAGTAAATATGAGAGTAAGCCCATTTGAACATTAACCGCATAGCTTGATCGGAGTAGACAATCCAGGAGTCGGGAAACAAAAGTCTTATATCTCTGAAAAATAGTTCCCGAATAGTCAAATGAGATCTCCCGAATAGCCAAATGACGATTCCGGAATAATTAAGCACGCCTTCCGGAGCTATCTTATCTTTATTCTCGGAGAGAATAGATGACTCTGTCGTACACACATTCCCCCCTTTTGCCGAGCGATACCTATATCAATAAAGAAGAGGGAGATCCCTACGACAGATCTAAAATTGCTATCTTTGTATCTATAATTTTGATTACTATGGATACACGGCGACAAAATAAGATAGCACGATTGATACAAAAGGAGATGAGTGAGATTTTTCGCCTCCAGACGCAGCAACTACGAGGAGTACTGGTCAGTGTCACGATAGTGCGCGTCACATCAGACCTGAGCAAAGCGTATCTTTACCTTAGTATATTCCCCTCAGATCGTGCTAATGAGATCCTAGAGTATATAAAGGAAAATGCCAGTAATTATCGCTATGAGCTAGGACAGCGTACAGGTAAACAACTTCGCATCATACCTGAGATGGAGTACCATATCGATGATTCGTTAGATTATCTGGAGCGTATCGATGCCCTTTTGGAGCAATAAGCGATATCCCCATGCGCTTACCGTTGTTTATTGCTTGGCGGTATCTCTTTGCCCCTAAGAGATGGGGTGCCATCAATATCGTCACACACGTGAGTATACTAGCCATTGCCGTGGTATCAATGACTATGATCTGCGTATTGTCTATATACAATGGCTATGAGCAGATGATACTAAACAAAGTCGTCGGACTAGACCCACAACTACTGATTACAAAGGCTCACGAAACCCCTTTTGATCAGAGAGAGGTTCGCAAGAAGATTCGGCTGATCCGAGGTATAGACTCTATGGCTCCACTTGTATGGGGCGAGGGTGTGGTAAATAGCGGCGAGGGAAGTACCTTCTCTGCAGCACGTCTCTACGGCATCGACAGCTCTTACCTACAAATGTCTGACATAGATCGTTACCTACTCAGTGGTGAGATGTCTGTACATCCCGGGCAATATAATTTAGGAGCCTCTATCGCCGTTAATCTAAACGCCATAGCCTACGACACGACACCACTGGTGGTTACTCTTCCTAAGCGTAAAGGGTATATAAACCCCATCATGCCGATCACCTCTCTAAGGAGATCTCAAGGGATCCCCGTGTCTGTACTTTATACAGACAATGTAGTCTATGACAA
The DNA here is from genome assembly GCA_963543315.1 of uncultured Porphyromonas sp. Classification (GTDB taxonomy): domain Bacteria; phylum Bacteroidota; class Bacteroidia; order Bacteroidales; family Porphyromonadaceae; genus Porphyromonas. The sequence continues at coordinate 123,910 of CAUUAW010000001.1, forward strand.
CACGCTCTTCATACCGCTATCTGAATTACAGTCGCTCTTGATGCTTGAGAGGTATCAAGTCCATGGACTTGCCCTACAGCTAAGCCCCACAGCTCATGAGTCTGAAACAAAAAAACTCCTAGAGCAGATCTTAGGTGACCAATACCGCATACTCGGTCGTCCCGGACAACAGCCACATTTGATGCATCTTGTAGCTATTGAAAAGTGGATTACCTCTCTTATCTTCGCCTTTATACTCCTATTAGCCGCATACAATGTGATGGCAAGCATCTCGATGCTATTGATCTCTAAGCAGGAGGATGTACAAATACTATATGCTCTAGGTTTGTCACCTAGAGAGGTTAGACGGACATTTCAACTGGAGGGACTGATGGTGACTATCGTAGGTGCTATCAGCGGTATGGCTATCGGTATCATACTATGTCTGCTACAGATCCGTTACGGTTGGCTTACGCTCGATCTAGCTGCCGAGTTACAGCCCTATCCCGTTACTATTAAAGCAACAGATGTTGCAGTCGTGATACTCTTAGTATTAGCTGTAGGCTATCTAGCAGCTGTCTATCCTGTACGAAAACTTATCTCAGCACATGAGACTACGAGCAAGTAGCTCCAGGTGACTATTCCCCAATAAATATGACGAACAATGCTAATACCCCAGGATTACTACCTGATGTACCCGAGTACACTGCTCAAATAATACATCTATGGGTGGCAGAGGAGAGCGTACGCATCTTGTCTCAACAAAAAAAACCTCTGGAGATGCTTCGCCAACATCTGATGCAATCGGATGAGCATCGCAAGCATTTGATAGATGAGTTACTGAGCAAAGAGTCTATAACCATTATATTACAAGGAGAGCACGCCCCCATAGCGAAGCAATTGCTTGCAGAGTGCGAAAGAATACATCAAGTAGTCAGTAAAAATGAGCAGAATATCGTCTATCAAGGTTGCTACATGCTACTCCTACCACTCATAGTAGCCTACAGAGCTAAAGGGAAAAAAGCTAAGGAGATGGGGGAAATAGAGATACTCTGCACGATACTATACAATGCTATGATGCAGAGTTTAGATAAGGAACAAGAGCAATACTGTCCAACAGATAGCAATACTATCCGACAGATAGGAGCTCTCTTTGCTCTATTGGACCAAGAGTATCACAAGATACACCACAATGCTTTCGATCATGAATAGAGATCCTAAAGGACGTATTATAGTACTAGGAGCTACAGGTCAGCTGGGGCGTAGCTTATGTTTAGAATTAAAACGTCTGGGCGATCCATATCATTTACTAACCTATACGCACAAAGCATTAGACTGTACAGATACAGAAGCAGTAAGAGAATCCATAATCCAATGGGAGCAAGAAAGCATTTCATACCCATGGAGTATAATTATTAATTGTGTAGCCTTTACACAAGTAGATCGTGCTGAGGAAACGGATCGGTATCATGACCTACTAGCTCTCAACGCTCTCCTACCAGCACAACTAGCAGAGAGTAAATTACCAATCATTCATATCAGTACAGACTACGTCTTTGACGGACTAAAAGGATCTCCTTATCGTGAGGATGATAAAACTAATCCAACTTGTCTCTACGGGCGTACGAAAAGGCAAGGAGAGTTAGCCATCTTACTCCATCCTCTTCACCAGACAAATCAACATTTAATCATACGTACTCAGTGGCTTTGGTCCCCATGGGGTAAGAACTTCGTACGTACTATGCTCCATCTAGCACGTGAGGGGAAAGCAATTAATGTCGTAAACGATCAGATCGGCTCACCGACCTCTGCTCCTTCACTAGCTAAAACTATTTGCGAAATTGTCACATGCTATGACGAGGAAATGGCTTTTCGCACCCCATTATTACACTATGCCAATAGAGGTATCTGCTCATGGTATGACTTCGCTTACGAAACGATCTCTACACATTGTCCTAATTACGATCTATCGCAGCTCACACCGATAACTACTGCTGACTACTCAACGACTGCACAGCGCCCTCCCTATAGTGTGCTATCTACCGAGAGACTCACTGCTTGCTACGACATTATACCACCCCGATGGCAAGATGAATTAGCAGAGATTCCTATTAATTGAAAATGCACAAAGAGCTACATCGCCTCATACTAAGACTTGCGATCCCTAATATTATCTCCAACATCACCATACCACTCCTATCTATTATTGATGTAGTATTGGCAGGACACATGTCTCATACTGAGGCTATCGGATCAGTTACAGTAGCAGTTACAATTACCAATACGATATACTGGCTCTTTGGTTTCATAAGATTAGGTACGACTGGTCTAGTAGCTCAAGCTTATGGTCGTCAAGATCTATCAGACATTAATAGACAATTGGCACGTAGTATAACTATGGCGCTACTATGTAGCGTAATAGTTATACTCTGCTCTCCCTTTGCCACACTGCTAAGTGGAGCAGTGACTGGTGGGGTATCCAGTCGATTAAGTGTAGAAGCTGACAGATACATTATTATTATCTTCCGTGCAGCCCCTGCTGTTTTAGCTATATACGCACTCAATGGCTGGTTTATCGGTATGCAAAATACTCGTGTGCCTATGGGAGCATCTATGGGAGCTTTGGTGATTAATTATATAGTCTCTTATACTCTCGTAGTACATTATCAGATGGGTGTCGAGGGATTGGCCATAGGTACTTGTGTAGCTCAGTACTGTCAGGCGGTAATCCTTATCAGTACCTTACTGATAAAATATAGATATGTAGTAAGACATCTACTACTTAAACACTTTACCGATTTCGATGGTTACAAACGCTATCTTATCATCGGTAGAGATCTCATGCTACGCTCCCTACTACTAAGTAGTATAACTATCTTTTTTACCTATGCAGGAGTACGTGAAAGTGCGATAGCAGTAGCAGCCAATACTCTTTTACTTCAGTTTTTCAGCATCTTCAGTTACTTCATGGACGGCTTTGCTTACGCTGGTGAATCTCTCTCCGGACGCTATCTCGGCGAGCAACGTATGGATTTACTTAAAGCAGTAGTAGGTCAGCTCTTCGTCATCGGTACTGTCTTAGCCCTCATTGCCGCTAGCCTCTTCGCATGCTACCCAAGGATGCTATTGAATCTCCTCAGCAACCATGAGGAGATCATTACTCATGCTATAAAATACCATTTCTGGGCAGCTTTGATACCATTAGCAGGCTTTGGGGCCTTTTTATGGGATGGAATTTATGCAGGTCTCACGCAATCATCTAGTCTCAAGTGGTCTATGTTGGTATCCAGTATTGTATTCTTCTCATTGTACTACCTACTCTACAATCACTTAGATATGTCTGCTCTATGGCTTGCTTTCGATAGTTATCTCTTAGCACGTACTCTATACCTGACGATCGTATGGTATCGTAGGAATAAGATTTTACCGAAATCATGTTCATAACCCTATAATTTCTGTCGAAAAAGTTGTCGAAAACTCATTGATAACTTCATGCTAACTTATTTGCCTATCTCGGGAAATTATATAGTTACAATAAAGATCCTAACCTCACAAATAAGTTAGCATGAAGTTATCAATGAGTTTTCATCAAGATATTAACAGGTACAGCAGGTGGGGAGACGACCATAAACGATTGTGAGCATCTCATTATTTACTGTACTCTATGTAGCTTCCAGAGACGATTAGAGAGGAGTCTTATAGAGATACATTAAGTGTTGCACAGGGATAGTTATAGACATATTCAACCGACTATTATCAACATCATAGATATGTAAGTATATATTCTTACTCTATAATATACTGATGATGTAAAGAGATCTGTCAGTAACCTCTCGTAAAGAGTTTGTACAATCTAAAACTTATACTGTGCTCCCACCGTGAGCATATGGATAGGATCGTTTACTATGTGTGTATCTGTCGTCACCTGTCTATCTAATTGCTGACGTAAATAGCAGTCATAATGTAGTGACAAACGTACATGATCATGATATAGGAAGTAGTTAATACCTCCAGAGAGTTGGTGTGAATGGCCTTCTGTACGCAGTGTCAAACCATCGATCTTACCATCTTGCTTTGTCGTCGTATCGAAATACCTATTTCGATTGTAGTAAGTATATCTACCGAAAATCTCTACATCGATAGACTTGATACGCTCTACGACCTGTGTCATACTAGCTGTGAAGTGACGTTGTACTAAAGTATTATCCTCAACTATAGCTGGTGATTTAGATCCTACTGCATAATTAGCATCTTTCCATCCGGGTTGTACTCCCATGATACCCTCAGCCGTTAGTATTAATTGTCCATGAGGATGCTCTAGTGTTGTATTAATAAAAGCAGCACCATAAGTGCGTAGCATATTGCCTCTCCTAAATATTGCTTTATCACTATCAAAGGCATAGTACCCACTAGCTGTAGGTAAATAACCTCCATAACAAGATAGTCCGACAGCTATCTGATGATGCCTATCTCTTCGTGTCAGAGCTAGACGTAGAGCTAGGTCAGGGATATTCTTGATCATTCCTTTATCTCCATTGCCTGCTAGGATAGAGAGTGTAGACTCTAGCCACCAATGTCTTTGCTTATCTAGCATACCTTTATAACCTATGACTAGACCCATATCTATAACCCCAGGAAATAGGTCAAACATATAGTGCGAACGATCAAAAGCTGCACGCTTACTCGAGCTATAAGGTAGCTCATAACCAAAATCTATTGTCGTAAGCCCCCCTTTGATATAGAGACCCTGAGTCCAGTGTGGTTGATAAGTAGTATGGATATTAAAGATAGAGAGTTTGGACTCTGTAGCATTAAGCTCGATTCTTGCCGTAAAATCCCGATAAGTAGCCTGTGTGGCAAGACGTCCTCGACGTATTCCTATCCGTGTAGTTGGTTGATTATACGTAGGAGTTATCTTACCCACTTTTATATAATCACCCCTTGTATCACTCTGTATCAAAGTTTGTATATAGCCGCTTATGGAGAAGTGTGGCTGTTCCTGTCCAAGTAATTGTATATCCATGCTAGAGAGAAGTAGGAGTAATGACGCGATCCTTACAATCAGTAGCATTGGAGTTTTGTAATTCATAGGAGTAAGAGCTTTATACTATTTAGTTATAAGTTGATTAGGATAATCCTTGAGATAGAGTGATTATAATACATCCAATTCAATAGATGTACAAAGGTAGGGATATTCATCTCCATAGAGCTTAACCAAACAATATGTCGATCTGTAGAGCTGTCTCTGTACTACAGTTCGTTTTGTTTTGTGATAGATGAGTTTTTATACGGGAATGCCTATTTGGTTATTCCGGAATAATTATTTCCGTACTCCGGAATAGTTAATTGGTTATTTCGGAATTATTTGTCTTAGAGTACTGTGTAAACTCTTTTTTTGTACATTTGCCGCTGTGTATACCTTCGTGTATGAGGTTGGCTCGTTGCGTATTATATGTATTTGGTAGCGAGTAATGTGTACTATTTTATTAACCCATAATATATCATTGCGTTATGGACGATTCTTTACCGCCGAGTATTCTCGATAGCATCTTTTGTAGATCTTCTCTACAGCGGAGTCTGCGTCCTAATGATAGTTTTGGGCGATCTTTATCTAGGATGTAGCTATACCGCATAGCCTTACCGTGGGAGGAGAGGGTCTCTTAAGCTTACCTTTTTTACTGATCTTGATACCTTAAGAGTTACAGACATTATGCGGAAGTTTTACCTCCCAAAGCAACAATTTATTCAAGTCGATGCACTCCAGCCACATTGCTGGATCAAAGTGGTGCAACCTACCTCAGAGGATATTGATTATCTCAGTGATGAGATTGGTGTACCTGACTCTTTTATTGGCGATACAGCCGATAGTGATGAGCGCCCTCGTACTGAAGAGGAGGATGGCTGGCGTCTGACTATCATACGTATACCTATTGAGACTCCCGAGGGGACATCTCCTTATAGTACTATCCCAATAGGTATCATCACACATCTTGAGAAGCAACTGATTATTACTATTTGTTATCATCGTACGGATTTAATTCCGGATTTCATAGCACACAATCAGCGAAAGGGAATATCTGTGGATACAGATATAGACTTTATCTTGAGGCTTATATTGAGTTCATCGGTATGGTTCCTCAAATACCTCAAGCAGATAAGTTTTCTTGTATTGGAAGCTGAGGAGGCATTGGAGAAAAGCATCCGCAACGAAGACCTACTCCAGATGATGAGATTACAGAAATGTCTTGTGTACTTTAATACTTCCATACGAGGTAATGAGTCGGTTATTGGACGATTTAAGATAAGTCATTACGATCAGTATGACGTAGAGCTTGCAGAGGATGTCGCCATCGAGCTAAATCAAGCATATAATATGGTCAACGTATACAGTGATATTATGACGGGAACGATGGATGCTTTCGGGGGGATTATCAACAATAATATCAATACGATCATGCGCCGCATGACCAGTATATCGATGATACTTATGTTACCTACGCTAGTAGCCTCTCTCTATGGTATGAATGTGCATCTACCTATGTCCGACCATCCATTGGCTTTTATGGGGATTATGGTTATTTGCTTAGTATTCTCTGTAATAGCTTTTTGGATATTCAAGCGCATTCATTGGTTTTAGTCCATTTTGATAGGTGTATACTGCTTTTGTATAGTTGAGTTAGTAAGATGCTACTAAACACGGGCAATACGCATGTCTTTTATGCTTTCCTAATCACCCTTTGGGCAGGTTTGTCTACAGGAATAGGGAGTGCCTTAGTATTTTTTACTAAGAGTACTAATCGGATTTTCCTCTCTATCTCATTAGGTTTCTCAGCAGGGGTAATGATTTACGTATCCTTTGTAGAGCTTTTTAGCTCAGCACAGGTGTGTATGTCGCCATTTTATGGTAATAAGTTAGCGACAGTCTATGCGACGATTGCCTTCTTTTCAGGCGTTGCTTTGATAGGAATTATAGATCGATTGATACCAGAAGCAGAGAATCCTCACGAACTCCCCGATAAGATAGCCATACAAAGTATAGAAAAGTGTGATACGCCGCCTAACGATATACCACGTAGTGGGAGCCTTTTGCGTACGGGTATGGTAACAGCTATTGTGCTTGCTATACATAACTTCCCCGAGGGAATGGTCACCTTTATGTCTGCTTTAGGAGATCTTTCCTTAGCACTTCCTATTGCGATAGCTATTGCACTACACAATATTCCCGAAGGTATTTCAGTAGCTATACCAATCTACCATGCTACAGGTAGGAGAAAAAAAGCATTCTTACTATCTTTTGCTTCGGGGCTTGCAGAGCCCATAGGAGGGTTGATAGGTTTCTTACTCTTACGTCCCTTCTTAAATGATACAGTATTGGGTTGTTGCTTTGCAGCAATTGCGGGAATTATGGTTTACATATCATTTGACGAGTTACTCCCCGCCGCCGAGAAATTTGGACACCATCACACAGCTCTCTATGGTCTTGTCGGGGGAATGGCTTTTATGGCACTTAGCCTTATCTTATTATAGTCCCAATATAAAGAGACTACAATTCGCCTACTCAAAGCAAAAAGTTAACATAATCATTCTGCCAGTACCGCGACGTATTGCATCGGTATAACGCATACTCACACCATCATCCAGATCAGGACGATTGTGCCGTATCAGATCTGTCACTCCAAAGTCAAAGCGAAGCTCAGGTGAGAGCTTGAAGTAACGCAAATAGATATCGCACCCTACGCCGATAGTCCACCCTGCAGAGAGTGGAGTGAATTGGAGTGGAGCACCTTTTTTCTGCCCCATATTGAGTAGACCATATGCCCCAGTTACGATATAGGGTCTGGTATCATTAAAACGTACGGAGCTATATTTGACTAAAAGAGGTACTTCTATTTGACTGGTGCGCATGGAAATTGTCTCAAAGCTCTCCCCCCCAGTGTGAAAAAATATTTGTTGCTCTCCAAAGTGTAGTGTGGGAAGCGTTCGAATACTCCAGTCGATGTGTGGGTTGTAATTGGCAATGACACCCACACTAAAACCGGGACTATAGTGTGGTACTGCCGCATACAATGCTTGAGATTTACCATCTTTTGGACCCAAGTTATCTATAATCAGATCCTCAACATGCAGACCAACGTGAAAGCCCCAGTTGAATCGTCGATGATCTGCATAGGGACGAGTCATAGGGCGAGCCGTCTGAGCTGTCGTTTGTATAGTGAACCCTGAGGCGAGGAATAAGAGCATTAATCCCCCTATCAAGGGTATAAAGCTTGGCGAATAGGTGCCATATGTATCTCTAGATTGCTCCAAAATTACTTTTAAATACGACATAACCTGCACAGATTGAACGTCTATCCGACAAAGATATTGTATATTTGCTCAATTTAAGCACTCAAATAAATTGTCAGGAAGCTTATGCAAGTACATAATCTATCCGAAAATCCATCACTTCTTACACATTTCCTTTCAGAGATTCGCGATAAGGAAATACAAAAAGATCCTCTACGCTTTCGGGTAAATATAGAGCGTATAGGACACATTATGGCGTATGAATTGAGCAAGCATTTGGACTATAAGACTCGCTCAGTAGAGACTCCTCTGGGTACAGCTCCTACAAGCGTACTAGATAATTCGCTTGTCGTGGCAACCATCTTGCGTGCAGGACTACCCCTTCATCATGGATTCTTAGACTTTTTCGATCGAGCAGAAAATGCATTTATTTCAGCTTATCGCAAAGTTGTCGACGATGATAATTTTGATATACACGTAGAGTATGTCGCAGCTCCTGACTTAACAAACAAAGAGCTTCTGCTTGTTGATCCAATGCTTGCTACAGGAGGATCAATGCATTTGTCGTGGCAAGCTTTGCTTAACAGCTGTGGGACACCTCGTCATACCCATATGGTTGCTGTAGTGGCTAGTCAGCAAGCGATAGATTTCCTGAAAGATCAGTTCACCGCAGACGATTCTGTGACACTATGGGTCGCAGTAATTGATCCTGCACTCAATGAGCATGCTTATATAGTACCCGGGCTAGGAGATGCTGGCGATCTAGCCTTTGGGGCTAAACTCTGATAATTCTTTTTTTTCTTGCTTGGACAGCGTGATATAGAGCTTCTAGCTCCTGCGTCCTCTTTGGAGGGAGGTCTTGTGGCTCTCTCAGCAGGAGCCGACGCTATATACGTTGGAGCCCCTCAGTATGGAGCAAGAAGTGCTGCGGGTGTTTCGATAGGAGAGATTAGATCTCTCTGTACCGCAGCTCACGATTACGCAGCGCGAGTTTATGTAGCTCTAAATACTATCCTTACAGATAGTCAATTGTCTCATGCAGTCACACTAGCACACCAGCTGTATGAGGTAGGGGCTGATGCGCTTATCATACAAGATCTAGGCTTACTCACGCAGGAGCTGCCTCCTATTCCATTACATGCCAGTACGCAGTGTCATAATAATTCGTTAGGACAACTGCGGATGCTATCTGAGTTAGGCTTCGAGCAGGTAGTATTACCACGAGAGTGGAGTCTGAGGGATATTGAGTCAGTAAGGGATAAGGTCCCAGTACGGCTGGAAGCTTTTATCCATGGGGCTCTTTGCGTTTCGTATAGTGGACGCTGTTTTATCTCCGAAGCCTTATCACATCGCAGTGCCAATAGGGGGCAATGTGCGCAGTACTGCCGTATGACTTACGATCTTGTAGATGCTCAAGGGCGTAAACTCCGACAGGGAGAGCATCTATTATCTTTGCGAGATCTCAATAGGACGGAGATCGTCGAGCGGATGATCGATGCAGGTATTACTTCATTTAAGATAGAGGGTCGTCTCAAAGCAATCTCCTATATACGTAATGTGACTGCTCACTATAGGAAAGTCTTGGATGAGATTCTAGAGCATCGTGGCAATCAGTTCCGCCGACCCTCGTGGGGGACTAGTGTATACACTTTCACTCCGCAGCCTGAGGCGACCTTTGCTCGCCCCTTTACTAGCTACAATACTCCTCTAGGTACTCCAATAGCTACGGATAGTATTACACCGTGTAGCAACAAAAGCCTTGGGCAACCTATAGGTAATGTCTTCCGCTGCAAAGAGAGAGAACTAGAGATTGATTTACTGAGCAATGATGTAGAATTAGCTAATGGTGATGGCATTGTTGGGTATTCGGCCGTAAAAGAACTACAAGGAGCTCAGATCAATCAAGTAATCTCTGATGGGCTGTCTCGTCGTCGCTTGCGACTCTCCCAGCCTCTTGACATACCTCAGGGTAATACCTTGTGGCGCAATCACAATCATCAGCTTGAGAGTCTGCTCTCGCGATCTGACGCCTCCGTGCGCACCATGCCAGTACGACTGTATCTAAAGGCAACAACAGATAGATTAACGCTACAGATAACTCTCATTGATGATCCTGATCTATCTATTAGTATAGGGAAGGTCATTACACTACAGCATGCTCAAAAGGACAATACGTCCCACCTAGAGCATACTCTTGCGAAACTGGGGGAGACACCCTATCGAGCTGCAGAGGTAACTATGGATTTGGGAGGACTATTTGTCCCACCATCTATCCTTACTGAGCTACGACGAGAAGCCTGTGCAGAGCTACAAGCTCTCTGTCAGTCGGCAGTATTACAGCGTAGATCTGAGATAGGAGCAGAGCTACAAGAGCTGCGGGTACGTACACTGTCTCAGCAAACGACTAGCTCGACACGTGAGCGATATGAGCTCCCAGAGCAACTAGACTTCACCTACAATGTGGCAAATAAGTCGGCTCTACGACTCTACCGACAGCTAGGAGTCTCCGGACCTATAGCTCCTGCTCTCGAGATTAAACGCCCAGAGGGATCCATTCCTGTCATGTTTACACGCCACTGTCTACGTCATCAGCTAGGATACTGTACTCGTGGGCACCGTCAGCCTCCATTTACGCTTCCCCTTTACCTCGTCCGAGGATCTCAAAGATTACGTGTAGAGACCGACTGCAAGCACTGTATGATGACCCTTTGGTTAGACAAGTAGGGAGAGCTGTCCACGAAATAAGTCGATAATAAGGAGTAATGGGCTCCAAATAATTACGGAATAAGGAGTTAATTCTCCGGGAATGCTCGATCCATTATTTCGTAATACTCGTTTGGATATTCTGGAATTATGAAATCATTATCCCGAGATAAGGCGTAAGATAGCTGTCCGATAGTTGTATGACATGTGGTAGATTACTGCGTATTACAGAGAGAAGGTACGAGCACCAAGACCGGATACATAGAGTAGATAAAGCCCATGCATCCACCCCATTGTGGAGATCGTTAGTTGAGTACTATGATCCTCTCTATGCTGGTAGCAGGTAGCGCCCGAAGGATTATATATAGTTATGCTTGCTCCAAGAGGTAATGGATCTATTGTTAATTCCGTCGCATTTAGGAAGATCCGAGGCCAATCTTGCTCAGTAGCCATGCATCCTATGGCGTTATCTTGTGATCCCTCGTAGGGGACTCCAAAACCATTGTTTGCACCCCCTTGAGAGTCCATCGCATTCCATCCCTTTTGCTTTAGGAGGGCTACTTGACTGACTGTACAGATATTAGTATCCTCAGGCTCTTTCGTATCGACTACCATAAAGATACCCTTAAGGTCCTCATCCGTCCTGTCGGGGAGAGTCTTGCAGATAGCTGTCAGGGTAGCTCCTCGTAGATTGTTTCCCTGACAAGCGACCTCGTCAAGAGCTGAGTTTTTTGAGAAGTCCAGAGATGATATTTGATTGTATTCGCAGAGCACCTTAATCAAGAGAGGGCATGGAGATGTATCAATACTTTTGAGTCGATTCTTGAAGCAATAAAGCCAACGTAGGTTATTAAGCCCCGTTAGGTCCATTTCTGTCAATCGATTTTGGTAGCATGATATCTCGAAGAGCTTGCTACATCCAGACATGATTAGCTCTTCGAGTGCGCATTGTACACAGTTAAGGCGACCAAGTTTAGGGCAGTGCGAAACATCTAGACGCTTGAGCGGATTGCCCTCGCAGAAGAGCTGTGCGAGCGACTCGCAAGAGCTCAAGTCGAGAGTTGTGATTTGGTTACCTTGACATCCTAAACCCTCGAGCTTAGGACAGTCAGACAGATCTAAGGATGTAATATTACATAGATAGCAATACACCTGAGCTATGTTGCCCTCTATAGAAAATGTCTGAGCTGTTACCTCGTAGCTTGCTTCCTGATCATAGGCTATCGAGCCCTTGAGACCTGTGAGAGTGAGATTGGATCCGCAGAGCGTCATCTTTATTTTACTCCCGATAGGAGTAGTTGTAGTAGCAACAAAACGGTCTGCTCTAGCTCCCTGTGCCATGATGGATAGTAAAAGGAGCAATAATATGTGGCGAGATCCTTTCATGTGATGTAAAGTCATTTATTGCCTATTCCGCATCTTTAAATGGGCGTATGCCAAACTTAAATAGATTGGGGTTGTAGCTTATATAGGCCATTTTAGGAATGTAAGCGATGGTCCATACGAAGCCTGTCTGAGATTCATGTGTACTACTCGTCCAATAATAAGCATCAGCTCCGAAGAGATCCATGTGTTTCTGCGGATGGTAATAGACGGATGAGGGTAGTATACGCACTACATCGTTTTGGTTGTTCTCCCTCCAAAATTCTTCCGTTGCCACATCATCTATCGAGCCCGTGAAGTCATTACCGAGATAGCGTACGGTAATCTTCAGATGCGAGTCCATACTACCTATGGTATGCTGACCGATGATCTCGTAGCGATAAGCTGCTTGTAGATTATTATCATTAGCGATAGGAAAGTCTGCCTGCACCTCCTTTGTTCCCCTCTTAAAGCGTAAAGCGTAACACACCTTACTCCCCTGGAGAGACTTGTAGTCCGATAGATAAGAAGCCTTATGAGCCCCCACTTGTATAGCCTCTGGGATATCTTTAAAGGACTTATTGTCGTCAAATATCACATAGATCTCATAATTAGGACCGAACGAAGGCATTAAAACAGCCGCTTCGTACCGAGAGGGTGTATGATAGCCAGCGGGGCATACAGAGCCTATCTCGTCAAAAGTAAAGCAGCCAGACGCATCATTGTTGTGACTTGTGGCAAATGTGCCAAGCTCTTTACCCACATTGTATTCAGCGACGTACTCTATACCCATCGTAGGATGAGCGGGAGGCTCTTTGATCTGCTCGAAGCAAATGCTGTCGATCTGCTCGAGAGGGATCTCAGAGATTTTATCTCGCTGATAGATCCTCAAGAGAGTGGGAGTATCGGTTTGCTGCCCCCAAGTTAGTTGCACTCCGTAGAGCAAAGCTAATAGTGCAAAAAGTGACAAGTAGTACTGTCTCATAATATATGTAGGGTATATGAATGATTTGTCCACCTCCAGTGGGGAAGGGCGGGGGCATATCCCAGATACAGCATTATCGCTCCTCGACTCTCCTTCTAGTAGCTAAGGTAGTAAAATATTTTTTCTAAATAAGTAGCTGGGCTTTTTACTCGTCGTAACGAAATTTTTTACGGGATTATCTGGAAGTATTCACGGGATTAATCTTCGGTAATTACGGAGTCGTAGATCTGTTATCCCGTAATTGTTGATTGGTTATTCGGGAATGAATTTTTTCTTCTGAGCTTGTTGTCTTTTGCCTTTATTTGTATTTTAGCGCATGTGTTTGGGATTAGAGGTTTATCTCTAGTGTCTCTCGGCAACATAAATCACTAATCACAAATTCATATGAGAAAGGCAAACACACTCCGTCTGGAGAGCTCTTTATTGGCTCTTTAGCTCTACGATCCTCCTTCCTGAGTGGGAGATCTATCCAGTACGAGTAGGTAATAAGCGCGTAATTATAGCTCTATAAAAAGGAATCCCATAATCATTTCTAAAATATTTATGAAAAGACCATTACTCCTAAGGGTTACAGCCATTCTCCTCTTAGGTCTTGTAAGCCTGTTCACCACGACCCCACTTTTGTTGGGGCAGGATGTTCCTGACAAAGCTTTAGTCATCTATTCGCACGATGCTAACCAGCAGGTGACGAAGCGTTACTTTACCATCTCTGAGGTGGATAGTATACTCTTTGTCTCAAAGACATTGAAACAGCCAATTACATTTGAGGTAAGTGACGTCATAGCCACCTCATCTTCGCTCTCCATCTCCGTAGTCCCATCTGATGATACTACGACCTATTACATCGGAGTCGATAATAAGGAGCATTATGACCAGCACTTTACCTCAGACAAAGCTTATCTGGATAATAAGCTCAAGGTATTGAATGCGATGGCTGGTGCGCATGGTCAGACGCTTTCGGAGTATTTGCAGACCATTCTTAAGAGGGGTGCTGCGACTCATAAGGAGGATGATCTTTACAGCGATACAGAGTACTACATCTGTATCTTCGGGCTCAGCACTTCAGGAGAGGTTACAAGCCCGTTGTATAAACAGGAAGTGAAGACTTTACCATTCACACCGACGGGAGACACGACTTTTGAATTACAGCTTACGGCACAGACAGCTAGTTCGCTCACGGTACAAGTAACCCCTTCGGATGTAAGTACGAACTACTTTTACGGGATCCTAACTAAGGAGCAATATGCTACTTATAAATCACCCGAAGAGGCAGTATCTGATCTCATCTTTAATGCCGAATTGACAACTGACGTAGACTGGAGTGATCCTCAGAACACACTCCGAGGAGCGCAGACGATTACACTCTCTAATCTCAAGTCCGAGACAGAGTACGTCTTACTTGTCTTTGGGATCTCTGCAGAGGGAGAGCAAACGACAACCGCTGCTATCTTGCAGGCGAAGACGTCTGGAGACGCGCTATTCTTGGAGAGCCCAATACCGTTTGGATCTAAGTACGAAGCCATTGCAGCTTATGAGGCGTCTAAGGGCAGTATGCTGGATAGTGATTTATCGGGTTCCCAGGGGATGGAGTATATGTATGTGTATAGAGTGCAGGAAGCTCCGTCATTGATGCGGATATACTTTGTCTCACAGGACGGTGCTGGTGAGCTCAATGAGTACTGGGCTGTGGAGGATCGTTACAGCTCTGTATTTGAGATGATGGATGGTCAGTTAATCCTCTCCAAGAGCTTTGTAGCAACCTTGACACAGGCTGGTTATACGGCTCCAGTTTTGGGGGAGGGTAGCAACTATTTGTCTAGCAAGGGAGATCAATACGACCTGATGATTATGCCGACAAAGGGAGGTGACCTAGGTATCTCGCAAGAGAAGATCGTTGTCCTAGACTTCGCTCCTCGTGGTGAGCTCCTCCCAAAGAGTACTGGCTTTCTTGCTTTACAGAGAATTAACTCTCGGAGCCGTGATAGGCGATTACCAGATAACTGATAATTTGCTCGGGAATAGTCAATCGATATTTACGGAATACGCAGAAGACTATTCCCGAGTGATCATTTTACAATTACGGAGTAAAATATCGAGGTTTCTCGGATAAGTACACGTATAATCTCTAGGATTAAAAGCTAATAGAAGGGAAACTTGCCAGACGGCAACGACCCATCTGAGCAATATCAAAGTATAAACGAAATGAAATATACATGGTACATGCTTCTCCTCTTGCTCCTCTCTACACTGGCTCTTGCCGCACAGAGTGATAAGAGGCAAGAGATACTGACGCTACACACTACACTCCCCGAGGGGAGCGCCTTTACACTAGGCATGCATAGTCGTAGCCCCTTCTCAATTGATTGGGGTGATGGGGTCTTGGTCTCATACGAATCAGGGAATTATGGTGTGGACGGGATCTCTGGCACTGTACATGGTGACGGATGGATCTCCGTATGCGGAGAGAATGCAAGTGGTATCTTATCGCTTTACATAGGACGAGATGAGATCAATCAGCAGGTGGATAGTCTTGACTTATCGCGGACGAAGGGGTTGAAATTCCTCTACTGCCAGAATAATCGTCTGAAACGTCTAGACATATCTCAATGCTTTCGGCTGATGGAGCTGGATGTAGCAGACAATTATTTGTCACACCTAGATCTAAAAAATGCACCCCTCCTAGACATGCTCGTCTGTCAAAATAATCAGCTTCGGGAGTTAAACTTGACACCTGTACAGGGGCTTGTCGCACTGCGCTGTGAGTATAATGAGATTAGCTCTTTAGACCTCCGACACTTCAAGGGGCTTACCGTACTACGCTGCCAGGGTAATCCAATCGAAGAGCTGGACATATCGCGCAATAGGGCTCTCCAGCAACTTTTTGCTGGTGGTACGCAGCTTGCAGCATTGGACTTAACACCGCATATCGATTTGCGTGTGCTAGATCTATCAGACCTACCTGGAGTTTCTGTCACTTGGGGGGATAAAGAGGAGTTGCGCCAGATCTTCTTAAACCGTTGCGACCTCTCGACACTGGCATTCCCTCAACTACCTCTATTGGACCGATTGGAGGTACAGGGCAATCGGTTGACTAAGCTAGAGCTCTCGGGGATGCCTCTGCTAAAGGATCTGCGTTGCAATGATAATCAGCTGGAGAGCCTAGACCTTAGTCTTGTGAAGCACCTTAACTATCTCTTTGCTGAGGGTAATCGACTCACACAGATTGACCTATCTGCACTACGAGAGATTAGGGAGTTGCTCCTATCTTATAATCAGCTTTCCAGCCTCGATCTCTCGTCTAATCCTGACCTGTATCTCTTGTGGCTCTCGAAAAACCCTATCAAGGTGCTAGACATACATACTACACCTAAGCTCTTTTCACTCTTTCTAGACGAGTGTAAACTATCAGAGAGTAGCGTACGGGCTATTATCTCATCCCTACCCGATATCACCGATATTAAGACAAATGAGCGCACAGCTTGGTGGAAAAAGTGGCTCCTCCTCAAAGGTAATCCCATATCCCAACAGCTCAATCTCCAAAAAGTTACAGAGAGGGGTTGGCAAGTAGACCTTATAGATGCATGGCCCGGTAGGGATAATGCGATCGTACTGCCTGCAGCGACCTCGCCCCTTCGCGTGATCCGTGTGGGCGAGCACCTACAGCTTTATAGTGCAGATGGGGTATCCAACACTCCTAGACAGCTATCTGTATGGCTTTACAGCCTGTCTGGAGAATTGATATTTACAGCCCAAACTCTAGCACAACTCTCGGAGATTTCTCTGGAAAACAGTGATAGTAGATACGTTTGTGTCTCGATCATCGATGGATATGTACACCGTACATTGTTGTAGTCTTCTCTAAATCCGATAACATTTAACAAACAAAAGTATGAGAACTCCTCTTACTGTAGTACGTATACTCGTATCTATATTGCTCCTCTACCTCGTATCGCTTTGTGCTTTAGCTAGTCCCGGCAACTTGACAATGGGATGTGCGGAGATTAATTCTTACAAAGGGTATCACAAGATGCGTTTGAGCTCTCCCGGAGCAGAGACAAAAACGCATGCCTCCATCCTTAAAAATTCAAAGGCTCTCTGTGCCGAGACTGAGACTCCTTGGGAGCTCCAGAATATTACTGAGGAGCCTACGACAGAGAAAGCCAGAGTAACGCTTGAGACATCACTGCCTGCTGGATCGAAGATTAAGTTAACCCTCTGGTATAATGGTGAGTTAACTATATCGGGAATTGAAGAAACACCAAAAAATGGAGTAGAAAAAGAGTACACACTGACGGGGCAGTCTGTCCTCCTCGAGGGTAATCTGACCGAGCTATACTGTGCAGGGGCTCAGATTACGACCCTTACGCTATCTAAGTGTGACGAACTAGTCGTGCTGGATTGCAGCAGTAATCAGATAAAAGCCCTAGACCTTTCCGAGGCTCCTCACTTAGAGATCCTAGTTTGTTCTGACAATGAGCTCTCTTCTCTAGACATTCCTGAGACGCCCGATCTCATGAAGCTATGGTGTAGTAACAATGAAGAAATCCAATCTCTCGACTTAGCTCATTGTGGTAATCTGATAGCTCTATGGTGTTATGGCTGCAATCTCTCGGAGCTTGACCTATCTGCTTGTACATCTCTCACGGGAGTTGATTGCATGAAGAATAAACTAACGAAGCTTAATCTTGGGAATTTAGATGGTCTTACAAGGATAGCCTGTGCTAATAATCGTTTGAGACAGATAGATCTCTCGGGTGTCCCAAACGTTGAGGAGTTACTTTGTGGAGACAATCAGCTAACCTCCTTGGAGCTTACACCGACACCCTATTTAGTAACACTTAAGTGTCCGAACAATCAGCTGGGTACACTAGACCTTTCGCACCTTACACTCTTGGAGACTGTACACTGTCAGCGAAACCAGCTAAAGACATTAGATTTGAGCAAAAACGAAGCTCTCGAAGAGTTATACTGCTATGAAAATCAGATCAAAGGCGATGCGATGAGAACTTTTGTGACTTCTCTTCGCAAGATCCCTCAGGATGGTTATGAGAGCCTCATGATTATTAATAGCACGGCACCCGAGGAGCAAAACCGCCCCATGGAGAGCGACATTGCTCTTGCTAGGGCAAAAGGGTGGACGCCTAAGGATTACCGAGGGGGGATCAACGATGGCTCCGGAGTACCCTTTGATGGTTTTAATGGAATTACTCCGATCGCCCAGGTAAACGATCTGCAAATCTCACTCCTAGATGATAGGACATTGATTGTAAGGTGCGGTGACGATCAGCTACTGACTCTGTATGCCGTCGATGGCTCTATCATATATCGTGCGGAGAATACTGGTAGAGACAGGCATTACATCCGGTTACCACATACTACAAGTGGTACAATCATCGTGCGTCTAGGCGACGCTGTCTGGAAAATTCTTCTCCCCTAATCTGATGACAACACTATATAGATCCATACTCTCCCGATATTTTGTAGCTTTTCTATTACTAGGAGGTTGCGAGCTCTCAGCGCAGACGATATCCTTTACGACACTTAATGAGCCAGAATCTACGATATCTCTTACCCTCTCTTACGAGGGGGAGCTTGCTCTCTCTGGTGTCAAGGAGCATTACGCCTCAAGCGATGAGCCCCACACTTACACACTCTTAGGTCAAGAGGTCGTTATCACCGGTGCTATCCAGACGATGAGGGTGTCGAAGGCCGGGCTTACTACGCTCACGCTCTCCGAGTGTGCAGCACTTATTGAGCTAGATTGTTCGCAAAATAATCTTACAACGCTAGACGTATCACAAGCCCCAGCATTGCAAAAGCTCTCTTGCTTTGCCAATAGGTTGACACAAATTACTTTCCCCCGCCAGTCTTCTCTGACACAGCTCAAGTGTACGAATAACCAGCTTACGGTACTCGACATCTCTTCTCTTACAGAGTTAAACGAGCTTACTTGTTCTAACAATGAGCTTACACAGCTAGATGTCACCACACTGACACACTTGAAGGTGCTCAAGTGCTACCAAAACAAACTGGAGGCTCTAGACCTTAGCTCTTGCACTCTCCTGGAGAAACTGTGGTGTAGTGGCAATGACCTTCACGGCTTGGACCTTTCTACCAATCCACAGCTACAGGTCGTATGGTGCTATGACAATCAGATAAGCCGTCTCCTATCGGCAGATCTCTCTAAACTGCTTTGGCTATACTGTGAGGGAAACGATATAGAGTCGCTCGACTGTAGTCGTATGCCTCGGCTATCGAAGTTGTCTATCTATGGAAATAAGATCCGAGACAACGCAATGGCGGCTCTTGTCGCTTCACTCCCTGAGAGAGAGGCGCCTCTGGGTAATTTGATTGTGGTGAATACACGAGATACTGAGGAGGAGAATGTCTGCACCAAGGCTTGTGCAGCTCAAGCTACTGCAAAAGGTTGGCAAGTCCTGGATTATTATGGCGGAGCTAATGGACATCAAGGGGTCAGTTACGGAGGGTGCGATACTGCTATCGAAGCGGTTGATCCATCTTCTGATATACAGGTGCATTGGGTTGGAGATGATTTACTCCTCTCTAACCTATCTGTGGATAGTGTGGTGGTTATCTACAATATTTTGGGGCAGCAGCTCCACACGGCACTATCGCCACACCTCGGAGAGCTCCTCATAGAGATCTTGGAGTATGATGGAGGCCCCCTGATACTTACTATCGATGATCTGAGAGTCGCTAAGCTATATCACCCATAGACTGCGGAGATATGTGACTCAACAGGGTATAAATATCTGGGGATTTACTCCGATGTAAATCTCAAACAATTTCGGAGTCGTGATCCAATAATTAGCTAATCTCCGAATAAGTATTCCGGAGTAATCAAATGGCTACTCCGGAATTGCTGTATGACTATTCGGGAATAAATATCCCTCTCTTTGTAGACAGGATAGAGGTATTACTCAGAGGATTATAGTATCATCCTGCAGTAGGAGATATTTACGTACCTTTGGGTTGTGTAAAGTAGCGCAGACGCATAACAAAGCCTATCGGTGGGTGGCAGGTATGCAAGGCTGCGAATAATTGCTGGAATCTATAACTCTCTAATATCTACCTCTATGGCAAGAGTGATTATCATAGGAGCCGGTGGCGTAGGCACCGTAGTAGCTCACAAAGTGGCTCAAAATGCTGAGACCTTTACAGACATAATGTTAGCGAGTCGCACTAAGTCTAAGTGTGATACTATAGCAGCACAGATACAGAATGTTCAGATTCAGACGGCTCAAGTTGACGCAGATGATGTGGCGCAGCTCGTCAAGCTCTTTGAGCATTTCCGTCCAGACATCTGTATTAATGTGGCTTTACCTTACCAAGATCTGACAATTATGGAGGCTTGTTTGAGAGCTAAGGTCAATTATCTCGACACGGCAAATTATGAGCCCCTGGATGAAGCTAAGTATCAGTACAGCTGGCAGTGGGCTTACCACGACCGCTTTAAAGAGGCTGGACTAACGGCCGTCTTGGGGTGCGGGTTTGACCCTGGAGTGACGAGTGTATTTACTGCTTATGCTGCTAAGCATCATTTTGATGAGCTACACTATCTTGACATAGTGGATTGTAATGGTGGTGATCACCATAGGGCTTTCGCGACCAACTTTAATCCGGAGATCAACATCCGGGAGATAACTCAAAAAGGTAAATACTACTGCAATGACGAGTGGATCGAAACGGAGCCTCAGGAGATACATCGCCCATTGCATTACCCAGGTATCGGAGTCCGGGAGTCTTATCTACTGTATCACGAGGAACTAGAGTCTCTTGTCAAGCATTATCCTACACTCCGCCGAGCACGCTTTTGGATGACTTTTGGCGAGGAGTATCTGAAGTATTTGGAGGTGATACAAAATATCGGGATGGCCAGTATCGAGCCGATCAACTATAATGGGCAGGAGATTGTCCCAATACAGTTCTTAAAAGCTGTCCTTCCTAACCCAAAGGAGTTGGGTGAAAACTACACGGGCGAGACATCTATCGGATGCCGTATCCGAGGCGTGAAGGATGGCAAGGAGAGGACGTACTATATATGGAATAACTGCTCGCACCAAGTCGCCTATCGTGAGACGGGAACACAGGGCGTTAGCTATACAACAGGCGTCCCAGCTACGACAGGAGCCCTGATGCTCGCCAGAGGTTTGTGGGGAGGAGCAGGGGTATTTAACGTGGAGCAGTTCAATCCAGACCCATTCCTAGAGGAGGTCGCGCGCCAAGGATTGCCCTGGCATGAGTCATTTGATATAGATATCGAATTCGAAAAATAGGATTTTGGAGTAATAACATTATAAGTGAAGGCGCATAGGTTTCTCCTGATCTATGCGCCTTTGTCTTAGGATTGATTTGTGGGGGACTCTAATCTCGTCGCAGGTATACTTGTGCCGAGCGTGAGGGTAGATATAGTTTGAGCTGAGTAGAGCCCTTTGCAGTGGGAGAGGAGTAGTGTGGCACGCGGGCATCGACCCGCCCTAATCCACCGCAATTGCGGTCATCACTGTCTAAAAGTAAGTAATAACACCCCGCAGGGACACCATAGATAGAGTAATTGGGATAGCTATTTATGGGACTGAAGTTGAAGATAAAAAGCAGTTTCTCGCCACGCATAAAGGCAATTACCTGCCGTGATGCATCGCTATGGTAGCAATAGTCGCTTAGATTGGCGAATGCAGGCTCTAGGCGACAGAGAGAGAGCATCTCGCGGTCGAAGTGGGCTAACTGCTCATAGCGTAACAAACTGTTTGTCCGTAACGACCATTGTCGGCGTGCATACTGGAATGAGTAACCGTTTCCCTCTCTAGGGAAGTCGATCCACTCGGGATGCCCAAATTCATTCCCCATAAAGGTTAGATATCCACCACACATTGTCGCAAAGGTTATGAGACGTATCATATTGCAGAGAGCAATACCTCTGATTACCCTATCGGAGTAATCACTCTGTCTCATATACCAATACATATCACTATCTACAAGGCGGAAGATGATAGTCTTGTCTCCGACGAGGGCTTGATCGTGACTCTCTGCATAGGAAATCGTGCGCTCCGAAGGACGATGGTTACGTAGTTCGTACCAGATCTCCTCAGGGTCCCATGATTCGTCTGGATCTTCCTTGATTAATTTGATCCAGAAGTCTGGAATATTCATGGCAAGCCGATAGTCAAACCCATAGCCACCATCTTGGGATCTCTCGCAGAGTCCAGGTAATCCACTGACATCCTCAGCAATGGTTACCGCTGATGGTCTGACTAGGTGGATAAGCTCATTAGCAAGTGTCAGGTAAACGAGAGCATCTCGGTCTAGATTTCCTCGATAGTAGTCCTCATAAGAGACAAATGATCCCAGTCCGTGATCAAAGTAAAGCATAGAGCTTACACCATCAAAGCGAAATCCGTCGAATCCGTACTCCGTAAGCCAGTAATGACAATTAGAGAGTAGATAATGCACAACCTCGGCACGTCCGTAGTCAAAGCACAGAGAATCCCATAGAGGATGCACGCCCCTCTCCCCAGGATGGAAGAATAGCGTGCGAGTCCCATCGTAGCGGGCTAATCCCTCTTCCTCATTCCTAACCGCATGCGAGTGTACTAAGTCCATGACAACATAGAGCCCTAAGGCATGTGCTTCGTCTATAAGCCGACGTAATTCGTCAGGTGTGCCGAAGCGACTAGAGGGTGCGTAGAAACTAGAGACGTGGTATCCATACGATCCGTAGTAAGGATGCTCCTGAATAGCCATAATCTGGAGTGTATTATACCCTGCGGAGACAATGTAGGGTAGGCGTTCTGTACGAAACTGCTCGTAACTTGCAACTCCCATCTCCTCTCCGCTCATCCCGATATGACATTCATATATTAATAGGGTATCGGGCCGCTGAGGTGCTTTCTCTAGCATCTTATAAGGCTTTTCCGGAGCCCAGACACGGGAACAGAAGGAATGATCCACTGGATTTTGCACAACATAAGATGCATAAGCGGGTATACGCTCTAGCTCTTCGCCGTTATCTGTGCAAATGAGGAGCTTGTAATAATCCAGATGGTGGAGAGCGGTTGCTGGAAGAGTCAGGAGCCACTCTCCATGTTTTCCCTCTACAGCGGTAAAGCAATAGTCCGATGACATATGCCATCCACTAGCATTACAAAGTAGATAGACAGCTTTTGCCGCAGGGGCATACTCACGTAATACCCACCCATTGCCTGTACGATGCAGCCCGAAGTACAAATGCCCGCAGGCCCATGCGTCTAAAGCTTGACCGCAGAGTAGTATTTGTCGTCTCTTATGGATGTAGTCTTGCCATGCTATTATCGTACCATAGTATGGCTGTAACCAGGGGTCCTGTAAAGCCCATCGCGGGGGCTCGCCGTGCTGCGCCGAAGAATCATTTGAACCTTTGCAAGACATCGTATAGCTTATTGAGTGGATTATGATTAGATACTCTTGCCAAGATAGGGTATCATTTGCCTTATGGGTCGCTGGAGTACCGGTAATTGTATTGTTGCTTCGTCAATATCTAGGATAAGATATGACGGGAACTGCTTCAGCAGTTCTTGCTGTTGCGTGGAGAGGTTAGACCAAGCATCATAAGCTATTAGGGCAAAGTCGTAGCCCTCTAAGGGCATTTGCTCTCCAAAAGACTCTCCGCGCCACTCTACCTGTGGGGGGAGCTTAGCAGAAGGTTTGGGGAGATGAGATGAGAGAGGGACTAATGTGATCGCACAATCCTCGTCACGAACTAATTGCTCTGCAAAGGAGAGCAAACGCTGATCCTCTAGTCGTTGGATTAGCACTAGGGGATGAGCTATCTCTGTTTGACCATTATCAACGTAGATGCCCACTGAGCAGGGAGCTTCTTGAGCAAAAGTTGCGATCAGCTCCTCAAAGGGGTGCTTACTACTCTGGCTATCCTTTGCTTTTGAAGCTCCTGTTAGAAGTCCCCACCGACGTGTCAACTTATTTTTATAGGCGACTAAGTCTCGATCCTTTTCGTCTTGTGAGAGGTTAACACTCGCTCCAAGTAATAGCAGATTACTCTCTGTATGAGCGGCATATGCTAGGACCGTTTCGGGGACAGACTCGGCAATCTCATACTTTCGCTCGACAGACAGATGCAGTTGCTCCGCTAGCTCCATTGGTGCTGCAAAGCTATTTGTATAGTAATGGTCGGCATCGAGGGTGCTGATATCAGGATCGGTCGTCACATGCATCAGGGTGCAGTCTACCTGTGGAGAAGCCCCTCCGCAGAGCTTATGGAAGAGCTCAAGAAGTGTTACGCCTGTCTCCGCCCGCCCGAAAGATATAAGTACATGCCCCGTCGGGTGTGTAGTCCCCAGGGATCTCTTTTTCTTTTTCAATAGCCAGTCGATCAAATGTAGCATAGGAGCCGTCATAATCGTCGTTACCAATGTCATCATCACTAGGATTGTAAAGAGCATTGTCGAGAGCACTCCTAAATCCAGACCGATGCGTAGCACAACGAGCTCCATCAAACCTCGTGTATTCATATAGGCCCCTAGGTAAAGACTCTCGCGAGGTTGTATGCCACAGCAAATGGCTGCGACGTAAGTGCCGCCCATCTTGCCCACTACTGCCACGAGTGTAAAGAGCCCAAAGATCGCCCATAACTCGGGTGTATTAACTAGACCTAGCTCAGTGTGCAACCCTGAGCTGACGAAAAAGAGTGGTAGGAGTAGGAGTAAAGCGAGGTCTTCTACCTTCTCTTTGACAATCACCCGAAAGTCGAGATTCTCCGGCATGATCAATCCCAGCATAAAGGCACCGAATAGTGCGTGCATACTCATAATCTCCGTGAAATAAGCACTCGCCATTAACAGGATAAATATCAGTCCCATCAGAGACTTAGAGAGGACCTCTCGGTGATGCACTCGGCGTCCTAATAGACCGAAGAGTGGTCGTAAGATGCCGAATATTACTGCTAAGTAGACCCCTAAGAAGAGCATGTTGTACAGAGCGCTTGTGAAGCTCCCCCCTTGACTTACGGCCATAATCGCTGCAAGCATTAGCCATGCGACAATATCTCCCATGGCAGCCGTAGAGAGGGCTAACCGTCCTAAATGACTATGTGATAGGGATCGCTCTTGGATGATACGAGCTAATACTGGAAAGGCTGTAATACTTAGGGATATACCGACAAAGAGAGATAGTGAGAGGAAGCTCCCTCCCTCAGTTAGTAGTTCGGATCGACTAGAGAGTCCATAGGTTAGCAAGACCCCGAGGATGAATGGGATGAAAATCCCTGATTGGCTAATGACAAGAGCTTGCTGCGCTTGACCTTTGAGATCTTTTATCCTTAGCTCCATGCCGATTGTGAACATAAAGAGGATTAATCCGAATTGACTCAATAACTCTAGATTGCCCAAACTACGCTCTGGGAAGAGACTCTCCGTCGCTTCTGGCCAGATGGAGCCCAGAAGACTAGGACCAAGCAAAATGCCCGCAAGGATCTCGCCGATAACTGTTGGTTGATGCAGCCGTGTGAATAGCCATCCTACTGCCCGCACTACGAGTAGGATGATCACCATTTGTATCAGAAGCATCCCGATATTTGACCCTGCATGTCGCCCCACGGAGTGCATGAAAGAGTCCCACGGTGCAGGCTCTCCAGATGACGATCCCGGAGCGACTGACAAAGAGGTTGTCATCTGCTCATCGACGGCTCCAATCCACCATAAAAGAGCTACAAAGAGAGCTATCAGCCCCCCATAGAGCCACCACGCTTGCTGTCGTTGTTGAGGGTTCATTGCGACTGGGCTATATGTATGCTTACTAATACCTTGTTAGGATCTGCCATAAATCTCACCTATGCACAAAGATACTAAATAAGCCTTACTGTATGGAGCATTGCCCCGAAGCTCTAGGAGGGGTCGTCTGATATGCAGCTGTGCCCCTTGAGTTACTAGTGAGTACATCGAGATTTAGGCTGGAATGATCTAGGATTTACTCCAGGTATTTTGCAAACGATAATTCCGGAATATAGAGTGACTTATACCGGAGAGGTCAATTGTTAATTCCGGAATCGCAAAAGGATATTTCCAGAATTATTAGGTTGCGATTCGGGGATTATGAAAGGTTCGAGGAGAGAATTCCCCCTCCGTCGCTCTGTCTGTAAGGGTAGAGACTGCCGCTAAGGTATAATTTCGTTGTGCTCTATTTCGTAACTTTGCAACGGGTTGGTCTGCATTATTTGTGGCGACTACGTTTATGGACACTCGGTTTGACATTATCGTTATTGGTGCGGGGCATGCTGGCTGTGAAGCGGCGTGTGCCGCAGCTCGTATGGGAGCCGCAACGCTACTCATCACGGGAGATATGAATAAGATCGCTCAGCTGAGTTGTAACCCCGCTATGGGTGGTATCGCCAAAGGGCAAATAGTGCGAGAGATAGATGCACTGGGAGGCTATACAGCTCAAATATCTGATGCAGCAACCATACAGTGGCGAATGCTAAACCGAAGTAAGGGTCCTGCGATGTGGAGTCCTCGAGCTCAGTTAGACAGGACGCGCTTTATGGAGCTCTGGCGCAGACAATTGGACCAGACAGAGGGGCTGCGCATTTGGCAAGACTTTGTCATAAACTTGCAGAGGGATTGTGACAGCGGTGATTACGAGGTAATAACACAGCTGGGAGTACACTTTATAGCAAGAAAGGTGGTACTGACGGCCGGCACATTCCTAGGGGGGGTGCTGCACTTCGGTAAGACGATGATCCCTGGAGGGCGTATCTCGGAGCCCGCTAGTTATGGAATTACGGAGTGTCTCGTATCTGTGGGGCATCATGCTGATAGGATGAAAACTGGGACCCCTGCGCGTATCGATGGTAGATCGGTAGACTGGTCTCTCGTCGAGGAGCAGCCAGGAGACGATGACTCCGGGCGTTTTAGCTTTCTCCCAGTTACGACACACAGACTCCGGCAGAGGTCTTGCTACATACTCTATACGAATGAGGCGTGCCACGATATACTGCGAGCATCTCTCGATGATTCACCTCTATATAACGGTCAGATACAAAGTATAGGTCCGAGATATTGTCCTAGTATAGAGACAAAGATTGTGAACTTTGCCGATAGGACCCGGCATCAACTCTTTTTAGAGCCTGAGGGAGAGGAGACAAACGAGTATTACCTTAACGGTTTTAGCTCGTCGCTTCCTATTGATGTCCAAATAAAAGCACTACAAGCAATTCCTGCGCTACGGGGGGTACAGCTCTACCGCCCAGGGTATGCCATCGAGTATGACTTCTTTGATCCCCGAGATTTACGACATACATTGGAGAGTAAACTACTGCCAGGACTTTACCTAGCAGGACAAGTGAATGGTACTACGGGGTATGAAGAGGCTGCAGGGCAGGGCCTTATGGCTGGTATTAACGCAGCTCTTGCATGGCGTGGAGAGGATCCTCTCATCTTACGACGAGATGAGGCGTACATAGGTGTGCTTATAGACGACCTGGTTACCAAGGGAGTGGATGAGCCCTACCGTATGTTTACCTCACGAGCCGAGTATCGTATCCTACTTCGTCAGGATAATGCCGATCTGAGACTGACTCCCTATGCCAGGAGACTAGGACTTGCATCAAAGGATAGGATATATCGTTTGGAGCAAGTCGAGGAGAGGTTGGCGGACTTAGAGAAGCTTTGTGCAAATTACTCTGTGAGACCTGAGGAGATCAACGGATACCTTGTCTCTATTGCAGAGAAACCGCTAGACTTTGGCACGAAGCTCAACTCGCTACTCCTGCGTCCGCGGGTATCTCTTCAGGAGCTGATGGTGCATTTACCCGAATTAGCCTCTGAAGTTACTAAGATAGCTGCAGGTGACCCCGAGACCTTGACCCGCATTGAGGTAATGATCAAATATCATGGCTATATAAACCGAGAGCGACAAGCAGCAGAAAAGTCACTGAGACTGGAGTCGTTGACTCTTGGGGACAAACTAAATTACCAGCAAATAACGGCTCTCCCAATAGAGGCTAGGGAGAAGCTCTCCCGGATCCGGCCGGAAACGATCGCGCAAGCAGCGCGCATTCCCGGAATTTCTCCAAGTGATATCAATATCCTTTTAGTATTGCTGGGGAGATAAACCTCTTGTTTCACGTGAAACGGACGAAATGAACAGAGAGGAGCTTAGGCGAGTTTTGCCAACAATCCCACAAGATCCGGGCTGCTATCAGTATCGGGATAAGGATGGCACTATAATTTATGTCGGGAAGGCTAAGAATCTGCGCAATCGGATTTCCTCATATTTTAATAACGCCCCCAAGGATAGGAAGACAACAAGACTAGTTGGCGAGATTAGGCAGTTGGAGTATTTTGTCGTCAATAGTGAGGCGGAGGCGTTGCTGTTAGAGAATAATCTCATTAAGACACACAAGCCTAAGTACAATATCCTCCTCAAGGACGACAAGAGTTACCCGCGCATTGTGATAACGGATGAGGCTTTCCCGCGTGTCTTTATCACAAGGCAGGATGTTGGCAAGGGAGATTACTATGGTCCATATCCCAATGTGGCGATGGCGAGGACGGTGATAGGTTTGATCCATCGGGTGTTTCAGCTGCGTTCTTGTCGTTATACACTTTCTCCAGAGGTGATAAAGTCGAGACGAGTTGACCTCTGCCTGCAACATCATATCAAGAAGTGTGGGGGGCCTTGTCAAGGATTGATCTCAGAGGAGGAGTATATGCGAGCCGTGCAGCTGGCGAGGCGTATCCTAAGAGGTGAGATAAATATTCTTATTGAAGAGGAAGTCGAAGAGATGAATCGCATGAGCGAGCGTCTAGAATTTGAGAGAGCCGAGCGGCACAAACAGAATATTGAAGTGCTAAAACGGTATTCGACGAAGCACATCGTTGCGCCCCATATTCGGGAAGCTGATATCTTCGCGTACGATGAAGACAATCTCAATGGGTTTATCTGCATGATGCAAGTACGTCATGGGGCCGTCGTATTAGTGCATAACCTAACATTTAAGCGGACTGTCGAGTCTTCTCGGAGCGATCTCCTTGCATATCTGATCGAGGAGCTGAGACGGCGCTTTGGAAGCACGGTTCGAGAAGTTATCTTATCCGAACCCGGCGAATGGGAGAGCGGGAATTATCGCATTACGGTCCCACAGCGGGGAGAGAAGAAACAGTTATTAGACCTAGCACAACTCAACGTCTCTCGCTTTCGTTGGGACTGTTATAAGCGTCAGGAGAAACTGAATCCGGAGCAGAGAGCCATGCGCCTTTTATCGACGATGAAGAAAGATCTTGGCATGGACCACCTGCCCCGGCATATGGAATGCTTTGATAATTCAAATATACAAGGAACGAATCCGGTGTCGGCGTGCGTTGTCTTTAAGAATGGCAAGCCCGCGAAGAAAGAGTATCGTAAATTTCGTGTAAAGACCGTTATTGGGGCGGATGATTACAGGACTATGCGAGAGGTTATTTATAGGAGGTATCGGCGTGTACTGGAAGATGGTCTGGCTCTTCCTGATCTAATCATTATAGATGGGGGGAAGGGGCAGTTAGGAGTCGCCTGTGAGACATTAAGAGAATTAGGTATTTACGACAAAGTCTGCATCTTTGGCTTGGCGGAACGTATGGAAGAGCTTTATCGACCTGGCGAGTCCGATCCACTCATATTAGATCGTCGCTCCGAGACCCTTAAGGTCATTTGTCACATCCGAGACGAAGCGCATCGTTTTGGGATTACGTTTCATCGAGATCGCCGATCGAAAGAGCAGACCAAAAGCTTGCTAGACGACATCCCCGGGATTGGGGCAAAGAGTAAGGGAGTCCTCCTCAGGGCATTTCATACTCCGCAGCGTATCATTCGGGCCAGTCGCGTAGATCTTGTCGCAATACTCGGGGCGAGTAGAGGTAATAAGCTTTATAATCATTTACATCCCGACGAAATTTAGTGAAAACGACTTATTGGAAGGGGAACCTATGAAAGCACTTTTACAGCGAGTTACACAAGCATCCGTTTCCATAGACGGGAGTGTCATCGGATGCATAGGTCCGGGCCTTGTCGTTTTCCTTGGTGTAGGGTATCGTGATGGCGAAGAGCAGGTCGAGAAGCTCTGTCAGAAGGTGTGTAAGCTTCGGATCTTTGATGATGGTAAAGGGGTGATGAACTGCTCTCTCGCGGATGTCGGTGGCGAGGCTCTTATAGTTAGTCAGTTTACCCTTATGGCGAACTGCCACAGGGGTAACCGTCCTAGTTACATAGAAGCCGCAAATGGGAAAATCTCGCAACCCCTTTATGAGCGATTTGTGTCTCAAATGCGTATTCTTATGGGTCGAGATTCAATTAAAACTGGTAAATTTGGTGCCGACATGCATGTCGAGATACATAATGATGGTCCCGTAACCATTATGTTAGATACTGACAACATTTGAGAGATGACATCCGAAAGGCTCCAAAGACATACTACGCTGGATGAGCTACAGAAACTAGTAGACCAGTGGATACAGACTTACGGCGTGAGGTACTTTAATCCGCTTACTAATATGGCGATTCTGACAGAGGAAGTTGGAGAGGTCGCTCGAGTCATGGCTCGTCTATATGGGGAGCAAAGCGCTAAGGCGTCTGATCATCTAGATTTGGCAGATGAATTAGCTGATTTGCTATGGGTTGTCACCTGTATTGCTAATCAAACTGGTGTCAACTTGCAGGAAGCTCTCGATAAGAATGTCGAAAAAAAGACCCAGAGAGATGTTCTGAGGCATCTGAATAATAGTAAACTACACTCTCCAGACCACGACTTAGAAGTGAAATACAAACAATCTAAATAGTAGAAAAACATGCATCAAGAGGATAAGTATCATAAAGCTATATCGCTCTACACGCCAATCGAATGCGATGTGACAGTACAAGCTCGGGGAATCATCGACAAGCACTACAAGGCTTGTTACACTCCCGAGGTTCTTAAGTTATTGTACAGTTGTATCGATCTTACGACATTGATGGGAGGGGATACGGACGAGAGTGTCATGCGCATGGTAGCCAGCGTCAATGATTTCGAGGCCTCTCATCCTGACATTCCTAATGTGGCTGCGATTTGTGTCTATCCGGCATTGGTCCCAACGGTCAAAGCAACTCTTACCTGCCCTGATGTGCGTATAGCATCCGTTGCTGCTGGCTTTCCTGCTAGTCAAACTTTTCAGGAGATTAAGATTGCCGAGGTTGCTATGTCTGTTGCGGAGGGTGCAGATGAGGTGGATGTTGTACTCAACTTGAATAAATTCCTCTCAGAGGACTACGAAGCTGTTTGCACAGAGATTGAGGAACTCAAAGATGTTGCTCGGGGAGCACATCTCAAAGTTATCATAGAGTCTGGTCTGCTTGCTGAGCCGCGACAGATCCAAATCGCCTCTATCCTCTCTCTTTACTCGGGAGCTGACTTCATCAAAACCTCTACCGGCAAGGAGTATCCCGGGGCTTCTCTCGAGGCTGCTTATGTAATGTGCCAGACCCTCCGTAAGTATTATGAGCTCCATGGTGAGCGCCGAGGGTTTAAGGCGAGTGGCGGAGTGCGTACACCCGAAGATGCGGTCAAGTATTACTGTCTCGTCAAGGAGATCCTTGGTGAGGAGTGGCTCACGCCTGAGCTCTTCCGCTTAGGAGCTAGCAGTCTAGCTAAAAACCTTCTCCAGGCTATCGAGGCTTAGATCTCCTTTGAGATACAGCTTTCATTGCCGAGTCATCGATTGCTTATACGGGAGCCATCCTCTAGTTACTCTGAAATGGTGTAATGATTATTTCGGAATAATTAATTGGCAATTACGGAATAAGCTCTTGGGCATACCGGAATTATTTATTGACGACCAGGGAATAAATAGCAGATTGTTTTGTAATCATCCTTTACCCAAAGTATCGTCTGCGCTCACTTGTGTCTAGATTTCCCCACAAATAGGACTAAGTAACCTTAAAGTACCCAGAAATAGGGAAAAATGGATGTGCTCCAAAATGTTGCAAGAATTGCTTAATTATCAGGGAGTTTGCCTAGGTAAAAAGGGCGTTGAACCGCAAATTCCTGCCGATTTTTTGACAGACACGTCCTTTTGTACGGAATTTGAGCAAGCATTACGTCGTTTGTTAGGGTTGGATCGGACAATTCACCTCGTATCTTCTCCGCATGTGGCCCTCAGCGCTGCACTACGTATGTTGCATTTGCGTTCGGGGGAGTCTATTTTTGTCCCGGCTTATTGGCGTAGAGATTATGTAGACTGCCTTTTATCACTCCAGCTACGCCCAATCTTTGTGGAGGTAACCTCCTTTAATATGGCTATGGATCCCCTCTTATTGAGTAAGCATCTAGAGCATATGGCTAGTGAGGGCTCTCCCCTACCCCGTGCGATTATCGTAGCTCATGCCCATGGTATCCCGGCCAATATGGATCTCCTTTGTGAGGTGGCACAGCGATACAATATGACACTTATAGAGGACTGTTCTCAGGCTTTGGGTAGTTATATCGATGAGCGACCTTGTGGGGCATGGGGGCAACTCTCGTTCTTCTCCTTCTCTGCGGGTGAGATCATCCAGGCGGGTATGGCAGGTGCGATAAGTTGGTCGGATAATCGCAGCCTATCTCAGACAGCACCTTATTACACCTGGAGTGCACAGGAAAAGCTCGCTATAGAGGAGTGGCTACGCCCCTACCCGCTAGCTCCTCTACAAGCTGTAGTTTTGATCTCCCAGATTGGCGTACTCAAAGATATCATAGAGAAAAAGCATATCATAGCAAAGCTCTATGCCAAGTGTCTCTCTCAGATCGTCGGTTTGCGCTCTCTCGGATGGCAAGATACCTCAGAGCATAGCTACCACCCTAATTATAGTAGCCAGCCGGTACATATAGAGCCGACGATGCTACACTTCTCCCGGTATGAGCTCCTGCAAGTTCTTGAGGGGGAGCATTTTGTCCCACTCATACCATCTCTGGAAGCTGTGCATGGATTACCGGGACTACGAGCTTATACCAGCTTGGAGAGCGGTATAGCCTGTCGTATGTCTCCAGATCTCCTATACCTTCCCAATGATAGCTCTTTAACCGGAGCCCGTACACTAGATGTTGTAGAGGAGATCCGCAAATTGGTTCTTAAATATAATAGTTGATACTCTAGCATGTCGACCCTACAAAAAGAGATAGAAAGTCGTCGGACGTTTGCCATTATTTCTCACCCAGATGCGGGAAAAACAACTTTGACAGAGAAACTCCTCCTCTACGGAGGTGCTATTCACGTAGCAGGAGCTGTCAAAAACAATAAGATTAAAAAGAGTGCCACGAGTGACTGGATGGAGATAGAGCGTCAGAGAGGTATCTCTGTTGCGACCAGTGTCATGGGATTTAATTATAAGGATTATAAGATCAACATCTTAGATACTCCTGGTCACCAAGACTTTGCCGAGGATACTTATCGCACGCTGACAGCTGTAGACAGTGTCATCATCGTCATAGACCATGCTAAGGGTGTCGAGCAGCAGACTCGTCGACTTATGGAGGTGTGCCGGATGAGACATACTCCGGTTATCGTCTTTATTAATAAATTAGATCGCGAAGGGCTAGATCCCTTTGATCTTCTTGATGAGATAGAGCGGGAGTTAGGCATTGCTACTACACCGATGGCGTGGCCAATAGGTATGGGAGATCGATTTAAGGGGGTGTATAACCTATTTGATCAAGAGCTAAATCTGTTTACGGCTAATAAGCAGCATGTTGCCGAGGATCTACATCGTATCGATAGCCTTGACTCTCCCGAGCTTTTTTCTCTTATTGGAGAGGAGTCGACCAATAAGCTATCCGAGGAGATCGAGATGGTGCAAGGGGTTTACCCCACCTTTGATCACGAAGCCTATTTGGCAGGTAAGCAAGCTCCCGTCTTCTTTGGCTCTGCTCTTAATACATTTGGTGTGCGCGAATTGCTCGACACTTTCGTCCGCATCGCTCCTCCACCCCAACCAATACAGGCTGAAGAGCGGATAGTCAGTCCGTACGAAGAGAGTTTTACGGGCTTTGTTTTGAAGATTCATGCTAATATGGATCCGAACCACCGTAGCTGTATAGCCTTTGTAAAGGTTTGTTCTGGTCGTTTTGAGAGAAATATTTATTACAAACATGTGCGACTGGATAAGCAGGTGCGCTTCTCCTCTCCTACTGCCTTTATGGCAAATAAGAAGGAGACCATTGACGATGCTTACGCCGG
Organism: uncultured Porphyromonas sp.; assembly: GCA_963543315.1. Lineage (GTDB taxonomy): Bacteria > Bacteroidota > Bacteroidia > Bacteroidales > Porphyromonadaceae > Porphyromonas. The sequence goes on from CAUUAW010000001.1 coordinate 158,455, forward strand.
GGATATTGTAGGTCTCCCCGATACGGGCTTATTTCGCATTGGAGATACGATCACGTCAGGGGAGATATTGCACTTTAAAGGGCTGCCAAGTTTTAGCCCAGAGCTGTTTAAATATATCGAGAATGCCGATCCGATGAAGCAGAAGCAGCTAATCAAAGGGACAGATCAACTAATGGGAGAGGGAGTGGCACAGCTATTTGTCAATCAGTTTAACGGACGGCGTATCATTGGTACGGTAGGGCAATTACAGTTTGAGGTAATCCAGTACCGGTTGCTCCACGAGTATGGCGCAGAGTGCCGTTGGGAACCGCTAAGCCTCTACAAAGCGTGTTGGATAGAGAGCGAAGATGCTGAGCAATTGAACAACTTTAAGCGTCGTAAATCCCAGTATATGGCTTTGGATCATGCCGGGCGGGACGTTTATTTAGCAGAGAGTAGTTATATGCTGCAGATGGCACAACAAGACTTCCCTCACATTCATTTTCACTTCACTAGTGAGTTTTAGACATCCCAGATTTTTGATATTACGCCCAGAGAGTCCTAGTTAGGTCTGGAGGTGGCTACGAGGTAGAGTTTATAGGACTAGGATATCCGCTAGGAGTAATTGCATAATAATGACTAAGGACACGAGGAGTGGGAGGAGATAATACCACGTGTTGCGAGACAATTGATCGGCTGAAGGTGTGAGAGGTATGGCGATAAGTGGTCCAGTTAGTAGTACTACTTGTTGCATCTTATCTGTCATGATCGGAGCAAGCACCAGTAAGAGAGAAGCCATCATGAGGAGAGCCCTCTGACGGCGCCAGGTGACCACATGAGACCCCCCACGGATACCTTCCAGACCGAGACGAGTAATCCCGAGCAAAAAAATAGCGATACCCCATACGAGCCACGTTATGGGTTTTGACGGATTTAGGAAGGATGCTAGCCCGATGTCGAAGTCTTTGCGAAGGCTTAACAACATCTCTACCCCTCCCAATAGATAAAGTGTCGGTAATACAAGCCAGAGAATCGCAACAAATCCGCAAAGATATGCACAGTAAGCTCGTAAGCGGCATATTTTGAGTAGGAGAAGGATGGATAAGCTTGCTGGCACAGCAATGAGCAGAGGTGGGAATAGTAGTACGGCAATTCCCATCATAAGTCCGGCCAGGGTGAGAGTTTGTAACTCGTCTGGACGGTTGTAGCAAAGCATTTGTAGGTATAATGAGATTAGCATGCAGGGTAGTGCCCAAACGACCCTGTCAAGAATGAAAAAGGGGACCAAAGGCTCCCACAGCATAGTCCCAGCCAGTAGCAGGAGAAGACGTTGTCGTGGCGTGATGAGGAGGAGATGTACAGCAATGCGATCCGTAAGCACGAGGGTTGATACAAGGGCAAGAGTCTGAGATATCAGACTCCATAGGGCTGTAGCCCGGTCGATGGGAGGCGTTAAGGCGTAGATCTGATACCACTGTATGTATATACAGAGCAGGGATATTAGAAGTATTGCAAGGAGTATTAGTGGTGCTTGGAGAGGTTTACGGTAGCGTCCCATCATTCATCCTCTTACTGTTATCTATTCTATTGAATCTCTCGGCAATGAGTCTGCCTAGATATTCATCTAGATTCGACATATACTGAGAAAAGGGTTTGGGCAATATAGACCCGCGAGACGACTTATCTCTGGCTCTCTCGATGAGTAAGTATAGATGTTTTAAGGAGTAAGCGATATCGTCTGTAGATAGAGGAGATAGCGTATTCCCTACACTCTCCGAGTGGATTAGCTCATGAGAGCTGGCTATTTCGCTAACAGCTACGGGGAGACCTAGAGCCATTGCCTCAGCAACTGTCGCTCCAAAGAGTTCTTGTGTACTAGGTAGGATTAGAGCTTCTCCTAGCCCGTAGTGAGCATATAGCTCACTTCCCTGTTGCTTCCCAGCGAATGTCACACGATTAGAGAGATTAAGTTGCGCAGATTGCTTACGAAGCTCTTCCTCCATTGGACCTTCTCCTACCAGAAGTAGCTGTAGGTCTAGACCCTCATCCAGGACTCTCTTAAAGGCATCTAGTAGTCGGGGTAAATTCTTCACCTTCTCAAGCCTCCCCACATAGAGTATTATGCTGCGAGAGAGTGGGATTGCGTATGTAGATCGCAGTTGTTCCGTACGCCCTTTTACTCTTTCTACTGCTTGTTGTAGGTAGTGCTCGTCCTGTACTATCGGGAGATAGAGCCACTTTGACGCTTTGCCTCGGCATAGATCTCGATATCGATCTTTTGCCTGCTCACTACATAAGATGACCCCATCGAGATGATCCAAGAGCCATCTCTTGGACCATAAAGAGGGGCTGCGGAGCGTCTCTACAGCTGTATCGAGATTGTCGTCACAGATAGATACAAGACGTGGTAGAGGGCGTGCCGAGATCACGCGTAATATGTAGAGCATCGCTGTGAGTAAATTAAACTCACTGCAGAGGATTAAGTCATACGGTTTCCGTAGGATACTGACAAGCTCTGGGCGTAAGTTAGGGAAGATCTCCGGACCTGGAGCAAGAATCTCATAGTCGAACTCGATACGCCCACTTTGCAGAGACAAATCAAAGTCCTGCTCTAACGGCTGTCCATATTCCAAGTATAGGTCTGCATCATATCTCCTTGTCAGGTGGTTAAAAAGATCGATCCTATAGGGAGCCAAAGCCCTATGGATGATCAATATATGGGGTGTGTATTGCATCTTCGACTGGTTAGGGGATTACCAATTATCCCAGTCTAGGGAGTCGAGAGAGTCGTTAGGCTGTTCATTTGAATCCTCCTCTAGATCCTCCATTTCGAAGCCCTTAAAATCTCTAGAGACCTCTAGCTCTTCCACCAAGGGGACCTGTAGGAACTGCTCTAGATCACGTCTCTCGCGCTTTGTCGGTCTACCCAAGCCTTGAGCGCGATCCACATATCCAGATATGCGTTTTAGCTCTAGTAGCTCATATTGCTCAGGAGGGGTTACATTGAGTATATACTCTGGGACCTGCTTTGCCCCCATACGATTGGTGGTTGTCTGTAGTACTTTAAAAGAGAGGGTCACGGGCGGCTTGCGCACAGAGATGGTATCTCCAGCCATTACCATTTTGGCCGGCTTAGCGGTTACGTCGTTTATTGCTACTCTCCCCTTCTTGCAGGCATCCTGTGCTATCGAGCGCGTCTTAAAGAGACGCACTGCCCATAAGAAACTATCTACCCGTACAGCTCCACTCATTGCCAGAATGCTAGTTGTAGTCATTCATCGTGCGCTCTATGCCCATTAGGCAAAAGCTCTCAACCATCTTCTCTACGCGATTTAGTATCCCCGACATATCTGCTAGCTCCCCCTCGGAAAAGCGTGCCAGCACATACTCAATCTGCTTACCGCGGGGGAAATCATGCCCTATGCCAAAGCGTAGCCGTGGATATTTATCGGTGCCTAGTAGCTCTGTAATATGCTTTAGACCATTATGACCTCCGGTACTGCCCCCGGACTTCATCCTTAGTACGCCAAAAGGGAGAGCTAGATCATCTAGGCAGATAAGAAGATGCTCTTTGGGAGTTTTCAGTTCCTGTAGCCAGTATCTCACAGCCGTACCACTGAGGTTCATATAGGTCGAAGGCTTTAGTAGCGTCACCTGTACATTTTTGATCCGCCCTGAGGTGATCTCTCCGTAGCGTGCTGTGCTCCAAGTCCAGCCTTTATGCTCCGCGATATAGTCTACTATGCGAAAGCCTATATTGTGTCGCGTGCCGTCATACTCCCCCGTAGGATTTCCCAGCCCAACAATCAAGTAGTGGTTCATTGTAATGATAAAAGTAAAATGGGGAGCTCCCGCAACCTCCTCAACTCTGTAGGAGTACTAGTTGTGCCGGTGCAAAGGACTCTTTAGAGGCAACTCTGGTAGCAGAGTGTTGCGGTCTATGTCGATAGGCTCTATGGATTGATTTGGGGCGATAGGCTTCAACTTAGGCTCGGGAACCATCAGAGAGCCCTCCTCTATTAGAGCGTGTAGCTCAGGTACACGACCTGCACAAAGATAGCGTTTGGTGAAGTAATAACTCTTACTCAGTCTCTCTATGACTATACCTCGGCTATTTGTGCTGTGCATCATCACTGGGTCGCCATCGACTATGTCGATAACCATTGCTACATGTCCTACTCTGTTGCTCCGGCTATTCCTTCCTTTGAAAAAAAGTAAGTCTCCAGGAAGTATCTCCTCTCTCTTAATGGGCTTCATACACTTCGCTTGTGTTGCCGATCCGAGCGGTATCTCGATCCCAAATTGAGAATAGACATATGACACAAATCCGGAGCAATCCATACTCCAAGGCAGATCTCCTTTGTATCTGTAGGGCTTACCTACGAGCCTCTTACCGGTGCTTATTAGATCTGCTACAAGGGCCTCATGAGGTGTGGTCGCTTTATCATCCCCCTCTACTCGCTGTATAGGTGGGCGCTTTAGTAAAGGACGCCCTCTGGTACCAGAGCTAGGACTCTTAGCTGCACATTGACTCAGTAGCAATGTTAGTAAGAGAGAACTTAGCAACAGTCGGATAGATGTCGGTTTATACCTCATTCTGTATATAGCTATAGCCCTGCAATGACCATATGTCCGTAGCAAAGGTACTAAAATCCAATTCAAAAGGCAAACGGGTCCCTCTGATCTATCTCTCCGAGACTTCTTATGAATGGGTGCAATACAGGAAGATTTATAGCATTGTCGTCAAGCTGCATAGACAGTCATTCCCGTATAATCTGCAAATAATATCGTGACGACAAAAGATTATTCCCGGGATGCCAGATTGACTATTCCGTAATTGTTGATTGGCTATTCCGGAGTTATTGCTCCATTATCCTTAGAAGACCCGGACGGGAGAAGTCAAAAAAGATACTGTCACCTAGGAGACAGTATCTGAGAGGGTGGGAGCCTTCTCCTGATCTTGTAAGGATTTTCAGGAGAGGTCTTACCTGTGTGTACTATTGTACTAGCTTAACTGTAGCCCCGGCGATGGAAAGGAGGTAGCTACCCATGGGGACCGTACAGGAGAGGCGCCCAGTGGCATCTGTCACCCCTTTAGCACATAACCCGCCAGAGAAGTCGTACAGCTCATAGCTTGTCTCAGTATATGGCGTCTCAATATCCCAGCCTGTCGATGTGTGGCTTATAATCCATACATTGGGGTGGTCTGTAATGAGATCCACGTTTGTGGCTTTTTTAAAGTTATAGGAGACAAAGGTGTTTGAGACCAGCACGAAGAAGTATATAGTCTTCTTGTCATCCTCGGGTGTGAGTTCTACCTCTGCACCCCACTTGCAGTAGTCAGGGATGTAGCCAGCATCGGGAACGAGGATGATAGATCCACCAACATATCGCTCGATAGGGTCGGCAAATTCGTACCTCTTTTCTCCCACTCGGATATAGGCATAGCCATGCTTAGCCACTGATGTACTAAATATCTTTGCAGTTTTACACCCTTGACTGTTGGTCTCACTGTCTACAGCCCAGCCGTTCAGTAGATCTTTGTCGTAGGTAGTCGCTCCCGGCGTGCCACTGAGCAGGACTTTGTATCTCCTCTCACCGCTTTCGTCTGCCGATGGGAGCTGTATGAGGAGATCGTTTAGATCACAAGCTGTGAAGCTATTATCTCGGATATCTAGGTTATATAGGTGAATCGCCTGCCCAGGATTTGGGGTGAGCTGCACCTTGGTTAGCTGATTGCCTTGAGCCCTAATGCATTCTAATAGCTCACTCTCCAGAGATATCTTTTTGAGCTGACAATGCTCGATATCAAGTATCCGGAGTTTCTTATTACTGGAGAAGTCAAGGCTCTCCCCAAATGCGTTCCCGCTTACCACAGCTATCTCTAGATCTGGGAGGGCAGTTAGGGCAAGAGCAGAAATCTTGTTGTCATTGCAGTTGAGTACTGTCAGTAGGGGCGTATGCTCTACGGCAAGTTTTGTGAGTTTATTATAGCCACAATAGAGCTCCTCTAGGAGGGGGGTCGATGAGAGAGACAGCTCCGTGAGCTTATTATCCGTAATCTGTAGCTCTTTGAGGTTAGGAAGACGAGAGAGATCTACCTTTTCGATCTTATTTTTAGAGAGGCGGAGTGTCTCAATAGACGCGGCGTCTTCAAAGTTTATGCGGACAATCTTACTACCCCCTGCGTCAAGGAGTGTTATAGGCCCGTAGATCTTGACTGTAGCTCCGAGGTCTACCGTCTGAGATACCCCGTAAGGCTCTTTAGCTTTAGGGAGAGAGTATTCTTTGAGACTCCCGTCTCCCCAATCGATTTGGATGTTTGTGCCAGCAGTTGCTGCCGCAACTTGGAGAGATAGCTCTATCTCATCTATTTCATTGCCCTCTTCATCTTTTCCTGGGGAGTCCTTAGTCACCGTAAGACTCATCGTGGGTGGGATGTAGGGTAGCGTAATGTTGTAGGTGTGCAGTCCGGACTTATAGAAGGCTAAGTCGGGATATCCGGCATTAAAGAGCTTTGCGCGCACTGTGATTTGCTTCGTTGCCGGATCGAGTAGAGACCGATCAAAGGTAAAGACACCGGCTTTATCACCCAATGTTATCTTTTCTGCGGGGATTGCTTGCCACTTTTTTGCAGAGTCTTTATAGTACCAGTTGAAGGTTGTCTGCTGAGGAGTTGTAGAGATCCCCTTAGTGCTAGCTAAGTTAGAGAGATCGATCGTCATGTCTCTATACTGAGAGCGATTTACATGGGCGAAGTACATCTTACTTACCTTGAAGTTGTCTAGCGGCGTATCATTGAGATCTGGGAGCATATCGTAGGTAAAACCGCAGAACTGTAACGCTACCGACTCCAATTTTTTCAAAGCTTTACCTCCAATTAGCTGGCGAGGGTAAGCTTTATTACTAAGTCCTGTGATTGCTAATTGCCTCAGGTTGGGAGTTTCTGTCAGATCAATCTTGCTCAGCGAGGTCCCTTGTAGAGAGAGATTCTCTAGGGCTGTGCAGCCGGATAGGTCTAGAGTCTCTAATTGCCGGCTAGTAGGTAGTGGCAATAGCGGTGTCGCCCACTGAAAAGTCTTCAGTAGAGAGCGATTTGGGGGTAAGATAACGCGCGCTATATCGGCACCATTGAGCGTGATCTCCGTTAGCTTAGGGCAAGCTGAGAAGTCTAGCTCCTCGCTCTCTGCCAGAGCGGTGTAATCACAGTTAAAGCGCTCCAAGATAGGGGCTACTAATTGCGTTATGCCATATACCGACTTATTATTGGTAAAGCGTAGTGTGACCAGATGATCCGTTGAGATGGATACGATGCGTTGCTCTGGAGTAACTTGCGAGAACGTGTGAGTAAAAGTCTGTAACTTCCCAGTCTCTGGTTGCTCTAGAGTAGCGGATTCGCCATTCCCTAGGTCTACTTGAGCTGTAGCACCCTGCGCCGCTAGCCGGTAGGTAAAGGAAATCTCTGAGGCATTAGGCTTTACGAGGAGCTTGATTGTCGCCTCTTGGGCCACAGATCCCAGCATACTCAACAGGGAGAGTATGGGGAGGAGTAGAAATTTCTTCATAAATATAAGATGAAAAGTAGTGCTCTAAGGTACAAATTTTAGATATGAGGTAGTCTATATTTAGGAATAGATGGCTTATCCAGCCCCTCATCAAGATACGGAAGCCCTTGTAATTAAGGCAATAAGACGATGCTGAGTGGTGAATTATTACTGGTCGGTGTTTGGTCTCTTTGGGATAATGGCTGGTTTACTCCGGGATGAAGTGTCGAGTGATCCCGTAATTGTAAATAGCTTATTCGGGAATGGCGGGTTGATTATTCCGTAATGATCGTTTGACGACTCCGTAATTATCGGATGGCTTTTCATGGGCTCTGTCAAAAGAGAGTGGGGCTGATCAGATCATCTGTCCGATCAGCCCCATGGGGAGTGCCTAGCACACGACCTATCTAGTCGTGTCTCTGCGATTATGTCATGCGGACTAGTGCTTGACGACTAGTTGCTGTGTCGTATCGCTCGTCACAATGAGGTAGGTCCCATTACTGAGTGCTGATAGGTCTATCTGTACGATACCTGTACGACTAGCTCGGATACTCTCTACCAACTCTCCAGTCAGAGTGTAAAGAGTTACCTCAGCATCTGGAGTAATACCCCTTACGATAACATATTCGTTTGCTGGATTCGGATAGATAGACTGCCCTATCGTAGAGATAGATTCGATAGCTGTGTGATCGACAAACTCCGCTACGACGAGGACATCCTCCGTGACTTTGAATTTCTTACTCTCGAGTATGTCGAGACCATTAGCTGTAAGCTTCGTCAGCTCGCATTGGTCGTTATTACCGGTGGCTATAATAGTTAGTGTCATGCCCCGAGGTACGGCATTGAGATCGATCTTTTCTGCAACTGCGATGCTGCCGTGCTCGTTACTTTGTAGCGTTACTTTGTAGGTCTTTAGAGCGAATAAGGCAATGACTTCTGTCGCTTCTTTCATCTCAAAGTGCTTAGACGTTGAGATGTCTTTCCCATTCGCTGTTAGCTCTATTAGCCGATACCCTTCATCTGGAGTTGCCACTATGGTTACGATAGTCCCCTGAGGTACGTTCGTTAGATCAGAGATAACAGTCTCACCAGCCTTAGCGACGATTTGCCCACCGGCAGATGGTGAGAGCGTAAGAGGATAACCCTTTGGCTTAGGCTTCTTGAAGGTAACCTGTACGTCCGAGTTTTCAATAATGTTTTTACCAAAGCTCAGATCGCCACCTGCGAAGCTCTCCGTCTTGCCATTAATGGACCACTGATCGACTATATAGCCCTCATCGGGCGCAGCTTCAAAAACAACGTATGAGCCTTGGGCAATCTCATCTCCCGACTCGACAGAAATTGGTTCGCCACCAGCGTCAGGATAGATCTTTACTGACGTGATCTTACCACCAGGGCCAGCACCGTAGGTCACTGTTACCTTAGTAACCTCCGTCTTTGCAAAGACAGCTTGTGCGACGACATCGGCATCAACCCCATAGGTCTGCTCATTGGGATTTGTAAAGTCTAGGGGTAGCTCCTCATTATCTATGATCCATTTCACCAGTTCGTAGCCATCATTTGCGGCAGCTCTAAAGGTAATAAACGTCCCCTTAGGTAGCTTATCTCCTGAATTGAAAGCAACCTCCTTAAATCCCTTCCAGTAAGTAGCCTTCATTGTGCCGCCCTCTGCCGGAAGTACTGAGTATGTCACAGTGTATCCCTCAGCTGTTGAAATCTTGAAGTGCGCGACAATCTCGTTTTTGCCCTCAACAACCGTGTATTCAATAGTGCTTTCGCCAGGATGGAGCTCTGTACCATTGATTGTCCAGCCCGAGACAACGTAGGTTTCATTAGGTGTTGCTACAAAAGTCAAGACAGTGCCGACAGCAACAGAAGCCCCGGAGGTTATCGAGGCTCCTCCCTCCTTAGCGGTGCAGGCGACTGTACCCTTGTCGTCGGAAGAGAATGTAATCTCTGCCTGAGTAGGTGTAGCTGAGGATATGTTGACCACTATCGTGTTTTCTTTATCGGGGCGAACTATATAGTCTATTTGCTTTTTACCAGCATGTAGTTTCTCTCCGTTGATTGTCCAGTTTACTATATGAGCATCGGCATTAGGGATAGCCGTAAAGCTTAGCTCGGTACCCTCTGATAGGCGTTCTCCGGATGTAATGACTCTGCCATACTTAATACGCCCCTCGATAGATCCGGGTCCCTCTGCTGAAAAGGTGATAACCTTTTGAGCTAATTCTCTAAAGATAGCCTTAAAGAAGACGTCATCTGAGACGACATAATCAGAGATTTTGTCATCCGTATAGGTCGTACTGATCTCGCCATTTATCTCCCAGTGATCAAACTTGTAACCATCGTTTTCGTAAGCCGTCACAGAAATCTTAGATCCTTTTGGGACAATCTCGCCAGAGGTTACAGACTCCCAATTCATGTTTGTGGCATGAACAGATCCTCCGGCAGACGCTTCGAAGCGGACAGTCTGGGGGGTAAATTGCTCAAATACGACAAGTACCGTATCCTCTGCATAGAAGAAGTGGCTGAACTCCTTCCGACCTTTATAGTATTCGTTTACTGTACCATTGACCGCCCAGCTCTTTACGAGGTATAGGGAGTCGGGGACAGCCGTGAAAGAGACACTTGTTCCCTTAGTAATCGGGTAGCCACTTTTGAGGGGGACCGTCGTATATACAGGGTCATACACTGTAGTCTGTGCTAATACAGACCCACCTGCACTGTAAGATAAGTGTAGAGGAACCAGATTCTCGTCACTGCCTGCTACGAAGTGAGCCACGATATCGTTGGTCCCATTTTTCACTGTGTAGAAGAGTGTATTCCCCTTGCCGATGGTATCTCCTGCAAGAGTCCAGCCCGCTATACGGTAGCCAGCGTCTGGCTTAGCGTGTAGGATTACGGTGAGACCCTCGGAGATCTTATCTCCAGAAGCAATCTCCTTCATCTTAAAAAATGCAGACACCTCGCCATTTGCCTCTGCAGAGTATTTGACTGTGTATTGATTCTTCAGGCGAGCAAACGCCTTAACGTGCGTATTGCTCATTACTTGGTAGTCTATTGATGTCTTAGAGGATTTGTGAGGATACACGTTCCCGTTGACCTCCCAATGGTCTAAAAGGTAATCCTCCTCGACATTCGCTCTGAAGGATATGTTTGTCCCTTTTAGGACAGACGCCCCAGAGGAATAAACGTTCCATAGTTGATCTGAAGCTGAGACGGACACTCCGTCAGAATCATCGAAAGTAATCTGATGATATACCGGATCGACAATCTCCGCGCTTAGTGTAGTCTCTGAGATGACAGTGTAGGTGAGCGTCTTCTTGCCATACATGCTAGACATCTTCTTGCCGTCGATTGTCCAGTCTCCAATTGCTTTACCATTTTGAGGAGTAAGCTCAAATGTGACGCGTGTCCCTGCGGGAACATGCGCCCCGTCTTGGATCTCCGTTTGGGATCCAAAAAAATCTGGGGAGGGGTAAGAGGCTCTTAAGGAGCCTTCTCCCGTAATAGAGAAGTGTACCGGGTAACCCTCCGCAGGAGCTTTCTTAAAGTGTGCCACGATGCTAAGTGCGGACTGTACATCCTCTATGGATAAGGAATAATCTGTAGTCTCACTACGCATCCCATTGATCTCCCAATAATCCAGTTGATAGCCTGTATTGGGCTCCCCGAATACGGATAAGTCCGATCCTGCAACCACGAGATCTCCTGAAGTAAGCGCTGCCCAAGGGGAGACGACAGTGACTCGGACACTCCCGCCTTCGGTACCGCTGAAGGTTACTGGGTACTTTGCCCCGCCTTGTCCATATAGACGAGGGGCTGCAAATGCTAAGAAGCATAGCAAAAGAGGTAGTAGTTTTCTCATAGATTGTAATAAGTTTAGTAAATGTGCTCGGGGTCGGGTAGAGAGGATGTCGGTCAACTAGGTGCGACGGCTCATAAGCAATGAGCCTCCTCTCTGAGTACGAAGTTATATAATCTATCCTAAAGATGCAACTCTTTATTGCAGGAAATAAGTAGCTTTTAGCAGCTTTTGATGCCAGTAATACTGGGGTTATCTGACGATGATTCCGGAGTCGTCGATTGGTCATTCCGGGATCCTCAGATGACGGCTTCGGAGCCATCGATTGAGTATTCCGGAATTATCCCTCCTCACATTTGGTAAGCTGATCAGGGGGCTTTTATGAGGTTGCACCGTTTGAGCGTGTTATGAGTCTTGCTCCTCTTAGTGATTTTTGCCTACATTTGCGTAAAGGGCTTACGAAGAGAGGCTGTTTCTCCACAAACAACCGTGTCGGTCAGGGTGTATTATCCTAAATAACTATATATGAAACATCGCTACAGTCTATTAATCTGCGCACTCTTGTTGCTCCTCGGGTGGGGTAGGGTGCCGCTCTCGGCTCAGACGAAAATTGATATCACAGAGCCCGGTTCGCTAGCTTCCAAACTCAGTGCAGCTACCTCTCTCTCATCCCTTGTCATATCGGGGCAACTGAATGCTGATGACTTCGGGGCTTTAAGACAGACGGTGGGGATTGAGACTCTCGACCTCTCCGAGGTAAAAGTCGTCGCCGGAGGGAGCTATGAGGGCAATCCTCAGATGTCTCAACCGGTCACGACAACACCTGGCGTAATGCCGGGGTACTTCCTTTTCTCTGGAGAGCTGGCAAATAGCTTAACGTCTATTACATTGCCTAAGAGTGTCTCCTGTCTAGACGTCCGCTGTTTACAAAATGGCAGGCTCTTGACAGAGATAAACCTCCCTGATGGCTTGACGTTTCTCGGCGAGATGGCCTTTGGTTACTGCGAGAGTTTAAGGTCTATTGAGTTGCCTGAAACGATAGATACACTCCGAGGAGCAACCTTTGAGGGTTGTAAACTCCTAGCAGAGGTCGAGCTACCCGACGTTAATTATATGGGAGGATCAGTATTCGATGGTTGTGAGTCTCTATCCTCGGTTGCATTACCTGCGACACTCCGAGAGCTTCCTTTTGCGACATTTAAGAAGTGTACCTCTCTAGAGGAGGTCAGGCTCCCGAAGCAGCTACAGAGCATCGGAGCTTTTGCTTTTGAGGGCTGCGCGAGTCTAACCGATATATCCCTACCTCCGTTGTTGCGTATTATAGAGCATGATGCCTTTGCTGGGTGCGAATCGCTGGAGTCTGTGGGGGTGCAGAGCCAAGCTCTAGAGATGGTCGGAGATAAAGCGTTCTTTAATTGTAAGGCATTAGAGAAAATCATCCTCCCCGCTGGAGTGACAAAGATCGGGGGGCTCGCATTCAGCGGTTGTGAAACCCTAAGTCTTGTAGTGCTCCCTGCTAAACTCAAAACCATCATGGGCGGAGCGTTCTCCCGTACCGCCATAACTAAGGTGACGATACCCTCTGGTTGTGAGGAGATACTATATGGGGCATTTGCCAATTGTACTGCGCTAGAGGAGGTCGTACTCCCTCATGCTTTGCGAAAGTTGAGCGATAAAGCGTTTGGCGGGTGCGAAGCTCTCAAGACAGTGCTTGCGATTAACCCAGTCCCTGTTATAGCTGAGCAGCCAGGCGATCTGGCAGGTCTTACAGACATCTCGACAAAGGATAATCTGATGCTCGTCGTACCTGAAGGTACAAAGGGTACATACGCTAGCACTCCTCTGTGGAAGGAGTTTGCCCACATCGTAGAGATGCAAAAGCTTACCGTCGAAGGGACGGTAGCGGATCCAATTGCAAAAGTCATTACATCGTTAAGGGATCCTGGCTTGTACCGCTCTGCCAAGCTTTCTGGTGTAATCACGGCTGATGACATGGGAGCTCTTGGACGGCTGACTAGGATGCAGGAGTTGGATCTTGGCGAAGTGTCTTACGAAGCGGCAGCAAATCCGTTAGATGGCTTCAGATTTAAGGATTATCCCCAACTGCGCAATTTGACTTTCCCAAAGAAATTAACGACCATCCCAGCGTACAGTTGCATCCAGTCATTACTCCTTGAGGAGGTAATCTTACCAGAAGGTCTGGAGACGATTGGCGAGGAAGCATTTAGCAACTGTGTATCACTATGCAAGATTGCACTGCCCCAAACGACTCTTAACCTGGAGTCTAGCGCATTTTACGGTTGTGCCTCTCTCACAGAGCTTACGCTCCCTGACAACTTAGAGTTGATCCCAGACTATGGATTCTTTGATTGTGTATCACTGCAAGAGGTCAAGCTCCTCAATAAAGTGACAGATATTGGCGAGCAAGCCTTTACCAATTGCTCACATCTTAAGAAGATATGGCTGGGGACTTCGGTCAACGAGATCAAGGATCTGGCTTTTTACGGTTGTGACGCTCTGGAGAGTATCGTTGTACTCCGAGAGGAGCCTCCTGCGATTACGGAAGATGCTTTCACAGCTCAGCACTTTGAGAATGTGCTTGTCGTCGTAGCCAGCAAAGAGATAGAGCAAGCCTACCAAGCAGCTGAGGTGTGGAGAGAGTTCAAGCACTACAAGGTAGACCCCACTATCGTCACGGAGATAGAAAATCCTAGGACGTCTGATGGGCCCGATACCGCAATTGTTTACGGATCCCTGGGCTGTCTGCGATTAGGTTTACCAGCTGCGGAGAGCAGAGTCTCAGTATATACGACAAGCGGCATCCAGATCTTGACCTGCTGTCTACCTATCGGTACTTATGAGTTCCCACTGGCAGCCGGACTTTATATTGTAACGGTCAACCAAGTAAACTACAAAGTTTATGTACATTAAGAGGACCTCGAAAATCGTATTCGTCATAGTCGGTCTCCTCCTCTGGAGGTATGCAGGCGATGCTCTGCATGCTCAGAGCATTATCCCGCAATCCGAGCAGGCTGCTCTTCTAGAGATCTATGATCAATGTGGTGGGTCGGACTGGGCTAGCGGATATAATTGGCGCACTGCGAGGACACCCGCAGACTATACTGGTGTGCTAATCAGCGGAGGGCACGTACAGGGGATTTCTTTAGATGGCGTGGGACTTACGGGGCAATTGCCTAAGAGTTTCTTCACATCCCTACCAGAGCTGCGCATTGTGTCGTTATCAAACAATAAGTTGTCGGGACCCATCCCCCAGGAGTTTGGAGAGATGACTCAGCTAATGTCGTTGATGCTTAGTGGGAACCTCTGGACTGGAGACCTTCCCAACCTAAATAAGCTGGTTAATCTCCGGTACCTCCACATCGCAAACTTGTGTAACAAGGATTCGCATGGTAAGATAATCTCAGAGGTAAAGGGGGATCTCCCGGATATATCCCAGATGCCTGAGCTGACCTTTCTGGATGCTTCTTTTTCCTATCTGACAGGGCAGCTCCCAGAGCAGATAGGAAATTGTAAGAAACTCCAAGTCCTCGAGCTATCATTCAATAAGTTGTCGGGACATATCCCTACATCAATCTCAGAGTGTACGGAGCTGCAGATTCTCTCTGTCCAAAACAACGAAATGAGCGGTGAGATCCCTGATCTTTCTCCCCTGAAAAAGCTTGGTAAATCGTTGGAGCTAGGTCTGGGGCAAACGGAGCCTGGACGACTTTATCTCAATCACAATAAATTCACGGGTCCCTTTCCTGAGAGTATTTTGCAGCTTCAAGGCTTAATGAGGTTCTCCTGTGCTGATAACCAGTTCACAGGATCCTTGCCTCGTGATTTACGTACACTGGGGGAGTGTGAGGCGTTTTTTGCCGATCATAATCAGTTTACAGGAGAGCTCCCTCAGTATCTCCCTGCCAAATTATGGTACATCGACGTCTCTCACAATCAGCTTACCGGATCTGTCCCTGCCACATGGCGAGGAGCGACAGAGCTGGGTAAGGTGTCAATACACCATAATAATCTGTCGGGTATAGTGCCTCCCATCTATAAGAAATTGGCAAACATGGATATGATAGACCTGAGTGCTTGTCGCTTTTCCTTTGCAGATCTCAATGGGTGGAGTACATTTATCAAGAACAAAGACTGTATCTTCCGCTTTGGTATACAGCAAGCATATAGTGGGCTTCGTAAAGAGAGCGTATCGTCTGGCAGTGACGTGGCCTTTGATGCCACCTATCCCGGCTCGCTCATAGGTGATGAGCATTATAGATGGTACAATCTATCTACACTGCAGCCTGTCCCCGAGGCAAACGGACCTCGACTAACCCTCAGCCGGGTGTCTAAAGAGGATGCGTGCCGTTACGTCTGCCTTATCACAAGTGTTAAGATGGGTAGTACGCAAGCTCGCTCTTCGCTCCGTGCTACGAATAAAAATGACGATAGCGACGTCGGGGATATCCAGCCTACGCTTCGCTCGGGCTTTTGGGAGCTAACGGTAGATAGTTATTTCAATGGACCTACAAATCCAGATCCCATGACGGTAGATTTGCAGATCTCTTACGATCGGAATAGTCAGCAGTTACAGCTATGTGGGCTCTCGTCTGTCGGATCCCTTATGGTCGTCGATCTAGCGGGGGCTGTTGTGCTTCGTCTACGCCAGCCGACTACATCTCTTTACCTGCCGTTGTCATCCGGAGTATATATAGCTCTAGTCAGTATGGCGGATGGAGGCGTTACGGCGTCTTCGTTTATTGTTCCCTAGGGCGATTCAGGACTGCGATGAAATAATAAGGGGCAAATGAGTTATAACTCATTTGCCCCTTATATTATCCTCTATTTGGAGCCTCTGGATATAAGGTTACAAATAGGGGATATCCGAAAGCGCCTATATCAACTTTTCTTAGGAACAATCTCAAACTTCATACGTCTATTCTCATAGAAAATCCTCAGCGTAGCCTTGTCGCTTGACACGGTAGCATAAACAACATCTACATCTGTCAGGCTATTGTGCTCTACAACTCGGGTCCACTCACCTTCAAATCCATTGAGCTCCGCCCACTCATGTATTTGACTATTCGTGAGAGCCTCGTCAACGCTAGAGATAGCATTAAAGATGCCTGTGATATGAGGCTCGTCGAGCCAGTAAAAGGCAATCTTGATATTGCTATCGTTGATCCGGTCTGCCTTTGTTGTGAAGGGGAGATAGATGGCTCCCGGATCGGTTGGGCTGTCTCGATATCCCGCCTGCTGCTCAAAAGCTATTATCTGCTCCGGCTGCCCAGTCATCAGGACTTCGAAAGAGGGAATATCTGTAGCCAATGCAACAAACTCGTGAGCCTTTGCAACTGGTGCGGGAGGCATCGGGCGCATGATCGTGATACATGATTTGGTGCCCCACTCGCTATTTGGCCAGTGCTGTAGGATGATTGTGACATCATCTTTCTTATATTGGTATGAGGTTTCGTCATGATAGATCTCTTTAAATCCAAGAGCTGCGATCAGACTCTGTAGCCTGGGGCAATCTTTGACGGATTCCCGGGCGAGAGCAATGATAGCATTTGACTCGAGAGCCTCTAGATTCAGACCATAGCTAACGATAGGGATGAGGTCGAGCGACAGATTGACATAGGCAGGCAGAGGGTTAGGCTGCTGCGAAGTGTCGTTATTCAGGTTCACCCCACTCCGCAACTGTCGACCGAGCTTAGCTTCATAGGCTTCGATAGTTGCGAGGTCCGTTGCATAGTTAAAGTTAATCAGTGGCATCTGGTCACTTGGATGTGCAGATACTTCAAAGCGTATACTGTCGATCTCCCCGATAGGGATGAGCCTTGGATCCTGACCCTTTAGGAATATCTTCACATGGGTCGGTACATCTTGAGCCCCTAGAGCAAGAGCTGTAATGAGTAGGCTACTCAAGAGAGTAAGTATCTTGTGTATCATAAAGTTATAAAGTAAGGTGAATATCTGGTATACAGCAAGGAAGGTCTCCCAACTACGGGGCTAATCCGTGGGTACCTCCTACGGGCTACCAAAGTAAACAAAATTTTTGACTCTTGGGGATTTTCCCTCAATAAATAGAAATATTAGGAGAGATTTGTGGGCTCTCGTTTATTTGGATTACGGTATTGTTGTCTAATTGCTCCCGAGTAGTCATCTCATTATTCCGGAATGACAGATCGGTTACTCCCGAGAACCTGAATGCCCGCTCCGGGTAAAATCACAGGGGCTCCCCATACTCCGGAGAGTCTTTGCAAGCAGGTAAAGTTGTGAATGGCGTGTGGTACACTTGACATCCCTCCACGGCTGAGGAGAGTCATGGAGTCCGAGGTCCCTTCTTGTAGCAAAAAATGAGTAACTTAGCAGGCAAATAACGTCTGCACTGAATAAAACATCCCCATGCCTAACTCGGAGTACACCTCACCTACGGTAGACATCATGAAGCGCCTGCTTGACAAGCGATCTGTGCAGCAACATCAAGATCGAGTGTCAATAGCTGATGATCTATCTGTCAGTCAGGCAATACCTTCATACGATAAGGTGCAGCGGGCGGATACCACAGAGCATTCATCTTCGAATAAGCCTGTAGGGGGAGCTAGATCCGGGGTATCCGCGAGGGTTACCAGAGGTACTCCAACTAAGAAGTCCCAGACGCCATACAAGGACCCTACCTCCAAGGAGGATGATCCTCGAGATAGCATGTGGTGGATGCGAGCTATGAAGTGGCTTAAGACACTCTTAGACTTTAGGGATGATAAGGAGGGGGATGTGGCAACGATCGAGTCTCTCAAGGGGGATGTAGAGTTTCGTGGTACAAAATTGTGGATTCTTATCTGCGCAATCCTAGTGGCCTCCATCGGACTCAATGTCAATTCGACAGCTGTTATCATAGGAGCCATGCTGATCTCCCCACTGATGGGCCCAATTATTGGGTTTGGCTTAGGCTTTGGTATTGCAGATATTGATCTCGTGCGTAAGTCATTGCGCAATCTGGCTTTGACTACCCTCTTTAGTATCTTGACGGCTACTATCTACTTCCTTTTGACACCATTGGATCAGCCTGGCAGCGAGCTCCTGGGGCGTACAGAGCCATCGCTGTATGATGTCTTGATCGCCTTTTTCGGGGGGGCTGCAGGGCTGATAGCGGGGAGTACAAAGAGTAAGGGACAGGTACTCCCTGGGGTTGCAATTGCGACGGCTTTGATGCCTCCGCTATGTACTGCAGGATTTGGTATAGCTACTGGCAACTGGGCTTTTTTCTTTGGGGCCATCTATCTCTATCTCATTAATTCGGTTTTTATAGCCTTCGCGACCTTTATTATGGTTCGCATTATGCGCTTCCCGATTAAGCAAGTCGCCTCAGAGAATATACGTAAGAAGGGTTACCGTTGGATATCTATCATAGCTATCTGTACGCTGATACCTAGCATCTATTTAAGTGCTCGTCTCGTGAGAGATTCCTATCAGGAGGAGCGTGCTAAGCAGTTTGTCGCAGATCACTTCGCACCACCAGATTATCAGGTCGTACGACAGACGCTCGTTCGCTCCGATGACGAAAATCCGGCACAACTAGATCTCGTACTCATTGGTAAGACGTTATCGACAGAGACTATAGATAGCATTGCATCTTTATTGCCTCGATATGGGCTGTCGAACTTTAAACTGCAGGTACACCAAGGTGTCGATAATGATACACCGACAGACTATGAGCAGCTGGGCGGCGTCTTACTACGTAACCTCTATGAGCGATCCGAGCAGACGGCTTCTGAGCAGCGAGCTGAGATAGACTCGCTGCGGCGTCTCCTCCTACGCTATGACTTCTATAAGTCGCTTACGAAAGATGTAAGTGAGGAGGCGCGAACTGTTTTTTCGGATATTAAAGAAGTCCGTTTGATGCCCTCGATGGAGTTTATACAAGGTCAGGACTCCGTACTACAAATACTTGTAGCTACGCCTAGTCATAGGATGTCTCTCGAGCAGAGAAATAAGTTGGAAAAATGGCTACAAAAGCGAACTAAGACGAGGTCTCTCCAACTAATCGTGACGGATAATTGAGAATACTAACTTTAATATATAGGCGTTTTATGAATAAACTACAGACTTTGCTTCTAGCCCTCTGCGCACTCCTTGTGTGTAGTATTACAGCACGTGCCGACAAGGGTATGTGGGTACTCAGCGAGCTTAATGAGCAAAATGAAGCTCGCATGCGTGAGCTCGGCTTTACGTTACCTTTAGACCAACTTTATAGTCTCGATAAGCCATCCATAGCACGTGGTGTGGTGATCTTTGGGGCCGGGTGTACTGGTATCACAGTTTCCAACCAAGGGTTGATCTTTACGAATCATCACTGTGGTTATGAAGCTATCCAGAGCCAAAGTACCGTGGATCATGATTATCTACGTGACGGTTTCGCGTCTCAATCTATGCGTCAAGAGCTCCCAATCCCAGGGCTATCAGTCAAATATCTCAGGGCACAGATAGACGTTACAGCCCGTATTGAGCAAGCGATCGCTAGTATCACAGACGAGAGCGAACGCCAAGAGCTTATCGAGGAGCTCTCAAAGGAGATCGTCGAGGAGTACACGACCTCTCCGTTTGATGCCGTAGAGGTCGTCCCTTTTTACGCAGGTAACAAGTACTACGTCGTCATATACGATGAGTATAAAGATGTCCGTCTTGTCATGACTCCTCCGAGTAGTGTTGGCAAGTTTGGTGGAGATACAGATAATTGGATGTGGCCTCGTCATACGGGAGACTTTAGTGTATTCCGGGTTTATGCGGATGCTGATAATAAGCCGGCAGAGTACTCAGCTAGCAATAAGCCCTATCGCCCCGTCTACTATGCTAAGGTCTCTCTTAAGGGTTACCAAGAGCAGGACTATGCGATGACTATAGGTTTCCCGGGTTCTACAGATCGTTATCTAACCTCTTACGGAGTCCTCGATCGTATTGAGAATGAAAATGCTCCACGCATTGAGGCTCGGGGCATCAAGCAAGAGATATGGATGCGTGCGATGGAGGCGGATCAAGCGACTCGTATTAAGTATTCGAGTAAGTATGCTCAGAGTGCTAACTACTGGAAGAACTCTATTGGTATGAACCGAGGTCTGGAGAAGCTCCATGTCATAGACCGCAAGCGAGCTGAGGAGGAGGCGTTTACTAAGTGGGTTAAGCAGACAGGCAAGCCTTACGGTAACATACTCCCCGACTTAGAGCGAGCATATAAAGAGATCGCTCCTTACAATCGTCAGCTTAATTATATGATAGAAACGGTACTGATGGGGACGGAGATCGTGTGGCTTTCTTACCAAGTGATGCAAAATCTTGGAGAGGATGATAAGACGAAGATTACGGAGCTTTACAAGGATTACTTGCCTAACTTAGATCGCGAAGTCTTACCTGCTATGTTATCGTTACTGCGCACAAAACTTCCCAAAGACAATCTCCCGACCATCTATCAGCTAATTGACGAGCGATTTGGTGGGGATTGTGTAGCGTATGCTAACGATCTCTTTGCACATAGTGTCTTCCCTTACGAGGATAAGATGCTGGCTACAATGTCTCTTGATCCGGAGAAGATGGGAGAGGTCCTTAGCAATGATCCTGCGAGCATCCTGGGGCAGAGTCTCTTCAGTTACTACTCGGCCCTTCTGGATAAGTATATTGATAGTAACAATGCTATCGAAAAGGGCAAGCGCGAGCTCTTTGCCGCGATGAGCGAGTTCCAGCCAAAGGCTCTGCGCCCCTCAGATGCTAACTTTACCATGCGGATGAGCTATGGTCGTATCCTCGGCTACGAGCCTGGAGATGGAGCTTGGTATTACTTCTTTACTACAGAGCGTGGTGTCTTCCAGAAGCAAAACCCTAGCAGTAGTGAGTTCGCAGTACAACCAGAGCTCCTCAAGCTCCTCGGGGATTCTAAGAATTTCTCTCCTTATGGTGTAGGGAATCATCTCTGGACTTGCTTCCTCTCTGACAATGACATTACGGGAGGAAACTCTGGTAGTCCCGTTTTTGACAAAAATGGCAACCTGATAGGTCTTGCCTTTGATGGCAACTGGGAGGCAATGAGTGGCGATATCGAGTTTGAGCCAGACCTGCAGCGTACGATCTCAGTAGACATACGCTACGTCCTCTTTATGATCGATAAGTGGGCTAAGTGTCCTCGTCTTATTCAAGAGCTGACCTTTGCCTGATCGCATAGAGTAGTCAAGAGGAGTCGTGAGGCATGTAGGCAACGCTGCGCTACGACCTCACGGCTCTTCGTTTTGAGTCAACTGCATGATGGTGTATTACTATCCACTCCGGGTCCCTTGTCCGTTATATCCAGATTATAGGGTCAATAAGAAGATGCATCATTACGACGTACTCTATTTTTGTCTAGATAACTTATGCGCATAGATATAATTACTGTCCTACCCGAGATGATAGAGCCTTTTGTCTCCACTTCTATAGTAGGGCGAGCACAGCGGGATGGTTTTGCTCAGGTGCACATACATCAGTTGCGAGACTATGCGGCGAACCGCTGGGGGCGTGTCGATGATTATCCTTATGGTGGTGCGGCAGGGATGCTTATTTCTATAGAACCCGTCGATCGCATTATCTCAGAGCTACGCAGTCAGAGGTCGTATGACGAGGTCATTTTTACAGCACCTGATGCTCCCATACTGACACAAGCCGTTGCCAATGAGCTAAGCCTGATGGAGAATATTATCATCCTTTGTGGACACTACAAGGGCATCGATCATCGGATCCGTGAGCATCTCGTGACCCGCGAGATATCTATCGGAGATTATGTCCTGACAGGAGGTGAACTGGCGGCTGCTATCATTGCTGATGCTACCATAAGGCTTATACCAGGAGTCCTAGGAGATGCAGATAGTGCTCTGAGTGATTCCTTTCAGGATGGTCTGTTAACACCACCCATGTACACACGCCCTGCAGAGTACAGAGGGTGGCGCGTGCCTGAGGTCTTACTGAGTGGTCATGAGGCGCGGATAGCCCAGTGGGAGCATGACCAGGCGGTTGCCCGCACAGAGGCTTTGCGCCCAGACCTACTTACAGATCCCTAGGATAAAGATCGCAAGGAGGGAGGGGGAGTCCATAAGGGTCTTTATAACTGATTGCGGAGATTTTATAGAGATAATCCCGTAATGGGAGAAGATTTACTCCCGGATACTCAACCGCTTATTCGGGAATACTCAATTGGCTGTACCGGAATAAATTTTACATCCTCAGAGAGTTATTGAGATAAAAGATTCATGAGGTGTGAGCAGGGTGTTAGAAAAAAGAGTCGCAGACGGTGAAGATTCGGATATTTATCGTATCTTTGCCCCTCGAGACTTGTACCTTTTGAGTGTGAGCAGATCACCAATTGCTACTTGACCGGCACGAGTCCTTGCGGTATCAACGTGGTGTCGTTCGGGCGGTAGAACGGTTTTACCAGCTACTGTTAGAAGTGATAAATGACACATTTAGAGCCACGCTCCTGCAAGATTATTAACAACTTAAACGCAATAAAGCAATGAAAAAGGATCTACATCCTACTAACTATCGTCCTGTGGCATTTAAAGATATGTCTAATGACGAAGTTTTCATCACGAAGAGTACGGCCAACGCCAAGGAGACTATTGAGATTGATGGTGAGACCTATCCATTAATCAAGATAGAGATCTCTAACACCTCTCACCCATTCTATACGGGTAAGGCTAAGCTTGTGGACACTGCAGGTCGTGTCGATAAGTTTATGAACCGCTACGGTAATCGTGGACAAAAGAAGTCTTAACCGAGGTTGACTGTCCATTTATTGCTGGGGGAGATGGGTCTTCCTCAGTATTTCTGGCGTAATTAGAAAAAATAGATAGCGCACTAGACTCCATTGCGGGGTCTAGTGCGCTGCTTGTTTCACTGTCTCTAGTGTAAAGGAGAGTGAGCTCTGTGAGATTCAAAAGAAAAAGGCTCCCCATTTTTGGGAAGCCTTGTGCCTAGTTGCGGAGACAGGACTCGAACCTGTGACCTTTGGGTTATGAGCCCAACGAGCTACCACTGCTCCACTCCGCGATCCATTTGTATCTGCAAAGGTACAAAGATTATTTGAGAAGACAAAATCCGCTCTGAATAGACGTTACTGAGATTGGGGTAATTTTGGTATCTTCGCAATAGAAATGAGAATAAGCATGGCACAAGGTATAAAAGTAGGAGACACCATACGTTATCTCAATGCGTCGGGAGGTGGTGTTGTCAAGCGTGTAGATCGTGGCTTGGCTTGGGTAGAGGGATCGGACGGATTTGAGTTACCGACACCGATCAGTGAGTGTGTCGTGGTAGACAGTCAGGATACGTTTGCGCCGGCTTATAAGAGTCCTATCCAGAAATCTCTAGAGACTAACTCTCAGCACCGTGTAGCACCCTCTGGAGGGACGTCTGCGTCTGCTGAGAGGAAAACACTCTCAGAGAGGGACAATCAAGACTTAAGTTTCCTCGCTCCTCTCTCTAAGGGTCCATGGTTTGACCGTTTAGAGGGAGATCAGATACGAGTACATCTAGCCTATTTGCCCGTCTCATACGAGCATTTCGGACAATCTCCCTACGAGGCTTATCTGATCAACGAAAGTAATTATCACCTACTCTTTACCTATAGCACAGTGACCCCGTCTGGGGGATACAAATTGCGTTCGGCAGGGGTCTTGGAGCCTGATATGCGAGTACTCGTTGAGGAGTTTGCAGTCGATACTCTTAATGAGCATGGGTTATCGCAGTTTCAATTTATCGCTTACAAGCCTGAGCGCTCATATCGCTTACTGGCTCCCATAAATAAGCAGCTACATGTAGATGTCGTCAAGCTGGTTAAACGCCACTCTTTCCGCCCCAACCCATTCTTTGATGAGGACGCGCTTGTACTGCCTATCCTAGATGCTCAGGATGGTACTCATCAGCAGTCGGAAGAGACTCCGGCACCGATGATTTCTCGCTCGGGGGCTCTCTCCAGACGATCCGAACAGCGGACGCAAGAGGTAAGGGAAGGGAAGCGAAAGGTCCCGGGGGGCAAAGCTTCCGCAACTCCACCTCCCGAACAAAAGGAGATGGAGCTCTCTCACAATACGAAGCCAAAAGCTCGCAATAGCTCTGAGATTGCCGATCAGCCGATGGCAATGAAAACTCCGAGGGAACAGCCAATAGAGCAGGTCGGTCTAGAGGCCGAGCGCATACTCCCCAATGCAACGGGGATGACTCCCCATGAGATATTGCTATATCAATTGAAGAACTTTCGCCGAGAGTTAGATAAGCGTCTGGAGCGAAAGGGGAGCAAGGTCGTCTTCGTTCATGGTGCCGGACAAGGGATTTTACATCAGTTGATCATCAATAGTATCGAACAAGATTACCCTATGGTGGAGTATCGGGATGTGACTTTTGACAATTTCCCCATGGGAGCTATAGAGGTGACAATCTCCTAGAGCGTTTATGCTAGAAATAGAGCGCAAGTACTTAGTCCGTAGTGACGCATATCTTTCATTAGCAACACAGTGTCGCCATATCCGTCAGGGCTACTTAACGGGATGGGATAGGGTGACTGTGCGTATACGTATCATAGATGATGAGGCTCGACTTACTGTCAAGGGGGCTTCGCACGATGGGGGAGTGTCCCGCTCGGAGTGGGAATACCAGATCCCTCTTGCTGATGGGGAAGAAATGCTTGTACAGTGTGCCGAGCACATTCTCGAGAAAGATCGGTACTATGTCCCTCACGAGGGATACGTTTGGGAGGTGGATCGCTTCGGAAGATCTCTCGAGGGGCTGGTCATAGCAGAGGTGGAGCTTAGAGAGACTTCTATACAACCTCCTCTCCCCTCATGGTTAGGACGAGAGGTGACTGGCGACATGCGCTACTATAATGCTATGCTGGCGAGAGCGGATCGCCCATTACCTCCTACAAAATAGAGATATAAAGTAATACACAAAATAGCAATACCTATGACAACTCACCTAAGAAGACTCCTCTTACTTACCGCCACCTCTTTGATGCTCTCAGCTGCGGCATTGGCAGATGGAGGGATGTGGCTACTGGAGCAGATGAAAGATCGAGCTGCGGATCTCCATGCCAGGGGACTTGAGCTCCCTGTGGAGGAAATATATAATCCCGATGGACCATGTTTGCAAGACGCTGTCGTAATGTTTGATGGTGGGTGTTCGGGCGTCTTTGTGTCTAATCAGGGGTTGATCTTGACGAATCATCACTGTGGTTATGACCAGATCCAGAGCCACTCATCAGTCGAGCACAATTATCTCCGCGACGGATTTTGGAGTCAATCTATGCGAGAGGAGCTGCTCAATCCAGGCGTAGAGGTCATAACTATTGACAAGATCACTGATGTGACTGCCCAGGTTGTTAAGTTATTACGACGGACTCCTTACAAAAACGATCCGATGGCAGCATTCTCGATCGCCACATTGACAAAAATGATTCCTACGATTGTTGGGCTAGAGGCTATGAAGCTCCCGGGTATTCGTTACGAGCTAAAGCCCTTCTATGGAGGAAATCGTTACTACCTATTTACTAAAAAGGTTTTTACAGATGTTCGTCTTGTCGCAGCACCTCCTAGTGCAATTGGGAAGTATGGCTCGGATACAGACAATTGGATGTGGCCACGACATGCAGGCGACTTTTCAATCTTTCGCGTTTATGCCGACAAGGATAATAATCCGGCAGACTATAGTCCTGACAACGTCCCTTATAGATCAGAGCGCTATGCTGCCGTTTCGACAGCTGGAGTACAGCAGGGAGACTTCGCATTGATTATGGGATTTCCCGGCACTACGCACCACTTCTTTACTGAAGCTCAAGTGGATGAGTGGTCCGAGATAGATAATAATATCCGCATTGAAATGAGAGGTTTGCGTCAAGAGGTCCTGTTGCGGAGGATGCTTGCTGACGAAAAAATAAATATACAGTACGCAGCGAAGTATGCTTACTCCCAAAATGGATACAAGCGTGCTCAGGGAGCTAATTGGGCTATACGTACACGCAATCTACAGGAGACTAAGAAATCTCAACAAGAAGCCCTCGCAGCCTGGGCAAAGCAACACAAACGCTTTGAGGTGACTCGGGCCATCCAAACGATTGCAGACTGTGTCGCTGCGAGAAGTGAGGCGAGACGTGTACAGTGGTATTTGACGGAGGGGCTTTGGATTCCCATAGAGTTCTTGCAAATACCCCTGATAGATGATAAGAAGCTTCAGCAGTGGGACAATAAAGAGGTTCGAGAGGAGATCTTGGGAAAACTGAGGGTAGGCTTCGAAAACTTCTACGACAAAGATTATTCTCCCATTGTCGATCAAGAGGTTACGACGGTGTTATTGCAGCGCTATACGGAGCGCATTGCTAAGGAGTACTGGCCGGGGGCATTACGAGACGGCATTACCCAGTACGGCGATGTCAAAGAGTATGTAAAGCATCTCTTTGCTGGCTCTATTTTTTCTGACCCTAAGCGATTCGAAGCTTTTATGAAATCACCTTCTTGTAAGCGATTGGAGTGCGACCCGATGGTACAGTTTACCAAATCTACGACCGAACTCTTGGCTGATATGCGAGATAAGCAAGCTGCTTATGACGATCCGATTATGCTAGCACATAGGGATTATGTACGGGGTATGATGGATATGTGTGGCGCACAGCAACTGTGGCCTGACGCCAATCTTACGCTGCGCTTTACCTATGGTAATGTCAATGGCTATTATCCTCGAGACGATGTTTACTATGGTCATCAGACTACCCTTACAGGAGTTATGGAAAAGGAAGACCCCACTAGCTGGGAGTTTGCACTGCCTGACCGAATTAAGGAGATTTATCGACACAAAGACTATGGCAGTTACGCCCTGCCCAACGGTGAGATGCCCGTAAATTTTTGCGCAACGACTCATACGACGGGGGGGAATTCTGGCAGTCCAGTCTTTGATAGTAAAGGGCGCCTCATCGGGCTTAACTTCGACCGCAATTGGGAGGGTGTAGGAGGTGATATCGAGTATCTCCCGGACTATCAGAGGAGTATTATACTCGATATCCGCTATTTGCTCCTAATCGTCGATAAATTTGGTAACTCTCAGCGACTCATCGAGGAGATGATACCGCACAAGTAAGTAGTAAATATGGAGACACTACAACTAGAAGAGCAGATCGTCAAGATGCTTCGCACGGTCTATGATCCAGAGATTCCGGTGAACATCTATGACTTAGGACTTATCTACAATGTCGATATACAGGATGGGGGAGCTAAGGTTGTCATTACGATGACACTGACTGCACCCAATTGTCCTGCGGCAGATTTTATCTTACAAGATGTGCAAATTAAAGTCGAGAGTATATCAGGCGTTAAGCGTTGTGATATAGAGCTCACCTTTGATCCCCCATGGCATAGCTCGATGATGTCAGAAGAGGCTCAACTAGAGTTGGGATTCTTGTAAAGATATAGGATGAGTGCGATATACTTCTTATCTGATGCACACCTTGGGTCTCCCTATCATGACGATCCGAGGCGAGCAGAGCAGCGTCTGGTCTCTTGGTTACGCTCTATCGCTGATGACGCAGAGGCGGTGTATCTGCTTGGCGATATGCTCGACTATTGGTTTGACTACGAGTATGTAGTACCGAGGGGGGCTGTACGATTTCTTGCGATCCTGGCAGATCTCGTCGAGAGAGGTGTAGAGGTACACTATATAGTAGGTAATCATGATCTGTGGTTGACGGACTACTTTACCAAGGAGCTAGGAGTTATCGTACACAGGGATAGTATCATTTGTACTCTCCGAGGGCGTACTTTCCGTCTATCGCATGGGCATCATGAGTACGCTCTGCGCTATAAAAAGGAGCGATGTCTTTTTGGTGTCTTCGAGAGTAAGCTCGCTCGTAAGCTGTATGCTGCAATTCACCCTCGGTGGACGGTAGCATTTGCGCAGAGGATGGCCTATCGTAATCGGATGAGACAATTAAAGCAAGCATCTGATCCCTCGCAGCCAGGGCGTAATCCTCAGATGAATATAGAGGAAGACGAGTGGCTTGTACAGTACACCAAGTTACAGATCCCTCAGCACCCCGAGATAGATTACTATATATATGGTCACCGGCACCTCTTGCTGCACCTATCACTGCCCGAAGATCGTCGCTGCATCATACTGGGAGATTGGATACACTATTACTCCTACGCCCGCTGGGATGGCAATGAACTAACTCTGTCTCTCTACGACGAGGCACATACTGATTAATCATAATGAGGGGCAAATAACTATAAGCTTATAGACTCGGTTGGGGTGGAAAAATGATCATTGCCATGAAGTCTGGAGATGGAGACTTCGTGGCAATTGTTGTTTTAGTCCCAGACCTTCTCTCCTGGGAGCGTGATAGAGCAGAGAAATACTCCGGAGAGCTCAGACGGCTTTTCTGGAATAGTCAATCAAGATTTCCGGAATGCCCTATCTCTGATTCCGAAATAGTCAGATTGTAGTTACGGAGCCAAGAGACCGCAAATAAGGTCTCGTAGCCATACCTCTCTTAACACTCTTTGCAACAGTCCTAAAAGTGCTATCTTTGTGGACAGTAATCATACTCCAAGATCTCTCTCATGCATGAATTGATTTGTCCAAATTGCAACAAGCCATTTAGCATAGATGAGCGCGATTATGCGCTATTACTCGATCAGGTGCGAGGTAAGGCTTTTGATCAAGCTCTAGAGGAGCGCATGGCTTTATTAGAGCGACAGCAACTCCAGGCTCAGCAATTAGCGGTAGCCGAGGCTGAGTCAGGGCTTAAAGACCTTCTAGCGCAGCGAGATGCACAACTAGCGCAGTTGCAGAGTCAGCTCGATACTATGAGCGAGAAGAGTCAGGCAACGCTTGAGCTAGCGCTAGCGAATAAAGAGCAGATAATTACAGAGCTACGAGCTACTATAGCTCAGCAGGAGAGTCTACGAGACAATGAACGGCTACGGATCGAGTCGCAAAGTCAGGAGCAATTGCAGGCTAAGGAGCAGACGATTATCGAGCTACGCAATCAGGTCTCCTTACAGACTAAGGAGGCTCTCCTAGAGGTCAAGTCGCTGCAAGAGCAACATGCTCACGAGGTTGCTGTACTACAGGGTCAGGTAGACTTTTACAAAGATCTCAAAGCTCGAATGTCTACAAAGATGGTCGGAGAGACGCTTGAGCAACACTGTGCACTAGAGTTTGAGCAACGGTTACGCCCCTTTTATCCATACGCGTATTTTGAGAAGGATAACGAAGTCGTCGGCGGAACCAAGGGGGATTTTGTCTTCCGAGATTACGGGGACGATCGAGAGACTGAGTATATCTCAATTATGTTTGAGATGAAAAACGAGTCTGATGCCACCGCAACGAAGCACCGCAATGAAGACTTTCTCAAGAAGCTTGACGAGGATCGTCGCAAGAAAAAGTGTGAGTATGCAGTCTTGGTGTCGCTCTTAGAGCCAGATAGCGAGCTATACAATGGCGGGATTACCGATAAGTCGCATCTTTATCCCAAGATGTATGTGATCAGACCTCAGTTTTTTGTTCCATTGATTACGCTACTTGTCTCGACCTCTCGCAAGAGTTTGTCTCTCCGAGAGCAGCTAGTAGAGGCCCAGAGACAGTCTGTAGACATCACGCACTTTGAGGAGCAACTGGAGGACTTTCGCGACAAGTTTGGTCGTAACTACCGCTTGGCGAGTGAGCGTTTTCAAAAGGCTATCGAGGAGATAGATAAGTCTATTGAGCATCTCCAGAAGATCAAGGAGGCCCTTACCGGTAGTGAGAATAATCTGCGCCTAGCAAATGATAAAGCAGAGCGCCTTACAATAAAGAGCCTGACTCGAAATAACCCTACGATGCAGGCTAAGTTTGACGAGATAAAGAAGTATCCTCAATAAATCATACTCCTCGTACTATCAGCTCTTTGAGGGCGGGAGACTTTTTATTATCTTTGTGGGTGAATTTTAGTAGCCAGCAATCTTATATGAAATTTACAGTCAATAGTAATGAGCTCGCCACTCTACTGCAAAATGTAGGACGTTTAGTCCCCACGAGTAATACCTCTATCCCCGCCTTGGCAAACTACCTCTTTGAGGTTTATCCGGATCATATCTCAGTAACGGGAGGTGATACGACAATGCGCTCGACAGGTATGATAACTCCTCTAGAGAGCGATGGTGAGATGCGCTATCTAATAGCTCCGACTCCGCTACTGGACTATATAAAGTCCCTACCGGTACAGCCACTTACGATGGAGATGGAGACCACTTCTGAGGGGGCACGATTTATCCACCTAATTCACTCAACGGGGTATCTAGATATCCCAGTAGGAGATGCAGATCTATATATATCGAGTGTAAATCCCAAAGAGAGTGCTACAGCCTCTATGCTTAGCATGAATAGCTCTAGTCTATTAGCAGGGATATCTGCCGTACTTCCTGCAGCTTATCCCGATGCAACGCGAGAGCAGCTTCACGGGGTGCACTTTACAATGCTCGCAGATAAGCTAGAGCTATGCGCTACAGATAATGTCCAGTTGGTACGCTATATAGACTACGACGCACGACTGGTGAGTGGCGAAGGTGAGCTAACTCAGGCTCAACTTAAGGATCCGAACTTTACGCTTCCGATTAAGGTCTCAAACTTCTTGCAGTCTATCCTGCCAAATTTTGCTAATGAGGAGGCTCTAGTTATCTTTAATGATAGGCAGGTCGAGGTCCGCTTTGGCACTTATAGCGTCATCTCACAGGTGAGTGTGCTGGACTTCCCAAACTATAATGGCCTACTTCCTGAGGCGATGACCTATATGATTGAAATAGATGGCCCAGTATTGCAGCGAGCTACAACTCGTGTTAACTACTTGAGTAATATAGTTGGTCTCGGAGCAGAGTCGAGTTTGCTTTGTATAACTTTCAATGACCACGCGATGGTGATGAAGGGCGGATTCTATGCTCAGGGAGCTAATACACCGGGAGTCGATGTGGAGGAGAGAATCCTTGTGGACTACCCAGAGGAGATGGAGGGTATGCAGATCACCTTTAAGACAAATACCTTTATCAAATTTCTCAAGGCTTTTAACTCAGATAGCCTACGGCTACACATCTCAAGTGCGTCGCAGCCGATCATGATTACGCCAACTAAAGTAGCTGACCAGACAGATCTGCGAGGTATCACAGCTCCCGTACGTATCTAATGATAGGGATATTATGACGCTACAATTAGATCGCCCATTAGTGGTCTTTGATATAGAGGCTACAGGACTCGATATCATCCATGATCGTATTATAGAATTGACAATACTGAAGCTGCTACCTGATGGCGAGCGTATCATAAGGACGAGACGTTTTAATCCAGAGATGCCCATCCCTGCAGAGAGTACAGAGATACACGGCATCACGGATGAAGATGTGAGGGACTGCCCAACTTTTAAGACTTGCGCTAGAAGCTTGGCTTCTCTTATCGAGGGTTGCGATTTGGCTGGGTATAACTCGCAGAAATTTGACCTACCGATGCTAGGGGAGGAATTCATCCGTGCTGGAGTGGAGATTGACTTACTCGCAATGCGACACGTGGATGTACAGACAATCTTTCATAAGATGGAGCCTCGGACTCTGGAGGGGGCTGTACGATTTTACTGTCACCGGGAGCATATAGGGGCTCATGGAGCTGAAGCAGATACACTTGCTACTCTGGATGTGCTCTTAGCCCAGTTGGATCATTACGGAGATGCTCTGCCTCATAACGTAGAGGATTTGGCGGCACTGACGACATACCATCGCAATGTAGACCTTGCAGGACGGATCGTGTTAGATGATACTGGAGAGGCGGTCTTTAATTTTGGAAAGCACAAAGGGCGCTCAGTCAAAGAGGTGCTACGGCAGGAGCCGGGTTACTTGAACTGGCTCCTACAGTCGGATTTCTCACGAGACACGAAGCGCCACTTTCTCATTATTAAAGAGCAGATGTAACCAAGACAAGGTTTTTTCGTACAGATATAAGAGCATGCGTCTGAAAGGTAAACATATCGTCGTGGGAATCACGGGTGGAATTGCTGCATATAAGAGTGCTTCACTGGTGCGTCTCCTTATTAAGGAGGGGGCAGAGGTGCAGGTAATCATGACTCCCGCAGCAAAGGAATTCATAACGCCTTTGACCCTTGCCACACTCTCGCAGCATGCTGTGGTCTCGGATTTCTTTGATCGCCGTGACGGCTCCTGGCATAGTCATGTGAACCTAGGAATTTGGGCGGACTTGATGATCATAGCGCCCGCTACTGCTGATTTTATTGCTAAGATGGCTCATGGAGTTGCCGACAATATACTTGTGACGACTTATCTAGCTATGCGAGCTCCTGTACTAATAGCTCCGGCCATGGATCTGGATATGTGGTCTCACCCGACGACAGCCCGCAACTTACAATTACTGAAGGAGGATGGGGTATGGCAAGCATTACCTGTTGATGGCTTCCTAGCAAGTGGTTTGGAAGGTCGAGGACGCATGCGGGAGCCTGAGGAGATCTTGACTCAGGCTGTCGGTATACTAGACACTTTTGATGCGAAGCCTTTAGCCCAGGAGTGCGTTACGATTACGGCGGGACCGACGTGCGAGCCGATCGATGACGTACGTTTCATCGGTAATCACTCTTCAGGGCTAATGGGGATCTCCCTTGCTGAAGTATGTGCTAAGCGAGGAGCCGAGGTGCATCTAGTATTAGGCCCGACACATTTACGTCCTAAAGATCAACGTGTTGTCGTACACTCGGTAGCGTCTGCTCAAGAGATGCTGGCAGAGGCAGAGGAAACTTTCGAGCGGAGTAGTATTGCAATCTTTGCTGCTGCTGTGGCAGATTACAGACCCCAAGAGCGTATTCATGGAAAAATCAAGAAAGAGTGTAGTGGGGGAGAGCAAATACAACTTACCTTGATACAGAATCCCGACATCGCAGCAACGCTCGGAGAGAATCGTCATAAAGGGCAATACCTTGTGGGTTTTGCCCTGGAAACATCTGTAGATCTCCATGCCGCCGAGAGCAAATTAAGCAAAAAGCACCTCGATGCTATCGTACTTAACTCTATGAATGACCCTGGGGCTGGCTTTGGAGTAACGACTAATAAGGTCCTCATCCTAGACAAGGAGGGTCGGCAACTAGATCTTCCACTAGAGAGCAAACCTGCCGTTGCTGAGCAGATTGTCGACTTTATCATGCAGCATCGTACTCAGTTGGTTTGAGCAATCCTGTTTATCTGATGAAGTATTGTCTCTCTGTTAATCTGACGTTGCTTATAGCTCTTTGCTTTCTTACTTCGTCAAGATGGATAATTTGCACGGGGCAGGAGCTAAACGCCCGTATTACAGTCAATGCAGACCGTCTTGGAGCATCTGCTGATCAGGGGACAATTTCCGTACTAACGCAACAGCTCACAGAGATTCTCAATCAGACGCGGTGGGTTAACGCTGTCTTTACTCCTGTAGAACGGATTGAGTGTGCTTTGGCTCTGAATTTGTTGACCGTTTCAGACGATGGTGTTTATACGGCAGAGCTAAGTGTTTCGGCGCAGAGACCTGTGCACGGCGCCTCCTATGTGTCTCCATTATTGGTACATTTAGACCGGGAGCTTAACTTTCGCTATGAACCATATCAGCCGCTTCTCTATACGCCTTCGCAAATAGACAATAATCTAGTTGCAACAGTCGCCTTTTATGCTTATTTTATTATAGCGTTGGACTTTGATTCCTTTGAGCCTCTCGGAGGAGATTTTGCTGCCCGTCAAATGCAACAACTGGTGGCAGCGGCTCAGCAGATGCTAGATTGGACTGGTTGGAAAGCATATGCTAGCGAAAACAATCGCTATGCAATAAGTCAAGCTTACAATGATCCTGCTCATCAATCGTGGCGAAACTACTGGTACCAGTACCATCGACAAGGGCTTGATCTGCTCACGACTAATTTGCGACGTGGGTATACCAACATATTAGATCAATTACCCCTCCTCGAGGAGACATGGAGTGCAAATAGTATGTCTCCACTCTTGCAGATCTTTGCTCAGACGAAGTTAGACGAACTTCCCGTATTGGTTTCTGGAGCTTCGCAAGAAGCTCGGACAACTGCCTACAAAATCTTATCTAAAATATTCCCAACGGAGGATGCAAAGCTCTCAGCTTTGAAGAAGTAACACCACATGCTTCGGAGTCTATATATACGAGATTACATTCTCATACACGAATTGAGCTGTGCGCTACCCACAGGGCTAATAGCGATCACGGGTGAGACGGGATCGGGAAAGAGTATTCTTGTGTCAGCCTTGCACCTATTAGCAGGAGGTCGAGCTGACATATCGACCATACGCCGGGGGTGTCAGCAAGCTGTTATTGAGGGGGAGTTCACTCAGCTTAGTGCTGAGACGATCCAATGGTTGTCAGACCATGACTTTGAGATAGACCAATCAGGCTCATGTCTCATCCGAAGGGAGATCCGACAGTCAGGGCGTAGTCGCATTTTTGTTAATGACTCCCCGATCACGCTCAGTCAGTTAGAGGAACTGGGGGCACTACTCATAGACGTGCATTCACAGCATTGTAATCTCTTGCTCCGTGAGGCGGCTTACCAGATAGCACTTATCGACTCTCAGCTAGGCGACAATGCGTCTCTCATAGAGATGTATCGACAGGCATACAAACAGTATCATGATAACGCTGTCAGACTTAAGCTGCTACGCATCGAGGCGCAACAAGCAGAGGCAGAGTACGAGATCAATAGTAGAGCTTTTGATGAGATCGAGGCCTTAAAGTTAGAGCGATTTTCTTTTGCAGCCCTCGTTGACGAATCAGAGCGCCTAACACATATACAAGAGATCCAAGAGGGGTTGCAGAGTATACTTTCATTACTTAACAAGCCTTATAGCCTCGTAGACCAGCTCTCCGCAGCTCAGGATCTAATAGTGCAGACGGCGCCGTATTTCCCTCAGCTAACTGATTATGCAGAGCGTATGCATAGTCTGACCATCGAGCTAGATGATATTGAGGGCGACCTGAGTCGTCTGCAGGGGGAGGTCGCTTACAATCCTGCTAGACTAGAGGAGATCAATACTACCTTAGGCGGTGTCAATACTTTATTGAAGAGATACAACCTCCTCTCTCCCGAGGAGCTTGTCGAGTATGCTCAGCAACTCAAGAGCAAACTCGCCCATACGGCTCAATATGAGCATGAGTTATCTGAGCTACGCGCAGAGGTACTCCGATTGCGCACAGAGGTTATAGCCCTCGGGCAACAACTACATGAAGCTCGGATTAAGGCGGCACGGGATATAGCTCAGTGCGTCTCTGAGACACTCTGTTTACTAGAGATGCCTCATGCGCGCTTTGAGATAGAGTTAACCTCTCTGGACAAGCCTACGGAGCGAGGGATGGATCATGTCGACTTTCTCCTGTCAGCCAATATAGATCAACCTCTGCGACCAGTTTCAGAGATTGCATCTGGAGGAGAGATAGCTCGTCTCATGCTCGCACTTAAAGCTCTCCGCAGCCAGACCTTTACGAGAGAAGATCTTACTACAGATCTCCCGACAATTATTTTTGATGAGATCGATACCGGAACATCTGGCGTAGCTGCCTCACGTATCGCAGATATGCTCTACCGTATGGGTGCGCATCAGCAAATTTTTGTTATTACACACTTACCACAGATTGCGGCGTCGGCAACGGAGCATATTCTTATTTATAAAGAGGAGGAGCGCGGAGAGACATACTCCCATCTCCGTCTCCTATCACCTGCTGAGCGCATCCATGAGATAGCTCGTCTACAAAGTGGAGACCAGATAACACCAGAGGCGATAGCCGCTGCAGAAACACTACTTACAGCACATGATTAAGCAGAAACTGATTTACGGTATCCATGCTCTTAACGAGAGCCTTGTCTCCCACAGTGACATTGACAAAATTTATATTAAAAAAGGGAGCGTGACGGGCGAACTCCTAGAGATCAAACGGATGGCGCGTGCACAGGGTATCCCCGTTATGGAGGTCCCAGCCGAGCGACTCTCACGCTTCACACGAGGTGCACACCAAGGGGTCGTAGCACTTATCTCACCGATTACTTATACCCGCCTAGAGGCCCTCATTCCGATGTTATATGACGGGGGGCAGATGCCCTTTATCGTACTCCTGGATGGTGTTACTGATGTTCGCAATTTTGGTGCTATCGCTAGGACTTGTGAGTGTGCAGGGGTGCATGCTATCGTAATACCCGAGCGAGATAGCGTATCTGTGACGGCCGATGCAGTTAATGCTTCGGCGGGAGCCCTCATGCGTATCCCTGTATGTCGTGAGCGAGATCTTGTGACAGCCTGCCGATATCTTAGGGAGTGCGGGCTACAGATCATCGGGGCAGACGTCTCTGCTACAACATGCTATACGTCACTCCCTATGACACCTCCGCTAGGCATCGTGATGGGGTCTGAGCAAAAAGGCATCTCCACAGGTGTACTCAAGCATCTCACAGACCGAGTATCCATCCCTCAGCTGGGAAAAATATCTTCGCTCAATGTATCCGTAGCCACCGGGATTATGCTATACGAAGTGATCCGTCAGCAATCAACTAGTCTATAAATATAGAGTATCAAATAAGAAGTACGCAATGAAAAAAGTTATCTCTACACCCAACGCTCCTGCAGCTATCGGTCCCTACAGCCAGGCAATAGCTTTTGGCGATATGCTTATTACATCGGGTCAGCTGGGGCTAGACCCAAAGTCTGGAGCTTTTGTCTCGGAGGATGTATCAGCACAGACCGAGCAAGTATTTCGTAATCTCAAAGCAATCCTTGACGAAGCTGGATTTACCTTTGACCAAGTTGTCAAGACTACCTGCTTCCTTGCGGATATGGGAGATTTTGCTGCGATGAATGCTGTCTACGAGAAGCACTTCTCAGGTGCATTCCCCGCGCGTTCTGCAGTCGCTGTCAAGACTCTTCCCAAAGGCGGCCTCGTAGAGATTGAGGTGATCGCACATAAGTAGGGCTCGCAGCAAGAGCCGTAAAAGCTGATCTCTGTAGAGGGATTATCCCTCTACAGAGGCAGGCAAAGAGCGAGATTATCGGATATTTATCCGGTAGTCTCGCTCTTTCGTTTCAGTTCTTTAGGTGCGCCGTTGATAGTCTACTCGTAGCGGTTGTCTAGGATCGCAGTCGTAGATAGGCTTGTAATAGATACAAAAAAAGCACCCCTTTAGGAGTGCTGTATCACGCATCGTAGCGAGAGAGGGGCACGATCCCTCGACCTCCGGATTATGAATCCGACGCTCTAACCAGCTGAGCTACCTCGCCATCCAAAGGGCCTAAGAGTAAGACCAAGTACTTGCCTAAGCCGTTTCTGATGTCACAAAGGTACGTAATATTCTCGAACTGACCAACAGCTCGTCACTGATCAACCCTCATAAGCTCCTCCTTCTAGAGTTACGGGCTCTGATTACCTGGGGGGCTGCAACAAAGAGCTGCTCAATCGTCCGATCATAATTATGGAACCCTTAAATAGTAGTTACGGAATACTCCTTTAATTATTAGCTAATGCGTAGTAGACAATCCCGTAATTATTTGTTTATCATTCCCGAGACATCCTCCAATAATTCAGGAGCCAATAAAAAAGCTCCAAAGAGCCTTTACCCCATGATGTGTGATAGGGCAAAGAGGGCTCTCTGGAGTAAATCCCTGTCCAGGACTCAACAATAAATCCCGATTAGAAGTTTTTAGGCTGCTTCGTAAAGGTGAGATTCGGCTGGTCAAACTGGGATAATGGACGGAACCGGATGAATGCCCAGATGCCTTTCTCCTCATTGAGGAACTTGCTTATGGCACCACTCTCCTCACTGTCGTACTCAAAGCCGAGCTTTTTGAGCTGATTAGTCAGATTATCTGACTTGTTGATGCGAAAGTTCACCGCCGTGATGATGATCGAGTGGCACTTAGGGTTTCCATCCTGAAAGAAGAATAGGACCTCATTTCTATAAGCAGGATTGTCTACCTTAATACGTAAGAAGGATGCTGAATTTGTTGACTCGAAACCCTTGTCAGTGTAGTATTTCTTGATCTCCTCTCTTGTCTTGCCCAAGCCATCTAAATAGAGATCGGGGAGTGTGACGTCTTTAGGGTCGATGTTATTTGCTATGCGACTGAATATAAATGTAATACTGGGGTAAGTCTTCTTGACATTGTTTGTGCGAGTGTGCACGACTACAGAGCCTATTTGGGCTTGAGTGCCATTGACCTCGCCAAGTAGTAGAAAAGCGGCATCGCACTGTCCGTCTCTCACAGGCGTAGTCCATTCGCTCCACCCCCTTTGTTTGAGCTCTTTAGCTAGCTGAGGGAGGATCTTTTTGACTACATCGCCACTCGAGCATGGCTGGTAGATCTCCATGATGCGCCGATTCTCTAGATGGTAAACAGTCTCAGAAAAATCTTTTTGACCGGTACTAAAGGTGAGAGTCGTCGCATTGGACTGCGACTTATCAAGAGTGTGCCCCAAGGCTTTTTCAAAGGCTACGATATCATCTACCGATCCTGCAAAGTCATAATCAACGATTGGGAGATTGTAAATGGGTGTAGTGTCTCCCTCTGGCTCTGACTGCGGTTGCTGCCTGGGGTGACAAGATGGGATGCACAAGAGGAGTAGTAGGAGAGTACTCCAGATAGCCAGTTTCTTCATATTGTTCATATTGTTGCTTTAATTAGGTTAATCTAGCAATCTTTATAGTACGAGACTGTGAGCTCCATAGTGTACGAGTACTCTTTGCTGTGCGTTGGCGAGGGTGATAACACCCGTATCAGCAGAGGGGAAAGTCACGAGAAGCCTCCCCTCTAGTGAGTAAACCTGCATCTCCAAACCATTGAGGTGGTTAAAATGTATCTGATCGTCGCTTCGCCATACTTGAGGACCTTCACCGACTACACCCTCAACGCCTGTCGCATTTTCTTTAGAGGTAATTTGGATGTTGTCTATTTCAATAGCTACGGAGTGGCTAGCAGTTGTGGCTCCCTGGTAATAAAATCCGATGAAGTACTTACCTTGGAGAGTCTTGGGTGCGTTTACTTTGATGTTTTTGAGAGTTGCATAGTCAGCTTGCTTAGTATAGTTTACGGTAAAGAGTGGGGCATCCTTATCCATCGAACCATCAGGCATGATACAGTAAACGGATGCTATAGAGGATGCAAAGAGATCATTTGAGTGCATGATAGCTAGATCATAAGAGATCTCCGGCAAGTGATTCTGGGGATTCACTAGACAAGGTGTTATGAGATAGGACGCGCAAGTGATATCACTCAGTACTGATTTCGCAGCATTCATTGTGGCGACTCGGTTAGTCTCGTCGAGAGCAGAGGGCTGTACAGACCAGTCTTCATACCCTGCCGTGATAAAGGATTTCCATCCCACGGGAATCCCATCTTGGGTGAAGGACTCTTGGATCTCTGTCTTGGGATTTTCTTGAGACATCCCCTCTGTAGGATTACCCCCTAGCCCACGACCTTTGAGATTTACTGTGTGCTTGAGATCGTCACTTGTGATAATGAGCTGAGCTGTATGTACACCAGGTTTGAGATGTGTTACGGAAACGGAGATCGTCCCCCCCTCCTTGGTCAGCTCACCACGAGCTACAAAAGAAGCTTCATCGCTCTTAACGCCCTCTAATCTGTAGGTAGGTGCGGAGGCGAGGTTATAGCCTTTTACTGTGATCTCCCTGGCATAACTCTCTTCATTAACTTCACTATCGAGGAAAGTTATATCAGATTCGGTTACGATGAGTTGGGGATCTGAAGTAATTTCTCTTGGATTGAGCACCTCAACTTTGAGTTCATCGAGGAATACTCCAGAGATCGAACCGAAGAATCCCGGTTTCGTAGAGATCTGCAAAGCGCACTTTTCGGAGCCTGTCGGCATTTCAAAAGTTTTAGAATCCCAGTCTTGATCATAAGAGTTATCGACAAACAGGAGCTCTTGCTCTGCCCCCTCGGATGTCAATTTGAAGGCAAATGCAGACATTGGACTGAAAGCTTTTACCTTGCATGAGATACGGAGCTTATCTCCTAAGAGATTCATCTCTTTCGTAAGGAGGGTGGCGCCACTAGCATCATAGAAAAGGATAGCTCTGTCTGCTTGATATAGCGATTTAGAGTTTGCAAGATCAAATCTCTCCAAACTCTGATCTGTGATGAGTAATCCGGCATCCGGAGCGTCTAGTGTCTTGTTAGAGCCCTTGGTAAAGGAGTCAAAAGTCTCGTGGATCACAGTAACCCAATTGTTGTCTTGGGCGTACCCCCTATTGAAGATAACAGACTGCAAGGCTACGAGAGCTAGCAGAGAAAAGATGAAATCCGTGTAACGATGTTTCATAAGACTAGATATTTTGAACGGTATTCTATTGCTTCAGATGAATAATCTTTTGGATAAGATTCGAGTTATCCTGTAAGATGAGCCTTACAATGTAAGTCCCCTCGGGGAGAGATATGAGACTGATCTGCTCAGGATCTAGAGTCTTGATGTAATCCCCTTCAAGGTTGTACAGAGCAACCCCAGAGACTTTTTCGGGGTGCAACAGATGAAGTTGTCCATGATTACTCCAAAGGATAGGCTGATCTTTCGTATAAGTAGTGGGTGTAAGCCTAACGGGGTTCTGATCATTTAGGAGCGCAAAAATCTGAAATTTCGATTTATCGGGGTAATTAGAGGGAGATATCGCATAGGCACACTCCTCCTCGTGAGTCATAATAGTTGCGATCTCCAGACCATCATACATAATCTTATAACCGTTGATCTGTGGAAAGATGCTTGGATTTGCGCAACGGACAACCTCTCGCCCCTCACCTTTGGAGAGTGAAGCTGAGACAACGACTTCGAGAGCTAGACTATGTGTCAATGTCTTGTACTCAAAGAATTTCTGTCCATCCAGTGAGACCATCATGCTACGCCCTAGGAGGCGAGGCTGATTTGTCATAGCGATAAATGGAGTTTTCGTATCTCCCCGAAACTTCATCCCCACAAAGAGGGGAGATGTCTCGTCGAGTACAAAGGGTTTGTTTAGCACAATGGTTGTAAGCTCTCCCATTGTTGTAATATTCGTTATCCTCTGAGAGTACTCTCGATCCCCTTGACGTATGTAGATATATGGGATAACAGAGGGGCTGATGGGCACAAAACGTACCGAGGTTATATAGGATTTGTACATTGCCGCACGGTGTAGCTGATCGGCCCCATACCGCATCCCCGCATAGAAATAGGTGACGACAGAGATATTACCCACCTTATGCAGCTCTGAAGTATTGATCTTGGGCTCCGCAAATGACCAAGTTTGCTCTAGACGAGGCATGTGCCAAAGTAAACCCTTATCTGTATCCAGGTCAATTATAGGCACCTCTATCTGACTCATCCGGCTAGAAAAATATGCTCCAATAGGGCGACTCTCACCCGATACATACTGGACAACGACGGATAGATAGTGATCTCCGGGCTCTTGGTAATCTAAGATTAGAGGGAGAGCCACGTTGTTATCAACCTCTTGGACTTTTTTATTATCCACGTATATAAGGTACCCTTGTACCTTGTCTGGAGAGACGTAAGGTTTTTCCCAGGAGACATGCACTCCTTCTTGCCCTATCCATACAAGGACTTCTTGTACTTCGGCAAGGCTCTCCCCTTGCATATAGCGACCAGGGCATGAGAGAGCCTCGGCATTTTTAGGTGCTAGCCACTTCGCTAGATTCATACTCTCGAAGTGACTAGATAGGCGTCCATAGTAATTCGTCCCCTCTAGGTGCGTACAAGAAGCATTGCCTCCGGTGAGCGTACCCACGAGAAAATGCTCCGGACTGAAGAGAGCCGATCCACTTGAGCCCTTTTCGGTAATTGCGTGACCATGAGGAGTCGCCTGGTAGGTCACGTTGAGGTGAGCCTTAGTCCAAGAGTCCTCATCCCACTGCTCTACTTTGGGGCTCGTTGTAAAGGTTGAGATCTTAGTTGCATCGCCTGATGGGTGGTGTAAGCCGACCCCAGATTGGGGCACAGAAGTCGAGCGAGACCAACCGCTGAAGTAAAGATTATAGCTCGGAGGGATGGCAGATTTAAGACGCAAGAATAGACCATCCGTGCCTCCCTTTAGGGGGCTTATCGCTAATTGCTCTGCCCCCACGAGAGAGACTGTATGAAGTGTTGCCGAGCTCTCATTGTTACATCCACTCTTCTCATAGTGAAAGTAAAAGACCCACTGATCCAGATCTGTCGCTGTAGCTCTCTTGTTCACCTGGGGATTAGCACAGTGAGCAGCTGTGATGAGGTAAGGAGAATTGTCTCCAGATGTATTGTTAAGGATAGTACCACTACATACGGCTATATCCTCTCCAACTCGGGTTTGAATGAATGCGATGCTGTTTTTCTCATTTTGCCAAGCATTACCCTCCTCACAGTTGACATTAACCATGCAGGACCCCGAGTTATCCTCTCCGGCGAAGCCGTAGCTATCTGTATAGCGCAGGTCGTTTTGCTGAGGAAGACGGACGATATACCCCACTGCTGAGGGCTTGATGGCGGGAGATTCGCCAGCGGAGGAAGGCTGATACTCTAAGAGCAGATGATCCCCCTCGAGCATTTCTGTCGCAAATCGGTTATTATGTCCTCGGGGTAGGGACGCCGAAGTGTAAGCACCCAGTACCCTTTGTCCCAATATAGAGGTATAAATAAAGAAACGAGCCCCTGGAGGGATCCGGAATTCGTCATAATAGAGGGACAGAGCCTTTGCTCCCGTAGCCTCAATCCACAGTTGCCAAATGTCTAATGCCGGGTTGTATTGCCATGCTAACGAAGCGGTATCTAGGGGGATGGCTTTACCGATATATAAGAGTCCGTCTTGCTGCTCCTTCCAAGATAAGACAGCCTCTGTGTCAGACGCACTTGCTCCGATACTCACACCTTTGAGGTGTGGCGTATATGTCGGGAGCAACCCTTTGGGTTGACCTCCGAACTGCTCTTGGGCTCCCAAGCAGATGGGCATAAAACATGAAAGCAATGCAATGAGACACACACTCCCAAGCTGAGGGTGCTCCTTCATTTGTTTAGTCATCGTGATGATTCTGGT
Organism: uncultured Porphyromonas sp.; assembly: GCA_963543315.1. GTDB lineage: Bacteria > Bacteroidota > Bacteroidia > Bacteroidales > Porphyromonadaceae > Porphyromonas. The sequence continues at coordinate 201,917 of CAUUAW010000001.1, forward strand.
CCTAATCCACTCCAATTAATCGTAACGAAATCCTGTACAGCCTTATCCGTTGTCATGGGGATACAACGAGCAAGTCGGTGTCACAAATATAGACTTTTATCTGCAAAGGTGAGGCGTGAGAAAAGGGAAGCTTTACATTTTCCTCTGATCGGTCCCCTGTGCAGTATAGGCTAATCTGCACCCTTGGGATTGTCGCTGCCAGGAGGTCTCAGATCTCATAAGAGGGGGTAGGAGATCCATTTGCAGGGAGTGCGCGTTGTGTATCGGTAGAGCCTCCGTGTTACAAATACCTCTCCTATAGGGGTTGATAGGGGCTAAGGGTATCGGAGAGAGGATGCCTACCAATGCATCAATTGTCCTGTCGCTATTTGAAAATGATTTACGGAGCGAGGAAGTATTTATTCCGGAATCCTCAAACGACAATTCCGGAATCCCTAAAAGTTTATTCCGGAATCTGCAAGGATTTACTCGGGAATTATTTTTTTGTCTTTCTTGAGTCATCTCGCCATAATTTGTGAAAAGATTAGGCGTTGAGCCTTAAGAAGTGAGAATGATTAAGATTGTTTGGGAAATAGATATTTTGTATATTTGGCGCGTTGCTGCGATTACCTCGTGGCGTATGACGGGCGAGGAGTTACTAGGGGAGATGCACCCTTAGAGAATAAGATATTCATCCAAAAATAAGATTACAATATGCGACAGAATCAACTCAAGAAACCACTTTTAGTGAGACTTTTGTCCTTAGGACTTTTATGTGAGTCCCTCCTATTATCCTCCGGCATGCTCTCGGCGCAAACTGTGGAGAATGGAGTGCTCACAGCGTGGTCTGATGCGTCAGGAAAGATAGAGATCCCTCAGTCAGTTCGTAAGATTGGCAACAAGGTGTTCCAGGGGAATCGTAAGATTGTAGCAGTAACTTTTCACGAAGGGCTTGAGGAGATTGGTGATGAGGCATTTATGAACTGCTCTAAGCTCACGGAGATTACATTTCCTAATAGCCTTGAGCGTATTGGGTTTAAGGCGTTTTACAAATGCGCTGCCTTGGCTAAGGTGCATTTCGGGATCGGTCTGAAGGTTTTAGGAAGTACTGCATTTAGTTATTGCGGTAAGCTCACGAAGATCGATCTACCCGGGAGTATAGAGATTATTGGAGACAATGCATTTAACTACTGTAAGGGGCTTTCTGAGGTCACGATGAGCGAGGGAATAAAGAGGATAGGGCATCAAGCCTTCCGACTTTGCAAGCAACTCTCCTCGGTACAGATCCCAAGTTCTGTGGATAGTATCGGAAGGGATGCTTTTAGAGATTGTCAGGGGCTCTCTGCCGTTAGCCTACCTCTTGAGGGGCTAAAGAGCGTAGGGGATGGAGCCTTTTGTAATTGTGGAGCTCTGACTAGCTTGACCCTCCCTCGCACAGTGACGGAGATAGGGAGTTATGCCTTTAGCCAAGATGTACGACTTGAGACAATACAACTCTCGAGTAAGCTGCAGCGTGTCGGAGACTTTGCGTTCAAGGGGTGTAAAGCTCTCGGTACAACTCACCTCCCCGAGGGACTGAAGGAGATAGGTAAGGGTAGTTTTGCTCAGTGTGAGTCTCTCTCTGAGTTAGTTGTTCCTGTCAGCGTGGCTCTCCTAGGAGAGCAAGCGTGGTCACAGTGCAGTAAGTTGCAACGAGTTGATGTGCAAGCCCCTTTGTCGCGCTTGCCGGCGGAGTCTTTTGCTTACTGTACGGAGCTGCGAGAGGTGCAATTACCATCAAGCATGGATACGATAGGTCGAGAGGCTTTTCGTGCTTGCCAAGCTCTGACGGCACTGCCGAGAGTAGATCATTTGCTGTGGATCGACACAGCAGCCTTTAGAGCTTGCACGGGTTTTGTGACGCTCCATCTGCCAGAGACATTGAGGTACATAGGAGAGGAAGCTTTTAGCCATTGTACCTCCCTACACGATATTATGCTACCAGAGTCCCTCGATAGTCTGGGAAATAGGTTGGTAGCATATTGTGACGCTCTCGAGCAAATCACGTTTCCTAACAGTCTAACACGAATTCCCAATGCGGTATGCTACGGATGCCCGGTCCTTAAAAGTGTACAGATAGGCCCTAAAGTAGAGCACGTGGGGCATGAAGCCTTTGGACTTTGTGTTGTATTAAACACCTTCATCTCAGCAACAGCTACTCCTCCGGCATTGGGGAATAATCCATTTGAAGGAGTATTACTGGCATCTGCAACTCTTACAGTGCCGACAGGATCTCGGGATGCTTATCTGGCGCAATCGGTGTGGAAGGAGTTTGGTTCGGTCTCTGAGCAAGATTTCTCCTCTCTGAGCGGCCTCTGTCCTCCAAGTAGGTTGTCCACGTATAGGAGAGATGACAATCTATGCATTGTAGGAACAGCGGATGGCGGTGCGTATATCCTATATGATATAGAGGGGCATATCATACGATCAGGTTTGACAAATGAGGGCATGACTGCCGTGAGCCTGTCTCCGTACTCGTCGGGACTTTACATCCTCTTCGTAGGAGGATGGAGCACGATAGTGGAGATATGAATCTAAAAGGCTGGAGAAGTGTCGCGTTATCTTGTTATGCAACCCTTAGATGAGCCTGCATCCTCGATCACCATTATGAGGTGATGACTCGGGGTGACGAAATCATCTGGTAATCTATAAGCGTTCGTAGAACCTTAGTCTAGTTAAACGAGTTACAATATGATTAGACAAATACCCTTATCTAGGGCAGCTCTATTTGCTCTCTTCATATCGTCGAGTGCATTCATTCCCTTGTTAGGAAGAGCTGTAGCTCAGTGGAGCCATCTGGATGGTGCTCTTCCTGATGTGAGTACTTATTAATAAAGCGAAAGAAAATTCTCTTGCAGATTACCTAGATAAACCCGAAACAACGGAGAGTGATCTCTTCTTCGGCGATGAGGAGGACGTCCGAGTTGTCAAGCCCCTATTACGGGTTATTCATCATCTCCGAGAGAAATGTTTGGTGTAGTCAAAAAGTTTTTGTACCTTTGTCCCCGCTATCCCTACTATTGACGTATTCAGTTGCTTTAGAGGGGATGTGATGGAATCATTTATATAAACAGAAATAAGTAAACGAGAAGTTAATGCCTACTATCCAACAGTTAGTAAGAAAGGGACGAGAGACCTTTGAGGAAAAAGGTAAGTCTCCAGCCTTAGGCTCATGCCCACAGCGTCGAGGTGTTTGCGTGCGTGTTTACACGACTACTCCTAAAAAGCCAAACTCGGCTATGCGCAAGGTGGCTCGTGTGCGTCTAACAAACGGCAAGGAGGTTAACGCCTATATTCCTGGAGAGGGTCACAACCTTCAAGAGCATAGTATCGTATTGGTGCGTGGCGGTCGTGTTAAGGATCTGCCGGGTGTACGCTACCATATCGTGCGCGGTGCGCTCGACACGGCAGGGGTTGATGGTCGCCGTCAGCGTCGCTCTAAGTACGGGGCTAAGCGCCCTAAGGCGAAGTAGTTCGTTGGTCCGGGCACGAGTTTTGTGCTAGGGGCAATAAAATACTCTTCCACAATTAGAAGCTCCCGTAGGGAGCAGATGCGTTGTATATAGGTACACCGGTGCGAGTACCTCTCTTCACAGATTGATTATCTATACTCCTGGTAGAAGGCTTCGGCTCAGCTGTAGTAACCTGGGCGCCTAATAGAGGAGTGTTATCTGAATATAGAAACCACAGTTGTCTGCGTGGTTCTATTTGGATCCGCTAATCCAACGAGATTAGGTTGAGTAAATGCTCCAGGGGGAGCGTTGAAGACAACAGATCAAATGATGGCAACCCAAATAAGACGACGAGACAGTAGTATAATATCACGAAACAATGAGAAAGGCTAAGCCCAAGAAGAGGCAAGTATTGCCTGATCCCGTGTATGGGGATCGTCAGGTCACAAAGTTTGTGAATCACCTCATGTATGACGGTAAGAAGAGTTTGGCATATAGCATCTTCTATAAAGCTCTTGAGATTGTCAAGGGAAAGATGTCGCAGGAGGGGAAGAGTGCCTTAGAGGTATGGAAGGCAGCACTCGATAATGTTACCCCTCACGTAGAGGTTAAGTCTCGTCGTATCGGGGGCGCGACTTTTCAAGTGCCAACAGAAATACGTCCGGAGCGCAGAGAGTCTATCTCTATGAAAAACTTAATAATCTATGCTCGCAAGCGTGGTGGTAAAACAATGGCCGACAAGCTCGCTGCAGAGATTATGGATGCATACAATAATCAGGGTGGAGCCTTCAAGCGTAAGGAGGACGTACACCGTATGGCTGAGGCGAACCGCGCCTTTGCTCACTTCCGCTTCTAAACCTCCCTCAATTGTAAATCTATGTCTGCAACTCATTCTAAGCTTGAGCAAACTCGTAATATTGGCATCATGGCTCACATTGATGCCGGCAAGACGACGACCTCCGAGCGTATTCTCTTTTATACTGGGCTAACGCATAAGATCGGAGAGGTGCATGACGGCGCCGCTACGATGGACTGGATGGAGCAGGAGCAGGAGAGGGGTATTACGATTACCTCTGCTGCTACTACGACTTTCTGGGATTATGGAGACAAAAAGTATAAGATCAATCTGATTGATACTCCAGGGCACGTGGACTTCACTGTTGAGGTCGAGCGTTCTCTGCGTATCTTAGATGGTGCTGTAGCTGCGTTTTGCGCCGTTGGAGGTGTGCAACCACAGAGCGAGACCGTATGGCGTCAGGCAGATAAGTATAAGGTGCCCCGCATCGCATACGTTAATAAGATGGATCGTTCTGGGGCTAACTTCTACGAAGTGCAACGTCAGATGTCTGAGATGCTAGGAGCTAAGGCTTGCCCTATCCAAATTCCGATTGGAGAGGAAGAGTCCTTTAAAGGTATTGTGGATCTTGTTACGATGAAGGCTATCGTCTGGCACGATGAGACTATGGGGGCTGAGTATGAGGTCAATGAAATTCCCGAGAACCTTCGTGCTGATGCTGAGGAGTGGAGAGATAAACTCTTGGAGACCTTAGCTGAGACTGATGAAGTCCTGATGGAGAAGTACTTTGAAGATCCCTCTACGATTAATGAGGATGAAATTCGCCGAGCAATTCGTAAGGCCACTCTAGCAATGGATATATTCCCCATGTTGTGTGGGTCTTCCTTCAAGAATAAGGGTGTACAAACGCTGTTAGACGCGGTCTGTGCGTATCTGCCAAGTCCTATTGATACCCCAGAGGTGATAGGACATGCGATAGGCTCTGATGAACAAGAGGTGCGTGAGGTGAGCCCAGATGCTCCGATGAGTGCGTTGGCATTTAAGATCGCCACCGATCCCTTCGTTGGACGTCTCTGTTTCTTTCGCGTGTATAGTGGACATATTGATGCTGGTAGCTATGTCTTTAATTCTCGCTCTGGCAAAAAGGAGCGCATCTCACGTCTCTTTCAGATGCACTCCAATCACCAAAATCCGATGGAAAGTATTGGAACTGGGGATATAGGTGCGGGTGTTGGTTTTAAGGATATACGCACGGGTGATACACTTTGTGACGAAAATGCTCCTCTCGTGCTGGAGTCTATAGATTTCCCCGATCCAGTGATTGGTATTGCTGTCGAGCCTAAGACGCAAAAGGATATGGATAGACTGAGTGTTGGACTATCTAAACTTGCGGAGGAGGATCCAACGTTTGTCGTTAAGTCTAACGAGGAGACTGGACAGACTGTTATTAGCGGTATGGGAGAGTTACACTTAGACATTATTATAGATCGCCTTAAGCGTGAATTTAAGGTTGAGTGTAACCAGGGGAAACCACAGGTTGCGTACAAAGAGGCGGTTACGCAAACGGTTGATTTACGAGAGGTCTACAAAAAGCAGTCTGGAGGTCGGGGTAAGTTTGCTGACATTATCATCAAATTTGGTCCTGCTGATGAGGGCTTTGATGGGACACTTCAATTTGTCGATGAGGTTAAGGGCGGAAATATTCCTAAGGAGTATATCCCTTCCGTGCAAAAGGGTTTTGAAAAAGCTATGAAGAGTGGTGTCCTTGCTGGGTATCCTTTGGATAGCCTTAAGGTGACGCTGGTAGATGGATCTTTTCACCCCGTTGACTCAGATCAACTTTCTTTTGAGGTGGCAGCGATGATGGCTTTTAAAGAAGCGTCGGAAAAAGCAACTCCCGTTCTTATGGAGCCTATTATGCAGTTAGAGGTAGTCACGCCTGAGGAAAACATGGGTGATGTAATCGGAGATCTTAACAAGCGTCGTGGGCAAGTTGAAGGATCAGAAGTCAATCGCTCTGGAGCTCAAGTTATCAAGGCTAAGGTGCCGCTGAGCGAGATGTTTGGCTATGTAACAGCTTTGCGTACGATTACGAGTGGACGAGCTTCGAGTACGATGAGTTTTTCACACTACGCGGAGGTTTCTTCTTCTATAGCTCGAAAAATTCTCGAGGAGCTCAATGGTCGCGTTGATTTGATAAAGTAATAATCTCACAATATAGTAATGAGCCAAAAGATCAGAATCAAGCTGAGGTCGTATGACCATATGCTCGTAGATAAATCTGCCGAGAAGATCGTTAAGGCCGTGCAAAACACGAATGCTTTGGTCAGTGGTCCTGTACCATTACCTACGCATAAGCGGATCTTTACGGTGAATCGCTCCACCTTCGTTAATAAGAAGAGTCGAGAGCAATTTGAGCTAAATGCTCACAAGCGTCTGATTGATATCTACAATGCATCAGCGCCTACGATTGATGCGCTGATGAAACTGGAGATGCCCAGTGGCGTAGACATCGAAATTAAGTATTAATTAATATACCAGAGTAATCAACTACAGAAATGCCAGGATTATTAGGAAAGAAAATCGGAATGACATCCGTATTCAGTGCCGAGGGCATCAATGTGCCATGCACTGTCATCGAAGTAGGTCCTTGTGTAGTTACTCAAGTAAAAACTGCCGACAGAGATGGTTATGAAGCAATCCAGCTGGGCTTTCAGGATGCTAAAGACAAGCATACGACACGTCCTATGCAAGGTCATTTTAAGGCAGCTGGAGTGACAAATAAGCGACACTTGGCTGAGTTCATGGGCTTTGGGTCTGGTTATAAGCTTGGAGATGAGATCACTGTGGAGCTCTTCAATGATGCTCATTATGTGGATGTTCATGGTACGAGTAAGGGAAAGGGTTTTCAGGGTGTAGTTAAGCGGCACGGATTTGGGGGCGTCGGGCAAACGACACATGGTCAGGATGATCGCTTGCGTGCACCAGGAGCTGTTGGAGCATGCTCTTATCCAGCTAAAGTTTTCAAAGGGACGCGTATGGCTGGACAGATGGGTAGTAAGCGTATCACGGTACAAAATCTTGAGATCGTTAAAGTAATGCCCGAACACAACTTACTCGTTATAAAGGGTAGTGTGCCAGGAGCTAAGGGTTCAATCATAGCAATAGAGAAGTAATGGAACTAACAATCTATAATATACAAGGAGGAGACACAGGACGTAAGATAGACTTGGAGAATTCCGTCTTTGGTATAGAACCCAATGATCATGCCATCTATTTAAGTGTCAAGCAGTACCGTGCTAATCAGCGGCAGGGGACACATAAGGCTAAGGAACGTAGTGAGATGAGCGGATCTACACGTAAGTTGTTCCGACAGAAAGGAACAGGAGGAGCTCGTCGCGGTGATATAAACTCAAATATTCTACGCGGAGGTGCCCGTGTCTTTGGTCCTCGTCCACGAGATTACCGATTTAAGCTAAATAAAAAACTTCGTCAGTTAGCACGTCGTAGTGCTCTCTCATATAAGGCACAAGAAAATCAAATCTTGGTGCTGGACCAATTGACTTTCGAGATCCCAAAAACAAAGGCCTTTGTCAGTATGACAAAGGCGCTGAATCTTGAGGGGCAAAAAACTCTATATGTAGTATCTCAGATAGATGATGTTGTTTTGCTTAGTGCTCGCAACATTCCGTCTGTTAGCATTGTACGGGCTCGGGACCTTAATGCTTATTGTGTGTTGGATTGTCGTAAGATAGTCTTCACAGAGGATGCTTTAGCACAGGTCAATGAGATGTTTTAATTTAAAGCAGTAGTAGAGTATTAATATGGGAATCATAATCAAACCAATTATCTCGGAGAAAATGACAGCAATCACTGAGAGCAACCCACAGCGTTATGCTTTTGTAGTGTCTCCAATGGCGAATAAGATTGAGATATGCAGTGCTGTCGAGAAAATGTACAATGTCAAAGTTGGGAGTGTTAATACTTGTCGCTATAATGGTAAGTGCTCGATTCGATATACTAAGGCAGGGGTGATCTCCGGGCGTAAGCCCGCCTTTAAGAAGGCTGTTATAACCTTGCAAGGAGAGGGTACAATTGATTTCTTTAGTAATATATAATTTTCAATGGGAATCCGTAAACTAAAGCCCACGACACCGGGGCAAAGACATAAAACTATTGGTGCATTCGACTCCATCACCGCCTGTGCACCAGAGAAATCTCTTGTAGTTGGCATTCGTAAATCGGGTGGTCGTAACAATACTGGTAAGATGACCGTGCGTAATATTGGCGGGGGGCATAAACGTAAGTATCGTCTCCTTGACTTCAAGAGAATGAAGGATGGTATCCCTGCTACAGTTAAGAGTATTGAGTATGACCCAAATAGATCTTCCCGCATTGCGCTTTTGTATTATGCTGATGGGGCTAAGAGCTATATTATAGCTCCTAATGGGTTGTTTGTAGGACAACAGGTGATGTCTGGTGATAATGCAACACCTGAGATAGGTAATTCTTTACCACTAGCTAAGGTCCCTGTAGGGATGATAGTACATAATGTGGAGCTTCGCCCAGGTCAGGGGGGTAGGCTGGTGCGTAGTGCGGGGGCTTTTGCTCAATTGGTGGCTCGAGAGGATAATTATGTCGTCCTACGTATGCCCAGTGGAGAGACTCGACGTATCCTTGCCACATGTAAGGCAACAATAGGTAGTGTTGGTAATTCAGACCATGCTCTTGAGAGGTCAGGTAAGGCTGGACGTACTCGTTGGCTCGGTCGCAGACCTCGTGTACGAGGTGTTGCTATGAACCCTGTTGATCACCCAATGGGTGGTGGTGAAGGTCGTGCTTCTGGAGGACACCCCCGTTCGCGTACAGGGCTTTATTCTAAAGGATTAAAGACGAGGGCTCCGAAGAAGCACTCCTCTAAATATATTATCGAGAGAGCTAAGCATAAGAAGTAATCATTGTATCATTTAAGCAAGAACTAAATACATGAGTCGTTCACTTAAGAAAGGGCCTTTTATCAGCGTTAAGCTCGAGAAGAAAGTCTTGGCGATGAATGAAAATGGCAAGAAATCAGTCATCAAGACATGGTCTCGCGCTTCAATGATTTCTCCAGACTTTGTTGGGCATACGATCGCCGTACATAATGGTAAGAGTTTTATCCCCGTATTTATTACAGAAAATATGGTCGGACACAAACTGGGGGAGTTTGCTCCTACACGAACTTTCCGAGGCCATTCTGGTAATCGGAAGTAATCCTGGATATAAGAACTTACTTGATGTACCAACTGTAGTAAATCGAATCAAAGTAATTATCCGCATGAGTGTCAGTAATAATCAAGATATAATAGAGACGACTGCCCAGGAGACTCAGACGCAGCCAGCTGTGGCTAAGTTATGCAAAGTGCCTACCTCTCCCCGAAAGATGCGCCTGGTAGTTGACAATGTAAGAGGTCTGGAGGTCGAACGAGCTATGGCAACCCTCAGGTTTAGTCCCCGTCGTGTAGCAGCTCAGCGCGTTGAGCAACTTATACGTAGTGCCATCTCTAACTGGGAGCAACAAAATGGTCGTAAGGCTGATGAGGGGGAGCTCTATGTCTCCAAAATATATGTGGACGAGGGAGCCACACTCAAGCGCCTGCGCCCTGCACCACAAGGACGTGGGTATCGCATCCGGAAGCGTGCGAACCACATTACTGTGTGGGTTGATAAAATAATTAATAATGTCGCTAAGTAACTGACTGAATATGGGACAGAAGATTAATCCAATAGCAAACAGGCTCGGCTATATACGTGGTTGGGATTCTAATTGGTATGGTGGACGTAACTATGGCGACACTCTTGTTGAGGATAATCGTATTAGGAAGTATCTTATTACACGCCTGTCGAATGCACTCATCAGTCGGATTGTCATAGAGCGTGCGCTCAAGGTAATCACGGTTACCATATGCACGGCACGCCCTGGAATGATTGTTGGTAAGGGAGGTCAGAACGTTGAGAACCTCAAGGCCGAACTTAAGAAGATTACGCGGGTAGATAATATTCAAATTAATATTTATGAGGTCCGCAAGCCCGAGGTTGACGCAGTTATTGTTGCTGATGATATAGCGCGTAAGCTTGAGGGACGTATGGCTTATCGTCGTACTGTCAAGATGGCGATTGCGAATGCCATGCGTGCTGGTGCGGAGGGCATTAAGATACAGCTCTCAGGACGTCTGAACAATGCAGAAATGGCACGTTCTGAACTATATAAGGAGGGACGTACACCACTACATACGCTTCGTGCTGATATTGACTATGCTCAGACAGAGGCTCTAACAAAGGTTGGGATCATCGGTGTTAAAGTATGGATCATGAATGGTGAGGTATACGAGCGTCGTGTCTTGGCTCCGGACTTTTCTCAACCTCGTCGTCGAGGAGATGTTCGCGGGGACCGTCGTGGAGGTTTCCGTCGTGGAAGTCGCAATAGATCTAATCGTTAATCAAAGGCCACAGCTATGTTACAACCTAAGAAAACTAAATTTAGAAGACAACAAAAGGGCCGTATGAAGGGCAATGCACAACGTGGAAATCAACTTGCTTTTGGGTCTTTTGGAATAAAAAGTCTAGAGAGTAAGTGGGTTACTGGTCGTCAAATAGAGGCCGCACGTATTGCTGTAACACGCTATATGCAACGCCAAGGACAAGTTTGGTGTAGAATCTTTCCAGATAAACCTATCACAGCGAAGCCTGCTGAGGTCCGAATGGGTAAAGGTAAAGGTAATCCGGAGGGGTTTGTTGCTCCTGTAACTCCTGGACGTATAATTTTTGAAGTGGAGGGAGTGCCCTATGATGTTGCTAAGGAGGCCCTTCGATTAGCTGCTCAGAAGCTTCCTGTTATAACAAAGTTTATTGTGCGTCGAGATTTCGATGCTGCTAATCCTAATGTTTAATTCGTTCGAGCGATTTATAGTGCTATGCAGATAAACGAAATCAAAGAATTTACTACAGAAGAAATCCGTGAGCGTTTAGAGTCTGAGCAGGCTTCTTATCAGCAGAAGAGAATAGATCATTATGTTTCTCCAGCAGAGAATCCGGCATCTTTTAAAGAGCAACGGCGTGCAATTGCACGTCTCAAGACAGTCCTCGCAGAGCGGGAGACGAATAACTAACTAACCTTGCAGAATAGATCTCTATATTCACATGGAAAGAAATCGTAGAAAAGAGCGTATTGGTATTGTCACCAGCAACAAGATGGATAAGACTATAACCGTAGCCTCTCGCTTTAAAGAGAAGCACCCGATATATGGTAAATTCGTTAGCAAGACTAAGAAATATTATGCGCATGACGAAAATAATGAGACAAATGTTGGTGATCGTGTCCGTATCATGGAGACGAGACCTCTTAGTCGGATGAAGCGTTGGAGACTCACCGAAATTATTGAAAGAGCTAAGTAAACTATGATACAGCAAGAATCAAGGCTTAATGTCGCCGATAATAGTGGTGCTCGAGAGGTACTTTGTATCCGCGTCCTTGGAGGAACGCGTCGCCGATATGCCTCGCTAGGAGATATTATCGTGGTGACTGTCAAGAGCGTTATCCCTTCGAGTGATATGAAGAAGGGAACCGTGGCCAAAGCTCTTATTGTAAGGACTAAAAAAGAGATCCGTAGAGCTGATGGTTCTTATATACGCTTTGACGATAATGCGTGTGTGTTATTAACACCTAATGGAGAGTTACGTGGCACTCGTATTTTCGGTCCTGTGGCTCGAGAATTGCGTGCAGTCAACATGAAAATTGTGTCACTTGCACCTGAGGTCTTGTAACTTAATAAAGAATAGAGATGAGTAAGTTCCATATCAAGAAAGGCGACATCGTCGTAGTTAATTCCGGCGATGACCGGGGTAAAATAGGTCGAGTCCTCAAGGTCCTTGTTAGAAAGCAGCGGGCTATTGTTGAGGGGCTTAATATGGTTTCTAAACATACGAAACCAAATGCTCAGAATCCTCAGGGAGCTATCCTCAGTATTGAAGCTCCAATACACATATCTAATCTGAATCTACTAGATCCTAAATCCAATAAAGGTACGCGTATAGGACGTCGTTATAATGAAAATGATAAGCTAGTACGCTTTGCGAAACAGTCAGGAGAAGTAATCAAATAAATATGGCACTGACAGTAAATCTTAAGAAGCAATACAGGGAGCAGATTGCTCCAAATCTGATGAAGCTTTTTGCCTATAAGAGTAGTATGCAGATCCCCCGACTAGAGAAGATCGTCATCAATCAGGGGTTGGGAGTGGCTACAAGTGATAAGAAGATCATCGATATCGCGATCGATGAACTGACTCAAATTACAGGGCAAAAGGCGGTCGCCACATACTCTCGTAAGGATATCTCTAACTTTAAATTACGTAAGCAGATGCCTATTGGGGTTATGGTTACACTACGGGGAGATCGTATGTATGAATTCCTAGAGCGTCTCACACGTGTTGCCCTGCCTCGCATTCGTGATTTCAAGGGGATAAATTCTAAGCTAGATGGTCGAGGTAATTATACATTAGGCATTGCGGAGCAGATAATTTTCCCAGAGATCAATCTCGATGGTATTACGAAGATTTTGGGGATGAATATCACTTTTGTAACATCGGCACTGACAGATAGAGAGGGGCTTGAGCTACTTAAGCAATTTGGACTTCCCTTTCGTATTACTACTAATAAATAGGTAAGGTGAAAAGATATATAGGGTTATGGCAAAAGAATCAATGAAGGCTCGGGAGTCCAAACGTCAAAAGCTTGTTGAGAAGTATGCAAAGCGCCGTGCGGAGCTCAAAGCTACGGGAGACTATGAATCATTTCAGAAGTTGCAGACATTACCTCGGAACTCTTCATCAGTGCGTTTGCACAATCGATGTAAAATTACGGGGCGTCCTAAAGGTTATATGAGACAGTTTGGCATTAGCCGTATTCAATTTCGGGAAATGGCATCCGCTGGTCTTATCCCTGGTGTTAGGAAAGCGAGCTGGTAACCTTTCTTATAGAGTCGAGACCTGTTCTTTTTCCTCGTAATTGTAAGTGCGATTATGTGGCAAGGAGCTCGATAAATTAGAGATCCATTAAATATTGTCTGGGGAAAGCCGTCAAATCTTCCAGATCAATTTAATTTCAATATGCAATGACAGATCCAATAGCAGATTATCTAACTCGATTGCGTAATGCAATCAAAGCGGGACACCGTGTGGTAGAAGTCCCTGCGAGTAATATCAAGAAGGATATAACAAAGATTTTATTCGATAAAGGTTACATCTTCAACTATAAGTTTGAGGAGGTGGGGTGTAAGGGAACCATTAAGATTGCCCTCAAGTATGATCTTATCAATAGGGTTAATGCTATCAAAAGTCTCAAACGTGTGTCGCGCCCAGGGTTACGTAAATATGTGGGTTATAAAGATATGCCACGTGTTCTCAATGGGCTTGGCATTGTTATTCTATCTACATCCCACGGAGTTATGACAGACAAAGAGGCTCGAGAGCAGAAAATAGGCGGTGAGGTCTTGTGTTATATCTATTAATCCTCGTTATCATAAAGAAATATGTCTAGAATAGGTAAACTCCCTGTCTTTATACCTCGAGGAGTGACGATCTCTCAGGATAACTATTACGTAATAGTTAAAGGTCCCAAGGGTGAACTTAAGCAATATATAGATCCCCGCATTGAAGTCTTAGTTAGTGATACGGAGGTTTCTTTAATCCGTCACTCAGATGAACGCCAAGAGCGTTCGTTACACGGACTCTATCGTCAGTTGATCCATAATATGGTGACTGGAGTACACGAAGAGTTTTCTCAAACACTTGAATTGATAGGTGTTGGTTATAGAGCTTCCAATCAAGGGTCAGTCTTGGAACTTTCGTTAGGTTTCACTCATGCCATCTATTTGGTTCTCCCTGATGAAATTAAGGTGGAGACACAAATGATTCGAAACCAGACTCCAAAGATCATTCTTAGGTCTTGTGATAAACAACTACTTGGTCAGGTTTGTGCTAAGATTCGTTCGTTTCGGAATCCGGAACCTTATAAAGGGAAGGGGGTTCGCTTTTTGGGAGAGGATGTACGTCGTAAATCAGGCAAAACGGCTGGTAAGTAGTTTAGATTTACCATCCTATTAACAATAAGTAGTAAATAGTTGTATGAACAAGAAAGCACAAAGGAGGCAGCATATTAAAACTCGTGTGCGAGGCAAGATAAGAGGATCCCTACAAAGACCAAGATTGTCTGTGTTTAGAAGTAATCGACAGATTTATGCACAGATTATTGATGATGTAGAGGGATGTACATTAGCTAGTTCTTCTTCTCTCAAGATGGAGATTTCAGGTAATAAGAAGGGAGTCGCCGCTCAAGTTGGGCGAGAGATTGCTCGAGTAGCTTTAGCTGCTGGTATTGATACGGTAGTGTTTGACCGGAATGGTTATCTCTATCATGGACGTATTAAGGAGTTTGCAAATGCAGCCCGTATAGGAGGTCTTAAATTCTAATTGTTGAGCACATCATGATAATAGCAACTAATAGGGTCACAGCTACTAATGATCTAGAACTTAAGGATCGTCTTGTGGCAATCAATCGAGTAACGAAGGTTACCAAGGGGGGGCGAACCTTCACGTTTGCTGCGATTGTTGTCGTCGGAAATGAGGATGGCATTGTTGGGTATGGAACTGGTCATGCGAGTGAGGTTGCAGCAGCGATTGCGAAAGGAGTGGAGGCTGCAAAGAAGAATCTCATTAGGGTCCCTATCTATAACGGAACGATACCTCACGAACAAGAAGCTCATTTTGGGGGAGCTCAGATTTTAATCCGCCCGGCTTCGGCTGGGTCGGGGGTTATAGCCGGGGGGGCCATGAGAGCGGTACTGGATAGCGTTGGGGTTACTGATGTCTTGGCAAAAAGTCAAGGGTCTACAAATCCTCATAACCTCGTTAAGGCAATCATTGCGGCTCTTTCAGAACTCCGGAGCCCCTTGATGGTCGCACGGAATAGAGGAATCTCAGTGGAACGAGTATTCAAAGGGTAAACTTCTAGAAGTAATGTGTGATATGGAAAAAATAAAAATAGAGCAAGTTCGTAGTCGTATACGTTGTAATAAGTCTCAGAAACTCACCCTCGATGGCCTAGGACTCCGGAAGATGCATCAGATTGTGGAACACAAAGACACTCCTCAAATCAGGGGGATGATATCCAAAGTATGCCACCTAGTTCAGGTCGTAGAGTAACAATAAACATATACAGATATAGCAATGGACTTATCTACACTTAAACCAGCAGATGGTTCTGTTAAAACTCGTCGTCGCATTGGTCGCGGTCAGGGTTCTGGTCGTGGAGGAACATCGACACGTGGTCATAAGGGAGCCAAATCTCGTTCAGGATATAAACATAAGGTTGGATTTGAGGGAGGGCAAATGCCTATACAGCGTCGTTTACCGAAGTTTGGATTCAAGAATGTTAATAGGAAGGACTACCGTCCCGTCAATTTGACTTCTTTAGAGCAACTGGCGCGGGATACAACGCTTTTTCCAAATCAGGAGGAAATGCCCGTTATAACCAAAGATATTCTTGTTGCAGCAGGTCTAGCTTCACGAAATGAGTTGATTAAGATTCTAGCTCGAGGAGAGCTAAATCGCCCTATAAAGGTCGTGGCAGATGCTTTCTCAGATCGTGCTAAGGAGCTCATAGAGGCCCAGGGAGGATCAATTCAATAAGATATAAGGCTGTAATATGCGCTTAGTAAATACAATTAAGAATATATGGAAAATTGAGGACCTGCGTAAGAGGATTCTCATCACCATCTTGTACGTCATTATATACCGATTTGGCAGCTTCATTGTTTTGCCTGGGGTCAATCCCGGCACCCTGAGCGGCTTGGCAAACCAGACAAGTGAAGGCTTGATGGCATTGTTGAATATGTTTTCAGGAGGGGCTTTTTCTAATGCATCAATATTTGCTCTGGGTATCATGCCTTATATTTCTGCAAGTATCGTAATGCAACTGGCAGCGATTATTATTCCTTCAATGCAGAAGATGCAACGGGAGGGTGAAAGTGGACGACGTAAGATAAATCAATGGACTCGTTATCTGACAGTGTTGATTTTACTTATCCAAGCACCAGCCTATTTACTGAATTTGGACATGCAACTTCGGGCTGCTGGGGCGTCGTTGCCTTCAGGAATTTTATATCGTGTATTTGCTACTGTTATACTAGCTGCGGGTAGTATGTTTGTCCTGTGGCTCGGAGAGCGTATTACAGATAAGGGAGTTGGCAATGGGATTTCATTTATCATTCTTATAGGTATCATAGCTCGCCTACCTCATGCCCTTATTGCAGAGTTTAACTACCGTTTGATTAGTGCTTCCGGAGGTCTTGTTGCATTCCTTGCAGAGATTGTATTCTTGCTCTTTGTCACGTCAGGAGCAATTCTTCTAGTACAGGGAACTCGTAAGGTCCCGGTGCAATATGCTAAACGGATAGTTGGAAACAAACAGTACGGGGGGGCAAGACAATATATCCCACTTAAGGTGAATGCCGCTAATGTGATGCCGATCATATTTGCCCAGGCAATAATGTTTATACCAATTTCCTTGTCCAGTTACTTTACTAGAGGAGATGGAATGCCTTCACACTTTATCCAGATTTTGTCAGACAACACGAGTTTTTGGTACAATTTCATATTTGCCGTATTGATCATTCTTTTTACATACTTCTATACGGCGATCACGATCAATCCAATGCAGATGGCTGATGATCTAAAACGCAATAATGGGTTTGTCCCCGGAGTTAAGCCCGGTCATCATACTCGAGATTATCTTGATGGAATTATGGATCGAATCACACTCCCAGGGGCCCTTTTTCTCGCATTGGTGGCTATCATGCCCGCTTTCGCAAAACTGCTGGGTATTAGTGATTCTTTTGCACAGTTCTTTGGAGGAACCTCTTTGCTGATTCTCGTGGGTGTTGTTTTGGATACTTTACAACAAGTTGAGGGACATCTGTTGATGCGACATTATGATGGACTTCTTAAAAGCGGTCGTATTAAAGGTCGTACAGGAAGTGCAGTTTCTGCTTATTGAGGCTATTTCGGTTAAGTCCTTTTGATCATACCTAATAATAGATGATTTATTTAAAGACTGCAGAAGAAGTAGAACTTATGCGTGTCGCCAACAGGCTTGTTGGGAGGACTTTGGGAGAGGTGGCGAAGCATATCAAACCTGGAGTTACTACGAAACAATTAGACACGATTGCCTATACTTTTATATGTGATCACGGTGCTACTCCGGCGTTCTTAGGTTATGGAGGGTTCCCCGCAAGTATTTGCACTTCAGTCAATGATCATGTGGTGCATGGAATTCCTTCGGACCGAGAAGTCTTACACGAGGGAGACATTATTTCTGTGGATTGCGGGACATACATTAATGGTTTTACAGGAGATAGTGCCTACACATTTGCAGTTGGAGAGATTAGTTCGGAGGTGAAGCATCTCTTGTCAATCACTCGAGAGTCTCTTTATCTGGGAATTGAACAAGCCGTGGATGGGCACTATGTAGGTCATATTGGATCGGCAGTCCAAAGGCATTGTGAGGCGCAAGGCTATGGTATCGTGCGTGAGTTAGTTGGGCATGGAATTGGGCATGAGATGCATGAGGATCCTAATGTGCCTAACTATGGTCGTCCTGGGTTCGGGGCTAAGTTACGTGCAGGTATGTGTATCTGTATAGAACCCATGGTTACAATGGGGCGTCGGAAG
This sequence comes from uncultured Porphyromonas sp., assembly GCA_963543315.1. Lineage (GTDB taxonomy): Bacteria > Bacteroidota > Bacteroidia > Bacteroidales > Porphyromonadaceae > Porphyromonas. The sequence goes on from CAUUAW010000001.1 coordinate 219,949, forward strand.
ATTATCTTTGAGTCGGATGGCTGGACTGTTCGGACATATGATGGTAAGCCTTCAGCTCACTTTGAGCATTGTATTGCGATCATGCCAGATGGGCAGCCTCCTCAGATCTTGTCTACATACGAGTACATTAAAGAAGCTTTGGGTACACGAGAATTTTAGTATGGCAAAACAGACTGCTATAGAACAGGATGGTATCGTTTTAGAGGCCTTGAGCAATGCAATGTTTAAGGTTCAGCTCCAGAATGGTCATGTCATCACAGCTCATATTTCTGGAAAGATGCGCATGCACTTCATTCGAATTTTACCAGGAGATAAAGTTAAAGTAGAGATGTCTCCTTACGATCTTACACGTGGTCGTATCTCGTATAGATACAAGTAATCAAGTCATAGCGACAGTTAGAATAAGAGTATACTATGAAAGTCAGAGCATCAATCAAGAAGCGATCTGCAGATTGCAAGATCGTCAGACGCAAAGGACGTCTTTATGTAATCAATAAGAAGAATCCTAAGTTTAAACAACGTCAGGGGTAAGTTTAGGATTAGTACGGCTCAGCTCCGGTCCTAGGAGGTGGGTGTACTCTTATCACAAAAATATCATACAGCATATAGAGTATGGCAATAAGAATTGTTGGCGTCGATCTCCCGCAAAACAAAAGAGGCGAGGTAGCCTTGACCTATATATATGGTATAGGTCGCAGTAGCGCAGTTCGCATTTTGGATGCTGCCGGTGTCGATCGCAATATTAAGGTTCAGGATTGGACAGATGATCAAGCTGCAGCTATCCGAGAGCAGATTTCCAGTGGCTATAAAGTTGAGGGTGATTTACGTAGTGAGATACAGCTCAACATCAAGCGCCTTATGGATATAGGATGTTATCGGGGCATTCGGCATCGTATTGGTCTTCCTCTACGTGGGCAAAGTACTAAGAACAATGCTCGGACACGTAAGGGTAAGCGCAAGACAGTCGCTGGTAAGAAGAAGGCAACTAAGTAATAAGATTTACCTTATGGCAAAGAAAACCGCAACAAAAAAGAGAGCAGTAAAGGTTGATGCTCAGGGACAAGCGCACATACACTCTTCTTTCAATAACATCATCATCACCCTTACGAATAGTGAGGGGCAGGTTATCAGTTGGTCTTCCGCTGGTAAGATGGGATTTCGTAGCTCTAAGAAAAATACTCCTTATGCAGCTCAGCTTGCAGCTCAAGATTGCGCAAAGGTTGCATTTGATCTAGGACTACGTAAAGTCAAGGCATATGTCAAGGGTCCAGGTAATGGCCGAGAGTCGGCCATCCGAACCATCCATGGTGCAGGTATTGAGGTTACAGAAATTATTGATGTCACTCCGTTACCTCATAATGGGTGTCGTCCTCCAAAGAGACGTAAAGTCTAGTTGCTACAAGAGATAGATCACAGCTACATAACGATCGAGCTGGGAGAGTAAGCGGTAAGCCTTTAGCAAGTTTTTGTAAGTCTTTATTGTTCGCAGATTTATAATCGAGTCCTGGCGTAGGTCGTGTATCTCAAACTCTATGGTAGTAAAAACTCAGTTGTGGACTTAATGTAGTGATCTTTTTAATTGATATACGTAATGTGTGAGATTGATGCGATTGCCCACTAGCTTTTTCTCCTCTTATTCTAATCGCATTGCGGCTGCTCTATATGCGTATCTCTTTTTAGACTGATCGTCTGAGTCTTGACAAAATAGTCACGTGAGAGTTTGATTGCTCCGAGAGTACATATATTCTTACAGATGAATGAGTGTCAGAGTAAAAAACATGTAGCATAAATACAGAATAGAACAATGGCAAGATATACTGGTCCTAAATCTAAGATTGCGCGAAAGTTTGGAGAACCAATCTTTGGCGCAGACAAAGTCCTTAGCAAGAAAAACTATCCTCCAGGTCAGCACGGCAACAATCGTCGGCGTAAGCAGAGTGAGTATGCATTACAGCTTCGGGAGAAGCAAATGGCCAAGTACACTTATGGTGTTTTGGAGCGTCAGTTTCGCAATTTGTTTGAGAAGGCACAGCGAAGCTCCGGCATTACGGGTGAGGTCCTCCTGCAGTTACTGGAGTCTCGCCTAGATAATGTAGTCTACCGTCTGGGCATTGCTCCTACACGGGCCGCTGCACGTCAGCTTGTCTCTCATCGTCACATTGTCGTTGATGATAAAGTCGTTGACATCCCTTCTTATACGCTCAAGCCTGGTCAAGTCGTAGGTGTCCGAGAGCGAGACAAGTCTATGGAGGTGATTGCAAACTCTCTCGCAGGGTATAATCACAGTAAATATCCATGGCTTGAGTGGGATGGGCGAAGCTACAGAGGTAAGTTTCTTAACGTTCCGACACGTGAGGAGATTCCTGAGTCCATCAAAGAGCAACTCATCGTCGAATTGTATTCTAAGTAACCTCTAACTCTATGGCAATATTAGCATTTCAACAGCCTGATAGCGTCCTTATGCTAGACGCTTCGGATTACTACGCCAAGTTTGAATTCAAGCCTCTAGAGCCAGGATATGCAATGACTATTGGCAACGCCTTGCGACGGATCCTCCTCTCGTCGTTAGAGGGTTTTGCGATAGCTTCTATCCGTATCGAAGGTGTAGAGCATGAATTTGCTACTATTCCAGGGGTCTTGGAAGATGTAACTCATATTATACTCAACCTTAAACAAATTAGATTCAAGGCTATTGTGGAGGCTCCTCAAGAGGAGACGATCACACTCCATGTAGCAGGGCGGGACAAGTTTTGTGCAGGAGATCTTAATCAGGTCTTAACTAGTTACAAGGTTCAGAATCCTGAATTGGTTATTTGTAATCTAGCTGAGGATGCTGATTTTACGATTGAGATTCGGATCAATAAGGGTCGTGGATATGTTGTCTCTGAGGAAAATCGCCGTGATGATGATACGGTTGACACACTTCCCATAGATGGGATCTACACTCCAATACGCCGCGTCAAGCACACTACGGAAGCTTTTCGAGTGGATCAGCGAACGGACTATGAAAAGCTTGTTCTGGAGATAGAAACTGATGGTACGATTCACCCGCGTGAGGCATTGCGTCAGGCAGCTATGATCTTAATTTCACACTTCGCACTTTTTACGGATAAAGAGTTCGAAGTCGAGCTCCCAGAGGCTGAACCAGAGGCTATCTTTGATAATCAGGCGATGAAGATCCGAACACTTTTGATGACAGACTTAGCAACGACAGAGCTCTCTGTGCGTGCGCTTAACTGTCTCAAGGCTGCAGGGATCACAACGATTGCCGATTTGCTGAGTAAGGATCGTAATGAACTCCTGAAAATCAAGAATTTCGGACGGAAGTCACTTGTAGAACTCGAGGACTTTTTAGCAAAGCAAGATCTAGATTTTGACATGGATCTCACACCCTATAGATTAGATATTGATTAATCCCTCTTATGAGACACAATAAGAAATTCAACCACCTGGGTCGCAGTAAGGCACATCGTGAGGCCATGCTAGCAAATATGGCTACATCGCTTATTATGCATAAGCGAATAAATACCACCGTAGCTAAGGCAAAGGAGCTACGTAAGTATGTAGAGCCAATCATTACAGTTGCGAAGAGTGATACAACGCCATCACGTCGTTTGGCGTTTAGTTATTTGCGTAGCAAGGAAGCTGTCAAGGAGCTCTTCGGTACAGTTGTAAACAAGGTCGGAGATCGTCCCGGTGGTTACACTCGCATACTGCGCACAGGGCTACGTCTTGGTGACAATGCTTCCATGTGCTTCATTGAGCTCGTTGATTTCAATGACAACATGACTAAGGCAACTATCGCTACTAAGGGTGATGGTAAGAAGCGCACACGTCGTTCGCGTCGTGGGGGTGCTAAGTCGATAGAAGAGACTGCTCAGTCTCCAAAGGCAGAGGAGGTCGTGGCGCCAGAGGTCGTCTCTGAAGCTGTAGCAGAGTAACCCCCCTAGTATGAGGTATAAATGGCGATGTCATATCGCTCTTTCATATTGGGGTGAGCTTTCTAATACTGTACTAGCATGAGGAGGTCTCAATAGACCTCAACTTCGCTCCCACCTTGATATATTTAATAGGAGGAGAGGCGTATCGAAAAATTCGGTACGCCTCTTTAGTGTATACTAGAGGGGTACATAGTCGCATGTCTATGACTACGCATTGTCCGGAGGACTATTGCCAACAATAGTTTTTAGACATGGATCTCTTTTTAGGGATAGTCCTAAAATCCCAGTTCTTTTGCTTGGTGAGTCCCGGTAAAAGATTCTGCTACTCCCTTTTGACTCTAGACTTTCTTATGACTGACTATCTTATTCCACTATGAGCTGCTCGTTGATCCATTTATTGTCAATAAGATAGCTGACGATATAACGTCCCGCAGGCATTTTCTGCAGATCCAGTTTGTATAGTTCTCTTGTTTCACCAGTGAGGATTAGTGCCCCCTGCTCGTTGTATACCCGATAGTGTAGAGATCCTGTTGGTAGGATTACATAATCTGTCGTAGGATTGGGGTAAAGCTTAAAGATAGGTTTCGTCCCACTTGCGATGGGGGCGTTGGCACGTATGTGTGCTATGATTTTATCATATTGGTTTGTCGCATAGACACCTTGGTCAGTGCAGAGGTAAAGTGTCCTCTCTATCAGATAAAGGCTGAAGACCTGTTGTTTGAGTCCTAGGCCATACGTTTCATTTAAATGGTGGTATACTCCTTCGCGAGTACGGACAAAAAGACCATCCAGGAGTGTTCCAATAAAGGCATTGCCCTCCTCGTCAAAGACAATTTTGGTTACGATAGATATTGGATCTGCTGTGGGACCAGACTCCGATACCTTTGAGCCGGTCTTAGGATCGTAGATAATAATACCGCTGAGCTTGCTAATCCAAGCCTTGCCATCTGGGGCGAAGGTTACATTGCGCACATTATTATCCATTCCAGTTGCAGGCTCTCCCGTGCTCGGATCTGTCACGGTTACTTCTATTGGAAACCTCTCCATGCGATATCGCCCTTCCTTATCACGTAGCAGCACGCCGTCGACGGAGCAAAACCATATTGTCTCGTCAGGAGCCTCTACGGCTGTGAAGAAAGAGTTGCAGCCGGCAGGCAATACCGATAGATTCGTATCATTGTAAAATATATAACTACTATCCTCTGGATTAAAAGAAGCGAAGCCAAGACGCTCTCCAAAAGTTGTCACCCAGTATTCTCCCTTACTCGACTGCATCATCGCTAGTTGAGGAGCATGGATCTCCTCTAGTCCTTCTTTATTCTTTCGGGAGACTCTGTATGGATAGTATTTCCACTGTTCTTGACTTTGATTATACTCAGCAACGCCTCCGTAGCCAGAGACCCATAGAGACTTCTTGTTGGGTTGATTATCCTTCAGGATCCTGGAGACATAATCTCGAGCTAATCCTTTGTTATCCTCTAATTGTAGTTTGTGATTATGCCACAGCTTGCCGTCGAAGTGCGATACCCCGGCAGAGGTGGCGTACCATCGCTCCGCACCAGTGAGGAGCATCTCATTGACACTATTGCTAGCTAAGCCATTGGAGCCCATATATCTCCAAATATCATCACCCTCTTGATAGCATACTCCGCCGAAGCGAGTCGCCAGATATGGGCGTTTATTCTTTGGTGAGAAGGCGATGGCATAGACATCATTAGATGAGAGACCATTAGTTGTATTGTATATGGTAGTCTTGCCTTGGCATAGGCGAGTTACGCCAGCACCCTCAGATCCTACCCATATCGTACCCGAATCATCTATTGCTACAGATGTAGAAAAGTTGTCTGCTAGTCCATCTGCGGTGGTCAGCATAGAGACAAATGTTTTATTCACAAGATCAATGCGCATCAATCCCAGGTCTGTCGCCGCGTAGAGAGTGTCTCCCGAGATGGCCAGTTCACTAACGGAGGTCTGATAATCCTCCGTCAGTGGGACGAACTTTGTGCCATCAAAATACATGACCCCCGAAAAGAGCGTACCCCCATAGAGTACTCCTCGCTCCATGTCATAGGCGAGACAAAGCAACTTGTCATAGGGATTGCTCCCTATGACATCGTATTTGTAATGAGTCCAGACACCATTAGATGCCAGGTAAGAGAGAGCCGTCCCAAACTGGACCCAATTTGAGATATAATACCCATTCTGATTATCCTGTACAATGTCTAGGACTAGATCGCTGGCGATACCCTGATCACTATCCTCTTTAGGCATGTATAGGGTGAATGCCCCAGAGGGATCGACCTTTGCTAACCCTGATTCATCAGAGGTTAGCCATACATTTTGTTGCCTGTCTACATAGATCCGACCCATGCGACCTCCCCCCCAGGAGAAGCCGTCGTCGGTACCATAGGTATGCCACTTGGAGCCATCGTAACTGGCAAAGGCGATGTTAGTGCTTATCCACATCTTCCCGTCCGCAGTGAAGCGTAGTGATATAACTTCGTCCGAGGGGATCCCCGATGAGCTGTTCGCTGTATTTGTCACATCCCAGTCGATAAGAGTTGCTGAGGGAGCTTGGGCTGAGGAGCTAAGAGGTCCATAAAGCAAGCATAGGAGTAGGAAAAGGAAGGTTTGTAAGGTGGCTCTGTGTGTCATATTTATTTAGTTAAGATAGTTTATAGATCAGAGGCTGGTGCATAAAGGTATTAAAAAAGAGAATCTCCGCAATGTGGTAAAGATCTTTATCCCAGAGGAGGCTCGCCGTCGTTTAGGATCAAAATAATCGGAGTGGTATCAAGCGGGCGATTTTATTACTTCCGAGATTATGAATCCATATTCATGGAGTAGAGGAAAGAGCTTTACGGAGATCTCAAACGTCCTCTCCGGGAAGCCAAAAGGAGATCTCCGTAAAAGGCATGTTACGTCTCTTGAGGATCCCTTTATTTTTATCCGTCAAAGGGTAAAAAGAGGTTCGTCGTTTGAGCGTCTTTCCTACTTTTATGAAGGGGTTGATTGCCGAGAGAGTCCCGAGCCATTGTGCGTGGCGATTACTCGCTCTAAACGGTTTCGACCCGAGATGCCTGTGAGTCATGATTTTGCTATTTAATATCTATTTGCTATCTTTGAGGACCACAATCTTAGACTGTAATCATTTTTAGCTATTGCAGGACGAGCTTGGATCAAAATAACCCAAACGAGTTTTTAAGCTCTTAACCAACAACTCAGATGAAAGCATCCTATATCATTACCGTACTCTCTCTCATAGCGCTAACCCTCCTAACGTCATGCGGTCCAGACTCTCTGAAGGATAAGGACCCTAAGACTGAAGTCTCTGCCCTAACACTCTCTCAGACCTCTGCGACTATACCGCAAGGAGGGACGCTGCAACTTACAGCCACGACAACGCCTGCAGACGCTAAGGTGACCTATTCAACTGACAACGCATCTATAGCATCTGTCTCTGAGGTAGGTCTAGTCAAGGCTCTTGCCCCTGGGGCAGCAAAAATAATTGCTCAGGCTGGTGATAAAAAGGCTATTTGCACCGTAACTGTCATCAAGGCTGGTAATGTATCTCTATACAATGAGCTAGATAAAAAGAAGTATCCTTCGGGAAGCTCAATAGACTACGTCGCTACGGTATCTCAGGATGATGCTTCGTCTTATGACTTACAACTCTCCTTTAGCGTACTAAAGACGTCAAAATATAATCTGAGCTACACCTTTGATGAGGCTGTATCCGGTCGTGTATGTATAGGTGAGTCGTGTACTCCACTGGAGAATAAGACTACTCATACAGAAGACGTCTCTCTAGTTGCTGATGAGGAGGAAGCAGATGAAAAGCCAAAGGGAGATCGTACATCTATCAGCACACATATCGATGTGTCCAAGACCTCTGGAGGTATCTACAAGAACCGCCTTGTTATCGATCTCAAGCCCGATGACGGCAGTGAGGCCCTTAAGTGGACTATCAATCTAGCTATTACTGTCAAATAACGACCTATACACATTACACTAATCCAACTAATTAGGTACAGATACACAGTCATGAAGCATTTACTATCTATACTACTCACCCTCATTGTGGTTACCCTAGCACAAGCACAGCTACCACAAGTCAAGCTCAAAGACCTTCAAAACAATGAGGTTAATACGAGTGAACTAAGTAACGACGGGAAGCCATTTATCCTCTCCTTCTTTGCTACATGGTGCAAGCCTTGCTTGCGTGAGCTCAAGGCGATCCACGAGGAGTATCTCGATTGGCAAGAGGAGACAGGCGTTAAGCTCGTAGCTATCTCAATTGATGAGGGGCAAAATGCTGATCGAGTCAAGCCTCTCGTTGATGCCCTAGGCTTTGAATATGAGGTATTACTGGACCCTAATGGAGACTTCAAGCGGGCGATGAATGTCAATATAATCCCCCACGTCTTTATCATCGATGGCCGGGGTCGAGTAGCTTATACACATAGCGGCTACTCTGAGGGCGGTGAGCAAGAGCTTATCGCCAAGGTGCGCGAGCTCTTGGAGACCTCCGGAGAGTAATTTGAGAATAGGTAACACTCCTAGGAGGACTCGACCTTACTTCCTTTTATACCCCCTATACCATATGCAACAGATGAGACGTCTTACGCAGCACTTCGGGCGCTTTTTTTTAATCACTGCAGTCAGCTGCTCCATACTCTCTGCCCAGAGTACGAGTGAGAGTGAGTATGAGTGGAAGCCGTGGGAGAAGCTCTCGGCCGCCTTTAGCGTTCAGAGCGATATGCTTTTCTCATTAGACAGTAAAGCCAATGGGTACAAGTCTTGGATGGGAAATAGCTACGTCATGGGCTCGCTACGTAACAACTACATCGAGCTAGGCGTACGCTATGAAGACTTGCTCAGCCCAATTCCTGGTCATGAGCCAGAGAGGGGGCGAGGCATACCGCATATGCACTTTAAGGGGTTCATTGGTAAGCTGGGGGAGATCACACTAGGAGACTTCTACGACCAGTTTGGATCGGGTATCCTCTTCCGCAGTTATGAGGAGCGTACACTGGGGATCGACAATGCCGTCAGAGGGGTACATGCCTCCCTCACCCCCTACGAGGGTGTGCGTATTAAGGGTTTTGTTGGTCAGCAGCGTAATTACTTTGATCGTACGTACCGTCTCTTTGCTAAGGAGCGCGGTTACATATCGGGTGGAGACGGGGAATTAGCGATTCATCAGTGGGTCCCCTCTATGATAGACAAACAGATGACCCTTACATTGGGAGGATCTTACGTTAATAAGATAGAGGGAGACGAGATTATCCCCGTGGGGCCCCCAGCTGGTACAACACAACCGATGCGCTTAAACCTGCCTAGACTGGTAAATGCTTTTGGAGTACGAGCTAAATTTGCCCTCGGAGGATGGGTGCTTAACGGAGAGTATGCCTATAAGAGTAGTGACCCCACAGCGAGTAACCACTACATCTACTCTCCAGGATCAGTAACCATGCTCTCGACCTCCTACTCACGGCGAGGGTTGAGTTTCCTACTACAGGCGAAGCGGAGTGAAAACTTCAACTTCCTCTCAGCACGCTCCTCTGTCGGTACTCCACTACACATCAATCATCTTCCTGCATTTACAGCAAATCATACTTATACTCTTGCAGCTCTCTACCCTTACGCTACACAGCCAAGAGGAGAGTGGGCCCTGCAAGGAGACTTCTGTTACTCCATCCCTAGAGGTACACTCCTGGGAGGTAAGTATGGTACGGGAGTACGTATCAACTATGCGCATGTGCGTGGCCTCGAAAGTATTGGGACGGAGCGACTGCCTCTAGATGCCCCTGAGAGCAAACTCTATGGTACGGATGGCTATCGCCATCCATTCTTTGGAATGGGACAACTCTACTACTCAGACCTAAACTTTGAGCTGAGCAAAAAGCTCTCTCGTACGGTTTCCCTAACCTTGGAGTATTATAATCAGATATACAATCAGCTGGTGGTCGAGGGACATGCTATTAATAACCCTCTCGTCTATAGTAATATTTTCGTCCTTGACAGTAAGTTCAAGCTCACACCGCGCTACATGCTGCGCACCGAGCTACAATTTCTATACAGTCGTCAAGCTGAGGGTAGCTGGCTCTTTGCTCTCGCCGAGCTATCTGTCGCCCCCAAGTGGGTAATCTCTTTATCTGATCAATATAACATCTCCACAACCAAGGAGCACTATTACATGGGCTCCCTAACTTATGCAACGGGCAATCACCGCTTACAGCTGGGCTACGGACGCACTCGGGCGGGGATCAATTGCTCAGGAGGAGTATGTCGCTACATGCCTGAGACTAAAGGAATCTACCTAAGTTACAACGGCTCATTCTAGCCCTAGATCTTCACACATTTCTCAATACGATAAAGATGAAATACTCTATACCTCACATTATTGTACTCCCCACACTCTTTGCAGTGCTTTTAGTCTCTTGTAAGCCTATCCCCGAGAGTGAGCGACTGATTCCCAATGAGGTGGAAACCGCTAAGGGTAGATCAGTCCTGATTGAGGACTTCAGCGGGGTAGGATGTGTCAACTGCCCAGTGGCCGCAAGGAGAATCTCTGAAGCTGCTGCTGCTCATAAGGACAAAGTGGTTATCGTGGCACTCCATGGAAATAACTCTGCCATCGGCACGCAGCCTAAGGAAGACCCCATGGGACTTTACCATGCAGACGCTGCCACATATCTAGATCGCTTGCAAGCGGGAGGGTCGTTACCTATAGCTACCTTCAATCGTCGTGCCCTGACTAGTAATGGAGGTAAGACATTTACTCCTATGACGACTAAATGGGCAGCAGAAATGCTGGCTGTGCGTGAGCTGCCACAACTCTATCAGATCCATCTAAGAGTTTCTGAAAGTGATCGTAAGGTTAAGACCCACTGTGAGGTGACCGCACTAGATCTACCCGCAGACCTGGCTGCCACACTTCAGACGCACGAGCTCTATATACAGCTATGGCTCATTGAAGATCAGATCATCGCGCCTCAGCATCTACGAAAAGGGATGAACAAAGAGTATAAGCATGACCATATATTCCGCCAAGCTCTCAATGGGTTAGACGGGGTCCCCTACCAGCTAGGCAAGGGTTATGACCATACAGGCTCCATCGAGCGAGATATTGTACAGCCCGAGCATTGCTCTGTCGTAGCTATTCTCTACGATCACAAGACGGGAGAGGTCTACGAAGTAACTAAAGCTCCCCTCAGATAGATTAAATGAAGAGATACTAAGCAAAACGAATATAATCAACACTATAACTACAAATCTATGAATAAAGTATTTACTCAACTAACCGTAGGCATTGCAGCTTTTGCTGGAATGCTCTTACCTAGGGTCGATGCTACGGCACAGCAGTTCGTAGCATCAGGCCTACAACTTCAAGAGGCTTCTCAGCTTCACGAAGTCTCAGAGTTACGAGCTTCGGAACCAGCCATGCTTAAGTCTTCTGTGTATGTCGCCAAGGATCTCAATGGCAATGAATATGATGTCGATGCCATCCTCAAGTCGGGCAAGGCTATCATGATGGACTTCTCTGCGGTCTGGTGTGGTCCCTGCTGGCGGCTACATACGGGCGGATTTCTAGAAGCTCTTTATGCCAAATTTGGTCCTAACGGTACGAATCAGATTGAGATCTTTTGGATAGGCGCAGATGGTAGTTCAACGCCCGACAAGATCAGAGGTAATGGTCCCGGTACAATGGGCAACTGGACGATGGGTTCGGATGGTAAACCTGTCCCTTATCCTGTCTTTGCTGATACGCGTTTAGCAAATGTACTGGGTCTACCAATAAAAGGCTTCCCCACATTGTACCTTGTCGGACCTGGCAACAAGTATATTGAGTGCCGTGAGGAGGTACAGACTAATGACACTGACTTCAAGAAGTTTGCCGAGCTACTGAATCTCTTCATGACCGAAGGGGATAAGCCTAAATCGATTCGCGTCTCAGGTGTAACTGATATGTACTCAGGAGAGACCTTTGCCCTCACAATGTCTTGTGCGACTGTCGCTCCCATTACTTCTGTCAAGTGGGAAGCTCCCGAAGGCATAACCCTGACAAAGGTCAATGACCAAAAGTATAATATCACAGCCAATAAGGTCGGATCCTATGAGATCAAGGTTACAGTAGCAAATAAAAACGGTGCGGTGACTCACTCCGTTACCGTTACGGTCTCTAATCCTATCACTCAGTATCCCTTCTTCTGTGGCATGGATGTCAAGGACAAGCTCGACAAGGGTTGGCGTGCTTTAGATCATGATGGTGACGGATTTAGCTTTGACTCATATATGGGTAGAGGACTTATGGAGCGCCTCGGACTGTCTTTCTCTAATCCAGGGACCAAGGCTGGTGCTGAGCAGAGTGAGGATTGTCTCATCTCTTTTGGTAAGTTCTTCCCCACATCGTTCCGAAATGGTCAATTTAGCGGATCGGAGATTAATCCTAAAAATGAGCTACTCTCCGCACCTCTCGTTATACCTGCTGATGCGAAGTCTCCTAAGTTCTCATGCTACATTACAACAGCCTTCCAAGCTACTAAGGACGATGAGCTCAAGGTTATGGTCTCAAAGCTCGGAGACGCTAATGGTGTAGAGCTATTAGCTCCACAGAAGCCAAAAGAAAAGGGGTGGACAAAAATCTCTGCAGATCTATCTGCTTACAAGGGAGAGACAATCCTACTCACTCTCGTCCCTGTCGTTAACGGTAGCAGCGCTATTCAGGTAGATCAGCTCCGCGTGACGATGGATGGGACAACTGATGTGGAGGCTCCGTCATTCTCCGTTCAGACATCTTTGTATCCTAATCCCGCCACGGAGTCCCTTACTGTCCAGACTCGTGTTGGTAGCACGTTCGAGCTTTTCACGATCGACGGTACATTAGTTTCTACTACAAAGGTAGAGAGCGAGACTACGACAGTCGCAGTAGCGCAGCTTCCTGCAGGTAGCTATGTCGCTCGCATTACTTCTCCTGAAGGGGATCTAGTCTTACGTCCTGTAATCATCCGATAGGAATCATGTGAGCAGAGGCATCTCACAGCAAGCTTTTGTCAGGGGGACTGATCAGTAGGTCGTCTCTGACGGGGCTTACCGCCTACAGCGAGCATAGCACACGTGCTATGCTCGCTTTTTTTTGAGCCTAATCTGCAAATGCTTTACTCAGTAATTGCTACTCCTCAGATCCCGAAAAGATTAATCTTTTATTCCGGTACTGCAGATTAATTACTCCTGGATGACCGAATGTCTATTCCTGAATAACGAGGTCTTTACTCTGGAATCTTTTTTCATCACTCTAATATCATTGGCTCGACGTTCTCGTGGGGGAAGTGTAAACGACGGTGGCCTGCCGTTTGGATTTTCCCTAACAGCGGGTCTGTAAGTCCCCAGCTTTTTCTTATAATCCCTTAAGTTAAGATGCGAGAGCTCCTAAATCACTCTCTAAGCCACACCAGACTTATGATGCCTTCGATGAGATATTCCAGATCGAACGATGAGAAATATCGAGATGTGTAGGAGTGTCCAAAAAAGAGTATATTTGTTTGCGTCCACAACTAGAAAGACCGGAGCCTATCTATGGAGACTCTTAAAGCTGTGGACAAGGATGTAGAAGCAAATCAACACTAAGCAATAAGATATATGAATAGACTATTTACACATTTCATAACTCTCCTAGCCGTACTCCTATGTACTGGAGTGGGAGCCTTCTCGAGTTTTGCTCAGGGAGGGCGTATCTCTATGACCTTTGCGGGTAAGGTCGGATCGGAGTACCAACTCCTACTTATGGGTACCCAAGATGGCTCGGTCAAGTTGCTCTGGGGTAATGGTAGCTCTGAGACCAAAGATCTCTATAAAGGTAAGGCTACGACCATCAAGAGCCGAATAGTAGACCGCACGCTAACCATCGAGGGTGATCTAGCTGTACTAGAGTGCTCCGGCAATAACCTTCTCAAGCTCGACGTGTCTGGGATGCCACAGCTGACAAATCTCATCTCTCGCAAGAACTTCCACACCGAGTTAAACCTCACAGAAAGCTCAGCGCTACGCTTTATCATGCTACAAGACTCTCCCATAGTCTCGCTTGACCTATCGCACTGTACTCAACTGGACAGTGTCATCTGCACTAATAATAATAAACTGCGCGCACTGACTCTCCCCAAGGAAGCTCCCCAGCTTAGGAAGTTGGTGCTAGAGGCTTGCCCCTTTATCTCTTCGGTAGACCTCAGTGGTATGCCCCGCCTAGAGCATCTCAACCTTGCAGAGCTCGGTTTGACGCAGCTAGACCTGTCGCACAATCTAGAGCTGACCTACCTGATGGCTGGTAAGAGCTTCATGGGAATGATCTCGCAACTCACGCTGCCATCTCCGAGCAAATTACAGACCTTCATCATACCTTATATAGGACTTACGGAGCTAGATCTATCAGGGTCGCCTCTTCTGGAGACTCTCCTCGTGAGCTATAGTGAGTCTCTCTCCAAATTAACTCTCGGGGGGCTGAGCAAGCTCAAGCTGTTAGACTGCCAAGGTTGTAACCTTACACAGCTAGATCTCACCGACTGTGCAAACCTTCAGGAGCTGATGTGCAATAACAATAAGCTCACAGAGCTTAAGTGCTCCGGGATGTCACATCTAAAGGATGTAGCCTGCTATGCAAATCAACTCAAGCGGATAGATTTCACTCACTGCTACGCACTCACATCGCTTGACTGCTCGGTCAATGCATCCCTCCAAGAGATACTCCTCTCTCCTGCCATCCAGACACTAGATATAAGCCAATGTGGACTTCAGAAGATCCCAGGACTCGATCAGCTATCAAGACTCAAGACTCTGAATTGTGGAGACAATGAGCTGATCACCCTAGACCTCTCATCCACTTATGGGCTAGAGTCTCTCTCTTGCTATAATAATCAGATTAGAGACCTCTCCTCCGTGACTCGGCTGTATGCGCTAAAGAGTCTCACCGCAAGTGGTAATCCCATCACTTCTCTTATACTTCCTAATGCCCACAATCTTTACCTCGTCAAGGTAGATAGCACTTCTCTTGATGCCTGTGCTCTGAATGCTCTCTACAGCTCTCTCCGAGAGCGTCGAGACGAGGATCAGAAAAATGAACTCGGAGGGTGCTATCTCTTTAATAATGCTAAAGACGCTCCGACAAGCAATACCAGTATAGCAAAGCAAAAAGGTTGGATCGTCTCTCTGGAGGGTGATGCATCTGGCTGTGCTGGTGGTG
Organism: uncultured Porphyromonas sp.; assembly: GCA_963543315.1. Taxonomy (GTDB): domain Bacteria; phylum Bacteroidota; class Bacteroidia; order Bacteroidales; family Porphyromonadaceae; genus Porphyromonas. Next base: position 235,126 of record CAUUAW010000001.1, read on the forward strand.
GAGATAAGGATTTTGATGTGGTCTACACCAATGTTGCAGGACACCTTCAGGAGGATGGCCCCATAGAGATGTGGGAGTCTGCAACCTCGATTAAGATTAAGGGAGAGCTGGACGGCAGCGATCTGCGCGTGATACGACAATTCTGCGGATCGGATGAATATGCAGCCGAAAGACCTCATGAGCGCATACGCAAACTGGATCTATCGGAGGCTCGAATCGTACCGGGTGGAGTCTACTACATCAGAGTCGATGATGGAGGCAGCATGAAGGAGTATATTGTAGAGGAGGGGCAAGAGACGCTACTCCCAGACAAACTCTTTTACCACTGCTCCTCTATCGAGCAGCTCGTGTTGCCGAATAATATTCGGGAGGTAGGTGTCGGAGCCTTTTGGAAGTGTATCAACCTAAGCAAGCTAATAATACCAGACAAGGTAACACGTATCAACAGTACCGCCTTTGGAGTCTGTAACGCCTTAGAGACAATCACACTGCCTCACGATCTAGAGTATCTCGGAGGATACGCTTTTACCTACTGTGCTAAACTCAAGGAGGTAACGATCCCAGAGGGTGTCAAGGTGCTTAATAAGCGCCTCTTTGACAATGCAACTAGCCTGACACAAGTCAGCCTGCCGGAGCGAATGGAGTCCTTTGAGGCTGAAGCCTTCCTAGGGGCCGAAGCGTTACAAACGATCTCTATCCCTAGGGGGATCAAGCGAATCTCCGCCTCATGCTTTGAGGGATGTCGTGCCCTGGAGGAGATGATAATACCTGCAGATGTTGAGGAGATTGCAGAGACGGCATTTCAGGACGATAGTGCGCTACACACGGTACGCTTTTCAGAGGGGCTGGTTACAATTGGCCCCGGAGCTTTTAAGAACTGTCGGCGTCTCAAGCAGCTCGTTTTACCCAATAGCCTTAAGGAGATTGATCCTGAGGCTTTCCTCGAGTGCGAAGCCATAGGCTCCATAAAGTTTGGATCGGGGCTGGAGAGCATCGGTGATAAGGCCTTCTGGCACTGCCACGCCCTTAAGCAACTCTCTCTACCCAACTCCCTGAAAAGGATCAAATATGCAGCTTTTGCAGAGTCCATGGGACTAGAACAGGTGGATCTCAACGACTCAAAGCCACAGCTGGAAGAGAATCCTTTTTTGGGATGCTTGAAGCTTAGAGAGTTTAAAGTAAGTGTTGACAATAGTTCTTTTACCACATACGATGGAGTCCTCTACAACAAGGATCTCTCTATACTTTATGCCTACCCCGCTGGACGTACAGAGACAACTCTCAGACTGCCCGATGCAACACGTAGCATTGACGACTTTGCATTCTGGTATGCTAAAGGGCTAGCGGGGATCACCTTCCCCAAACAATTTGCCCTATTAGGGCGTACTCCCTTTGGAGGATGTAATGGCCTCAAGCGACTCACCTTGCTCACCTCAACACCTCCTGAATGTAGTGTAGAGAGTGATCCCTTTGAGGGAGTAGACAGGGATCAGTGCCAGCTTATTGTCCCTAAGGGTAGCAAGGCTGCCTATGAACAGTCGATCATTTGGCGTGACTTCAAAATTTCAGAGGATACAGCTGTTGATGCAATCTCTGAGCCTCAGATAGGGCTGACTACCGATGGTAGCTCCTGGTCCTTGAGCAATGTAAGCTCAGACTATCATGTCGTCCGAATTGTAGACACAATACTCCGTACCCTCGTGGAGTCACCTCTCCTTTATGGCAGTGCACGCCTAGACTATACGGGGTTACCCTCTGGGAGCTACCTAATCATCCTAGACGGACCAAATCAGCCTAGTCAAATTATTAAGGTTCACAAGTAGTTTATCACCCCAGAGAGGATAGGTAAATAACTCAGCGAGAGGATGTGTCTCAGGGAAGTATCTATAGACGTATCCTCTTGCTATCATGGCTGGAATTGTGACGTTTGTAAGTAGGAGCTGCTGAGCTTTCAGAGTCTTTCCTAGGATAGTCCTAGGGCTAGGATAAAACTCTCGAAGAGATCCCTCTCCCTCTCGTGTGGGAGTAGAGAGTATAACTTTGCAAAGGTTTGTTGAGCCGGCTGGGATGCAACCTTTACGCAAAAGAGCTTATATATGGATGTGACTACAAATCCTCCCGAGTATTGTCCCCTAAAATTTGCAGGAATCAGATTATTGATTTACATTTGTCGTACCAAGGTGATCTTAGTTACATGAAGGCTTAGACTCATAGCCGCACTGATCGATGCGAAAACTCTTCAATTTTTAGCAGATTATTCCGAGATCATTCTAGACACTTTATGACCGGCCTCGGCAGACTCCTCGTGGGTGTGTGAGCTTTGTGCTCCAGTGGACTTCAGACAGTGGTAGATGCTCAAAACTTGTATGTTCTTCGGAGTTTTTCTCAATCCGCAGTGCGGCTTTTTTTGACCTTAAAAGACCTAGAGGAGAGGTGAGAATAGGCGGGCAATAGCTTCGGCGGATCGTCGCCATAAAGAGCGACCTTCCCACTCCCCTAAAGATAGCTGGTGACACTTCTTGAGATCATCCTCAAAAGTCTGACTAAGTACCCTCGACACCTCCTTGTCATAGACAAACGCCATCACCTCCAGATTGATCTCCAGGCTACGAAAATCCATATTTGCACTTCCTATTCCCGCCATACACCGATCTATGAGAAGTAGCTTAGCATGTAAGAATCCTCCGGAATAGCGCCTCACCTGGACGCCGGCTTCTAACAACTGCGTCAGATAAGATTCTGAGGCATACTGTGCCAGGAGGGAGTCATTTCGCTCCGGAAGCATCAGGCAGACATGCACCCCACGCAGAGCTGCACTACACAAACTCATTAATAATCCTGCTGGGGGGAGGAAGTATGGTGTCTGTATCAGGATCTCCTTCTGCGCTATCGCGCAAGCTCTCACAAGAGCCTGCTCAAGCGTCTGCCAATGCACTTGAGGTCCATTTGTAAGAAATTGGATCGCTATAGGGTCTTTATAAGAGGCTCCTCGATCGATGTGGGCGAAATAGGGTGCTGGATCAAACCGCTGATGTAGAGCGACAGCCCAGTCAACTAAAAAGATGCGTTGCAACCCTGCAACGGCACTTCCCTCGATCCTGAAATGTGTATCCCTCCAATCGCCAAGTTGATTCCCCTTTGCATAGTATAAAGCTACATTCATGCCCCCTAGATAACCAATATGCTGGTCGATTACGACTACCTTACGGTGGTTTCGGTAATTGATACGAAGATCTACAAATGGTAGTCGTACTGGCAGAAAAGCATGAACTTCCCCTCCAGCCCGCCTGAGTGGACGCCAGAACCCTTTGACGTCGCTCCAGAAAGATCCCAGACCATCATATATAACACGTACCTTGATGCCCTCCTCTGCTTTACAAACGAGCAGATCGCGAAACATCGCGCCTAGTGCGTCTGACGCTATAATGTAATACATTATATGGATTTCGTGTCGAGCAGATCTGATGTCATCAAAAAGTTTTCTATACTTGTCCTCTGCCATCGTGAAGACTTCCATGGAAGAGGCAGCCAGGATGGTGCGACCATCACTCTTGTAGAGGAGCCTACCGAGTGAGCCATAATATGGATCCTCTAGTATAGTATGATGTAAGTGCTCGTTAGTATGCTGTGCTGGCATACGATTTATTTCTCTTAAGAATCCTTTTGCGATCAATCGCATAGAGGCAGCCGGGCGTCCGAAGAGCAGGTAGAGTATGATCCCTATGACTGGCAAAAAGAGCACGACCATCAGCCATGAAAACATCCGATAGATGTCTTCACTTCCCGTCAAGATTACAATTACGACCCCTAATACAAAGAGTGTGTAGAGGATTGTTAGTATAGTCGTCCACATCGCTACAGCATCCGGGACAAAGGTAGTGATATTCCTTCGACAGCACCACTCGCTAACGTACAGAGATTTAAGGGGGCACATGATAGTGAGACGGGAATAATAAAACACAGGACAAGAGAGTGTGTGCAAATTCCACAGGATACACCATCCCTTACAGGTAAGGGGATTTATTCCCCCGTAGTGTATTGTTGTCTCCTCGTAGAAGTGCCGGGCCATGGATCTCCAAAGTGGTCAAGCTCTGGGACTCACTTAGAGAAAAGACGAGCGAAGACCATACGTCAAAGTCTATGGATGGAAACTCCTGGTATTGTACGATCATATCCGAAGCTATATAGCCAAAAGCACCTATAGTTCTATTGCATGACGATGATTTTCTTCCTATCTTTGCGTCACTTCAGCACTCCAACTGTTTCTCTTTTCTTATTACGATTATTGCTCGTTTGTTGTCCTCTAATTGGGCAATACAGTATAATATACCAATTAATAATTGGGGACAACCAAATTTGTGCGTTTGGAACGTAAAGTACTACGACATCCTTGGCAATGGTGGGTAAAGAATTTTCTGCCCCTCCTAATAGGCTTGGCAATATTGTTTTACCTATACCGTCACCTAGAGCTAACGAATACACTCCGATTGTTACGGCATGGTGTGCGCTATGAGTACCTGTTGCTATCACTGCCTATGGGGCTCTTAGGAAATGCTTTGCGGGGCTATCGCTGGGGACGTCTAATGCACCCTCTTTACACTCCGGGGGCGCGACCTATCAATCCGATACTGATTACGGTGGGGAGCTACGCCGTTAGCCTTGCTATACCTCGAGCAGGGGAGGTGTGGCGATGTACAGAGATGAAGCAGAGGGAGGACTACGCGTTCTCAGCTACGGTGGGGACTCTACTGATAGATCGTCTGTCGGATATGTGCGTCGTATTGGTCTTGCTTGTGATAGTTATGCTGTCATCATCGGAGACTCTAGTGCATATTTTAGCAGACCAAGGGGTTACTCTGGATAGTGGTCTAAGCCATCTCTTTTCGTCAGATTATGCAGCTGCCTGGTCGATAGCTGTGGGAGTCCTCATTGTCATAGGTCTGGTGTTCTATCGAATGAGGGAGCGGACCTTTATGATGCGACTCCAAGGTAAGGTGCGGGCAATCCTGAGGGCAGCCTCGACACTTCGAGGATGGCGTGCATGGGTAGAGTTTCTCCTACTCACGATGTTACTATGGGGAGCTTATTATTATCACTTCTACATAGCCTTTTGGGCTTTTGACTTTACGGCACATTTAAGCCATAAGGTCATCTTTACCTCATTTGTTCTTTCGACATTGATGGTTGCCATTCCGACTCCGGCTGGTGTAGGACCGTGGCATTATGCAGTGATTATTTCGCTCTCTGCGTTTGGAGTGACAGCTGCAGATGCCGGTAATTTTGCCCTGATCGTCCATACTGTACAGACTCTGTGGACGATTGTTGTCGGGATTATTGCTATATTTGTCCTACCGATTGTTAATAGACACTATAAACGTGTGCCCTCTTCACAGGAGGGTGTCCAAACCATAAAGAGAAAAAGCTATGATGAACAAAGCTGATTACCAAAAGCTCTTGCCCTCCACCCTGTGGAGCTACTTTTATGATCTTACACAGATCCCCCGCCCCACTGGACATTGTAAGGCTGTTGGGGAGTATGTTGCTGCAGAGGGGAGACGCCTAGGTCTGGAGACCCATGTAGATGCTATAGGAAATATCCTAATCCGTAAGCCAGCGTCTCCAGGGCTAGAGGAGCGCCCTGTAGCGACATTACAGGGACATCTAGACATGGTACCTCAAAAAAACTCCGACAAGGTACACAACTTTGAGACAGACCCTATCCAAACACTACAAGAAGGTGACTGGATCACAGCAGATGGTACGACTCTCGGAGCTGACAATGGTATGGGGGTTGCGATCTCTTTAGCTATTCTTGCTGACAATACGCTCAAGCATGGTCCCCTCGAGGCTCTCTTTACGATTGACGAGGAGGTAGGGATGGTTGGAGCCAATGGACTACAGCCTGGTTTTATCAAGGGGGATATACTTCTCAATATAGACTCAGAGGTCGAGGGAGATCTTTTCGTGGGTTGTGCCGGTGGTATAGATGTCAATGTCTCACTAGAGTACCAAGATGACCATCACCCTGATGAGGATGAGGTAGGGGTACGCCTTATGATCCGGGGGCTTAAAGGTGGGCATAGCGGTGTAGACATACACCTTGGTCGTGCCAATGCTAATAAACTAATGGCTCGTGTTCTTAAAGAGGCGGTATCCCAGTGTGGTGCACTCGTTGCTCAGATAGATGGGGGGAATATGCGCAATGCAATCCCTCGTGAAGCCGTTGCTCTGCTGTCTCTCAAAGAGGATGATACGGAGGCTCTTTGGGAGCTTGTTTCAGATTTTGAGGAACTATTTAATAAGGAGTTTACAGGGATTGAAGATCATATTACAGTTTCCTTGGAGCGTTGTGACCGACCTGATACGATCTTACCCAGTGAGATACAAGATGCATTAATACATGCTTTGAATGCTTGTCAGAATGGAGTCATTTCCATGCTCTCAGAGTTCCCCGATACTGTAGAGTCTTCGTCCAATCTTGCACAGGTTTGTGCTGGAGATGGGCGTATTTTAGTCCGCTTTCTCGTCAGATCCTCTAGTGATTCTCGCAAGATGTGGGTTGCATCGAGTATAGAAAGTTGTTTCTTGTTGATGGGGGCACGGGTCGAGTTCGATGCATCTTACACAGGATGGCAGCCCAATGCTGACTCGCACATTATGAAAGTGATGTGTCAGGCTGCTGAGGAGGTGTATGGGAAGGCTCCTGCAATTAAAGTAATGCATGCAGGATTGGAGTGCGGCATCATACAGGGGGTGATGCCGGAGATGGATATGATCTCTTTCGGTCCCGAGATACAGCATCCACACTCGCCCGATGAGCGTGTGAATATCCCCTCTGTCGAGCGTACTTATCGCATGCTCGTTCGCGCACTAGAACTAATATAATTTGACAAGAATATGAAAAAAGCTTTTGTGTTTCCCGGTCAAGGAGCTCAATTCGTTGGTATGGGGCGAGAGATCTATGACAAGAGCGAGGATGTCCGCAAGCTCTTTGCTGAGGCAGATGACGTACTAGGATTCCCCTTAACAAAGACAATGTTTGAGGGGACGGAAGAGGATCTCAAGCAAACAAAGGTCACTCAGCCTGCGGTTTTCCTCCACTCAGTCTCTATGACAGTCGCTCTTGGAGACAGATTTGCTCCTGATATGGTTGCGGGTCACTCACTAGGGGAGTTCTCAGCATTGGTTGCAAGTCGAGCTTTGAGTTTCGCCGATGCCCTTCGGTTAGTCTCTGAGAGAGCTTTAGCTATGCAGGCAGCTTGCGATGAGAACCCTTCTACAATGGCTGCAATCATTGGACTAGATGATGCTAAGATCGAGGAGATCTGTCGAAGCATCTCGGATGAGATAGTTGTACCTGCTAACTATAATTGTGCTGGTCAGGTGGTCATTTCCGGTACGATGACGGGTATAGCACGGGCTTGTGATCTACTTAAAACTGCTGGAGCCAAGCGAGCTTTACCACTTAAGGTGGGCGGAGCCTTCCACTCTCCCCTGATGAAGCCAGCTCAGGAGCGTTTGCAACGCGCCATTGAGACGACGGTATTTGCTACACCTACCTGTCCTATTTATCAAAATGTCGACGCTCGGCCTCATACATCAGTAGATGAGATTAAGTCTAATCTGATTGCACAGCTCACGGCTCCCGTACGGTGGACAAAGAGTGTCGAAGCGATGGTCGCAGATGGTGCTACGCAATTTATCGAGTTAGGTCCAGGGAAGGTCTTAGCCGGGCTTATCGGGCGCATAGCCCCTCAGGTGAGCTGTGAGAGTATGGCAACAATCTAATGATCGTGTCGTAACCCATGAGAGGACTAGCTTAGCTTTACATTATAGTAGTACAGCTGCGCTTGTCCTCTCATTGCTGCTTTTTATTAAGAGGTCCTTCAAATCTGGAATCAGAATACCGATAAGATTATGAGTAGAGAGGAATGCAAAGTTCCCTATCTCCGATTGCCCCGCTCCGAGTGGCCTGATGTATACGAAAGCCTAGAACGGGAAGCTCTGGAAGCTATGACGAGATCCTATGCACCGTATAGTCACTTTCATGTGGGGACAGCCGTGTTGCTAAGGAGTGGAGAGGTTGTCATGGGGTGTAATCAGGAGAATGCCGCTTTTAGCCCGACTCTATGTGCTGAGCGTACAGCCCTCTATGCTGTCGGAGCTCAACGACCCGATGCAGTTGTTGAGAAGTTACTAATTGTTGCAGAGACAGAGGGAGAGCGCGTTGAGACAATCTCCCCTTGTGGCGTATGTCGTCAAGTGATGGTCGAGGTGGCGAAGAGACAGGGTCGCCCCTTTGAGGTGATCCTCTGTGGCTCTAAGGATGCGATAGTAATAAGCGACTGCAGGCTCTTACTCCCTTTTGCATTTGATGGGGCTGACATACCTGCGTAAAGGGTAATAAACTTCTTATAGAGTATGCCTTATCGTGTTATAACGATCAGTAGACAATATGGTTGTGGAGCAAGGGTCATAGGACGTCAACTGGCGGAACGGCTAGGAATCGCCTACTATGATAAGGATCTCATCCGGATGATTGCTGATGAGAGTGGCTATGCCACCGACTATATTGAGGAGCAGAGTGACTATGCCTCTACGTCAGACTTGGTTTTTATCCCTATGTCTCATGTGGCACCTATCTCAGTGCCCATGACAAGTCTTATCGATACGCCCCAAGTGGCTAGTTATCTCAATGACCTTATCATACGCCTTGCTGAGGAGTATCCTTGTGTGATCATCGGGCGTAGTGCGGACTATATACTTCGGGATAGGGATGATGTCCTCAATGTTTTTCTCTATGCTGATGTACCGTCGCGTGTACATACATTGCTTCAGAGGAGAGATGAGGTCAGTGAGGAGGCGGCTATCAAGAGTATTGAGCAGACTGATCGGGCTCGGCGCAAGAGTTATAAGCAGATGACCAATAGGGAGTGGGGGGAGTCGACCAATTACCATTTATGCCTTAACACGGGGGCCTTTGGGGCTCCTTGTTGTACGGAAATTATATCTCACGTATACCAGCTGCCATGTGCTGGGAGAGCTATAGAGTGATAAGTAGCCTATGCGACTAACTGATAGTTGGATTAATGGCTTAACTGAGGATGAGCTAGGGCATACGGCTCTTCTTAATGTACGGGATGAACTGGGAGAGTTCAGAGCATCTGGGAAGTTTCGCTATGTGATCGAGATTATTTACCCCTTTGGAGGAGGGAGTTTGGAGCCCCCACAGGCAGATGCGATACAAATAGAGTCTGTCGATGAATTACTTCAACATTCTATGGAGCATGACAAGATGGCTATCTTTGTTGCCACGATCCTAGAGACAGGACGCAAGATCTGGCTGTACGTTAGTCGGACTTACGAACCTTTTTTTGACAGACTGGAGGAGACCTTAGATGGTCTCCCACTCTTACCTCTACAGTTTGAGGCGGTTGCTGACCCAGAGTGGAGCTATTATCAGGAACTACTGGATAAAGTGCAGCAATCGTAACCTCAGAGGCAATTGCAGTATGGGTAGGTGGAGCTCCCCTATCTGGGGTAAATTGTCTGCTCTAGCCATGCCTGTCGTTTCTCAACGAAATGGGATAATTTGCTCCCGAAGTCTTTGGCGATGATCGGGGAGTAAAAGCTTTTTTATTACGGAAAGCTTAATTGGCTACTACGGGATAATCGATTGAGCATTCCGTAATTATCTCTTGGTGATTCGGGAGTGGTTACTGAGAGAGGCTATTTGTTTCCTGGAGCTTCCGAGGTTTCCTCACGATTAGTTGGGGTTGCTTTGGAGAGCTCTCCGCGAGCTATTGCAGCACTCTCCTCTTTGCGTGATGGCATGCCAATCATACTACGCTCTCGATCTGTCGGATTCCACCGCACGCCATATCGATCACGCATGCGCCGGATGTACTCCTCGTTGAGATCCTTCTTGCGTGGTGCGGATTTATTGTCTGCAGATGCATTTTTGTCTGTCCCGTCTAGCTCCTTAGGGCGTTGCCTCGAGAGAGGTGTTGCATCGTAGCTCCACTCCTCCGTTGTCGTGAAGCGGGCCTGCACACTGACAGCATGAGATAGGTAGCGGATCGGCTCTGGAGGGGTAGAAGGATAGACAGCCCGGTCCCAGAGCCCGTTGCCGTTGAGGTCGACAAAGAGTTTTAGAAAGTAGCTCCCTGGGGCTAACTCCGTAAAGGTTGCCATGCCTGCGCTGTCAGGTTGTGTAATAGCAAGTTTTTCCTCCTTACTGCTTAGTAAGAAGATGTATAGAGGGCTCTCCTTTGGATAGCCAGAGAGGGTGATCGATAAGGAGCCTAGTTCGTTGGCAGAGGCTATCTTAAGATCCCTCTTTGATGGAGCACTTACACCACTATAAAGACCAGCAATGGCAGCGGTATCGATGGTCAAGTTATAGGTGGTCCCAGGGACCTTATCAAAGTCTACTAGATATTGACAGCACCGCTGGCTATCTCGTAGGAGGTGGTATGGGACAGGCTGAGAGATGGAGTCTACAACTTTCGTTAGGTGTATCCGTGTGGTATCCAGAGATAAAATAGGCATCGTGTAGGTAATCCATAAGGAGTCGCGAGTTGTCTCCTTGTGAATCCCCTCGTGAGAGATAATCTGCAGCTTGTCTAGTATGAGCTTTGAGGATGATAAAGAGGTGCTGTCACTCGAGGTTTGGAGACTATCGGTAGACAATGTAGTCTGAGTCGTAGATGCTTGCGTGTGAGCTTTGACTTTTGGAGCTCTAAGTGTTATTGTGTCAAGCTTATTGATAGGACTTCCTATGGAGTCTGTCGTTGGGTAAGCGAGAGATACGATGACAGAATCCCTAGAGAGAGATTCGTGATTTGAGAGCCAGTAGACTACGCTTTTCCGGTCGGATGCAAGATCCGTGTAGTAGCTATTGGGTGTCGCTAGGTAGTCTGGAGATAAGATATTCAGTCTAGGTAGGGTATCTAGAGGAGCTGTAAAGGTTGCTAATAGAGATACTGAGTCTCGTCTAGACATCCGATCTAGGCGTACAATGTCACTCTTTGGTCTGCTAAGTAAGAGGACAAGGTTGTCTGGTTTGTACACGTACGGTGAGAGACTATCGATAGTTGACTGCATGACGCTGTCACCTTTATGTAATAGAGTGTCGGACGTTGTCTTGGTTAGACTGTCCGTTGTGAGTGCTAGAATGTTTGTGCTAGTAGAGGTTTCGCTTGTCATGTCTGTGGCAGGTATGAGGGCTGAGCGTAGGAAAACCTCTGTCTGGAAGCTGTCTGGAGTAATAGCAAAACTTTCATTAGGGGCACTGTAGCTATAGCTACGATCCATATCGATTAGAGCTACAGCGTAGTAGGATCCGTTGCGTACGTTTTTCAGGGAGAAGGATCCAGTCTCATCGGTATAGGTGATCCGTGTCATTGGCACGTTTATGCTATCTGCTGGGAGTGGAGTAGTGTAAATGCCAGCTATGATATTAGACACAGGCTGTAGAGTATAAGCGTCTAGGACCTGCCCGGATACCTGCATTGAGTCTAGATACTCTCCAGTACTAAAAGCGTAGACATACTTATCCAGGTAGTTACCCTCGTTGTAATCTTTGATAGCTCGGTTAAAGTCGACCGTGTAAGTCGTATTTGGGATGAGACTATCCAGATAATTGATGATCACTTGTCTTTGGTTGACCTGAGCCTTCGGAGGAATGCGTTGTGGTGGTGAGTAGATAATCTTGTCCTCTCCACGCTCTAGCTGTATGTATTCATCGAATAAGATGCGCACACGAGACGACGAAACATGCGTGCTTCCATTGTCTGGCACGCAGCGAATTACCTTTGGGGATCTCGTATCATAGGGTCCGCCCTCTGGAGATGCTACTTTAGCACATCCCACAGCTCCAGCGACCAGTAGCACTAATGCGGTGAATAAACCTATGAAATCTTGACCTTGACGAGATATAGCCATGTCGTATAATCTTAATTCTATAGGGAGGTGCTAGAGAGATCCTGGGCGAAGTAGTTGTGGTATGTCGCCCGTGCAGTCGACGATAGCTCCAGATCCTCCTAGAGCGATCCCGCCATCGATGACCAAATCTACTAGATGACCATAGTACTCTTCGATCAATCCGGGATCTGTTTGGTAGTTCGGATCGTAATCGTCAGGTAAATCCGGCAGAGAGCCTGTCAGTAGGGGTACATCAAGCTCTTCAAGTATGATGCGAGTCACCTTGTGATGGCAGAGACGTACGCCTATTTCTCTCCGATGGTGATAGATAGTCGGGAGTGTAGTTGTCGGTGGTAGTATATAGGTTGCAGGCTCATACTTGGCAGACTTGATCAGAGTAAAAGTTTCATTACGTAGCTTGGCATATTGAGCCACCTCACCCAGGTCCTGACACATGATGGCGAGCGTATGACGCTTACTGTCGACTCCTTTGATCTGACAGACTCGCTCGACGGCGCGCTTCTTGAGAGCTGAGCAGCCAAGGGCATAGCTTACTCCTGTGGGGTATATGAAGACTCCGCCATCCTCTAGGCAAGAGACGACCCTACGCACTACAGAGTAGTCTGGATTGTCGGCATAAATCCTCGTTAGCATCTTCAGAGCGAGTAGAGGTGAGCTATCTCCTGAGCCCACAGACCTTCGACAGGAGTTTCTAGGATAATGGGGATATTATCCAAATGGGGGTCGTGCATTATCAGCTTAAAGAGCTCGTTACCCATGAAGCCCTGCCCTATGGACTCATGGCGATCTACACGAGAGCCTAGATCCTTCTTGCTATCATTGAGGTGGATGCCACTGAGCTTATCGTAGCCAATTAGGTCATCGAATGCCTGCCACGTAGCATTGTAGCCGTCGGGAGTACGGATCTCATACCCCGCTGCCAGCGTGTGTGCAGTATCTATACAGACTCCAACTCGGTGCGTATCGTCGACGAGAGAGATGATATAGGCTAATTGCTCGAAGCTATATCCTACATTAGTCCCCTGACCGGCTACGTTTTCCAGGACTAATTTGACCTCATCTGTTTCAGCCAATATAGCATTCATCTCCGAGGCTATGTACTGTAAGCACTGCTCCTCAGAGATCTCATTGAGATGACTTCCCGGGTGGAAGTTTAGCAATCCCAACCCTAACTGCTGGCAACGTCTTACCTCGTCAATCATTGCTAGGCGACTCTTAAGACGCTTGTCGGGGTCTGCATTCCCTATGTTGTATAGGTAGCTTGCATGGGGTAAGACATGTCTCCGATCGATATCCACCTGAGCGCAGTGTGCGATAAACGAGTCGATCTGCTCCTGAGTGTAGGGCTTTGCCTGCCACTGCCGTTGATTCTTGAGAAAGAGGGCAAAAGCTCGGGCTCCTAGCTCGCCTGCACGTAGCGGCGCCAGCTCGACTCCACCCATGGCACTCACATGAGCGCCGATATACTTATCGGGATGTAGGGTGTAACTATTCATGATACGATGGCTAAGCTCCAACTGTCGCAAAGATACAGAAAAAGAGGAGAGCTCCTCCACTTCCCTTTCTAAACTCCTTTTCCCCCCTATTTGCTTGTGGTAAATGGACGGTTGATAGTGGCTGCTGCTCATACAAGTGCTCTGGCTCACTCGGTGGAGCAAATACTCTCCCGAGCATAGGAATAACTGCGCTCTCCCAATGACGCTATAGTTTCCTATGTATGAAACTCCAGTGCCGTACGTATGAAACTATAGTTTTGTACGTAAGAAACAGAGTTTTCTTACATACAAAACTTTTGTCATGCACTCATAGCTTTATCAAAGACTCCGCAGAGGGGATCTACTTATCTTGGGATGATGGGACGCTGACGGCTGAATCTGGGGGAATTATATCTGTGTCGCCCCCATACACTCCGAGAGAAGTGCGAATATTATAAGCTCGAGGGAGTCCCCTTTCTCTAGACTCCCTGTGGGTCGTAGACAAAAGAAATCCCCCATACACTGAGCCTAGTGTACGGGGGATCACTCCGGTGCTCTGGCTGGCACAGAGTGTGGCTACTTAGTCGGCCTCGGGTGTGTAGAGGGGATCAGAGGCAAGAGCCTTGGTCATATGACTAACCCACACATTTACAATGCCGGGATAGTCTGCCAATCCCTTCATCGTGCAGTCTTTGAGGGTACAGGTGAATCCAGCTTTATTCATCTCATAGCGCCAGCTCTCCTCTTCGGGCTTATTCTCATCTACGCCACCCTTGAGATCGTTGTTGGCGTGATCGCCAGCAATAGACATGAGAGGGTGTAAGAGCATGGTCCCGGATGTCTTACCGGATTCCTTAATGCGAGCGATTAGATCCTCTACAAGGTTTCCCTCCATGTCGACAGTAGCGACGAAGTAATTGGGACTAAGCTTCTGTAGAGCCTTTTCCATCATAGGGTAACGAGAGTTCCCATTGCCATAATCCAAGCCCTCTGGATTGCCGTGCCCCATGAAGCTGACGAGTTTGCCGGCAGCAACCTCGCTCCCATATACTTTGTGTAGCTCGGCGGCTACGGCCTCGCAGTCCTCCTCGCTCTCTAGCAGAGGACCAGCTAGGTAGATCGTTGTTTTTGCGAACTCAGGATGATCACCGTTGTTGCGGAAGTCCTTGATGTAGTTTTTAACTCGTAGGAACTCCTCTCCCGGCACGACGTGTAGTGACTGGACGGCAATATCCTTATATCCCGCTGCTCCAAGAGCCTCAAGATAAAAGTTAGGAGCATAATAGTTCCACCCTTTCTGTGCGCAGCGGGTCATACAGATCTCGGAGGTGAAAGCGAAGTATAGATCTCTGTCGGGGAACTGCTTCTTAAAGCGCTCCTGGATGTTTTTGAAAGACTTCTGGGGTGCATCCCACGTACTCCCAAAGGATATGAGGAGAAGCGCCTTGTCTGTAGTTTTCTTAGACTGCACCTCTTGTGTTACAGCCTTGAGTTTCTTATCATGGTTAGAGATAGCCAGGTTATCATTACCCGTGCAGCTTACACTCGTTAGGACGATTATCCCCAGAGCGCAGAGAGATAGGATTGTCAATAACTTCTTCATCGTTGATAGAGTTGTTTATGGTTTAAGTTGTGTGTGTTGGTTCAAAATTTCTGTTTACTCCTCCTCTGATTTTTGTGGGTGAGGTAATCTTGTGGGGGCTATCTGCTTATCCCTGCCGAAGTGTACGCTCAAAGCTAGATAGACGGTACGTCCCGGTGTCGAGGTCCCGTAGTGCAGACCGTGGTAGGTGGTCTCGTAGTAGTTTAGGAGATTATCTATGCCAATATTTAGAGCGAGAGACCAGTTGTTACTCGGAGTCAGTGTATGCTGTGTGTTTAGTCGCCATAGGTGGTATGGCTTGCCGTTGCCGTCATCCTGATAGTAGCGTGTGCTCTGCATACGCCCATAGAGACCTATGTCAAGCTTGTACTGCCGGTGGAGCATTGTTTGGCTCCAAGTCAGACCGACTGTGGCTCTATGATGCGCCATGCCATCGATAGTAACTCGTCTAGACTCCGCCTTGTCATCATTATAAAGTAGAGCCTCTGTGTCAAGATAACTGTAGTTTGCCGTCAATGTAAAGGGTCCATACATGCACCACTTGACTGCAATGTCAGCTCCGTATGTCTTGGCGCTGTCCATGTTTTTATATTGACGTATACGATTGGGATTGTAAGAGATGAGGAGATCACTAGGAGCCTCCGATCTGGGGATCGTCACAAGTGTGATCATATTATTGAGGAAGTTTGCATATCCTGAGATGCTTAGATTGAGTCGGTTGCCGTGATACTCGGCACCGCCGGATAAATAGCGGCTCGTCTGCGCCTTCAGATGTGGATTACCTAGGTGTAGCACGACCATCGACATCTGGCGGATGTAGCGGTAGTGTAACTCCTTAATGGTTGGAGCCTTAAAGCCCTCTGAGTAGGTGGCTCGGAGATTTACAGGCCCTAATTTGTATAGTACGGCGACCTTTGGGGTGAACTTCGCCCCAAAGGCTGGGTGATAGCTGAGGCGGGCTCCGGTTGTCAGGTTAAAGTTCCTCCCGGGCGTCCATTCATCCTGTAGGTAGATGCCGGCTTGAAACGCTTGGACTTTATCCTCGTCTAGCCTATGAGGAGCTATTAACCAGTTGTGATACATATCGACACCAGCACTAAGTCGCTGATCATAGGGTAGGGAGAAGACCCCTTTTAGTTGAGTCGTCAGACGTTGCTGATTACTTTGTAGTCCGATATCTCCGGGGAAGTATGGAAAGCTCAACTCCTTGCCATCCGGGGGATACTCTTTAGCCCATGTTTCAGCTGTGTATACGTAGTAGTACGCGTGAGCGTCGTACTGTATCTGCGCTGTAAGGATAGTGCCTCCATCCGTCTGCCAGCGCCCACCGATACCAGACGATGCGTTGTGGTAGCGGAGGTCGTATGTCTTGTAGTCCGGTACACCTGTAGGTCGGTGTATGTCTTTGCTGTAAAATCTCCCCTCAGCATAAGCTGAGAAAGGCTTGCCTCGCTGCCAGTAGATATGTTGTCCTACCTGCCAGTCTAGAAAAGGGTTGACCGTATTATTGACAGAGTTTGTCACAGGATGCTCATAGCGGTTCGGATTTTCATAGGTCGTATTTTGCCAACCATCCGAGTGCTTTAGATTAAAGTCTGTGAGTAAGGTCCATGAATCTCCCGCATACTGCATAGCACTCGACTGAATTACAGATCCGTAAGAACCTAGGTGAGAGCTGTTGTCTAGGGATAGTTTGTCTCGCCCCCTCTTTGTAATGATATTGATCACCCCGGCTATTGCATCGCTGCCGTAGAGTGCAGAGGAAGCCCCCTTGACCAGCTCAATGCGCTCAATGCGTGAAGGGTCGATCATGTCTAAGTTGGTTTGCCCTCCGAGGTCGCTAATGAGCCGCTTGCCATCTATGAGGATTAGTATATAGCGGTCACCAAGCCCACCCATTTGCATCGCAGTCCCCATGTCACTGTGACTGAAGTCTATCGAGGGTATTAAGCCCGATAGGATCTCTGTGAGAGGTGCAGATCCGTAGCTATGCAGCGCTTTCGCGTTGATAATCTCCGTCTGTACGGGGGCATTCTTCAGCAGATAGTCAGTTCCAGTTCCGGTGACGACAACCTCATCGAGGGTAAAAGTCGAGAGCGAGTCCACTAGTCGGGAGGACAGAGAGTCTCGCTGCGCCACGAGCGTAGCGGGGAGCAGTAATGCGAGTAACCAGAATGCCTCCGCAAAGCGTCTGTACATGTATGCTTTCGTATTGGGACGATTTAATCGGAGGAAGATATTCTTGATCCGAAATCCTTTTGGTCCCTAGACTCTACAAAGATAGCGAGAAAAGGCATATCAAGCAAGAGCTCTACAGAGAGTATTTATAAAAAAAGACAAGACTTTATGATATTCTCATGTCACAAAAACATCTCTCCGTCACAGCCCTCTGAGAGAGCTCACCCCAGAGTGAAGCTCATCCCTATGGAGTATTACGGGGTTATGCGAGGATGGCTCCGGAATCTCCTTGCAGGATCTCCGGAGTAGCTGATAGATTATTTCGTAATGCCCAATCTTTCATTCTGGAATCATCGATCGACTGTTCCGTAAATATGGTTTTGCCGTTATGGGCTCATTTTATAATTGCTAGGGAGTTGATTACCCCAGCTTTCGGGAGTCCTATACTCCAGAGATGGATAACGCCGGTGGAGCTTTTTGTCTGCTGCGCTTGCTAGTCTGGCAACGATGGTATGCTATCTGCTCTTTTTGAGATAATTTGTACCTTTGATGGCGATAATCAACAGCTGACTCTTATCGAAGGATTGGCTAAAAATACTCTTATGAAGCAATATTATATCATCCGCAATGATCAGCAGGCTGGTCCTTACTCACTAGAGGAGCTAGCCATGATGTCACTCACGCCCGATACGATGGTCTGGACTGAGGGGTTAAGAGATTGGCTCCCCGCTCGTGAGGTTAGCGAGTTGCTCTCAATCCTGGAGCAGCCAATGCAGACACCGCCTAGCTACAATGTGTCTCCACCTAGCTATGGACAACCATCGGCTCCTCGCTATACGACAGCATCTCCTGGCAATGCACCCGTGATGCCTCCCAGCTATCTTGTGTGGAGTGTATTGGTTACCCTATTCTGCTGTCAGCTTGGGGGAATAATATCTATTATCTTCTCCGCACAGGTTTCCTCTCGCTATGCTCGGGGTGACTATGAGGGTGCAGAGGAGTCTAGTCGTAAGGCTCGTACGTGGATCATTGTCTCGGCGATCGTCGGTGGAGTATGCATCGTCGCATACCTTATTTGGATCGCCTTTTTTGCTGCTGCGAGAGGATTTTCTGATGTCTGGAATGCGATTTAATAACATAAGAGTCGAGAGACTATCACTCTTTGAGGTAATCTAGATTAAAAGAATGAAGCTCAGGTCGAGGGGAATATCTTCTCGACCTGAGCTTGTTTATAAAGTAAAGGGACTCGAAGATACGGTTTCCGACTAGGTGTTAATATGATTGTAGATACCTAGCGACGCCAAAAGGAGGGAGCGAAGAGACTCAGCAGGGTAAAGAGCTCGAGGCGACCCGCTAGCATTAGGAAGCTCAGCACAAAGAGATCCATAGAGGAGGCTTTCGAAAAATTGGAGACGTAGTCACCAAAAGCTGGCCCCACATTGCCAATAGATGCTATACATGCAGTGCTGGCGGAAATGAAGTCATTGCCCATAAAGGTTAAGCATACAGTACCCAAAAAGATTAATGCGAGGTAGCCAAAGAAGAATCCCATCACCTTGTAAACTAATTCATCGGAGATACACTTCCCATTGACACGTATCGGTGCGACCAGGCTCGGAGATATCCGGAGCGCAATCCCCTTGGGGAGCGTCTTGGACATGATAACAAATCGTACTACCTTAAGTCCTCCGGCTGTTGACCCCGAGCATCCGCAGACAAACATGACAAAGAACCCACAAAGCATAAAGAAGGATCCCCAGTTAGCATAGTCAGCATAGATATATCCGGTAGTCGAGATGAGCGAGATGATTTGGAAGAAAGAGTTTCGAAGGGCGTTACCTACATTGGGCTGGATACCTTGCAATATGAGATGGATAGATACGAGGAGAGAGGTGACTATAATGATGCCGAGGTACCAGTGAGTCTGCTCATCTTTGTATAGTTGCTTGAATTGCCCCTTTAGGGCGAAGTATACGAGCGTCATGTTTAGGCTTCCGATGACCATAAATAGCATGAGGATTGACTCAAAGTAAAGGCTATTGGTTGCTCCAAATGGCTGATCATAGATGGAGAAACCTCCTGTAGAGATACAAGTGAGAGCGATACAAGATGCATCAAACCAAGGTATCGGAGTTAAGCGTAGTAAGAGGATTAGTACTACTGTCAGGATTGTGTAGACGACAGCTAGGCGTATGGCGACCTCTCTAATGCGGGGCATGAAGCGATCGTGCTCTACACCTGTTACTTCGGCCCGATAAAGAAGTCCAGTCTCCTTGCCCAGTACAGGACTAAGGGCTAGAGAAAAGACAACAATACCTATGCCTCCTTGCCACTGCATGAGAGAGCGCCAGAATAGTATACCTTTGGGGAGATGCTCTACTGAGGTAAACGTCGATGCCCCCGTAGTTGTGAATCCAGATACTGACTCAAAGAAAGCATTGCTAAAGTGAGGCAAGTAACCTCCTACGAGAAAAGGGATCATCCCAATCAGAGCCATGACGAGCCACGTCGTAGATACCGCAAGCATCGCTTCGCGTCGCCCGAGTTTGTCACTCAATTTCCTTTGCCCCCAGAGCAGCAATCCAGAGCCGACAAGCAGCGAGACGCCGAGGGTGATCAGTAGAGGAGTGATAGCTTGATCTCGCATAATGAGGGAGACGATGACGCTGATGAGGAGAAAGATACACTCGATCAAACACATTGTCCCCACGATACTCCCCACAAAGGGTAGATTAATACGTCTCATGAGATTACGACATTCATAGTTCGCTACAAAACAATGTTAATCGAAGAGCTTAGCTAGGTGTTCCATAGGAGTATTTGTACAAAAGACCACAACGCTGTCATAGGGTTGTATCTCCATAGTTCCGTCGATTAGCATGGGAACTCCATTGCGTACAAGACCTCCTAGAGTAATTCCTGCAGGGAGATTTAGGTCTCTTACAGGACGGCTCGTGATAGCTGAGCCACTTTTAGCTTGGAGCTCGGCCACATCGGTGTGAGCAATCGTAAGCGATTTGATAGACTTTGTGTCTGATCCGAGCAGCGCGTGAAAGATATTGCCTGCGGCGATCACTTTCTTGTTGATGATAGTTCCGATGTCGAGTTTCTCTGCTAGTGGGATATAATCAATGTTTTCCTCCTTAGCGATTGTCTTCGCAACTTGAAACCGTTTAGCTGCGAGGCATGCGAGGATGTTTGTCTCTGAGTTCTCCGTTAGCGCCACGAATATGCTCTCTTCATCTAATCCTATTTCTGAGATTAGAGATAGATCACGACCATCTCCGTCGTAGAGTCTGACATTAGGCGGAATCTCGTATTCAATCTCTTTGATACGATCTAGATCCCGCTCTATAAGATGAAAGCTTATATTACTTGGAGCTTTAGAGACAGTCCGAAGAGCGATCAGGCTACCTCCGAGTATGACCACACGCTTCACAGGGCGTACATCCTTATCGCAGTACTGACGGACAAGATCGAGATCCTTATTCAGACAAGTGAAGAATACGACATCTCCGTGCTCTATTATCGTTTGTCCATCTGGTATAAGCGTCTCTTCGCCGCGCTTGATAGAGACAACGTGAAAGGCTTTGTCATCCAGTTCTTTTGTCCAGCTCAGAGGTCGCCCCACAAGGATGCTACCATTGCGTACTTTCACACCCACGAGTACGAAAGCTCCATTGAGGAGCTCTACATAAGCTCTCGCCCACGGGTGTTTGAAACTATTAGCGATTTCCTCTGCAGCTAGCTCTTCAGGATAGATTAATTGGTCAATGCCCAAACTCCCGAAGAAGCGTCTGTAGTGCTCTGAGAGGTAACGGTGGTTATTGATGCGGGCGATGGTCCTCTTTGCCCCTAGTTGAGCTGCCAGCATACAAGCTAGCAGATTTTCCGCTTCGCCAGGCATCACACTGACGAAGAGATCGCAGTCATGCACCTCTGTCAATTGTAGGTCCTCCAACTTTGTCGGATCCCCTACGATGGTGTATGCATCAAATTTGCGTTGCACGCGTCGTAGCAGCTCTCTATCAGCATCAATGAGTGTCGTAGACTGCTGCTCCTCTCCAGACAATTTGTAGGCGAGATGAGTCCCGACTCCACCTGCTCCAGCAATAACTATTCGCATAGTAGTTCTGCCTTTATCCTGTTGTATATCGTATCAGTGTCGAGACCGCAGTACTGCTTCTGTTGAGAGACTGTACCTTGCTCGATAAATTCGTCCGGTATTCCGAAGTGTATCATTCGTCCTTGGAATCTATGGCGCATAGCTAGGGAGGCAATTCGCTCTCCTACGCCACCTATGAGCGAACCCTCCTCTAGTGTTGCAATGCCCTCGTATCGATCCAGAGCAGTAGTTATTAGTCCTTCATCGAGGGGCTTGGCGAAGATCAAATCGTAGTGAGCTATCTCTATACCCTCTGCGAGAAGGCGCTCTCGCACCTCATCGGCAGTTACACCAATAGTTCCTATGGAGAGTAGTGCTATACGCCCGCCTTCGTGCAATACTCGCCCCTTACCTATGGGAAGGATCTCTGCGGGGCATCGCCAATTGATGAGAGACCCGTCTCCGCGTGGATAGCGGATAGCCATGGGACCATCCAGTCCCTCGTAGGCAGTACGCATGAGGTGTCGCAGGTAGTGCTCGTTCATCGGGGCTGAGACGGTCATATTAGGTATACTGCTCAGGTAAGCGAGATCAAAGGCTCCCTGATGCGTTGCACCATCCTGTCCCACCAGCCCTGCACGGTCTACGCATAGTACCACATGATAGTTCGGCAGAGCGACATCATGAATAATTTGATCATAAGCCCGCTGTAAGAAAGAGGAGTAGATGACGCAGTAAGGGATCAATCCTTCACGAGCTAGACCTGCGCTAAATGTGACTGCATGCTCCTCTGCAATCCCCACGTCATAGCTCCGATCGGGATAGGTGCGCATCATTACGTTTAGCGAGCTCCCCGACGGCATTGCAGGTGTTATACCCACGATGCGTGGGTCCTTAGAGGCTAACTCTGTGACTGTCTCGCCAAATACCTCCTGAAACTTCACCGTGTGCCCCTCCTCACTGCTCTTTATCCTCACCCCAGTCTTCACATTAAAGCATCCGGGGGCATGCCAGACGGTTGCGTTGTCCTCAGCAGGTTTGTAGCCTTTTCCCTTGATTGTCTTCAGATGCAATATCTTTGGCCCATGCATGGGCAGGATACGTCGTAGGGTCTCTACGAGATGCTCTACGTCATGCCCGTCGACAGGTCCGAAATAGCGGATTCCTAATCCGTCGAAAAAAGAGGAGTGGCTCTGTGTCAGGAGAGATTTGACGCTGTTATGTATGCGCTGTATATTCCTCTTACGGCGATCGTTGATCAGATTCATCTGCCGTAACCCTCGATAGAGGTCGTAGCGTATCGTGTTGTAGGCGTGGCTTGTATTGAGGTCTACGAGGTACTTATTCAGCCCTCCCACATTGGCATCTATAGACATATTGTTATCGTTGATAATAATCAATAGGTCGTTAGGGTAGGAGCTCACATTGTTGAGCCCCTCAAATGCCAAGCCCCCCGTCATAGATCCGTCGCCAATCACAGCTACTACATGGCGCTCCTCTTGCTTGAGCTTAGCAGCAATAGCCATGCCGAGTGCTGCCGAGATAGAGTTTGAGGCATGCCCTGCGGGGAAAGTGTCGTACTCACTCTCACTAGGCAGGGGAAAGCCAGACAGTCCCCCCCATTGGCGTAATGACTCAAAGCGATCTCGTCGCCCTGTCAAGATCTTATGGCTATACGCTTGATGCCCCACATCCCATACGATCCTATCGTAAGGAGTGCGACAGACATAATGCAGAGCTACTGTAAGCTCGACGGCACCGAGACTAGACCCCAGATGCCCAGGCGTGTGCGAGAGCACCTCTAGTTGGTATCTGCGCAATTCCTGGCACAGCTCTGGCAGTTGTGAGAGCGGTAGTCTGCGCAAGTCCTGAGGTCTATCGATTTGGCTGAGCAAGGGATAGTCACTAGCGTTCATATAGTATCGTAGGTAATCAAAGTCTAGAGACCTTTTCGGTAGTCTCGTCATGCAAAGATACTAATATAGCAACTATCGAAGGAGAGCTCGGGGCTTTGATCCTGCTTCTTAGGAGATAGAGCTCCTCGCATCCCGGTATATGGGGTGGTAGAGAAGAGATAAATCCATTTCCTATAGGAGGGAGCAAAGCCTTTTTGCCGAGAGAGTCGATAGGTTTTATGCAAAAAGGGGGGCATTTCCCCCAGTAATCTCATTCGACAATACCGGGATATTCGTTTGACATCTCCGGAATAGCCATTTGATTACTCCGGAATGCTCACCTATTTATGCTGTAACTATCGATGGAGCGCCAGGGGAGAGTCCTGCTAGAGCGAGGGGAATGACCGTAGGCTAGTTCGTAGGAGTGCTGACGGCTAGTACAGCCACAGTTACTTGGATTTGAGGTCGTAATGCGAGCACCTCTAGAGCTGCAGTGAGTGTAGCTCCTGTGGTCAGGACGTCATCTAGGAGTAGGATATGACTCCCTGGAGGTATCTCGTCACGTCCTAGTACGAAGCTGCCGAGCATTGCCGTCAACCGGTGAGGGCGGTCTAGATCTGTCTGACTACTATGATTGTGTAGGGGGCGTAATGCGTGAGGAAGATAAGAGATTCCTGTGACAGAAGAGATCCCCTCAGCGAGGAGTATAGTTTGGTTGTACCCACGATGCAAAGCTCGCTTATAGGTGAGAGGGATGGG
Organism: uncultured Porphyromonas sp.; assembly: GCA_963543315.1. Lineage (GTDB taxonomy): Bacteria > Bacteroidota > Bacteroidia > Bacteroidales > Porphyromonadaceae > Porphyromonas. The sequence goes on from CAUUAW010000001.1 coordinate 259,087, forward strand.
GATTATGTAGTCTATCCTTCCGCAGGTTAGGGGCAGGGATATCCCCATCAGTTGTCCCATATACCTTGCTAGGGATTTGTTGCCATGGTACTTAATATCGTGGATAATCTTTTGCATACTCCCCTCGCGAGCATACAGATAGGGCGCGAGGAGACGACGGGGAGCTATACGAGCTCCTCTGAGACGATCTAGAGCATGTATCGTCTCTTCATGATAATCACTGAGGAGACTCTGGCAGGAGAGACACAAAGGCGGAGCTGCTGGTGAGAGGAGAGTGTGGCAAACGGGGCACCAGCGAGGGTATAGGATCTGTGCGAAGCCTTCCCCTAGTGTTGCCCACAAGCCTCTATGGGGAGGAGATGCTATACGACCTACATGGTCTTGAGAGTTTTGATTAGCACTCATGGCTCGCCATCACCTCTATTCCTCTAGTTCCTCATCCTCTTTACGCATCAACTGCATGACGGTCTTGAGAGCTTCATATACCTCCCCTGGTCGATAGCCACGCCCTACTCCGTAGCGCATCATTTTGTCAAAAAGAGCTCGCGGTGTGCGTGCCGAGGTGCGGCGCAGCTTGCTCTCGAGGAGCTCAGGGAGCGTGTAGAGCGGTTGCTCCTCAGCGAGTATCTCTGGGAGGACTGTGTCAATGATCCCTAGGGGTACCTCTTGCATGCGTAAGGCTTGACGTATCTTGCCCGGTCCTTGACTCAAATCTCTATAACGACTACGCGCATAACTCTCTGCATAGCGTTGTGGGTCGTAATACTTATCTGCACTTAATGCTGCGATGTACTCTGGAATCTCCTCATAGGGAATCTCTTGTCGGAGCAGGAAGAGGCGCACATTCCGAGGTGAGCGCTCCGCGCGAGCACAATAAGACTTTGCTTTGTTTAGTACCTTGGAGTCCATGGATATCCCGAAATTTTACCTAAAGGTTGCCTTGACAAATCGCTCTCGACCACTCAGATCTGTGAAGACTTGGGCTGACAGACAGGTCTCAGCATGCCAACAGAGCTGTGCCACTTCATTGGCAAGCTCGTGATGCGTCTCACAGTAGAGCGTGAGGGGAGATTGGGAAGACTTGATGCGTGGCACAAGGGTGATGAGAGCCCTATAATAACGGAGGGGATCTTCGTTTGGGACAAAGAGGGCCTCGGCGGGTTCAGACCGTAGGACATTCGGTCGCATAGCGCTCTGATCTCGCATAGGTATGTAAGGAGGATTGCTAGTCAAGAGATCTATCGGTAGGATAAACTGGGGTAATGCAGGGAGCCCTTCGCACCAAGCGAAGAGGTCTCCTTGGAGTAGCTGCACGGGGATCCCTGATGAGCACGCATTCTCCTCGGCATAAGCGAGAGCTTGTAACGACAGATCCATCGCATAAAGAGCCCACGAGGGGTAGGCGTGTCCGATATAGAGCGGTATACAAGCCGTCCCACACCCAACGTCTAGCAGTCGTAATGGGTGATTTATGTGGCGTTGCTCGGAGACGATTAGGTCGCACAGCTCAGCCGTCTCGGGGCGTGGTATGAGGACTCCCGGACCTACCGATAGCTCCAGAGGACCAAATGGGACCTTCCCTATGACGTACTGTATCGGCTCATCAAGAGCTAACCGATCTAGAGCTTGTCGTAGCCAGCATGCCTCCGTGTCAGACAATTGCCTAACTTTGCGGTCAAGCAGATAGTTCGTCCGACTAAGCTGCGTAGCATGCTGTAATAGCTGCATACTCATCGCTTGTCGCTCACGCTCATCGGTGTAGTAAGCGGGCAGGCTCTTCTCTATGCTAATAGCGGCATTACTAAGCGTTAGCCCAGCGACTATGGAAGTCGTACTCATTATAGAGACCTCTTTTTGATGAATATTTTAGGATCCTTCTCCACTCAAGACCGAGTATATATGCGTCGTTGCCTACAACTAGCGACGTTAGCCCAGGGCAAGACAAGCCCCAACCCGTTAGTCGGGTCGGTAATTGTATGCAAAGATAAGATTATTGGGGAAGGTTATCATCATCGCTCTGGAGATCCTCATGCGGAGGTTATGGCATGGCGGTCCGTCCCTGACAGGATGCGGGGAGAGATACATGAAGCGACATGGTATGTAAGCTTGGAGCCTTGTGCCCATTACGGCAAGACGCCTCCCTGCGCTAGCCTAATAGCTGAGCTGCATCCCGCAAGGGTCGTGATAGCGATGCAAGACCCCTTCGCACACGTCAACGGCCGAGGCATAGCATTACTCCGAGAGGCAGGCATAGAGGTTTCGGTAGGATGCCTGGAGCACGAGGCGCAAGAGATCAACCGTCACTTTCTCGTCGCGCAAACTCTCGGGAGACCTTACGTGACACTCAAGTGGGCCGAGAGTGCCGATCACTACATGGACCACCTGCGATCAGACAGATCTGAGCCTCCATTTACCTTTAGCTCGCCCATGCGACAGAGATTTGTGCATTATTTACGGGGACTACATGACGCGATATTGGTGGGGCATCATACAGCCGACTTGGATGATCCGCTCCTTACTAATCGACTCCCTGGGGGCAGACAGCCGATACGCATTCTCTGGTGTCACAGCTTGATGCCTCGACCTTCCCTGCGTATGCTACAAGACACTACGACAAAGACAATCATTATCCTCCCGCAGCCACTCATAGATCAGATACCTAAGGGGTACTATCTCGGGCATGTCTCTCTAGTTGCTTCGTCGGGGGGGGCAAAAGATCTCTTACATGCGTTGCGGCAGCTTGGTATCGAGTCTATATTTGTAGAGGGAGGTGCATACGTCCTACAGAGATTTATCGATGAGGATTTATACGATGAGCTCTACCTTGAGCGGTCTCCCGTCTACCTCCACACAGGAGTCTTGGCCCCTCATATCAACTAGGGCATACGACGTTGTAGTAAAAGACTGTTGACTACTACACATATAGAGCTCATAGCCATGGCAGCGGCTGCAATTGCTGGTGTAATCGTCACTCCCCAAGGAGCAAATAATCCTGCTGCGATCGGGATTGCAATTACATTGTAGAGTAAAGCCCAGAGAAAGTTAAAGCGTATAGTCCGTACCGTATGTCGTGCTATCTGCACGGCCTGTGGGAGCAGGGCCAGATCGGGCTTTGAGATAACGACTTGAGCCATTGAAGTCGCCAGGTCACTCCCCCCGGCTAATGCAATGCTAACGTCAGCACGAGCCAGAGCCTCTCCGTCGTTTACGCCATCACCCACCATGGCTACGACAGCATGATCTTGTTGTTGTAATGTGCGAAGTAGCTGACCTTTCTCCTGGGGCATCAGAGTTGCATGGACATTATCGATACCAATTTGCTGAGCTACTCTGAGAGCTTCGCTCTCTCTATCACCTGTGAGCATCATGATCTTAGTACGACCTCCGGACTTCAACTCGGCGATAGCTTCTGCCGCATGTGGAGTGAGCGTGTCGGTGAGCGCAATGATAGCTATCAGATGCTCCCGATTAGCTACGTAAACGAGGGACCCTATCGCAGTGCTCTGTGGCAACTCCGTCACGCCACCCTCCTGTATCCAAGAGGCGCGTCCGATGCGCAGCTCCTCACCTTCAGACTCTACGATAAGACCTTGACCGGGGAATTCGTGCACCTTCACATTATTTTGAGTCTCTGATGGCGTAGAGCCATACGCCACAATAGCTTGTGCGAGGGGATGCAAGCTCTGACTCTCCGCTGACACAATCAGCGAAAGCATCTCACCTCTCTCTCCCTCTGGTATGAACCACTCTATATGTGTCACCGAGGGTTTCCCAAGGGTAAGCGTCCCTGTCTTGTCCATTAGAAAAGTATTCACACGAGGTAAAGTCTCTAGTGCCGAGGCTTGGGCGAAAAGGATGTTGCGCTTTGCCGACTCTCCCACAGCTACCGTTAGAGCGGTTGGAGTGGCTAGTCCTAGGGCACAGGGGCAAGCGATGACTAGTACGGAGATCGCATACTGTGCAGCTAGAAGTAATTCTCCTGGCTCTAGTATCCAGTACCACAATATAAAGGTTAAAATGGCGAAGAATAGGACAGTCGGGACAAAGTATTGCGCAATGCGATCTGCGAGGAGACGTAAAGGAGGTCTGTCGGCTAGCGTCTTACGTACCGTAGATATGATATGTCCGAGGGCCGTCTCGGCACCCACGCGCTCAGCACGCACGTCAATTGCGGCAGAAAGGCAGATCGTCCCCGCAAAGACTTTGTCCCCCTCGGTGCGTTGCACCGCTTCAGCCTCTCCTGTAATCGTCTGCTCGTTGATGTATGCTACAGCATGTGAGGTGATGACTCCGTCTACAGGTATTGCTTCTCCTGGACGTACGCGCACCGTCATCCCACTCTGCACGAGATGCAAAGGCACACGACGCACCTCATCACCTACGATGAGTGAAGCTTCGCGGGGTGTTAAGTCAAGGAGAGCCCTCAAGGCTTTAGCCGTAGATCTGGTCGCTCTCTGTTCTAGCCACTTGCCTATTAGTACAAAGGTCGGGATCATCACGAGAGCATCTAGGTAGAGGTGTAGTTCACGCCCCCCGATGCTATAAGCTAATATTAGCCCTCCGATAGAGCAGGTCGTACTGAGTGAGACCAATGTATCCATACCCATCACTCCTCGTCTCAATTGCTTGATAGCTCGCCAGTGAAATGGACCGGCGATGTATAGATATCCTACTAAAGCTACTATTGGAGCGATATAGCGGTCCCCCTTGCCTTGTAGCAGATACATCCAGATCATCATCGAGATAGTCAGGAGGAGCCCAACGGCTGTGCGCCAGGTCAAGCTGCGAGCAGATCGTCTTTCCTGCTCGAGAGCTTCGTTGACAGCAGCCGTTTCGTCTGTTGAGAGGATTAGTGAAAAGCCGAGAGATGCCACCTCATCCGCCAGTTGCTGGCGTGTAATCTGCGTATTGTCGTAGACAATGTAGAGGGAGTGTGTATCTATCTGTGCTGTAGCTTGTACGACACCTGGGAGTCCCTGTAGTTTGTTCGTGACAGCAGCAGCGCATCCTGCGCAGTGCATCCCCACAATGGGAATATATTCTGTAACTGGATTCATAAGAGGAGTGTAATACTTTACGATAGATGAACAAATATACAACAAATCGAGTGATCCCTAGTTATAGGGAATCTATGTCGATCATTTTTATATCGCCAGTGAATGCCCCCAAGGCATTTGTCTGATTATTCCGGAATGATCAGGTAGCAATCCCTAAATACTCTTTTGGTTATTTCGGAAATCTTAAAAAACGGCTCCGGAGAGCATTGAGGAGTACTCCGGGATGATTTGAGAGGAGCTCCCCATAGAGGCTCCTCAGGATTGCCCCAAAGGGGGCAAAGGAGAGTATGCAATAATGGCGGACTATCTCGTGAAGATCAAATCTTGATCGTGAAATGCCTGATTGGGCATCAGGAGATATTCAGCTGGGCATCTCGTCGTCTCAATTATCGGAGGAGCGGTTAGCGAAAGGAAAGAGTTGCCGTTTATTTAGTCTTGATACATTGCTCTATTTTGTATCTTTGCAAGCAGTTATTCATTTATGGTAAGCTGCTCCGCTGTGGCTCTCTATTTAGGATCTCCACACGGCGGGTTTAGTTACCCCTACGCAATACATATAAATATGAAGTATACGCTCCCTAGTAGGCAAGAGCTTCGAGCCAAACTCCAAGCAGTGCCGCAACAGACGGTACAGCTCCTCTCTAGTGGTAAGTTTTGGTACGAGCTGGTGTTGATGACCGTAGCTATGTTTATCGGAGCTATGGCAGTACACTTTTTCCTAAAGCCTAGTGGTCTGATCGTTGGGTCGGTAACAGGGCTGGGAATTGTCCTGTCTAAATTACTCCCCTTCATGTCGCTGGGGACTCATATGGTTGTTATCAATACAATCCTCTTGATACTCTCTTTTCTCTTGATCGGGAATGAGTTCGGTGCTAAGACCTGCTATACAGCACTTATCCTAGGTCCGTTTATCGATTTTATGGCTTGGATAGCTCCGATCGATCACTCCATGTTTGCTCAGGAGGTACATGGAGTAATCGTCGGGAACCCGTGGCTCGATCTGCTTACCTTTATACTAGTGATGAGCGCAGCGCAAGCGATACTCTTTAGGATCAATGCCTCGACGGGAGGATTAGATATACTTGCGAAGATAATCAATAAATATCTGCACGTCCCTCTAGGAGTAGCCATTACAATCGCAGGAGCACTGATCTGTAGTACGGCATTCTTTACAAGTCCTGTCGGCTATGTGGTGATGGGACTCGTGGGTACTTGGCTCAATGGTCTAATCTTAGACTACTTTATGACGCGTATGAACTCCCGTACTCGGGTATATATTATCTCAGAAGAGTGGGAGCATATACGAGATTATATTATAAACGACCTCAATCGTGGGGTAACAATCCATCAGGTTACGGGAGGTTACTCAGGAGCTCAGCATCAACAGATAGAGTGTATCCTGACACGGGACGAATTTGGTAAGCTCCTAGATCACCTGAAGCTTAAGAAGCTAACCCCCTTTATCACGTCAGACCCTGTCAGCGAGGTGTATGGACTATGGCGTAAGAAGGAGCAACAGAATAAAGTCCCAGTGGAGGCTGGGACTCCCGACGAGCGAACTTTCTAGCCCTACCGAAAGCTTTTATACCTCACATCGCTATGCTACATATTATAAAGTCGGCTCTAACACTGGGATTACTCTCACTCTTGGCTTGCAATACCTTATGGGCACAGGAGGCTATACCAGATTCGGAATTAGAACCTCCACACGATAAGAAGATATCGCTCTCTCTGGAGGCTCGTGGTGACTATCAGCGAATCTACATAGGGGATGAAACGGATAGGGCGAACACGGGCTTTAAGGGAAATGTGGCGAATGCGATCCTGAGTGGGACACTCTCACCACACTTTAGTTACCTCTATCGTCAGCGGCTCAGTGGGATAAATCTGGATCGGACATTCTTCGAATCGGTGGATTTCCTCTATTTACAGTATAATCCTATCGAGAGACTCAGTGTGAAGCTCGGGAAGTGGATCGTTTTTGTTGCTGGGTGGGAGTTTGAGCCCGCTCCGATAGATGTCTTCCAGTTGAGCGAATTTTGCTACCAAATGCCAGCCTATCAGTGGGGGGCTACGGTGAGCTATACCTTGCCTAATGGACAGGACCATTTACATGCTCAACTAATACAGAGCCCCTATAGGAAGATCTATGAAGCCCGAGCGGGGAGCCCTGCCGATATGTATGCCTACAATTTGGTCTGGACAGCTCATCATGCTAGTTATGACCCGATGTGGAGTGTCAACTTTATGGAATATGCCCCGGGGCACTTTATGAACTATGTGTCACTGGGTAATCGTTTTCATCTCACTAAGCGGACTTTTGTAGACATAGAATTCTTGCATCGAGCCCCATTGGATGGTGAAGGACGGAAGTTGTTTGCCGATTACTCCGTATTCGGTCAGTTGGCATTTCATCCGACACCCCAGACGAAGCTTTATCTTAAGGGAAGCTATGATCAAAATTTGAGTGGCTCCGGAGCTGATTATTGTGTCACTGATGGTACGCGGATATCTTGTCTCGGAGGGGGTGTCGAGTATTCTCCTATCCCAAATGTCCGACTGCATGCTCATGGTAACTACGCTTTTGGACATAATGCTAACGCTATGGGCATCCTGCAAGATAGGCGCACTCAGATCAATGTGGGGATCTCTTGGCGGATGAAAGTGCTTTAAGATCTTCTCTTAAGCCTATTTCGGATTCGTATCCTTTGTTACACGACTTAATATAGTACGATATATTATGAGCCTTTACAGACAGCTAAGTGAGGCTATAGCCTCAATATTACATACACTTTATGACCTTACAATCCCAGCTGGCGAGATAGACTTGACAACTACACGCCCGGAGTTTGATGGGCATGTGACGCTTGTCGTCTTCCCCTATCTCAAAGCATCGCATAAATCTCCCCAAGATACAGCGGAAGCAATAGGACACGCTCTAAAAAATGAAACCTCTTTGGTAAAATCTTATGGCGTGGTCAAGGGCTTTTTAAACCTAACTCTGACAGACGAGGTCTGGCTGTCAGCTCTCAAAGAGATTGCCGAGACTCCAGGATATGGACATATAGAGCCGACGGATCAGTCGCCCCTTGTGATGATTGAGTACTCATCACCAAACACAAATAAGCCCCTGCACCTAGGGCATGTACGGAATAATCTACTTGGATACAGTCTAGCTCAGATACTACAGGCGAGTGGGCATCGAGTAGTCAAGACTAATATAGTTAATGATCGGGGCGTGCATATATGTAAGTCCATGCTTGCCTGGCTTAGGTGGGGTAATGGAGAGACTCCAGAGTCTTCAGGGAAAAAGGGTGATCACCTTATTGGGGATTACTATGTGCGCTTTGATAAAGAGTATCATGCGGAGCTCGCTCGGATACGTGCCGCTCACCCGGACTGGGCAGACTCAGAGGTGGAGGCAAACTCACAGTTGATGCAGGATGCCCGACAGATGCTCCGCCAGTGGGAACAAGGAGATCCTGAGGTCCGTGCACTCTGGATGCAGATGAATGAGTGGGTTTATATGGGTTTTGATGAGACGTATCGGCGTATGGGCGTCTCCTTTGACAAGATATACTATGAGAGCGAGACATATCTCATAGGTCGTGAGGAGGTCTTGAGAGGTCTAGAAAACGGACTCTTCGAGAGGCATGAAGATGGCTCTGTGTGGGCGAACTTCGAAGCCGAAGGGCTAGACAAGAAGATTCTCTTACGGAGTGATGGAACATCAGTCTACATTACTCAGGATATTGGTACTGCTAAACTGCGATATCAGGACTATCCTATAGACCAGATGATTTATGTTGTAGGGAATGAGCAGGAGTACCACTTTCAGGTTTTATCCCTTTTATTGGATTGTTTGGGATACAAGTGGGGGAAGAGCTTGACGCACTTTAGCTATGGTATGGTCGAGCTCCCTCATGGTAAGATGAAGAGTCGTGAGGGCACAGTCGTTGATGCGGATGACTTAATGGACACGATGAGAAATACGGCACTAGAAGTAGCCCGCGCAGCGCAACTGTCCAAAGGGGCTGTGCTCCCCGAAAATCCTACAGAAACAGAGGTGAGCACGGCAGAGATGGTCGGACTCGGAGCTTTGAAATATTTTATACTGAAGGTAGATCCGAGGAAAAATATGATGTTCAATCCCGAAGAGTCAATAGACTTTAATGGTAATACAGGGCCCTTTATCCAGTATACCTACGCACGTATTTCTTCGCTTCTGCAAAAGGCTGGCGACCTAGACTCTATGCGCCAGCCGTTATCCAGTTTGAATGATTGCAGTCTGACGAAATATGAAATAGCCCTTATTCAGCAACTACTCGACTATCCTTTGGCTGTTCGGGAGGCTGCGGCAAACTATTCTCCGGCACGCATTGCCAACTATACTTACGACCTTGTCAAAGGGTATAACCAATTCTATCACGAGTGCTCAGTATTACGAGAGGAAAACCCATCCTTGAAATGTGTGCGCCTACAGCTTAGTAGGACTGTTGCTCAGACAATCCATCGTGCTATGGGATTACTAGGCATTGATCTTCCTGAGCGGATGTGATTCCGTAGGGAGCATTCTCCCCTATTTTGTACGCCTTTCATGCAGACTAACCTATACACTTCTATCCCCAAGGATAGTCACATAGCTCTTCTTGCTTCCGGGGGAGTAGATAGCAGCGTCGCGATCCACTTGCTCGTTGAGGCGGGTTTTCATCCAGACTTATACTATATACGTATAGGGATGCAAGATGGGGCGGATGAGCTTTTAGATTGCTCAGCAGAGGAAGACCTAGATTTGCTTACACTTCTCGCAAATCGCTACAATTTATCTCTGGAGATCGTAGACCTCCATGAGGTCTATTGGGATCGAGTTGTATCATATACAATTGATTCAGTCAGGAAGGGGCTAACGCCTAACCCGGATGTTATGTGCAACAAGCTGATTAAATTCGGAGCTTTTGAGGAGCGCTGTGGAGCTTGTTACGATTATATTGCTACGGGGCACTATGCTACTATTAGGAAGACCCCTGATGGGCTAACTTTTCTCGGTACTTCTCCGGACCCGGTGAAGGACCAAACAGACTTTCTCGCACAGATAGGCTTCAAGCAAGTGGAGCATCTACTTTTTCCTATAGGGCATCTTCCCAAGGAGGAGGTCAGGCGCATTGCTCTAGATGCTCACCTTGTCAATGCTCGTCGCAAAGATAGTCAGGGGATCTGTTTCTTGGGAAAGGTCAATTACAACGACTTCCTCGAGCGATATCTAGGCACGTATCCCGGAGACATTATAGATCATGAGACGGGTGAAAAGATAGGAGAGCATCGTGGTTACTGGTTTCACACTATAGGACAGCGTAAGGGGTTAGGGCTATCTGGTGGGCCATGGTATGTCGTGGCGAAAGATGCCAAGCATAATACTATCTACGCTTCACGAGGATACGACCCTAAGACACAGTATGGCACGATTATTAAAACAGAGTCTATGCATTGGCTAACTGTAGATCCGTGGTCCTGGAGACAAATACCCACCGATAAACCTCTGGATGTTAGCTTCAAAATACGACACACCCCAGACTTTACTGCGGGGATCCTGTATCGACTCTCTTCAGGACGCTATCAGCTCGTCAGTAGTCAGCTAATACAAGGCATTGCAGCTGGACAATTTGCGACAGTCTACGACCCCACAAGCCAACTTTGCTGGGGTAGTGCCCCAATCCTTTCGGGGGGTTAGACCCCTTTTGCCTCATCCATTGTGATGAGATTATTCATCAGTGCATAGATTGTTAGGCCACTAGGCGAGTGAATATCCAGCTTAGTAGCGATGTTGCGCCTATGCGTTACGACAGTATGTGGCGAAAGGTGGAGGACATCTGCGATCTCCTTATTAGTTAATCCTCGAGCTACCCATGCGACTACCTCGCACTCGCGTTGAGATAGTGGCGTTTGCTTGGAGTCTATACTCTCGATAGCCTCTGATTCCGGTTGCTCTGCCACCTGGATTTGCTGTACTAAATCCTGGGGATCTACAGTAGGAGGGCATACGAAGCTGTAGCCACTGTATAGATTTTCGGGGAGTAGATTGTGGTTGATTGAGACCAATGTAGGCTCCTTACCTATCGGGAGTAATTCGGGATTGTAATGGATGCCTGTCAATAAAGGATTTGCTACGATTACATCAGGAGCTATAAATGTGATGTGCTGGCGGAGGGTGGCTAAGTCTAGGAGGTCAGTGCAAAGTTGCACAGAAGACTCCGGGAAGCCCCTTCGTAATGCAAGTTGTAAGCCGTAGGCGAGGAGCTTGTGAGGCTCTATAATAAGGATCGTATGTTGCATCGGTTTGTGACGAAACTTATGCGAGATGGTTATTGCCTGAGAGGGTCTCTTCTTTCTGTTTAATCAAAGGAACGAAAAGACAGTCCTCTATGTGATTATGCCACATCAGATCACTCTCCGTGGTAAATAGTTCGTGTATCACATTAGTTAGGGCATAATCTCCCATCGATTGGTAGTACTTGATGAGGATATTCTTTAGGTCTGTAATTTTTGTCTCAATGTGATCGTGTCGGCTCTCGAATTCGTCTATCGAGTAGCCCGGATCTCTCTGCCCTTTTAGGAGTCTATGTACGTAGGGAAAGAGCATCTCGTCCTCGTACCCCATATGCTTGTGCACCTCCCCCACATAAGCATCATAAAAGCGCTTAATCAAAGTAGTAACCTCTTTAGGGCCATCCTCGATAGCTGCAAAGAGCTCCTCTCGGAGACTTGGTAGCTTATAATCTAGGAAGTAGTGGTGAGACCGCTGTAAATAAGCTATTAGAGACTCAGCAGAGATCCCTCTAAGCAGATCGTCAGAGACTGTGTCAGACTTGGTCGCGAGCATGTTGACCACAGCGAGTAACGTATTTGTGTCGACTCCATTTGCTTGACAAACCTCATCGACACATTTATCCCCAAAGCCCAAGGGGATACCAAAGCGTGTGATCACCATCAGTAAGTCATAGTGAGTCAGGATCAGCTTACTCAGAGATGTCTGACCGTTAAATGGATGAGTCTGTTGGGCGAGCGAATTCATTGGCTGATAAATTAGATATATGAGCAAAGATACAAATCGTCTCTTGACAGCCAAATACCTACTAGTAGGTAGTGCGAGGTCATGACGCCAGTTAAAGGAAGATGCTGGGTAGCTATGAGAGAGGTAGATAGGTGATGGTTATGGGCGACATGTTAGAGTTTATTATAGCAACGATATGCTGGTGGTCATTGAAGTATTTGATCTTACCATTCGTATTACCACCGTAGTCAAAACCGGCTTTAAGCATAAGTTGTGCAAACGCTTTCGACTCTATGACGGCTTTTCGAGAGATAAAAGTCTCTGAGCGATTGTAAGTCCCCTTGGAGTCAAAGTAGTAAACATGATGGATAAAGTTGGGATCATCGGTGTCTACATTGAGGACCTTCATAAACATCTGCGCTCTCCGCCCTCGTTGCTTCTCGTACTCGACAAGCTCTGCCTCTGTAGCTCCCCATTGGAAACTCGGGAAGTCAATTTGGTTTATTACGACCGGGGCATTAGGATCCGCGTGATAAGAGATGATCAGACCACCAGGATTCTTTGCCACTGCAGGGTCCTCGCAGAGCATTAAGTTTACTTTGAGTTGCTTCTTATCGTGCAAATAGCTAAAGGCTTCGTAGTGACTGCGGTCTTTATCGGTGTAAAACCCCTCCTCTTCTAGCCTTTCCCGTATTGTAGGGCTGTGCAGTACATAGCGATCTCTAGGGATCATCTGTACTTGCATCGGTTGTTCAACGGTCTTATCATAGGTAATAATGACCCGTATCCACTCTCCCTGAGGATTATCGAAGACGAGTTTATATAGATCGCTCTTTGACTTATCGTACTGATAGCCCTGAGTAGCTAATCGCTCGCGTATAGTGCTCCGAGAGATGTCTTGGTGGAGCTGTGTAAAGGGGATCGTAAAGTCCTCCAGCTTGGCACCAGCATAGTAATGAATATCTTCCCGTAGCAGACTGTCTGCATAGTATTCCATCCAGAGGCCGCTCCTTTGATGAAACCAGAGGTATGTGTAGTTGTCACTTTGCTTAAAGCCTAATCGTCGTAGGAAAGAGTAGAGTGATTGCTCTGCAAAAAAAGGATGTCCCGGCACCGTGAGCGTCATCTCTCGATAGATAGCTCCAGGTGTGTATAGCGTCATCTCTTTGAGCGTATCTGTTGGTAACGAGTATACCCTACGCTCTGCAGTGGAGGAGATCAGAGCCGCTCCTATATCCTTAGTCCACTTGTCCAGTTCATTGGATGAGAGTTGCTCGCCAAATCGATTTAGAGGGATAACGAAAGCCCTAGGATTTACGGGCGAGGGCGTCTCTGTAGTATCCTTACCTTTATCCTCCTGCTCTCTCTCTTTATTAGGATTAGGCACCGGATGACAAGAGGAGAGCAAGAAGATCGTAAAGCCTATTAGGAGGATGACTGGGCTCGGGAGGTGTAGTACTCTATCCATAAAGCACAAATGATTGGTAAGGGAGTTAGAGGGTTAGCGTCTGCTCGTAAGCCTGCCGGTCAAGCGATGTCGCAAATACAAAATAATGTCCTGGGGCGAGTCTGGAGAGGTCTAGCTCCGTCGTTGTGACCCACTGCTCGAAGATCAGAGCCCCTTGAGCATTATATATCCGGACAATCTCTAAAGCCAGAGACGGATTCATCCGGTATCGGGCATAGCCATCAGCAGCCATTAGACATTGCTCTCCCCTATGCGGGGCATACTCCACGCCAACCGTGCTGCCCGGACACCCACTGGCATCACCCGTTAATAGTTCCATCGATAGAGCATCGAGGAGCCTGTAGCCCTTGTTTTGGGCAATGGCCGTGCGAGAGGTTCCTATCCCCGGATTGTTTAGCTCTGCGGAGGCTTGTAGGTATATCGTGTCTAGCTCTCCGGCTGGTAGGGGAGCCAAGGATGCGTATAGCGTATCGAGGGCGCAGGCTGAGAGGAGATTCCCGTAGAGCATCATAGAGCGAAAGCGCGCACGGTCACTAACCTTGACCATCTCTAGCCGGGACTGCTGGGCGTGCAACAGTTCTAACTGATGTAATTGCCTGAGATCTAGTCGAGAGATGGCTGTGTGATCTATATAGAGGGACTTGAGCGCAGGGGCCTCATGCCAGTCAGCTTGCTGCAGACCTTCGTTCTCGCCTAGTTGGATATCGGTTAAAGCCTTGTTGCCCTGTAGGACTAGCGAGGTGAGCTTATTTGTGTTTAGATGCAATTTTTGTAGAGCTGGGCATCCTGATATGTCTAGAGAGTGTATGTAGGCATCGTCGGTCTTTATATACCATAGCTTAGGATGTGTAGAGAGCTTGACCTCTTCGAGCTGGCTCTTGAAGGCAAAGAAGGTCTCGAGATCCTTACAGCTGGTTAGATCTATACTCTTGATCCCTGTGTATTGCATCTGTAACTCTCGGAGCTTGGGACATGAGCTTAAATCAAGAGACGTAAGCTCGAGGTTGCCAAAGCACTGTAGTACCTCGAGATTGGGGCAAGTCGTTAGGTCCAGCTTAGAGAGATGAGTATTGTCTAGAGCGAGAACCTCTAGATCACTCGTCTGTATCAAGGCTAGGTCTAGTATGCTCCCTGAGCGAAAGAAGCCGAACGCTCGAATCCCCTCTCCGTAAATCTTGATTGTAGTATCTTCCTGTTTCACCGTAAAGGGGACCTCTTTGAGCTGGTTTAGGTCTGTTGGGACCTCTTCGGGTACAGCAAATTGCTTCTTGCCGGCCCCATCGCCAAAGTCGACCCATAGTCTATTCACCTTACCTGCTAGGCGGAGCACATGTCGCTTTTCTTTGGCAGATCGGATCTGTATCGACAGAAGGAGGTTGTCTTGCTGAGCCAGTAATTGAGAGGGGATTACAATAAGGGCTAGCAGCAGTAGCAGACCTCCGTGCAATAGTCTTGAGAGCGTAGACTTTGTCATAGAGAACTGTTTGTATGGATGATTGTAGCAGCAAAAGTACGAAAATCTCATTGCCGATGACTGTGGTCGAGAGGCTTGCCCTGAGCTGCCCCCTGCAATCGAGAATCTTTAGGGAATAATTGGCTAGAAATTCCGTAATTGTCAGACTGGTATTCCGGAATAACTAAATGAGTATACCGGGATGGTGAGATGAGCATGCCGGAGTCTTTGATCACTCATTTTGGAGTTGATGACAAGTCTTTTTGTGAGATGATTTGTCCCTATATACGAGAGATGTATCAATCTATGTGGAGTGAAAATCGTACCTTTGGAGGAGTATTTAATAACTATGCGATGTCTGTGTACAATCGCTTTCAGTACCCACCATCCCACACTATGATTGGAAGAAAGTTACATTCCGGCCTTGTGGCTTTGATCTTATGTACAGTTGCGCTACCTATGATCGCACAAAACAAACCCAAACAGATGACTCCTGAGATGCTACTCTCTATGCCTCGCGTCGGGAGCTATGCATTATCCCCGAGTGGTAAGCAGATTGTCTACATGGTGTCACAGCCATCTATCAAGGATAATAACAGTCGTACAGCTCTTTATCTCATCAATGCCGATGGATCTGGACGCAAGGCTCTGACGGAACCCTCGGCGAGTAGCGAGTATGCTCCACGCTGGAGTCGCGACGGTAAGCGAATATACTTCATGCGCGCTACAGATGAGGGGCTGCAGCTCTTCAGCCGTCTACTCAGCGATGGTCGAGAGACACAGCACACGGCGATAGCAGGGGGGATAGTAGATTACCTCTTCTCACCTGATGAGTCTAAACTACTTTATGTACAGGATATAAAAGCCCGCCCCGTAGTAACGGATATATATCCTGACCTAGACAAGGCAGAAGCCAGAATTATCGACGATCTAATGTACAAGCATTGGGATGAGTGGGTCTCGACTATGCCACACCCATTTATAGCTAAGGTATCCGAGAGCCCTATTACCAAAGGGCTTGATCTGCTAGAGGGAGAGCCTTACGAGGCTCCTATGCGTCCTCACAATGGTGTTGAGGATATAGCATTTAGCCCTGATGGGAATCTCATCGCATATGCTTGTCGTAAGAAGACGGGATTAGAGTATAGCCTATCGACCAATAGTGACATCTACATATACAATGTTTCTACTGGCGAGACGACAAACGTGAGTGAGGGGCTGATGGGTTACGATACAAACCCCGTCTTTAGCCCTGATGGTCACTCACTTATTTGGATAGGGATGGAGCGAGATGGCTATGAATCGGATCTGCAGGTTATGTATCTCTATGATCTAAATAAGAAGCAGTATCACCCCCTTACGGCAGACTTTGAGTACAACATTGCTAATCCTACCTGGAGTCACGACGGTAAGACGATCTACTTTACCACATGTCGCGAGGCTCTGACACACATTTATAGCTATAAGCTCTCCAATGGTAAGATACGGCAGATCACAGAGGGAGAGTATGATTACACGGGTTTTGATCTTAATGACGAGGGAGTCTGTGTAGCTTCTCGCCAATCGATGACTTATCCTACGGAGCTTTATATGGTCGACCTTAAGAGTGGCAAGGCTACAACACTGACAGAGGAGGATAAGTCTATCATGAGTCAGCTCGGAGGATTGACTTGTGAAAAACGCTGGATGCCCACAACGGATGGCGGGAGGATGCTTACTTGGGTCCTATACCCCCCACAGTTTGACAAGAGTAAGCAGTATCCCTCCATTCTTTATTGTCAGGGAGGCCCACAGAGTACGATAAGCCAGTTTTGGTCTTATCGATGGAATCCGCGGCTTATGGCGGAGCAGGGCTACATTGTAATCCTACCCAATCGCCACGGAGTACCGGGATTTGGAAAAGCCTGGAACGAACAGATCAGCGGTGATTACAGCGGGCAGAATATACGAGACTACCTTACCGCAGCGGACTTGATGAAGCAAGAGCCCTTTATCGCATCGGATCGCATGGGTGTCGTCGGTGCTAGCTATGGAGGTTACTCGGTCTACTATCTAGCAGGAGTGCATGAAGGTCGGTTTGCTGCCTTTATAGCACATGCCGGGATCTTTAATCTGGAGGCTCAATACCTAGAGACTGAAGAGAAATGGTTTGCAAACTGGGATATGGGTGGAGCTCCATGGGAGAAGAATAACGCAACGGCGCAGCGGACCTTTGCAAACTCTCCTCATAAATTGGTCGATAAGTGGGATACGCCTATACTAATCATTCACGGAGAGCATGATTATCGCATCCTTGCTTCACAGGGTATGATGGCATTTGATGCCGCTAAATTGCGCGGTGTGCCGACGAAGATGCTTCTCTTTCCCGAGGAGACGCACTGGGTATTAAAGCCCCAAAATGCACTTCTCTGGCAACGCACATTCTTCGACTGGCTGGATCGATGGCTTAAGAAATGAAGTTTATAGGCTTATTACACTACAAGGGATTGTGATAGATACACTGATATTTGATTTCGGAGGTGTCTTGGTAGATCTCCAGCCCGAGGTCTCGCTGAGGCGCTTCCGGGAGTTAGGCATCAGAGATATCGACCAGATGCTCAATCCCTACAGACAGCTCGGGGTATTTTACGACTTAGAGATGGGGCTTGTGGGGCGAGATAAATTTGTCTTACGGCTCAATCAGCATGCCGGTACGGCATTGACTGACGAGGCGGTCAACGAAGCTATAAAGCTTTTTCTCAAAGAGACCCCTCAGTACAAGTTTGACTACCTCGACAAGCTACGTAAGGAGTACAAGATTTATATCTTGTCAAATACCAATCCTTACATCATGGCTTACGCGCACAGTCCGCAGTTCCTCCCAAATACGGGGCGGACATTGAGTGACTATGTGGACAAGATCTACGCATCTTGTGAAATGCACGCGATGAAGCCTGACCGAGCAATCTACGAGCAGATGATAGAGGATAGTGCCCTAAAGCCTGAGCAGAGCCTTTTCATTGACGACAGCACAGCGAATTTAGAAACAGCCTCCTCTCTAGGGTTACATACTCTCCTAGCGACTAATGGAGTAGACTGGCGCGCTGATCTAGAGAATAGCCTGCAGCAGTTGCAGTAACGATGCTATTATCATCTCCTGACATAAAGTCGGACGTGCCATACACTTCCCGTAGGGATTGTGGCACACCCGACTCTGAGTGTCGTTACCATTCAGCACACCCAAGCTAATCTAGGGATGGAGGTTGGTCGTGGGGTTTTACCGCTCATGGGAGTGGGGTGATTTAGACTAATACCTCCAATGGAGATTGAAGTGGTCCGAGGAGATGATTATCTAGAGATGTCGGGAAAAATTCTGGAGGTATAGAGCTAGAAGAGTCTCTCGTGTTTGCGTTGCAACCTTATAATGCTTATCTTTGCGCAGGTAAAGGGTGTGACGGGCTCCCGGACCCTTTGCATCGGCGCTTTGCACACACAATTAAATATAGTATAACGCTCATGACAAAAATAGGTATCAATGGCTTTGGTC
>CAUUAW010000002.1:0-225361 GCA_963543315.1 uncultured Porphyromonas sp.
GAGCATCAGCCTTCCAAGCTGAGGGTCGCGGGTTTGAGCCCCGTCTTCCGCTCTAAAATAATATCTAGCTGATAGAACGGCAATTGTCGCTCTATTATTGTATCCCCGTGGGACTTTCCAGAGAGATTAAACTCCACAAACTCTCTATCAACCCTTTTTCTCCAGACGTTGATGACATCCTTTCTAGTGCTACAAAGGCTCTACAAATATCTGGGGGTACAAAACGAGATAGCGGAGCGCCCCAATACGATTAATGAACGCCAGTCCATCTCCTTTGCGTCAGATCGCCCTGCTACTTGTAAGAAACAAAAAGAGTCTAATGATCTCTAGCAAAATCCTGCCCAATTTGGTCATTTCAAAAAGTTGTTGTACCTTTGCGGAGCATGCAGGAGAAGCATGGCGGTGCCATAGCTCAGTTGGTAGAGCAAAGGACTGAAAATCCTTGTGTCCCCGGTTCGATTCCTGGTGGCACCACTCCAGAAATAGTAGACCACGTGATAAGCAGAGAGGACTTGTTGCGTGGTTTGTTGTATTTAGTTATCCCTCC
This sequence comes from uncultured Porphyromonas sp., assembly GCA_963543315.1. GTDB lineage: Bacteria > Bacteroidota > Bacteroidia > Bacteroidales > Porphyromonadaceae > Porphyromonas. The sequence continues at coordinate 548 of CAUUAW010000002.1, forward strand.
TCCTTGAGGAGAGACAGCGGCTTAATACCGGGGCTTGATCTAGAGATCATTGGGAAAATCCGGTATTTATCGTACTTTTGTGAGGGGAGATCGTCACTACTCGTGACTATAACAAGGTCATTGTGCTGTGACAATCTCTAAAATTTGGATGATTGGATTTATGAGATACGGCATGCTCCGGGACCGATTAGGTTGGGTGATTACACTACTATGCTTTACGCTTAGCCCATTATCCTCGCAGGATACTGTGAGGGACATACAAAGACTCACCTTAGCTTTCTATAATTTGGAAAATCTTTTCGACACTATTGACCAGGAGAACAATGACGAAGAGTTTTTACCCCAAGGGGGGTATCAATGGACTGCCGAGCGATACAAACAGAAGTTACAAAATATGTCTCGTGTAATCTCCTTAATAGGCGGAGATGGACCAGCTATTATTGGTGTTGCAGAGGTAGAGAATAGAGGTGTTTTAGAGGATCTTATAGCCGAGGAGCCACTACGACAAAGGCATTACGATATCATACACTACGACTCCCCCGACTTGCGTGGCATAGACTGTGCTATTCTTTATCAGCCAGATATCTACAAAGTCTTTGCCTCCGGAGCTAAACCCGTGGAGCTTCCAGACGAGCCGTGGATCAAAACAAGAGATATCATTTATGCCTCAGGTATGATAGATGGAGACGTAGTGCACGTCCTAGTGGGACACTGGCCTTCACGTAGTGGAGGGGAAGCAGAGTCCCGACATCGTCGTTTAGTAGCGGCAAAAACGATGCGCAGTGTAGCTGACTCACTCTACGCTCTATACCCGGGAAGTAAAGTGATCATGATGGGGGACTTTAACGATGACCCTATTAGTCCTAGCGTACGTGATGGACTCGCGATCAAGACACACATCGATCAGATCAAAGACAGGGAATATTACACCCCCATGCTAAAACTATATAATAAGGGTTTGGGGACCATCCCTTATCGAAATACTTGGAACCTATTTGACATAATCGTCGTAAATGGAGAGCTTGTCAATAAAAGCCCGACCTCTCCCTCTTGGCACCTGTATAGAGATCCTGAGACAATGGACATGGCTTTTATCTTCAAAGAGCCATTTATGACTCAGCAAAGTGGACCGCACAAGGGGTATACACTCCGCTCCTTTGTAGGGAAACAGTGGCAAGGAGGCTATTCAGATCACTTTCCCGTATATATATATCTAATCAAAGATAGTACAGAGATGTAGGGAGATGTATTTTTGATCTCACCAAAATAACCGCGACTACACTCCTTAACGATATACTCCCCTATGTATGACCGAAGATGAACTACAAGAGCAAATCTTAAATCCCGAGGGATGTGCCAAAGCATTCTCGGAGGCTGTACATATGTATCAAGAGAAACTCTATTGGTTGATCCGACGCATCGTACGACAACATGACGATGCCGATGATATCCTGCAGGAAACGTTCCTTAAGGCGTGGCAAAATCTAGGATCTTTCAGGGGAGATGCAAAGTTTTATACTTGGATCTATCGCATTGCTCTCTTTGAAGCTATCAACTATAATAAGAAGAAGCAGCGGATTACCGACAACGAATATGCCGTCGGGAATGAGACAATTTACCTCCTTGATAGCACTGCATCTGATCCATACTTTGATGGCGATAAGGGCGAAGAAATCCTACAGCAAGCACTGGAGAGTCTACCACTCAAACAAAGACAAGTCTTCGAGATGCGTTACTTTGATGAGATGCCTTACAAGGAGATCATGAAACTCACAAATACCTCTGAAGGAGCTCTAAAGGCTTCATATCATCACGCCGTAAAGAAGATCCAACAGTTCATCTCTAAGCATAGCTGATACATGAGCTCCGACAACTGTGTCTGCGGAGTCTCGTAGGTCCCGAATCAAGCAAGTCAAGTCCTCCAGATAAGACCAGGACTAAGGTGTTCATTTATTAAGGTGTGCTATTAACAGCCAGACTCCATAGTATAGTAGAGAGCCTAAACACAGAAGCGAGATAAGGTTGAATCATCTTATCTCGCCTCTGTATTTAGGCCCATGGTGCTACATCAACTACATGCACCTAACGGGATACCTTTACTTAGTAATATACTGCGTAAAAGTCTGGGTCGCAGTTTGCATAACAACTACGTACTGCCCTGCACAAAGGGTGGAGAGATCTACAGTCCGTCCTGGCTTGCATATCTGCATCACATTAACCCCATCGAGAGCAAAAACACTAAGAGTCAGAATCTCCGAACTATTCTCTATATATAGTCGAGCTGTAGCGTCAAGCTTGGTAGGATAGGCGATTGGCTCGAAGTTGCGCTCCACCTCACTGACACCAGTAGGAGCGTACGCTCCCCCATTTTCATATACGACCTCTACGGTATAAGTATCAGTTGTATTGCCCGTAAGATCTTGATATTCGGTACTGGTGAGACCCTCAGCGATGACCTGACCATTCTTTAGAAGCCTGTAACTCTTTACCTTAGGAAATGAAACTGGGACCTTACCCTTAGCAAAACAAGTGAAGTCCTGCCGCTTCTCCACATTAGTGGAAGGTGCGAAGACAAAACGCATCGCATGATACTCCTCAGGAGCTGCAGAACCCTTATACTTACTCTCATGCACTGGGATCATCATTTGATTGGCGAGAAGAAAGGCATCCAAATAAGGTCGTACAGCATCATTAGTATTCTTGACACATACAACACCTGGAGCATTGTCACTATTAGTGATTCCATAACCAATGAATAGGTCTTTCATAGGGTCAATCTTAAATGGCTGATCAAGCACAACGGTTACCCACTCTCCCGGCTTCCAATTTTGAGGGACATTGAACATCTGCTCATAAATTACGCCTGCGACACCCCCCACCTTGTCATCACGAGCAACTCCATTACGGAGGATAATCGTGTAGCGCTGAGCATCTATTGAGTCAGGGACATTAACTAACGAATCCAGGACGAGACGCACGGCATAAAGCGTCGGACTAGTTTCCCCAACGAAACGATCGCTCGCTATACGTACTGTGAGGTTATAGCGATTGGGTGTTGTATAGCGTCCTTTAAGCTCAGCCTTAGGATGCTTGTAAGAGATATACTCCATCTTATCCGGATAACCAAAGAGAGAGACTTCCTGCAGGTTAGCTGGGTCATACCAAGATACAAGAACTCCCTTGCTACTAACCTTTGCTGTTGCAGTCATGGTGTGAACCGCATTACCCCAGTAAGCTCCCTGCTCAATGATGTCAGAGTCTCCGTAGCTATAGGCATTGCCATTGTTATGCCCATCATCAGGAAGAGTCTTACCATTGTAATCGTAGCGCACCTGTATGCCGTAGACGACGGAACCCTCACGAGACTTATCCCCAAGAGCGACTTGACGGGACTCAGTATATTTATTGTCCGCAACCTCACTGATAAAGTTTCCATTGCGATAAATACGATAAGTAACCTTCCACTCAGCAGGGATGGTATTCTTATCTATAGCTACCCAAGAGAGGTTAGCCTCCGTATTGGTAACTTGAACTTTAAAGTCTGTAACAGGCTGCAAAGGCTTTAGTCCATTGCGCCAGGTTCCTTTTAATTTCTTAGCTAAGCCACCCTCTTTAGGATCCAAATAGATGTCCATACAGTTCAGAGTCTCAGACTCCTTAAAGTGATCCCAGTGGAACTTAAGACGACCGTAAAAGTCATCCCCTTCTGTGCGCCCACCGGTTAGTGTTCCAACGACTAGGTGCTCTGCACTAAAAAGTGAAGAACCAGACGATCCACCCTCCGTAGCACCCTGTGTATAGGCAAACTGAAAGTGTGCATTGGTAGCACCTGCTCCATCGTCTGTATCCCATGTACCTAATCGGATCGGACCTCTAGCAATGGAGATCTTTTTCGCGTCTCCAGATGGATGGTGTATGCCAACTACTGGAGTCTTAGGCAATACAGAGTATCGATCCCAACCATTGTAGTAAACGCGATAATTCTCTGGGACCTGAGAGTGTGCTTCTAAGAGTAGACCATCACTCATACCTTCGAATGGGAGGAATGTACGGACCACACAACCAACGATCGACTTACCACGATTGAGGGCTAAGGAACCATTGCTGCATGTTGGCTTTTCATAGTGAAAGACAAAGAGCCACTTGTCCAAATCAGACTGAGGGACCTCCTGCTGCTTAGTTAGAGAGATGCAGTGTGCCGCTGAGAGGATAAGGGGTTTGAAGTCTAGGTTTGTATTATTCATCAAGTTGCCAGAGCAGAGTCCTATATAAGGGCCGTCATACATAATAAGTTGACACACGCCCGTTTTCTCCGCCTGCCATTCAGTCCCCTCCGGACAATTGATACCAATTTGAGCTATCGGATCTCCACTCTCGTCCTCTCCTGGATAGAATATGCGGAGCTTATTACTCTGATTATCCACCCTGGCGTCGTAGATATAACCAATGCCAGATATACGCAAAGAGGGTAAAGCCCCTGTACGCCCGGGCTCATACTCCATGATAAGCTCATCGCCATTAACCGGTTCATTAGAGAAGCCTCCATGTTTCGGATGCGTCTCATGAGTATAAGCACCTAAGAGGACACTACGATCAGGTGTATAAATAAATAAGCGCCCGCCATCATCGGGGATGAAGAAGTCATCGTAGAGGACAGTCATCGCCTTAGCTCCTGGAGAAGATATACGAAGGCGATAAATCTCCTTGCCGTACTCGAGCTCTATAATTTTTGCCTGACGAGCAAAATCTATGGAAGTTTCTAATACACGACCTATGGTTAGAGGCTTAAACTGCACCTGCCCCTTATTCCATTGTCGTGTGCTCCTAAAATCCTGGACATTAAACTCTGGGAGGACACGAACGACAGGCGTAGCACCCGCTGAGCGCAACTCTGTTGCAGATGCCGTAAATCCTGCGGGCACTCCCCCAAAAGATTGCTGTGCTACAAGTCCACCACTCCAAGAGAGTAGAGCGATGCTCACAGCAAATAGTTTCTGCATAAATGAATGATTCATAAAGCTGTGTAAACAGTTGCTTTGTTGCTAAGGTATATAAGTGTTGTTAGAGAATTAACTATCCAAACACAAGACACAGTGTGATGCACCATCCATTGTTGTGACATCACACTGTATCTTATATTATGGGTGTCCTATCGATATTAATGACGTATGATGAGCTTACGAGGATCTGTACCGATTAGGACGATGTAAGTACCCTCGGGCAGATCAGCTACAGACAGCTCTGCATATCCCTCACGATTTATTGCATAGTGGCGGATTAGTACCCCTGTGAGCGTGTAGAGACCAACGGTGGCAGCAGGCTGTGCCCCCGAGATGGTTACAAAGTCCATTGCAGGGTTAGGATAGAGTTGAGCCTCGGGAGAGCCTGGTACAATCGGCATTATGACGCCTAGCCACTTAGAGCCATCCCATGTGAGGGTGTCCCCAGGGTTAGCACCCGTAGAGCTGGAGAACTCTGCAAAGACCTCCATATCATCGGTTAGGATGAATGTTTTTGAGCTAAGGATATTCTTTTTCTGTCCTGTCTTAAGGTTTCTCGTCATGAGAGTAGAGAGCTCCCATTCGGAAGAATCCGGAGTCCCTGCGACAACTTCAATCTCCATACCGCGGGGTAAGCCCTTCGTATCAAGACCATCGCCCTTTAGCTTTAGGGTACCCTGACCTAATTTCTTTAAGACGACCTTGCAGACATCATTGGTAAATGTAGCTACAACCTCTGTCTCCTCGTGAAGTAGATAGAAGTAGCGATCCTTGAAAATATCTATAGAATCTCCCTTAGCTACTACAACGAGACTCTTGAGTGCGTAGCCCTCCTCACTCTCAGCAGTAATAGAAACCCTGATATCGGAGTAAACATTCTCAAGCATAGCCTGACCATTAACCTTGATAGAGCCACCCTTACCCACGGTCTTGGTAGTAACCTTGCATTGCTTAGCTCCCTCATAATTGCTCCATGTGCGATGATCGTAAACGCCCCATCCCTGCTCATGAGCCACTTTAACGTCTGACTCGAGACAGATGTTGTGCTCCTTGTCGCTACGTGTCTCTATAGCATAGATACTGCCAGCGAAAGACTCTCTAAGACCACTTGAGGTGAAAGTTTGTTTCTTAGGAAGAGACTTCATAAGGTTGAGCATCGCATCTCCGTGGAGGTCGTTCTCATGGACGTAAACCTCTCCAAGGGATTTCAGACCTGAGAGTGATATCTCGGAGAACTTATTGGAAGAAAGATCTAGACTATATAGGCTAGTGCACCCATCGAGCTTGACAGATGTGAGCTGATTCCTAGCAGCAACTAGCGACGACAAGCTTGCAAAGCCTGCGAGGTCGAGAGATGAGAGCTTATTACCATCGAGGTATACCTCTTTTAAGCTCTCCTTACCACCAGTAAGATCCGCAGATGTAAGTTGGTTATCACTGAGTACGAGCTTCTTTAGCTCAGGACAGTCCTCTACGGAAAACTTCGTTAACTTATTGTATCTCAGATTGATCTCTCCTAGCATACTAAGCCCCTTGAGCTTCATCTCAGAGAAGTCATTATTATTAAGGTGGAGATACTTCAGGTTAGTTGCCCCTGTCAGATCAACTGTCGAGAGCTTATTTTTACTCAGATCCAACTCCACCATATTTTCATTCCCCTTGAGAGTGATCTTAGTAAGAGCTCCTCCGTGTAGGTCCACATTCTCCAATGCCTTTAGATCAGATAGATCGATCTCCGTCAGGTTAGTGGTCTTAGCACTAAAAGTCTCAAGCGAGGTGCACCCCTTTAGATTAATCGAGGTCAGAGGGTTCGTTGATACACTAAGCCACTGTAGATTTTTTGTCTTCGAAAGGTCTAGAGAGGATATTGAGTTGCTCGAAAGGTCTAGAGAAGTACACGCTACGCCGTCTAGATTTATCTCTGTGAGTGAGTTGACAGGTAGGGAGACAGACTCTAGCTTAGGGGCTGCGGCTAGATTGATACTTCTTAATTTGTTAGCATCAGCCTTAATGCTTTTCAGATTCTCGCAGCCGTCGAGCTTGATCGTATTAATATCAGCTGAGGTACAGTTTAGAGAGACCAAAGATGATAGACCGGTAAGATCTAGATACTTAATAACATTCGTACCACAGATCAACTCCTTGAGGAGGGAGCAATTCTTAAACTCAAGAGTCGTGATACGAGACATAGTACACTCAAAGGTCACAATAGGACCGATAACCTGAACAGGCTTTTGTGTAATCTCATAGGCTATCTTGCCCTCTACGATGACGGGCTTTGCTCCCTTTACGGTGATATCCTTGGAGGAACCATCAGGACCCGTAAAGATAAGATTCATATTGTCTCCGACTTTTAGCTCTGTACCGAGGGTTATCGTGCCACTAGCCGGAGCCTTCTGAGCCGAAGCTTGGGAAAAGTTCAATCCCAACAGAGCTGCAAGGGTGAGGAAAAGAAATAGTTTCGTTTTCATATCCTTTATGTGGTTAATAGATTAGTATGTAAAAGTTGCTATCTACAGAGCTTAAGATATGATATAAACTCTGTAGTATCACAGACTAGTATACAAACACTTTTTTAGTCTGTGTGCCGTAAGTGATGATGTAGAGCCCCGCAGGGATTGCGATCTGAGCCTCTCGAGCTGTCGTCGTGTAGATGGCTTGACCGTCGGGAGTATAGATTGCTATTGGAGCTATCTCAGGTGCCACTATAGATAGCATGCCCTGAGCTACCCGTATCTGTAGTGTAGCCTGAGGCTGGATAAGCTCATTGCCTAACGCATGTACCTTGCGGAAGAGACGCCACTTCGGAGCCTTCTTGTAGGCATCAACACTCTCTGCAGGCACCTCTAGTATGACTCTTTTGTAGAAATTATCACCCATATCATACTCTGACCCATCGATGTCCGTCCCAACCTCAGGAGGGGTAGTCGCGAGGATACGGATGAGACCGCCCTTAGACTCCATCATTTCATTTTTGGAGAAAGCGGCATAGCCCACCTTAGCAATGTTTTTGCCTAAGGTAATCGTCGTGAGCTTCTTGCAGTCGCTGAGACAATAGGGAGGTATCTCTGTGACTTTCTCTGGGATCTCAATCTCTGTAAGTGAGTACATCTCTGAAAAGGAAGCCTGACCGACACGCTCGATAGATACGGGGAAGGTGATCGAAGTTGTCCAATCACAAGCTAAGAATGCATATGGACCCACAGCCACGATACCGTCAGGGATCGTAACCACCTTCGTATCCTTATAGAGACATGTATGAAGAGACTTATCAGCCTTATTGATCAGGAGCTTACCCTCATGGACTCCGTCAGACTTAACCTCGAAGGTTTCATTACCATCCGCTACCTTAAAGGTCTCACACTTCTTCAGTAAAGTGAAGGCACCCGGTGCAATCGCCTTGACAGATGCTGGGATAGACATCTCCTCTAGCCAGACGCAGCCATAAAAAGCATCTTTACCGATCTTCTCGAGCCCCTCGTTGAGGATAACGTACTTGAGGTAGATACAACTGACAAAAGCATAGTCACCCACCTCCTTGACTGTATTAGGCAGTGTTACTGTAGAGACCTCCTTACGCTCTGATGGGCAGAGGTACAGTATCGTTTGCTTCTTATCGTATAGTATATTATCCTGTACTGAGAGGATAGTATTCTCAGGGTCTACTGTGATTGCGCTGACATTGAGACAGTCAGCAAAGGGCGATGAGCCAATACTCTTAAGTCCCTTACCGACTACGACCTTCTTCGCCAGTTTACAATATCTAAAGACCTCATCACCTATCTTCTCGATTTGATCGGGGATGACGCACTCCTTGAGTGACACCATACTATAAGCTCTGTCCTTGATCTCCTTACAAGTCTTAGGGTACTGGACCGTATAGATCTCATTGAATGCAAATGCCCCACGCCCCACGGCAACAACAGTACATATCACCTCGGAGCCTCCATCCTTGACATGCAGTTTCTCTGGGATGACGACATTCTTGTAGTAGACGCCCTCCACGAGACGATCATTTGCAGACTGTGCAGGAGCTATCTCGACAGTCTTGCTTCCTTTATCCACGTAACGCACGAAAAACTTCTCCGTAGTAGGGAAAATAGGACGTGGGTCCGTGCCCTTTACACCCGGATCCATGAGTCTTTGGCTCTTCAGAAGCTCTTGAGGAGTGCTGTAAGATGGCTCTCCCATTATTTTTTCGTGGTTTAACCGATTACCAACCTGCGCTACAGCTTGAAGCGAGAAGCATGCCATCACTACAAGCAGCCACGAGATCGAAAGTGTTTTCTTCGTCATATCGTTATATCATTTATAATATTCCTATCTGCTAGCACTGTGTGTTTTCAAATCATCTGACACGGGCGGTAGGAGACCTACGTCCCTCCACTTCCGAATCGGGGTGCAAGTTACGACAAAATCCTGAAGTGGACAAACGTTTTAAATCATTTCATCTGGATAAAAAACGGTAATCATTCAGATCCGTAAAAGAGCGACAACGCTCGACCTCTTGTCTTATCTCCCAGAGATTTGCTCTAGTATACCATCGAGCCGCCCAGTCATCCGATACTACCCTAGCGACTCAGCGAGCTTATAGCACCGTCTAAACATCCCATTTACTCCCGAATAGCGAACTGACTATTCCCGTATACTCAATCGGTGATTCCGGAGTAGTCGATCATCTACTCCGGAATATTCACGCCCCTATTCCGCGATCATTTTTGATCTTGATGGTACATAGAGAAGGGGAACTCTCACATCACTCATCTGGAGTTAAGACTATGGGCATTCACCTCTAGTATACCAAGAGCTCTTAAAAAAAGACTAAGCTTCCCATTAAAACATGGGCTATGATTTGTATTTCATCAAAAAAAGTATACCTCTGCAGTAGGAAGTATCCAGCAGAGTTCGCCCTTTGCAGATTTTGTCACCCCCATTTTGAGGAGATAATTCTTGAAATACACTATAATTACTAACCTTTTAAACGATTAAAAATGAAACAAAACAGCCTAACAGTCAGTAAATTGTGGCTAAAGATTGCGTCGATAGCTATTGTGTTATTGATGGCAGTTTTCACAGGATGCCGGTCGTACGAAGACGATATCTGTTCGCTCAATGAGCGGATGGACAAGATGCAAAACGACCTGAAGCTCTTACAAGGCAAGGTTGTTAAGGAGGTCCTCGCTAAAGATGGGAAACTCGTTATCGTCTTTACCGATGGGACCAAAAAAGAGGTTGAAGCTGGTGACCTAATTAAGCTTACCGTCAAGGATGGTGAGTGGTACATCAACGGAAAGCCTACCGGTGTAACCGCTAAGGGCCTACAAGGCGACAAGGGTGACAAAGGTGACAAGGGTGACCCAGGAAAGCAAGGCGACAAGGGTGACAAGGGTGACAAGGGTGACAAGGGTGACAAGGGTGACCCAGGAAAGCAAGGCGACAAGGGTGACAAAGGTGACAAGGGTGACAAGGGTGACAAAGGCGATAAAGGTGACCCAGGAAAGAAAGGTGACAAAGGCGACAAGGGTGATAAACCTGTCGTAACTATCTCTGAGGACGGTTACTGGACTATCGATGGTGTGAAGACCGATGTCCTGGCTAAGCCTGTCAACGGTTCTGTTTCTTGCGTATTCGACGAAGAGGGTGGTTACGTAACCCTTACCTTCTTTAACGCTGATGGAACTCAGAATGGTCAACCCATCTCCTTCATGCTAGAGAACGCTCGTCTTACATCTGTAGTCCTGGTACCAGATGCTATGTATCAAGGGATCCCTGCTATCGAGTTCCCTCTAAATGCATCTTCTTTCAAGGAAGTGAAGCCCGCTGCCGCAACACCCTCTAAAGAGGATGACGGAGAGAACTTCGACGCAAAGAATTGGTACTGGAGAAAGAGTCCGACAGGCGTAGAGGCTTCAGCATTCCTTCGTTTAAACCCATCTTCTTTCGCTCCAGAGTATATCAAGGATGTAACGTTCCGCGTTAAGAGTGCTAAGAATCTTCGCTCTTTAGACATTGTTGATGAGAATGGGAAACCCGTTAGCATTGTTGATCCTAAGGACAACAAGTGGGCTAACAACGTAAAGGAAGGCGTCCTTCGTATAGATCTTAAGGACTACATCGCTGGTAAGAAAGCCATTACTCAAGGTATCCCTGCTGACGAGCTATCACTCATCCAGTTTGATGTTAAGACAACCAAGAATGACGTTGCTCTATCTTCTGACTGGGCTCTCCTGTATATGGTCGACGGTGGGCTCAAGCAGCCATATGTCTTCCTAGAAGAGGATGCAGATCCTGTCCTATTAGCTCCTAAGTACACCGATGTAGAGCTATCAGCAGAGTCAGATCCTAGAAGTCTAGCGATAGCTTTAAGAGAAGACACAGACCTGAAGACAGTCCTGAAGTCTTATACAGACAAGATGGCACCTTCTGCAGCTAATCTGCTTGATACCGAGGAGCACGAGCTACGCTACGAGTTCTATCAGATGCCACTACAGGCTTCTGGTAAGGAGTACTACACTGTGACGAAAGACGGTGTCGTTACGCCTAAGGATCTAAAGGGGAATGCATACAAGCCTGTTGCTGAAGGCAAGGCTGGTATCGTACAGGTGCGTCTATTTATGAAAGACCATCTTGTAGCTATTGCTTACCTCAAGTTCTTCATTACAAAGGTTGATCCCGTTGAGGGAGACGACTTCTTCAAGTACTGGGTAGAGAGCTACAATGGTCAAGGTTCCGCAGGTTCAGATTACAAACCAGTCTTCGTGACCGAGCTACTTGTTGGTCAAACCGATGAGTTTACGACACAGGCTGCATGGGCTGATGTGAACTATCTAGACAAGTGGGAGCTAACGCTTGATGAGTTCCATAATGATCTTCACTATACGTTTATGGGCTTTGCTCCAACTGCCGTTGCTCCGAAGCCTGCAGATCTAGAGGATGGTGAGGTATACCTAGAGGATCCGATTACTCGTGGTATTACAGCAAGCTACGACAGCACAGAAGGGACGATTACACTAACGCGCACTCCTGATTCGAAGTGTCTGATGCCGGGTACATATGTTTTCCCAGTTTACTTCAAGCAAAGCCCTGCAGGGCCAACTAAGAAGGCGTACCCACAGCACATCGTTGTGTACATGAAGGTCAAGGTCGTCGACTCGAGCAAGGCAGCTGTCGATGCAGTCGTTGCGAAGCTTAATGACTACAAGCTGGCAGCTTTGTGGGACAATAACCTCGTTCACGCTAAGGGTCTTCCGACCACTATCTTCAATGGATACGAAGTAGTGATAAAGACTACCAAGGTATTCAACACTCTGACTAAGTTCCAAAAGGAGGTAGAGAAGGCTGCTAAGGCAAATTACGGCACCGATATCGAGTTCTATACTAAGATTGTTAGTGTAGAGGGTGGTGATGAGAACAAGGATTTCTATTCGATTATCCCTGATGGTGACGAGTTTGCCGTCAAACGCCTCGAAGACAAACCTCTCAAGGAGACAGAGCGAGTCACTGTATCTTATGGCTTTAGTAGCACCGTTTGCCCGGATGCTACACGTGAGCTCTTCCAGTTCACAATAAGCTTCGAGCATGCAGCTAAGTATGAGGTTGATCCTCACTTCCTAGTAGATGAGGCTGCAATCCGTGTCAAAGATGGCGTTATCGAGATACGCGATAATCTTGCTGAGCACTCATTCCAAATGTTGGAGGTTATTAAACTGTTCTCTAACGAGGCTACTCCTAAGCTCCTTCTGGAGAATGGAATGCGTAGAATTGACGAGACTATCCTCGGCTCCAAGAAGATCAAAGTCAACGTAACACTTCCTGCAGACAATAGCTTCGTCCAGAGAGGTATCTTGACGTCGACACCTGCTAGTCTTATCGCACCACACCACGGCCTTGGACAGAGGATCAGCTGGAAGAACCTGACAGTCGATGGTCACGCGAGCATCATACACCCTGTCGAGATCACGACGAAACTCGAGATCAACTATGGTAGCAGCTACAAGTATGAGAAGCCTCTTATCATCCGTATCATCCCTGATACACAGTGGTAAATAGCCTATAATCTGTCAGAGGATTTTGGTAAATCAAAACCTCTGACACCTCTTGCCACTTCGTTGGCAACATAATCTGGAGAGGGGTTGCGTCTTTGAGTCGCAGCCCCTCTTTCGTTTACCACATCGACTACAACAGGGAGATCTATATGTGCGAGAGACACACCTCCCCCAGTACGTACACCCTCAGGATCTCAGTAGTGCCGCAATCCTAATACAATACACGCCTCAATGTAATCAAGCTGGATAAAAAATAGACTCAACTCAGCCCTCTCCCTCCAGCAAGCCCTCCCCATCAATGGGTGATAAAGACCGTGCCAATCATACATATTTACAGAGTCGCCATTCGGCGGCTACAGTATAATCAATCGATGATTCCGGAGTCACAGATAAACTATTGGCGAATCGCGGATTGATTATTTAGGAATTAATGATCAAGTATCCCGTGATTATTTACCAATCTTCCGGGAGATATCCCCCCGATCCCTGGGCAACAACCTTTGCAAAGTCTAGATAGATATCTCAGTATGTCCATTTCAAAAAAGATATCATTATATTTGTTCTCGAGAGATATAGCCGACGGGAAAAGCCTTAAGACACCAATAGGTCGCAAGAGGGTATGGGACCTTACCATAGGTGTTACGACATGGGCGATTAGCTAGCTAGTGTAGGTGGGTTATGAAAGCTCCACTCCTCCACACGTCTTCTAGACCTAACCACGAAGGGAAGAGTGCTACACACGGACATGCAGTAGTATCAAGATCAATTATCCTACAGTCTCCCCGACTTCTTATAGTCTACAGGGGTGTATCTTATTTTTAGCCGGGGGCTCCTCTTTTTCGTCACAAATTCATACACGTACCTATATGAAAAAAGTTTTTTCTGTCCTACTCCTCCTATTACTCCCGTATCTACTTTTAGGGACTCGTCTAGTGGCGCAGCAGAGCGGCAGCTACCAGATAAAGGTTACAGCGGGAGGACTCCGCGAGCAACTACCTCAAGGGTTAGAGTCAGTCGTCAGCCTAACCCTATCGGGAGAGCTCAACAGTAGTGACTTGACCTGCATCCGAGAGCTTGTTAACCTAGAGACCTTAGATCTTCTCAAGACTCACATCATAGTCGGAGGCGATGGCTATACGAGTGAACTCTTAGCCGGAGAGACAATTACGGTAAAGGAGCCCAATGCACTACCAGGCGCACTACTCGCAGAGCATACTAAGATACGGAGCGTGACGCTACCACAAGGGCTTAAAAGCCTAGGAGAGTATGCATTTTATGGTGCCACACAACTGGCTAGTGTGAATTGCCCGACGACACTCCAGACATTAGGAGCCTTTGCCTTCGCCAAGTGTACGAGCCTAACGGCAATAACGCTAAATGCAAACATCAAGAAGCTCTCTGAAAGTCTTTTTGAGGGGTGTACATCGCTCGAGAGCGTGACCAAGAGCAAGGCAACACATATAGGTAAAAAAGCATTCAAAGGGTGTCGTGCTCTCAAAAAGTTCAGTTTAGTTACAGGACTTCTTGAGATTGGCGACGAAGCTTTTGCTGATTGCTCTACGCTAGAGATGATCAACATCCCCTCTAGCACTAAGCAGATCGGTGTGAGAGCCTTCCGAGGATGTACATCACTCTACATACTCTTCTTTAAAACAGGTGTAGAGGAGATCGGCGATGCGGCATTTGCTGGTTGTACCGCGCTTACAACAATCTATCTACCCTCCGGGATAAAACGCCTACCGCAGGAAATGTTTGCAGGGTGCACTTCACTTAAAGAGGTAACAATGGGTAAGGGGCTCATGACTATTGGTCCTAAAGCCCTAGCTAATTGTACATCCCTCAGCCGCATCCTTATAGAGAGTACAACGCCTCCCAGCTGTAATCCCGAGACCTTTGATGGCGTAGCACCGCTTAGCGCTATAGATCTACTCGTACCTAGCGCAGCCGAAGCTACTTATAGGGCTGATGACTCATGGAAGACCTTTCACATCATAGGGATTGCAGGCAACTACAAAGGGGATGAAGTAGTCACCATTAGAGTCAAAGAGGGAACTAATACTCCCTTTCGATTTGGACTTCGCATTGCTCAGCCCTATTTTGTAGAGCTAGGTAATGGGACTTTCCTCAAAGGAGCTCCAGGCACTAAGATAACTGCAAAAAACCAAGTACAGTGCAACGCACATGGATCCGTAATCAAACTCTACACGACTCCGGCTGCAGTAACCTCGTTCCTAATCAACGATCTTAACGATAATGACATTGAGAGCATCACCTTCCGGACTCCTGAGCTAGACTACCTGTGGCTATCCAACAGTCTTATCAAAGAGCTAGACCTCTCTACACTAACCAAGCTACAGTTTCTCAACCTTACGAATAATGCTTCCCTAAAATCCCTTCAGCTAGATCGCAATGTAGCTTTATCTCATCTTGACATCTCACTCTGCGAAGCTCTCTCTGCCATCGACTTATCACGACTCAAGGAGCTTACATTCCTGGGGGCTTCGATGATAAATATCTCTAGCTGGGACCTTAGCTCCAATACCAAGCTCCAAATGCTCGACCTCATGGCGACACCTATACGACATCTTGATATAAGTATGCTCAAAGATCTTCGTGAGATCAAGCTAACAAAATGTGGGCTTGAGGGAATCCTCTTCCCCGCTGCTCCAAATCTTCAAATGGTCTATCTAGAAGACAACAAACTCGAAGCCTCAACACTCAATAAGATCTACGAGAGCCTTCCCCAACGAAATCCGGGTGACAAGGCAAAGATATTCATCAAAGGGAATGTCGGCGCCGAAGCCTCTATCACATCTATTGCTACAAACAAAAACTGGATCATAGATGTCCAAGGCTCCGAGCCCAGTATACCAGACGAGGAGGCTGTAAACTTCTTTACAGCAGCTAAGACAGTTAAGGTAAACATACTAACGAAAGATAGTGAGACTCTCCTCGTCGATTGGGGTGACGGAGGTGAGCCTGAGCGGATCTCTTCGCAAGCGGGCATCATTAATCAGCTCAGTCATCAGTTCGCCACACAGACACCTCAACACGAAGTGAAGGTATACGCACACACCATTACGAGCATTGTCAGTCCATTATTTAGTACCCTCAAACTCACCTATCTAGATGTCTCAAGAGCTAGATCGCTAGAGGTACTATCGTTACCCTATGACAATGATCTCCTCTCCGTCGACCTCTCCACCAACTTGCAGCTCACATCTATCGATCTATCCGGATGCAAACTCAATGCTCTCACCCTGCCGAAGGATCTTAGTAAGCTACGCTCGCTCAAACTTAATACGAATGATCTCAAAAGCATTTACCTATCCGGGGCAACTAGTCTGGAGGTACTAAGCGCAGCAAGCAATAAACTCTCGACGATAGATCTGTCCTCATGCACACAGCTCAAGAAACTAAATCTCAACCTAAACGGGCTCTCCGAGATTATTTGGTCTGAATCGCTGACACAGCTTGAAGAGGTAGACATCGCACGAAACAATCTCCCCTTCTCGATGATACCTCCAAAAGGAGACCTCAAGGAGTACAAATACAACCAGTACTGGTACGATATCCCCGAAAGACTTATAAATGGGCGCACGATCGATCTCTCGGCCGAGACTCTCGCGCAGGGCATCTCTAGCAAAAAGGAGCTGACTACATTCGAGTGGTATCTCAGAGAGTCTGCCGACAGTAAGGTGCTCATCTCGGAATCTCTCTACACTTCCGACTCCGGACGCTTTACATTTTCGAGCAAGCTCTTCGGAGACAAGAATACGATAGACTTATTCGTCTTGATGAGAAACCCCGGGTTTCCAGAGATCAATACGAAGACAGGAGGACTACAATCCGGGCTTGTCAAGCTCACGAAGGGTGAGAGCTCAGATGTCGATCCCTCCACTTTTGAGGATAAATTCGAGGGATTGTACGAAAATGCCTTCCTCAAGTCCACTCAGCTCACAGAGATATTGCTCCCCAGAAACACAAGGGATATTCGCGCAAATGCATTTGCTCAGTGTCCGAGTCTCAAGGGAGTCGTTTTCTATACCGATGCTACTGTCGTCGCATCCTCTTTTGATGACCAGGAGGGTCTAAAGGTGTACGTCCCCACAGAGGCTATAAAAGCGACGTTTGAGCAGATCCTCCACTTCAGCAAAGCAGAGGTTGTTGTAGGCATCCCCACCTCTTTGATTCCCCCCGAGGAGGATGGAGAGATCAGCATCGCTACAAATCAGAGCTCCCTAACTCTTAGAGCCACCTCTAGAGAGCGAGCTCACTACACCATCTACAGTAGTTGTGGTGAGCTGATTGCCCAAGGCTCATTAGAGCCTGGGGAGACAAAGAGCTACTCCCTTAGGCCCTCACAAATATACTTCCTAAAGAGTAGCCGAGGTCCGCTTAAAGTTATCATCCCTTAGCCTAATCCATACAATGAAACAATTACAATACATCCTCTGTCTCGTACTCCTATCCAGTCTGACAAACCTTGTGGCACAAGAGATTGTCACGGAGATACATCTAAGCAAAGCGGGATCCCTCTCGACTCTCCTCACCGAGGATCAGTGCCGAGAGATCACAAGCATTAAACTCACAGGAGAGGTCAACGAAGCCGATATTGCTCTCCTGCAAGCGATGTCATCCTCGGGCAAACTCTCGAAGATTGACCTGAGTGAGAGTCTTTTTGGCAAGACTGAGAGTCCACTACTCCGCAATGCTGAGGAGTACTTCCTCCCATGCCTGAGTGTGCTCAAGACTGATCATGTCGCAGAGATGGAGAGCTATGAGGCTCGACTAGGGCATAGTAAAAATCCAAAGTCGTTACCAGGATTCTGGACTTTCTTTACTCATAAAGATCTATTCTTTATGACAGGATATATGAATGGCTGGGATCAAAAGATCAATGAGGTCGTAATTAAGACTCAGCGTGGGGATCTACTCCGCAGTCCACAGATACGCTCGTGGATTAAATCGATGGGCTATATCTACAAAGCATCTCGGACAGATGGAGACCTAATCTATCTCAACGAGGGGTCACAGATATGGTGTCTATTACATCTCACGCCCTACAATAAGAGTGACTACCCGGGCATACATTTCTCCTCAGACGAGTATGAAGTGTGGTGATCAGACCGCAAGCAGTAAGCATAGATAGTCTCACAGTCACACGCATCATAGTGTAATCCATACGGGAGCTATTTATAGATAACTCCAGGGTAGTGCCGCATTTACTCCGGAGTGAAGGATCGGTTATTACGGAGTAGTCAAATCATTACTCTGTAATAATCCTCCTCGTACTCTACAGTTATTCCTTATCCTAATGGTGGAGATCACTTGCATAGTACTGCCCCCTCTGAGGAGGAGCCTCCAACTGTAGCCACAAAAAGATATCTTGGAAGAGTCAAATTATTGTTGTACCTTTGCCCAGCCAAGTCGGACGGGATTACTGTGAGCGGAGGCTCTGGTTAGGACTTCCTGGTATCTAGTACTGAATCTTTAGCTCAGCTGGTTTAGAGCATCACCTTGACAGGGTGGGGGTCGGCGGTTCGAATCCGCCAAGATTCACTTCGTTGTAGAGCTTGTAGCACAGTTTTACTTAGTAGAGAAGAGACTCGCACTAGGTCGTTGTTAATGCACCAGACCTGCGTGGGGCTCTCTTTTTGTTTTGCAAGGTATCTGGATCTCAGAGACTATCATAGGTGACCTGGCAGATGGAGAAGAGATATGGCAAGCAGAAGATGTGCTACTTGGCAGTCGTAATAGTGATCTCGAGCCACTACTATCTTGTATTCGCAAGATACATTTATCTGATCTGATCATATGATATACATTCCTCTTACCTCAATACCGAGTAAACGTCAGATGTCTTTTGCAGAAGCTTTTTCATACAAGAGGCTCCTGATCCTTTGCTTTATTACGCTTGCTTTATTGAGTTGTAGACCGCAAAGAGCTTATCCTAAAGGTCCGGATCCAGACTCCATAGGTACCGATTACGGCGATGAGACGATCCGGGGAGATCTTTCACTTCTAGAGGCTCCCAGACTCTCCGGGCG
Organism: uncultured Porphyromonas sp.; assembly: GCA_963543315.1. Classification (GTDB taxonomy): domain Bacteria; phylum Bacteroidota; class Bacteroidia; order Bacteroidales; family Porphyromonadaceae; genus Porphyromonas. The sequence goes on from CAUUAW010000002.1 coordinate 19,643, forward strand.
TAGCTCAGCCTATTATATCACTCACCGCGTGGAGCAAGGGCAACGGGTCAACTACTCTGTCGAGTATGATGTGGCTTATCACCACCCTATCTGGGTATGCTATAGTGCAGATGACTATACGTGCCAACGGCGCACCAGCAGGACCAATGCGTGGGGATGGGATCCCTTTGTGCCGAGCCAGTATCAAGTGACACGAAGTGACTTCTCTGGGTATGACCGTGGGCATATGGTTGCTTCGGCAGATAGACTTTACTCACGGGAAGCTAATGTGCAGACATTCTACTATACGAATATGAGCCCTCAGCGGAATAGCTTTAACGTAGGTGTTTGGCTGCAACTCGAACAACTAGTACAAGAGTGGGCTCGCAACCGCCATCTGCGAGACAAACTCTACGTGGTTAAAGGAGGTACTCTACGAGAGGGCGAGACAATCAATATAACCTCCGGCGGTATTAAGGTGCCACGATACTACTGGATGGCAATCCTAGCGAAAAAAGGTGAGCATTATCAGGCAATAGCCTTCTGGACAGAACATCAGAAGCCTGCACAAGTCCCTCGAGCTCGCACTCTGGCAATATCAATCGATCTACTAGAGGAGCGTACGGGGCTAGATCTTTTCCACAATCTCCCCGATAACATCGAGAGCAAAGTAGAGGCAACCAAACCATCAGAAAGCCTATCCTTGTGGCCTGGTATATAGGCTCCCTTATCGCTGCTCGCAGACAAATAGCCCGATGAGGTGAGGAGCATTTGGATTGGTGCTACATCTGTACCATCGCTCTAGCTCTTCTTGAGTAGTCTCTCAGAGCTCTACTCGGGATCGGCTTGGATACACATGTAAGTGTCTATGTTTGTATTTATACTCCTTTTTATGTTACTTTGCAAGCGTGGGGCTGGTGAAATCAATCTACGTGACAGAACCCAAAGTTTCCCCATTTGTACCCGACCTTAGTGGATCTCCCACATACCCTCGATCCATCCTAATGGGTCTCTAAACTAAACACTCTATATCTATACACTTTTATGGCAACAAAGAAGATACGACACGACATCTTGTGGCGCATGATCACTGGCATCCTCTTATTGTTACCCCTCTCAGCAAGAGCAAATGTGGAATTGCTAAAGGCACGCACCCAGACCAATACGATAACCTTTATGACTAAGCGTAGCGTAGGGCAGGAAGTCAAGCTCAAAATAAAGGCTCAGGGTGCCGTCACCGCTCAGGGATTGGACGGAGAGATTGACATCATGGGTGAGTACGCCCGTGACTACAAGCTTACATCTCAGACAGTCACACTAACGGGAGATATTGTTGCCCTTGATTGTTTTAGTGATGAGATTACAGAGCTATACCTGTCTCCAGCTCATACTGTTACATCTCTTAATTGCTGTGATAACTACCTTCAAGGCGATGCGATGACAAGGCTCTTTGAGTCCTTACCTAACCGCACAACATTGGAGAAGGGCTGTATACTTGTATTTGACACAAATGTGGATGATGCAAACCATGCTCTGAAGAGCGATGTGTCCAAAGCCTTGGCAAAAAATTGGGAGGTACTACAGTTTGGCAGTTGGTGGGCGAGGGAGCCTTACATTGGTAATGATGACCCTATCAAACCTATCGGCAGCGAAGAGATAATCTTTACTACGGCAAAGAATAAGGGAGAGAAGTTGACAATATCTCTTCTTGCTTCAAGCCCGGTAGAGGCTGACGGGATCCTTGGGAACGTAGATATCAATGGCAATGAAGTAGAATATACGCTTAATAGCAACACAATTACGCTGAGGGGGACTATTACACAGCTCTCCATCAAGGGTAATCTGATCACATCTCTATCTCTTTCGGAGGACAGCAAGATAGAGTACTTGGAGCTATCCAACAACTATCTGATCGCACCTCAGGTAGAGACTTTAATTGGTCTCCTACCCTCCAGAAGGGGAAAGACGGAGGGTGAACTCATAATCTTTGACTCAACAGTAAAGGAGTTCAACTACTGCTCAACCGCTAATGTCACCTCGGCTAAGATCAAAGGATGGAAGGTCTCCCAGCATGACAAGGATCACAATATCATCCCCTACGAAGGCGAAACAAGCACTGCACCCGCGCAAGATAAGGCTGCTCATACCTATCTGAAAACTGATCGGAAGATTGGGGAGAAGCTTTCGCTCAAGGTCGAATCCCTAGGACCCGTAACGGCGATCGGCCTCGAAGGGACTATTATACCAGATGGTAAGCGCAGAGAGTTTATCATTTCCTCTCAAGAAATACAATTGGCTGGATCGATTAAATCTCTGGACTGCTCAGGAAACGAGCTAACCGCACTAAGATTTGAGAAAACCAAGGATCTTGAGATAGTCATGTGCGACAACAATCGCATCGCTGACGAGGCTATGAAGCAACTGATTTCGTCCCTCCCCGACCGCACGGGACAATCTAAAGGTAAGATGCTCGTCTTCGAGGGGAACATCGACGATGCTAATCGTTGCTTGATAAGTGATGTAGCCAAAGCTCGTGAGAAAAATTGGCAGATGCAACAGTGGTTTGCAGGGAGTATTGTACCCTATGCTGGCTATGGCGAGCTCCCCGAGGGCGGTAAGATAACAATACTTACAGACAAAAAAGCGGGAGATACATTCTCAATGAAAGTTGTTGCTGAGGGACCTGTCTCCGTATTGGGCATCGAGGAGGATCTTAGTATAGATGATCTATACAATGACTATACGTTGACAGAGAGTACAATTACCATATATGGAGCTGTGAAGATATTAGAGTGCTACAGTAACCAAATAACATCGATAGATATAACGGAAGCAACAAAACTCAATGAACTCAACTGTTATGGCAATAAACTTACCAGCCTAGATCTATCGAAAGCTCCACTCCTAACCACACTCGTGTGCGATGACAACCTACTCGTAGGTAAAGCCATGACGAAGATGATCCAAAGCCTACCCGATAGGAATGACAGAGAAAAGAAAGCCGTCGCCGTCGTATTTGACAGTTCGCGCAATGATGCTAACCGTTGTCTGGCCTCAGATGTAGCCATTGCTTTGAAAAAGAATTGGCAAACAGCCCAATGGGCCAACGTATCTGGGGAACTCACTGCTATCCCCTACGCAGGTTATGATGCAGTAGTCAACGACGAGCGGATTAGTATGACAACGGCAAAGGCTATAGGGGATAAGATACAACTATCCATTGTCGCCCTCGGACCTATTAGTGCAAAGGGTATTAAGGAGACAATCTCTGCCTCTGGCTCTCCCCTAGAATATACGCTAACTGACAAAGAAATCATCATCAAGGGGGCCGTCTCCGTCCTTTATTGTTATGGGAATGAACTCACAGCCCTAGATGTATCGCAAAATAAAAGTCTCGTCACATTGGTATGTGATGACAACCTGATCGTGGGGAATAATATGACAAGTTTAGTGAGAGGTATACCAGATCGCTCTAAGGAGCCCAAGACTGGGAACTTCGTCGTGTATGATAGTGGTCTTGCTGAAGATGGGAATCGTTGTCTCGTTTCGGATATAGAGGTCGTCTCTCAGCGTGGATGGATGCCGACTCAATGGGTGAAATCTCAGGATGGCCAGCGATCCCCTGCGATGTATCTAGGGTATGATATGGAGACTGGGAGGGAGACCGTTACCTTTACAACTGATATGCCCCCTGGAGAAAAGGTTACTCTAGCTTTAGATGCTCTGACACCAATCGTGGCCGAAGGTCTAAATGAAGGGATCAAGAAATCTAAGGAAGATCAGCTTTACACCCTCAATGCACCGCAAGTAACCCTTAAGGGTTCTCTCAGGCAACTGAAACTATCAGGGAATAAGCTCACCACTCTCTGCATTAATGACACCAACTATTTGGAGCGCATAGAGTGCCAAAACAATAAGTTGTCTGAAGAAGCCACTAACCAACTTATCGAATCTTTACCCAATCGTAAAGGGATGGAGGAGGGATCTCTCGTACTATTTGATGCAACAATAATGGACAGCAATGTCTGCTCCAAGGAGTATGTTGCCAAAGCCCTACGAAAGAATTGGAGAGTGCTGCAGGTGACTCTCAACAATGGACAGCGAGTAACTGTACCCTATGACGGATATAATAGTATCACTACACTGGATACAAGCAAGGTAAAGGTCCTACCTTCACGAGACTTTACGACAATCAATGTGGAGGGAGCTCTGTCATACTCACCCATCGCCCTGTACGACGGCGCAGGTCTCTTGCTCTTCTATGGCAGAGCAAACAGCCATGGGGCATCTAAAATTGACGTATCAAGCTATCCGCGAGGAATGTATTTCCTCAAAGTAGCTAACGCTAGCATCTCAATTATATTAGAGTAAAAGGTCTTGGACAAGGCAAAAGGTCTGAAAGCCTTATGCTCTATCAGACAATACAAAAACAAAGAGCCTGTTGCAAAAGCAACAGGCTCTTCTCTTATTTATACACCTAGGGGTATTTTATCTGTTCGGGAAACTACATCATCCCCCCCATACCAGGTGCTCCAGCCATTGCTGCAGGATCGGGTTTATCCTCCTTAATCTCAGCAACGACACACTCTGTCGTGAGGAACATGCCAGCTATTGAAGCCGCATTCTCTAGAGCTACTCGCGTTACCTTAGCCGGATCGATGACTCCATTCTTCATCAAATCCTCATAGCTATCCGTGCGAGCGTTGTAACCAAATGCACCCTTTCCGTCACGGACACGCTGTACTACGACAGCCCCTTCCTTAGCCGCATTAGCTACTATCTGACGAAGAGGCTCTTCGATGGCGCGCTTGACGATCTCAATACCTGTCTGCTCATCATCGGTCTCCCCTTTGAGTTTCTCGACAGAGGGGATAGCTCGGATATAAGCCGTACCTCCGCCAGGGACGGTACCCTCTTCAATTGCAGCGCGTGTAGCACTCAGAGCGTCCTCGACACGATCTTTCTTCTCCTTCATTTCGACCTCACTACCAGCCCCTACATAGAGGACTGCTACACCACCTGAGAGTTTGGCAAGACGCTCTTGTAGCTTCTCTCGATCGTAGTCGCTCTTAGTATTTTCGATTTGATGGCGGATCTGGTTAGCTCGCTCAATAATACTCTCCTTATCTCCGTCTCCGTTGACAATAGTAGTCTTATTCTTAACGACGGTTACAGTCTCAGCACTACCGAGCATATCTATAGTGGCATTCTCTAGAGTCAGTCCTGTATCCTCACTAATGACGGTACCTCCCGTTAGGATGGCCATGTCACGTAGGATTTCCTTGCGACGATCTCCAAAGCCAGGAGCCTTAACGCCGCAGATTTTGAGCCCTGCGCGTAGTCTATTCAGTACGAGAGTGGTAAGAGCCTCGCTCTCGATATCCTCAGCGATGATCAGGAGCGAGCGACCCTGCTGAAGGACCTTCTCTAGAAGGGGTAGGAGATCCTTGATGGTGGAGAGCTTCTTCTCATAAAAGAGTATGTAAGGCTTCTCCATCCGGCACTCCATCTTCTCGGTATCTGTGACGAAATATGGAGAGATATATCCGTTGTCAAACTGCATTCCCTCGACAATGTCTACCGTTGTGTCGATGCCCTTAGCCTCCTCAACCGTAATAACGCCCTCCTTCTTGACTTTCTCCATAGCCTCAGCGATGAGCTTTCCGATCTCCTCATCACCATTAGCTGAGATTGTAGCTACGTGAGCGATCTGCTCTAGATCGTCTCCGACCTCCTTAGCTTGCTTGCGAATACTCTCGACGACAGCCTTAACAGCTTTGTCGATACCTCGCTTGACCTCCATAGGATTTGCTCCTGAGGTAATATTCTTTAGACCTACATTAATGATACTCTGAGCCAAGACTGTCGCTGTAGTCGTACCATCACCGGCATCCTCATTGGTCTTAGAGGCAACCTCTCGGACCAGCTGAGCGCCCATATTCTCAAACTCATTCTCCAGCTCTATCTCTTTAGCCACCGATACCCCATCCTTAGTAATCTGAGGAGCACCATAGCTACGAGAGAGGATCACGTTACGACCCTTAGGTCCTAGAGTGACCTTTACAGCGTTAGATAGTTGATCGACTCCACGCTTGAGGAGGTCACGAGCCTCTATGTCAAACTTTATTTCCTTTGCCATAATTCTATATTGTATTTATTTACTTCTTACTCACGCAAGGTTAGAGTGTAGCGAGCACATCGCTCTGCTTCATAATCATGAGCTTCTCGCCATCTATCTCTACCTCTGTCCCGGCATATTTACCGTAGAGCACTTTATCTCCCACCTTAAGGACCATCTCCTCATCTTTCGTTCCCTTACCGACGGCTAAGACCTTCCCTTTAAGAGGCTTTTCCTTAGCCGAATCTGGGATGATGATACCTCCTTGTGTTTTCTCTTCTGCAGTATCGGGCTTTACAAGTACGCGATCTGCTAATGGTTTGATTGTCATAGTTTGTATTCAGTTATATGTGTTTATATCCTGCATTACCATGCGCCCTACCTAATCCGAGGGCGTAATACAGTAGAGCAAATAGTGTGCCAAATATCCCCCTTGACATAATAGCACCAGACAAAAGAAAGTCCACAACAAAAGACCTGTTGTGGAGCTATAAGGATCCCCTTTGGGACTTTTCAAGACTCTATTAGAGTCAATCTTGAGAGTGGCGACTGCCCCGTGCTATGTACTTTTTGGCAAATTTACGACGGGCTTGATGATAGTTCATAAGTTTGTGAGCGGGGATATACTTGTGTAGCTCCTTGAGGGTCTGCTCCTCTATCTCGTCAAGCTGAGCTTTGAGCTCCTGCTCTCGCTCTAGGCTGATCGTCTCTTGCTCTTTTGTCAAGTGACCCTTGTTCATTACATCTTGTCGATCTCGGATTGCCCGCCACAGCGGGATCTCCTTACGCTCAGACTCTGCCAAGATACGGTCTAGATGATTCGCCTCCTCAACGGTAAGATCTAACTCTCGTGTGAAAAAATCCCTGCGAAGCTTTGCTAATTCCTCTCTTCTGGGGCATCGCTCCTCCCGCTCTCCCTGCTGCTGAGCTACGAGCACACTCGGCAGCAGCAAGAGTGATAAGAGAGGAATAGCGATCCTATAGAACTTAGACCATATCATATCGTCGTAGATATATGGGCTTTAATGTGTGACGTCTCTAATCCACCGCCGATCTCCTCATCTGCAATAGAGATCCGTGAGACTCCTACAGACTCCTCGCCACTACGCAGGTCCACATAAGTGTAATAGAGGTACTCCTCATACTCCTCATCCGTCAGGGGTGTTACACTCAGGTCGTAGGAAGACTGAGCGACATCATCGCTCATCGTAATAGGTGTCTCCTCCTCACTGCGCCACACTCCCCAGAGAGTTACGGCAGCAACAAGCATAGCAGCGACACTAGCCACTGGGAGTAACCTCGACAAGAGCAAGGGATGCCTACGAGAGCTAGAGATTTGCACTATCCCCTGCGCCCGTACTGATTGTTGCCCCTCTAGTGGGATTCGAGACAATATGCGCGCGGAGAGCCGCTCGAAGTACCCCTCGGGGACCCCATAGTGTAATAGCCGCTCCGAGCGTGTTGGGATGTGCGGTATCGGTTCTATAGAAGATGTGGACATAAGCCAGTATAGTGAATAGAAAGTCTGTCCAGTGCATGCGGATGGCCTTCACGAAGCAAGCTACAAACCTGCGCAGGTCTGTTGTCGTGCCATCTCACCAAGGAGGAGTATCCCCCTACGTTATCTTTGATGCCTCGAATGATGATAAGTTTAATCGCCCCATAAGTAAGAGAGAGGGTATCACGATACTAGAAAAATCACCCACGCCTACCCTTACGAATTTTGACATCTCAAAAAGCCTACACTCCGGCATTCTAGAGCAATTGATCCTATAAAGTCAATAAAATAATTACGGAGTGCCCGATTGACCACTCCGTAATTATCAAATAAGATCTCGCTAATAATCAATTGCCGATCACGGAATAATTTGTCATCCACTCCGGGATTATCCTTCCATTGACCCTGTAATTATCTATCGCCTGCGCCATATGACAGACGATACTCCCTACTGCTGAGTGGGATTCGCAAGAGTATCACACCTCACTCTCATCGAGTTGCTTGAGGAGCTGTGAGACCTCTTCATCGATGGATGTCAGGCGCGCCTGGCAAAACTGTAGCAGGCGTGTTGCCTCTCCTATCAGCTTGGTCAGCTCATCAACCTCTATATCTCCGGTCTCTAAGAGCCGGACAATCTCCTGAATACGAGTGATAGACTCTTGATAGCTCTGCTGATGATCACTCTTCGAGTCAGTCATGGACATCTATATATTTAAATGTTAGTATCTTTGTCTTATGCAGCACTCTGACCGAAAATATGAGCAATCCTTCTCGGTGCTACACAATTAGAGTGCAAAAGTAACTATTAATTCATACAAAAACGAACTAAGACTATGCGTAAACACCTACTTATGCTATTAGCTCTCGTCGCCATGTTGACGGCTTGCAAGAAGCAGTCTCAAGACGATCTAGCTAACAATCCTTTTGTTCACCCAACTAAAACTTACATGAATGCACCCGACTTCTCCAAGATCAAAGTGGAGCACTTTGCCCCAGCCTTTGAAGAGGGGATGCGTCAGCACAACGAGGAGATTGCAGCCATCGTTGACAACCCTGAAGCTCCCACATTTACCAATACCATCGAAGCTCTAGAGCGTGCTGGTCAGGTCCTGCAACGCACCTCAGCAGTCTTCTTTGCGCTGACTAGCGCTGACACCAACGACGATCTACGTGCCGTAGAGGAAGAGTATGTACCTAAGTTGACCAGCCACAGCGATGAGATAATGCTCAACGATAAGCTCTTCGATCGTATCAAGACAGTCTACGAGTCGGGCATGGATGGTCTTCGTCCTGATCAAGTGCGCCTGACAACCCAATACTATAATAATTATGTCAAGGCTGGGGCCAATCTCTCTGCCGAAGACAAGGAGACACTCAAGAAGCTCAACGCAGAGGAGTCTGAGCTCATGACAAAGTTTGGCAATATGCTCACAGATGCGACGAATGCTCCTATTTTCTTTACTGACGCAAGCCAACTGGATGGTCTGTCTGCTGGCGAGCTACAGAAGGCTGCAGACCTCGCTAAAGAAGAGGGCAAGGATGGGCAGTGGGCTATCCGTCTAGTAAATACGACCCAGCAACCGGTCTTAGCTAACCTAAATAACCGCGACAGTCGCAGGGCTATCCTCGAGGCTTCCGTCAATCGCTGCAACAAGGGTGACCAATATGACACCCAAAAGATCATTAAGCGTCTAGCTGCCCTCCGTGCTAAAAAGGCTAAGCTACTCGGGTTTAATTCTTTTGCTGACTGGACGCTACAAGACGCCCTTGCTAAGAATGGGGAGACGGCCCGCAACTTCCTTGATCGTATTGCTAAGCTCTTTCAGCCTAAAGCAGCTGAGGATGCTAAAATGCTACAGAACTTTGCTCGAAAGAGTGAGGGCGCAGACTTTGAGCTCGCAGCCTACGACTGGGTATACTATGCAGAGAAGATGCGCAAAGAGCTGTATGACGTAGACGAGACTCAGCTAAGCGAGTACTTCGTCTTAGACAGCGTGCTGCACAATGGGGTATTTTATGCAGCCAATAAGCTCTATGGACTCTCTTTCGAGCCCCGTACCGACGTACCCGTTTACCACCCAGATGTAACGGTATATGACGTTAAGAATGACAAAGATGAGGTAATCTGCCTTTTCTACTTCGATCCCTATGCCCGTCCGTCTAAGAGTGGTGGAGCCTGGATGAGCAACTTTGTTGAGCAGTCTACTCTCTTGGGCAATAAGCCTGTTATATATAATGTATGCAACAATAAGATGCCTGCTAAGGGTGAGCCCTGCTTGATGACTTGGGATGAGGTGACTACGCTCTTTCATGAGTTCGGACACGCACTCCACGGTATGCTATCACAGCAGACTTACCCCTCTCTGGCTGGAACAAATGTGTCTCGAGACTTTGTCGAATTCCCATCACAGTTTAATGAGCATTGGGCAGCAGATCCTGCGGTATTCGCACACTATGCTAAGCACTATAAGACAGGAGAAGCTATGCCTGAGGGACTACACGCTAAGATGATCGCTGCAGGCAACTTCAACCAGGCGTATTCTGTTGGCGAAAACCTAGCCTCTTCCCTCATAGATCAGTATTGGCATGCCCTTACTGTAGAGGATAATGTAGAGGATGTAGAGAAGTTTGAGCAGGAGGCTCTTACTAAGCATGGCATGCTCAGCGCATTAATACTACCTCGTTACCGCTCTCCTTACTTCCGTCACATATGGAGTAATGGATACTCTGCTGGATACTATTCTTACCTATGGAGTGAAGCTGTAGACAATGACGTGTATGCTTGGGTCGTTGCCCATGGGGGTATGACACGTGAGAATGGGCAAAGACTTGCCGATCTACTGCTCTCTCGTGGTAATAGTGAGGATCCCATGGTACTCTTTGAGAAATTCACCGGGCACAAAGAGGTCGATATCGAACCTCTACTCCGCTTCCGCGGTCTACGCTAAGCGCTTAGAGTTACAGAGTATGTAAATAATCTCTCAAGAGGAGTCTGCCGCCAATTGGTAGCAGGCTCCTCTTTCTGTAATGATTAGGTTTGTATTGTTTTTTTATCTACATTAGCAGTTGGAAAGGGTATGCAGCCATTACTCATAAAGCTGACAAGCTCTTTTTAGTATCGTTTCCATACTCTTCCTCTCTAACTTCGCATACCTATTAATCAATTTAACAGCTTAATTATGAAAAGATTTTCGATCGCTTTGTCCTTGGTCCTACTGGTATTAGGCCTTGGATCCTGTGACAGAAACAAACCGACTCCTGCTGCCGAACCCACAGCTCTGACACTAACCCCAACAACAATCACACTCAAGGTGGGTGAAAGTAAGCAACTCACGGCAACAGTAGAGCCTAAGGATCAAACCTTTACCGTCACATTTGCCAGTGATAAGCCCGAGGTTGCCACAGTGGATACCAAAGGCCTCGTAAAAGCAATTGCTGAGGGGACTGCTAAGATTACCGCCTCCGTAGGCAAGCTATCTCAGGTCTGCGAAGTAACTGTAACGAAAGACAATGTAACTACGCCTGAGACCAATGAGCTCCCCCTATTGAAGTTCGATGCTCAATATAATAATGATGGGGAGCTTATAGACCAAGAGATCCTTGCTCATGAGAGAGGACTCGGTCGTACAGCTCAAAAGATCGCTATAGGGAATGATTCTTTCGATGGTTTTGCCAATAAAGATCTAACCGTTGTTGGGGCTATTTACGGATTGAAATTCACAGATACTGGCGACGCTGTCATCGTAGCTTTCAGTAAAGAGTCTCTATCCGCATGTCCTAGCACGCTCGCTATGCTTGCTAAGTATGGCTTTACGCGGTTCGAGGACAAGACTGATAACGGAACTCCATTCAAAGTAGGTGCAAAGGATGACGACAATACAGTAAGCGTACAGCTATATGATGCCCCTAATACTGCACTAGGATCTACACTACAGATTGTCCTCATAAAGAAGAAGAATTCTGGAGGCGGAGGTGATCTCCCCACAGCTCATGCCATACTTCCTACGGCAAAAGACTTTCCAGACTTCACAACATTCCAGACGAAAGATATCGCTAAGATCAAGGCTTTCGAAGCAACACTTGGACTTCGTAGTTTCTCAGCTAAAGACTCTGAGGAGGCTAAGAAAAATTTAGTCTTCACGACTAATCAAGCTAAGATGAGCGAAACGAACTTCGTGTGGGTGTACTATGTCTCTACGCCAAAGCAAGGTCCGATGTTCATTAACTCACAAGTTAACTTCGTCAAAAACGAGGATGAACTCTCGGGGGCTAAGGTTAAAGAGTGGCTGGCTCTGAATGGCTATAGTAAGAAGTACCAATATATAGCTGCAAATAAAGCCGTCATTGCTTATGATGATGCTACGGGGAAGATCCTTTGCCAGATCTTTATCACGAATGACAGAAAGGCTGCCCTACTCCAAATATTTGAAGATAAAGAGGCTAAGTCTCTAGCTCAAATGCGTGAGCTGGCTACAAAGCATTACGAGAAGGCTCACTCTCGCGTCACGCTATCAGATCTCACCAGGAAGTAACCTAGGACACTCGTTGATAGACACTCTCGTGGTCTCGGGAGCTAGTCACATCGACTAAACTTCTGGGAGCGGACTATCAGTCCAAGAGCACCACACAAGTTAAAGCTGTGTGGTGCTCTTTCTGTCCAGTGAGTAATCTCAACAAGGAAGTCCCACGACAGCTCTATTAGGAGTGCATACCATAGAGGGAAGCAAAATATTCCGGAGATAAGGGACCAACTATTCGGGAGTAAATCAGTAAAATCTCCAGAATGGAGAAATAGTTATTCCAGAAATCGCGATCAGCTACCCTGGAGTAGTCAAATGAGCATTCTGGGATTATCGTTTCACCCTATCAGTTTGTAATTATACTGACAAGGTGCTGGGCACCCCTCTGATCCGGGTGATGTAGCTCGATGACTAGGATAGATTTTGTAGATACAGTGGGGGGAAGGATCGTCGCAAGGCTCTGGTGCTGTACAATAGTCTGGCAGAGCCTTACCGTCTCGCTGTGATTATAACTCGCTAATGGGCACCCTGCAATGGTATAAAGTGTTGCAGAGCACTTAGTCTGACGGTTCGAAAGCTCTTGTAGTACGATACGTGCTAAGTGCCGGAGAGGCATTCGGATGCGTTGTCTCGGCAAATTCTGTTTTTCGTCTGGCGATACAGAGAGTCCATAAACACTGTTTTGCAGACCTGGAGTACCGTAATTTGCCCACTCTTGAGCTGCCGTCCAGTTCCTCAGATCTTGCGGATTCTGATCGGGGATAATGCGCTCTTGAGCTACACCTCTCACCTTTTGCAATGACTTGGGGAAAGTGTTGATATCATAATAGACCTCCTCAATAATATCGCTTGTAGCTAGACTAACAAGTCGGATGGCGCAGCCATTATCAGGGAGCTGTGGCATCTTAGGATAGAGAAGCAGACTATCGGGATGTGAGCCATAGAGCCGCTCAAGGGGGTGGGTACTAGGCGTAAGAGCCACATAACCTCTCGGGGGAATACCTCCTGCCGGATGAGCCGGTAGCGGATAGCTCTTGGAGGGATGCCCTGACTGTACGATGACAAGACCAAAGTGCCGTGTATCTATAATGCTGTCTGTGGGATTAAACAACTCTATGTACTCTGACCCATCAACTGTAGGGCGTGCCATAATCTCCGTGATGCAGAGGCGTCGGACTGGAAACGGTAGTGTCGGATCTCCATAAGCCAAAATACTATTCCTTTGCCCTGGAGTAGCATAATGCACCTGAGCTAACGCTGGTCCCCAAAAGTCCTTAGTTCGATCTCCTGTTGGAGAGATATACCGCTCCAGAGCTACGCCACGCTGATTTTGTTGCTTGCCGAGGAGGTGAGGCGTGTAATGAAAACTCTCAACGACTATCGAGTCTGCTCTACTTAGTAGCTCGATGGTAAAGCCTTTATTTACTAGTTGTGGCAATGAGCTACTCTCCGTCAAACTATCTCGTGGCGCAGAGTTGGAAGCTAAGACTGCCTCCTTAGAGATTGTAAACGCGTGGTATTGTCCTGGAGGTATGAGACAAAGTTTGTCACTGAGTCGGTGCCAACTAGAAATCCCACCCTGTCTCCATATGCCCACAGAGTAACTTTGCGCATTGATAGCTTGTTGAGAAAAGTTATGAAGCTCGATATATTCGGCTCCACCGGAGAGGGGATTGACCATAAACTCACTAAAAATCAGCCCCACATTTTTTTTACTGGGAGGTGGCAGAGGTTGGTCATAGCCGATCTTTATCTCATAAAGTGCATCCCCGACCTGTGCGCCCGAAGAGGTTTGCACTCCTCGTAATGATAAAGCATAAACTCCCTCCAGTATAGGCTTGTCAGATCTAATTCTGATGGTATTACCCATTGTATAAGTTGTTAAATGCCCCCAAGAAGGCGAGACGGAAACGGTTGCTGTCGACAGGTCGGGCTCGTGAGAACATCGTACCTCAAGGGTTTGGTTGTCTATTTGCTTGAACTCCTCGTAGAAGTCTTGAGCTAATATTACCTTGCTGTTATCGACGAATTGGTCTAACGAGACCAAAGAAGGATAGATATCTAAAAACTCTATCGAGGTGTGATGCGCACGAGTCTTACTATACTTACATCCAAAGAGTATGGAGAAAGAAGAGTAACGAGATCTTGAAGCCGGAGGCGTATCTCCTGCATTTCCTACGAACTTATAGGGATCTCTGTCGTCATGCCTAACCCACATATTCCAGTGATGCTCTGCTGTGGGATCGTATTGTATGACGAAGTCAACGGATCCACCTTCGGTACGCATCTCATCAAAATAGTCGTACTCAAGGATCTTATTGATGTTACGTATACTAAGCTTTCCCATACTTGACTCCCGGACGTTGACCTCAGAGAGCCTAAGGTAGCTTTGATTATCAAGAGTGAGCGCCACATAGTCAAACGAACCATCGTCTTCGGCCCTGTAGCAGTAGAGTAGCAGCCGTGCACTGTTATCTCGTGTCGGGGTATAGTCTACTCTAATTTTGCCATGCCATGTGAGTTGCTCACTAAGCAGCACTCCGCCCTTAACACAGGCATAATTAGCAATGCTCTTGGGATTTGTATCATAAAGCAGCAAGCCCCTTATGGGATCGCAGCGAAACTTATCTAGCGTACCTCTCCATGCTACTGGAGATAGGGTCAGGCTGTCAGTGAAGTGTGCTGACCTTTGAGACATCAAAGCGAACTGGAATGTGAGTGCCAGAAGGTTTATGTGCAAGATTCGCCTAAGGGGAGAAACTGAGAGCATTGCGTAGTTTTGTTGAGTCCTTAATGTATCATTTATAGCTTTATGCCATCTCGATGGAGTAGTGCCTTAAGGTTTGGATTGCGACCTCTGAAGCGTATGTATAGCGTCATGGGATCTAATTCGTCTCCAGACTCCAAAATATAGTGCCTAAAGTCAGAAGCCGCGCCTGTAGAGAAGAGCCCCTCCTCTCGAAACCTCTCAAAAGCATCAGTGGCTAACATCTCACTCCATTTGTATCCATAGTATCCAGCAGCGTACCCCCCTGCAAAGATATGACTAAAAGCAGTTGCAATGATGTGCTTGTGTTGCTTCATTTCGTTAGACTCTTGGCGCAGGGTTGTACCCCGTAACGATGCTCTCTCGAAGGCGTAAAGGTCTTTGGGTAAAGGATCTTTTTCCGCTAAAGAATGATATGCCATATCCAGCTTCCCCAATATAACTTGTCTGATGGTGCTATAGCCAATAGGATATTGAGTTGCTGAGAGCGCCTTGTCCAAAAGTTTCACTGGGATAGGCTCTGCCGTCAGATAATGTCTTGAGAGCATCTCCGTGACAACCTCGGGCTGGAGGAGATAGTTCTCCATAAATTGGCTAGGGAACTCGACAAAGTCTCGCTCTACATTAGTCCCAGACATCGAGCTATAACGAGTACGTGTGAGCAACCCGTGTAGCGCATGACCAAATTCATGGAGTAATGTATGCACCTCGGAGAGAGTCAGCAGAGCTTCAGAGTCCGTCGCTGTCGGGGGAGTAAAGTTCATCACGAGTAAGATGTGAGGTCTCTGCTCTGGAGTAAACTCACGTAGATTATTCATCCAAGCTCCGCTACGCTTACCCTTACGGGGAAAGAAATCAAGGTAGAGCAGTCCTAGATGAGAGTCATCTTTATCTAGCACTTGGTAGGGACGAACATCCGGATGGTAAGTAGAAACTTCAGGTGATGGGATGAACGTAATGCCATACAACTTAGTCGCTATAGCAAATACACCCTTGACCACCTGGGAGAGGGGGAAGTAGGTCCGTAGCTCCTCCTCCTTGACTCCAAAAGTATTCTCCCGATGCCGCTCCATATAGTACAAAAGATCCCAAGCCTCTAGCTCAAAGCCCGCCTCTTCGTCGAGTAGCTTTAACTCATCAAGGGCAACCTGACGATAGTGTGCAGTAAGATCATCCAGGAGTTGCTGTACACGCTGCGGGGTGTTGCACATCCTATGCTTAAGTATATAAGTTGCATAATCTCGGTGTCCAAGTAACCGTGCCAGTTTACCTCGCAGAGTCACTATCTGACGTACGATATACTGATTATTATGATCACCATCACGGTTTCCCACACTACTCCGACCCTCATACACTTGTTGTCGTAATGCTCTATCGGCACAATGCTTCATCAAGGCGTCCACGTGAGGTGCTGATAAGCTGAAAAGGTACCCCTCTTCGTGAATATTTGCAGACTCTCTCGCCTTCTGGATGGCATCATTTAGTATCTGCTGAGGTACACCTTGTAGGCGATGCCCCTCACTAGCGGGGATGAAAAGGGTCCAAGACTCCTCATCATATAGTTTATTTTGGGCAAAGAGTGTCGTAAGCTGACTGAGCTGCTTGTTGATCTCTCGAAACTGCTCTTGCTCGGATCCTTGGAGGAGTGCTCCATTATCCGCAAATCCCTCGTAGCTCTCTGTGAGTAGTCGTTCGTCTATCTCATCAAGTGAGAGTTGATCTCGCTGTTCGTAGACCGCTCTAATGCGAGCAAATAGAGCCTCGTTGAGTAAAATATCTGTCGATAATTCACTGAGCCACCCGGCGAAAGTCTCCGATAGCTGCATCATCTTGGGACAAGAATATGCTGAGAGCAGATTGTAAAATGCCCCAGTTACCTTTTCTAGAGCCGCCCCAGACTCTTCAAGACGACGGATCGTATTATCAAATGTTGGAGGATCTGCTTGCATTGCTATAGCATCTATCTCGGCTCGATGTTGATTAATCGTCTCTTCCATCGCAGAGTGAAATGTCAGCATCGTCTGATCAATTGCGTCCTCTGTTGAGAGATCAAAAAACTCCTCAAAGGGGAAACTCCCATAGGGTGTATCAGGAGCTAAAAAGAGATGCTCTAGTCGTTCATTAGGCATTACCGTACTCTTCATATTGATATAGAGAGATGGATATTAATTCTTCTTTATTGGGTTTGCTGAGTTTCTAACAAGGCGATCTTCTTATTCTGATTTTCAATCGTCTGAAGTAGTGCATTAAGCTCCTCATCCCCCATAGACGATGGGTATTCAGCAGAGACACGCAGGAGGAAGTCACTTAGCACATTCATATAATTCGTGAAGGCAACATAAGGGGTTTCATAAGGGGAAAAGGCTCCGGGTCCCCCCAGCTTGGTGGTCATATAGAATAGGTGATCCGAGCTCTGGAGATTAATCCAATCCTCTAGCAAACGATGATCTCGGGAGAGACGTATCCGCTCTCCCCACTCTTCGAGTTTCTGGATGGTACATTGCTGTAATTCATTGCCAGTCCATAGGGATGTGTCCTTCTCTTCTCCCATGCGACTTACAGGATAATTTGCTTGAACAGTATCCTTAGATCTACAATGTGCCATTACTTCTTGGGGTATAGTAAATGTAAAGCCACGTTTGAATCCCTGATCTGGGAGTGCCCGAAAGAACTCAAAGATCCCTGTTTCGCGACTCCATACCGACCCTATCGTCTCTAGTGGTAGAGAGATAAGTGCATAGTCCCCTTGTACAGAGTTTAGCGTAGAGAAAAACTTCTCCGTCGTATATGGATAAATCGGGCTATCATATCGAGCAAAGTCGTTAGCAATTGCATCCGAGAGTGATCCATATCTCATGAATAGCTGTACCTCCTCAGTCATGGAGCTGTAGAGGTAGTTAGCACTCCTCCATCCTAAGAGATGCTTGGCGTCCTCTGTTACGACAGCTTTATATCCCTGCCCATGTGCTACTTGAGCTATACGATCACTATAGATGAGCTCTGGATTAGAGAGCGTCACGGGCATGACACCAAGGAGAGAGTGTATGCGAACTCGATACATCCGCAGTTGATTCTCATACTCTTCATCATCGTATAAACCACATAATCCATGAGAAATAGGCTCTCCAAGTATCTCAACACGCTCCGTATCCACAAGACGTTTGAGTAGCTGGATCACATCAGGTGTATATAGCTCCATTTGCGTCAGCACTGAACCGGATAATGTCAGAGCGAACTTAAACTGAGGATAATCCAGTAATAGACTCTCCATCATCTCTAGCGCAGGCCTGTAAGAGCGGTCTACCACTTGACGTAGTATCTCTTCGTTGGCAAAGTCGTCATAATAGTAGTGATCACTCCCAATATTAAAGAAGCGGTAATTCTTGAGCCTAAAGGGTTGGTGGAGAGAGAAGTGAAGTATAATCTGTATCATAAAAATGTAGAGAAGTCTAATCCTGTGTAATTCATAATAGGGGATCTGGTAGCAAATCTATACGAGACGGTCATAGATAGCACGTAGGCGATTAGCGACCTTGCTCCAGACGATACCATTCACCTCTTCTAGCCCTCGCAGCTTCAGATATTCATGGAGTGCCGGGTATGAGACAAGAGAATACATTGCATCAGCCATAGCATCTACATCCCAGTAGTCTGTCTTGATGGCGTAGTTAAGGATCTCAGCGCATCCACTCTGCTTGGAGATGATGCACGGGACTCCACATTGCATAGCTTCTAGAGGGGAGATCCCAAAGGGTTCTGACACTGAGGGCATCACATACACATCACTCGATCGGAGCATCTCGTACACCTCTCGCCCCCTGAGGAAGCCTGTGAAGTGAAATCGATCTGCAATGCGCTTGCGTGCTACGAGACCTATCATCTTATCCTCCATATCTCCGCCCCCTGCCATGACAAAGCGGATCTTTTCTGTATGTTGAAGCACTTTATGAGCTGCCTCGACGAAATATTCGGGTCCCTTCTGCATCGTGATGCGTCCGAGAAAAGTGATAACGCTGTCTCCCGTATGCTGCTTGTTTGGGATCGTAAGGAGGTCTGCATTTAAAGGCTCGACAGCATTGTGTACCGTGAAGACCTTGTCAGGTTTTTGAGCATACTTATCGATGACTGTACGCCTCGTCAAGTTGCTTACACAGACGATTGCATCTGCATAGTCCATCCCTTGCTTTTCGATAGCATACACTTGAGGATTGACATTACCACGACTACGATCAAAGTCGGTAGCATGTACATGTACTACAAGCGGTCTGCCAGTAACCATCTTCGTATGAATGCCAGCGGGATAGGTGAGCCAATCGTGAGAGTGAATGATGTCGCATGGCACGGTACGTGCTATAACTCCAGCTATAATAGAGTAGTTATTGATCTCCTCTAGAAGGTTATCTGGGTAGCCCCCACTAAATTCTAGACATCCTAAGTCGTTGGGATGACGATATCTAAAGTCATCATATATATGCTCTCTACAAGCTTGATAGTGTGCCACCTCATGATCATTATGCAAGCGTGTAGAAAGATATCCCGCACTATGATCATAGTATACAATCGGTGTACGGTCAGCCCCAACCAGTGTAATATGTGAAGTCTCCTCATCTCCATACACCCTGGGGACAACAAATGTTATATCCATATCACTCTGCTCGGTCAGCCCCTTAGTCAGCCCATAGCTAGCCGTGCCTAACCCCCCTAAAATGTGTGGAGGGAACTCCCACCCGTACATCAATACTCTCATCTTATAAAAGGTCTATATCGACTCAGCTCTAGGGGGAATGCCTAAAGATTTAAAATTCTCAGTATCATCCATTCTAACATAAATAAGTAAGCTCTACTGCATAGGTAGATAGCTGTCTCGTATTTTTGACTTCAACCCTCTGAGCTTCTATATTTAGACAAAGTAGTATTTAGGGAGCCGGATACCAAAGAGAGCTTTATCATAAGAACAGCCCCGTACACAAACTTAATACGAACTACCGTCCTGCTCAAGCCTCCCATCGGGGAGCTATCCACTAGTGGTGTAGTATAGATAATTGACAATAGGCGTCTCCTCATTATTATATCGCTCTAGGGTGACCAAGGCTCTCAAGACCTCTGCACAACTCATAGCAAAGGAAATCCCCCCATGACTATCGTATGGTGGGTTACCATCATAAAGTTCGCTCAATGTCGACACCCCATGATGTTGTAGCTCATCCTGGATATCGCCTAGCAATCTGGCAAGATGTGTCACGCCACTGCGACCTTGTATCTTAAGATAAGCGTCTGTATAAGCTCCCAACAACCACGGCCACGCCGAGCCATTGTAGTAAGCATGCTCACGCTGCTCTTGGAGACCACTACACTGCTCCACATACCCCTCACTACGAGGACTGAGCGAGCGAATCCCCTTTGGTGTAAGGAGCTCACGAGTCACAATCTCTAGTACCTGTCGCTGCTCTCTACGATCCAGCGGGCAATACGGGAGTGATATTGCGATCAGCATATCGGGTCGCACGGCTCGCTCCTGATATCCCTCCTTCGTGACGTAATCATATAAATAGCCATAAGGGTTAACAAAGGTGCTCTTAAAGTCTCTCTCCACACGCTCTATCAGCTCTACCATCTCTCTGGAGAGACTCTCGCCACAAGCCTCTCGGTAAAAGCAAAGTGCATTGTACCACAATCCATTGACCTCTACTAGATAACCCCTACGTGGCACAACTGCTTGCTCAGCTATTATTGAGTCCATCCAGGTGACGGGAGGTGTACCACTACCCTCCGCATAGAGCAGACCGTCTGCCTCTACCCGCAGTATCGGATGGCGATTGCTCATGTAGTAGTCGATAACGCGCCACACAAAGTCCAAATAGAAAGCGCGATGACTATCTGCCGGATACTCATCCAGAAAAAGCTGTATAGCACGTATCGCCCACAGCCCCACGTCAGGGTCCCGCACGCCCTCCATATCTAGCGGTAGGGCAATCTGCTTGAGGAAACTGATACTACTTCGTATGAAGGTACTCATCACATTATGGAAACGCTCCGGGTGGTCACTATAGATACTACATCCCGGTAAGGCGACCATCTCATCTCGCGCTCTCACCCCATACCAAGGGAATCCGGCCAAAATATAGTGCCGATTAGGGACAGGCTTATAGTAAAACTGACTACAAGCATTACGCAAGCAGCTCTGCAGATCAACACGAGCCTCCCGATGCGCTACCTCTAAATCGAAAAGTGCTGGCAGAGTAGCGACATCCACCTCCTCTAATTGAGCGGTAAAATACACCGACTCGCCCTCATGTAAAGCCATCTCAAAATATCCAGGGGTGTAGAGATCTTCTGAACTCTCATAACCCCTAATTTGCTCTTTAGGGTAATGTAGATCCTTAATCCAGTAGCCCTCATCCACCCAACGAGCTCCAGCGAGCACCTGCATGTAGAGATTTGGGTAGCCATTATAGAGGCATGTCCGGATACCTGTAGTGCCAACAGGATAGACATCCGTCTGCGCCACGCCGTTTTCATGAGATAGAAGTACTACATCTCTAAAGGCTAGCACAGGACGCAGTCGCAATGTCGTAGCACTATGGCTCTCTAGGAGCGTGTACTTGATAATAAGCTGATTCTTGTAATGGCAAAAGATGAGCTCTCTCTGTAAAACCTCCCCTCCCACACGATAGAGTGTGCGAGGCATCTTGTCTATATTGTACTCTCGTATGTACTTGTGCCCATTCGGATAGACTGTACCATCGGCATAGAGGTGTACACCAAGGTTAAATGGTGCCCCATGCTGTATCACCGTGGCATCGAGTGAGGAGAGTAAGATATGGTTGTGCTGGCTCAAGTGCGGCAGAGGGACCACGAGGAGTCCATGATACTTGCGTGTATTGCACCCGACAAGTGTAGAGCAACTAAAAGCTCCCCCACGATTAGAGCGTATATACTCTAATTGCAACGAACGGTCTAGATTAGAGAGCGTCGAGCGGTCAAACTTGAGATAACTCATAAATAACCCTAATTTGATAACATGCGGAGACAATAGGTGTTCCTTTTGCAATAAATCTACCTTCGGAGACATTTGGCTCCCAATGCAAGACAGATCTCTGCAATGCTAAGATACAAATTAACCGTTTAATGATGGCTAGTGATTGGGGTATACGCTACAAAACTCCACCCTGAGACTAAACCGCAATTGAGAATATCTAGGGCGAGTGTGCAATCAACTCCAACCAAATGGCCCCTCTACAAGAGCCAGGAGGAGCTAAGATTTCGACTCATTAGAGACCATTACGAGAACTATCCGAGAGGCAGATAAGACAGTCTTTCCCCCCCCTAGTAGGTCTGTCTCTACAAATAGCAAACCCTCTGAAAATAACTCCAGAATAAAAAAACATTTACTACAGAGAGGTCTATCGGCCATTACGGGGTAATCAATAGGGGATTCCGTAATAATCAAACAAGCATCCCAGTACAACCAACTCTATAACTCCTGAACATTCAATAGGTACCTCAAAGACAGCCTCTCCGACCATTTATTTATTACGAAGGGTAGTCCTCATGGCGATCAGGCGGGATCTCAGCAATAAAAAAGCCCTGCAACGAGCAGATGCATATAAAGTTATCTCCTTACCGAACTCGCCAACATTTGAAAGCTCCGGAGCTCTCCTCAACAAAAAGGATTGCGCGAGACATACGTCCCCAATATCCGTCAATAAAAGAGGAGGGCTCCACCATTTATCGGTAAAGTCCTCCTCATTTATTTATCTTTAAGCTATACCTATAAGCTAGCCCGTTATGTCTCTAGATCCGTCCATTTGAGACATAAATACCTAAGACCAGCCTATTAGAAAGCTATTTGTACCAGTGAAGTGTCTTAATCCTTTTGCCTGGGTCTTGCTGAGTATGATATATTCAATGCGTCAGCACGCCGCAACTCCTGTTTGATATCTGCAATTATCTTCATCTTAGTCGAGGCATCTCCCTTGATGGAGATCGTCATCAACTTACGACGCTCATCCTGAATCTGAGCCTCCTCTTCCTTGACAAAGCCATAGACAGCCGACGGATCAGTTGTTATCTGATCATTAAGCTGGATGGCAGGTGCCGTACCGAACTTACTTTGTAGCTCTGGGATCGGCTTACCCACGTAGATAAAAGAGACAAGAGATTTCTCCTCCAACTTGGTCAGTTCCGTCGCTCTAGGAAGATTCTGAAAGGCTACCTTTGGGGTTACCTCACGAATACTCGTTACCATCATAATGAAAAACAGAAAGGCAAAAATCAAGTCTGGCAGTGAGGAGGTGTTTAGCTCGGGCATCGAACGTCCTCCCGCTTGTTTGAACTTTCCCATAATTTATGCGCTCTAAGTTGGAAGTATTACGAGTTTAGTGGCATCTCTGAGATGTGCATTGGATAACAATCTACGACAGCCTTCTGCTTATCAGCGGTGAGATCATCGTATGATTGACCAAATTCCTTCTGTGCGACGATATCCCATACCTCATTGTAAGCTCGAAGTAGCTCGTTCTGGACATCAATATACATCTGATAGCTGGTCTCAACCTCATTCTTGAAAGAGATCGCATAAGACGATATCGTCACCAGACGATCTCTTCCTAACCCCTCGATGTAGCGAGTTTCCTTCTCAGGAAGGTGTGGCTTATCCTGGGGATTTAAGATAAACTCCACGGTACGATCCTTGAGCTTATCAAGAGGTACAATAGCCATCTCGTCACGACCGGACGCCCCCTTTTTGATAACAGCTATCTGGTCTGAGCGATTGACGAGGATACGCATCACATTGCGATCTCGGATCTCGATATCCTCATGCTGTTGCTCGGGGGGAACCAATGGCGGTAGACGCCTCTTTAGTCCCTGATCGGTATCCATTGAAGTAGTAATCAAGAAGAAGATCAGAAGAATAAAAGAGATATCGGCCATTGATGACCCGTTGATACCAGGTACTTTCTTTTTAGTTTTAGCCATTGCTCTTTACTGATATATTGATTACTTACTTGGCGAGACGCTTGCTAACACCTCCCCAAATGACAGCCACAATGATCAAGAATACGAGTGTGTATGCTGTATAGAGACACATATCGATGGTCTTGAGCCATCCAGGAGTATTGTATTGTGCTGATTCTTCATTGACTGACATCGGCGTACCATCGCCCAGCGCATAAGATACAGCTAAGATGACTATCAATAGAATAAATACTAAGAGACTACGTAGAGCCTTCTTAGGATTACTGCGGAATCCTTGAATAAGAGCCAAGATTGAAAAGATGAGCGTCACTACAAGTGTTAGCACAGCAAGTGTATAACCCCAGTAAAGCATCAGGTCTGTATTTGCATAGACCTTGTTCCCCGCTCCATCTAGCTCGACTCCCCCGACGAAAAACGCAAGGCAGACCGCAATGGAGACTACTAAAAGCACTAGTAGCGTCCAGCTAGAGATCTTACGAATTTTGGTTACTGCCATGGTTGCGTATTACTTATGGAGGTTGTACTTGATGGCGAAATCAACTAGCGTGATAGAAGCATCCTCCATACGATTGAGGATAGACTCAACCTTAGACAGGATGTAGTTGTAGAAGACCTGTAAGATCATGGCAACAATTAGACCTCCGATAGTCGTGATCAGGGCCACTTTCATACCTCCAGCAACGACCGTTGGGCTAATATCACCAACCCTCTCGATCTTATCAAATGCCATAACCATACCGACAACGGTACCTAGGAATCCAAGCGATGGTGCGATGGCGATGAAAAGAGTAATCCATGAGAGATTTTTCTCTAGAAGACCTCCCTGTACCCCTCCATAAGAGACAATCGAACGCTCGACGACATCGATACCCTGTTCAAAACGCATGAGTGCTTGATAAGCAATTGAAGCAACGGGACCACGAGTGTTGCGTGCAATCTCTTTGGCTCCATTCATATCGCCTCGATTAAGAGCCTCCTCAATCTTGCGTAAGAAGGCCTCATAATTATTGTCCGCTAGATTAAGGTAAATGATACGCTCTAAGCAAAGGACGAGACCAAGGATGAGTACAAGCGCAATAAGAGCCATAAAATCGGCTCCACCCTCTATAAACTTGGTCTTGAGAGCCTGATGAAAAGTTTGGTCAGCAGTGGCATCTTGCTCCATAACAATCTCGACAGCCTCTTCGACTACAGGAGCTATCTCTTGCTCAGCTGTAGCTGTGTCCACAGCATCAGTTGTAGTGCCCTGTGCGTAGGTCATCTGTGTGAAGCCCAATGTGAGTAGAGCCATGCATGATAACGTTGCAAATAACTTTTTCATTGCGATAGTTGTGTTAGTTGATAATTTCTAGTTTGATTGTTATTTCTGCGGAGAGAGAGGGATTCGAACCCTCGAAACGCTTTAGACGTTTACACGCTTTCCAGGCGTGCCTCTTCAGCCACTCGAGCATCTCTCCTTACTACCTAATACATCTACACCCTATATCCCTGTGGGAGTATACTCTCCCCTACAAAGGATGATTACAACTCTTTTGCCTGTGCAAATCTATAGAAAATTGAGGACTTAGCAACCAGTCTCGTCTATAAAGTCTCTTTTTGAATGTCTATCTTCTGATAATAGTTAGCACATGGGTGGCATCAGATCGTCCATCTCTTAAACCGCTAAGTCCAACGAAAAAAGCCGTACCGCATTACTCGTAGTCTGCTGTGCAAGACTTTCTAAGGGTATCCTTAACTGATCTGCCACATAACTAGCCGTATGAACTAAATAGGCGGATTCATTGCGCTTCCCCCGCCAAGGTACAGGAGCTAAATATGGGGCGTCTGTTTCCAAAAGCATCTTATCAAGAGGTATCTGAGATAGAAGCCTTGCAGCCTTAGAATGCTTGTAGGTTACATTACCATTAATCCCAATCATCATCTGAGGGAGATTCTCCAGGATGCGATACAACTGAGACTCTTCCCCCTCAAAACAGTGGAATACACCTCTGAGTTGCAACGGATCAAAATGCTCCATGAGTAACTCGACTGTTTCATCCAATGCCGCACGTACGTGCAGTATGACAGGTAGAGCCAACTCCTGAGCCCACCTGACTTGCTCGATAAATACCTTTTTCTGCTCCTGAAGGTAGGTTTGATCCCAGTAAAAATCTAGTCCAATTTCACCAATTGCAACAATCGTCCGTCCCGACAACTCAATATATTGTTGTACCTCCCGTAGTTGTAGCTCGTAATCCGCCCTAACGGATGTAGGATGAAGCCCTAAAGCCATTGCCGTCCGATCTGGGTAAGTTTTGTGAGTTTCGATAAGGAGAGACAAAGTTGATAAATCAATATTGGGCATAATCAGATAGGCTATTCCCGCCTGCTGAGCAGCAACGAAAACAGAATCTCGATCAGCATCATACTCGGGAGCATATATATGTGTATGAGTATCTATCAACATATCTCTAATCTCAAAGTCGATTGACATCGCACAACAAACTATATATTACGCTTTGCCAATTTATCAATAAAAGCTCGCAGTTGCACAGCTTCTCTACCATAAGTCCTCTCCAAAGTATTAAGGTCTTTCTGTGCTTGCTCCAAATAGGTGTTCACTAGCGCTTTGGCTTGAGAAGGCACCCCTATTTCATCATATAGAGCTTTAACCGTTGTAATCTTCTTTTCGGCAAACTCATTCGACATACCTATTGAATCCGCCAATTTTTGTTGCTGTAGTAGTGAAGCATGGGCATAAGCAAGCGTATGAAGAATGGTCTTCTTCCCCTCCAAAATATCTCCACCAAGAGGCTTGCCAAAGGTATCACTATCCCCATATAGGTCCAGATAGTCATCCTGAAGTTGGAAGGCGATACCCAAATTCCAGCCGAATTGATAACACAACTTCTTTTGCGCAATATCTACTTGCGCGAGGATTGCTCCAAAAAGAGTCGAAGTTGCTATGAGCTCTGCTGTTTTGTATCCGACCATTTGCAGATATTGCTCTTCCGAGATGTAATCTAGATTCTCATATTCTAGGTCTAATTGCTGCCCCTCCATAATATGTGTTGCCATATGATTGAAAGCCCGCAACAGCTCGGGTAGCACCTTCAATGATGTATCATCCATGAGCATTCGGTAAGCAAGGATGAGCATGGCATCCCCTGATAGTATCGCAGATGAAAGTCCATACTTAGCAAAGACAGAAGGATCTCCCCGTCTCATGGACGAATTATCCATCACATCATCGTGAAGCAACGTAAAATTGTGGAAGATCTCTAGTGCGACTGCGGGAGAGGGAATTAGAGGCTCTTTAGGGTGAAGGAACTCCTGCACGAGGAAGACTAATACTGGGCGTATGCGTTTAGCACCCTTTTGAGTCAAAGTATACTGTATTGGACTGTAGAGAGCTTGAGGCGTTCTATCATCTAGAGCAAGGCGCTGCAACGATCTTTGTACGACCTGGAGGTAAGCCTTCAACTCTACAAATTCTAATGAATTAGACATTACTCATCAAATATACAAGCTCGATATAAAGACGAACGCAGGTACAACAGCCCCACGCAGTAGCCACACTACAAGTATGGTTATCTACACCAGATACTGCACATCAGCACAACAATTGTGCTTCGAGACTTTTCCTTTACTCTAGCTCTAGCCGAGCGTAAAGGCGACAGGAAGGGTAAAGTACGAACGCACAGCCTTTCCACGTTGCTTACCAGGCTTCCACTTAGGCATTGACTTAACTACACGAACAGCTTCTTTATCTAGCGCTGGATCTACCTTACGTACCACGATTACATCCCCAATGGAGCCGTCCTTCTCCACGACAAAGCGGAGGACAACCTTACCTTGGATATTGTTATCAAGAGCACTTTGTGGATATTCAATATGATTAGCCAACCACTTAAGCAGCGAAGGGATATCCCCAGAATGAGGTACAGGATTTTCCTCTACAATTTCGAAAATCTGATCCTCAGGCTCCTCAATAGTCTGAACTGGCTGTACAATAACCGGGGCTGGAGGTGGAAGTTCACGGCTCTGGTCTACTGACACCAGCGAGATCTTAGTCACTTCCTTATCATCATCAACCACCTTAAATTCCTCTGGTAAAGCGACCTCTACAACTTCCTGAGGAGCCTCAGGTTCAGGCTCTGGTTGCTCTTGTTGCTGCTCTGGGATGAAGAAAGCATCTTCCATATCAGCAATATTAAGGGAAGCCTCATCATCAGAACTATTATTCTTTGAGGTGGTCCACTCCAGAGCAGTGTAGAAGATTCCTAAAGCTAATACTAAACCCATAGCTAAGGATAAGGGGATCGTTCTTTTCAGGTCAGCTTGGGGCGATTTTTTGAGTTCCATATAGTGAGTTGTCTTATTTCTTCTAGAGTTACTTCTTTCGCTACAAATGTACAAAGATTTTTGTGAGTATCACACTCTATTGTTTAGTCATAGAAAAAGGTTTTCTCATCCCAATGATCCGCGTTATTTTCTAATGTTTGGCAGCTCCAGCCCATAACCTTTTTTCTTATCAGCAACCTTGAGCAGGATTGCAGTCACAAGAGCAACAATGCCGAATGCTGTAAAAAGGAGCATCGCTTGGAAATAATCCTTAGGCTCTCCAGGTGCCACATTTTGATTGTTGACGTCAAGGATTTTACCAATCAGGATGGGGACAGACATTAATCCGATATTCTGAATCCAGAAGATAGCTGAGTATGCAGACCCTAGCACCTTACCTGGGATAATCTTAGGCACTGAAGGCCATAGGGCCGCAGGCACGAGAGAAAAGGAAATTCCCAATATCACAATCGCAGCAACGGCAATTATCGTAGCCAAACCATGAGAGACATTTCCGAACGGAAAAAAGGTAAATGTACCATGACAGACAATCATCAAAATAGCTCCAACCATCAACATCGTTGCTCCTCGTCCTCGAGCATCTAGGTAAGAGCCTAGGATTGGGGTTATAATCATAGCTCCGACGGGGAAGAGGCTAAAGATCTTTGCCGCTATATCAGCATCAAAACCAACATTGCTTACGAGCATCTCTGTGGCAAATTTTTGAAATGGGAAGATAGCGGAGTAATACAGTACACAAAGTATAGCAACAATCCAAAACATGGAGTTTCCAAAAACATGTCCTAGATCTCTAAACTTGAAGGGTTCTTCCTCCTCTTGCTGTACAGCAGCATGTGATGCCTCTAGTTGCTGGTCTAGTTTCTTATCCATAAAGAAATAAACCACGTAAAGAAGCAGAGCCACGACAAGCAAACAGGTCCCAAAGAATACGGATGCTCGTACTGTACCATACCGCTCAGCAATCATAGGAGAAACCCAAAATACGGCGAAAACGCCTAAACGGGCTACAGCCATTTCGAGTCCCATAGCCAGAGCCATTTCTTTTCCCTCAAACCACTTAACGATCGATCGAGATACTGTAACGCCGCCCATCTCTGTACCGCACCCAAAGATGGCAAAGCCCACACAAGCAAGCTTAGCAGAGGCAGGCATAGCTGGACTGAAACTACTTAGGAAGCTATAGCCAAAGCCTCCGTCATTAAATACGGAGCTTAGAGCGTATAACTTGATCAATGCACCTATAACCATCAGGGAGCCAGAGAGGAGGAATGTAAAGCGCACTCCCATCTTATCTAATATAATACCCGCAAAGATCAGGAAGAAAAAGAAGACATTGATAAAGAACTCACTACCTCCATAAGTCCCAAAAACAGTAGAGTTCCAATTAAACTCCGACTCAACCATTGTCTTTACGGGAGAGAGTATGTCTACAAACATGTAGGCAAAAAACATCGTGAGTGCAACTAATGCTAAGGCTAACCATCTCATCCCCGCGTTATCACGCAGAGTCTTTAATTGCATAGATTCGATCATTACGTTATGTAGTTTTAGTTATTGATTCTCAATTAATAAGTTAAGCGTCTAAGCCAGGAGTACTATTCCCCAAACGCTTAGCCTGTTTCGCGGGATAGCATTTGAGCAGCTCAGCTACGATAAAGTTGCTTCCCCCCACAAATATCAAGTCTCCAGCACCGGCATGAGCTATAGCCTCTTGCAGAGCCTCCGCCACAGATGGGTAAACTTCTCCTGTAAACCCTATTGTCTCAGCACGCTGCTGTAGTTCATCAGCTGGGAGCATCCGTTGAGACTCTGTCGTACAAAAGAAATAGCGAGCAGACGAGGGTAGGAGAGCCAAATTGGTATCTATATCTTTGTCGGCACTCATACCTATTATCATATATAGATGATCATAGGTAGCCTCCTCCAGCTGATGCGCCACGATAGCGAGACCTGCGGGATTATGAGCCGTGTCGCAAACAATGTGAGGAGAGGTCGATATAGTCTCCCATCGACCGCGTAATCCAGACAGTTTAAAAAGCTGGCCAAAGCCACGCACTACAGCCTCCTGCATTAGAGGAGTCTCTAGTACCTTGGCATCCAAGATGCGCAGAGCCGTCAGCACGGTACGTGCATTCTCCACCTGTGCATCTCCAGAGAGAGGCATTTGGAGTACTCCATAGTCGACGGTGTCTAATCTCAGTCCAGGGTATAACTCATCGTACTGCTTGATCGTATGCTCATCTTCGCAGAATGTGATGGGGGCATGTCTCTCATCTGCCACCTGCTCAAAGAGTGTACGCACAGCCCCCCCGGCCTTACCTATTACCACATCTACCCCTTCCTTGATGATACCAGCCTTTTCGTAGGCGATAGACTCTAGAGTATCCCCTAGATATTGTGTATGATCTAAACTAATATTGGTTATGACCGAGAGCTTCGGGTAGATTACATTTGTACTATCCAGACGCCCCCCTAATCCCACTTCTATGACGGCGTAGTCCACTTGCTGTAAGCAGAAAAAATCAAATGCCATCAACGTTGTATACTCGAAAAACGAGGGCCCTATCTCTTCAATCAGAGGACGAGTCTTCTCAACAAAAGAGACCACGTCCCTCTCTGAGATCATCTCGCCATTAACTCGTATGCGCTCACGAAAATCGACCAAGTGCGGAGAGGTAAAGAGACCCACTCGATAGCCTGAAGCCGTTAAGACTGAAGCTATGAGAGAGGATGTAGAGCCTTTGCCATTGGTCCCTCCTACATGAATGGTACGGAGCCGACGTTGAGGATCTCCTATAGCACGGCACATCTGTTGCATTCGCTCCAGACCTGGCTTATAGGCCCCCCCCCCCTGATTTTGATAACAAGGGGTCACTTGATAGAGATACTCTACGGTCTCCTTATAGTTCATTGTTGAGTTTGCGCATGATCGTCTGTGAGCGATCAGGTCCCACTGAAATAATTGATATGGGGACTCTCAGTTGAGCCTCGAGGAAAGCGACATAATGCCTAAATGCATCCGGCAAATCCTGCTCCGAGCGACAATCCTCCAAGGAGGTTTGCCAGCCTGGTAATTCCTGATAGATCGGTTCTATCTTTTCCTCCAGTGTGTAAGGCAGATTTTTGTACTCTTTATTTCCTATACGATATGCGACACATGCCTTGATAGTGGGCAGGGTGTCGAGGACATCGCTCTTCATCATAATCAGATGGGTTACACCACTCAGCATGATAGTGTATTTGAGAGCGACGAGATCAATCCAGCCGCAGCGACGAGGGCGCCCTGTGACAGCTCCAAACTCGTGACCGCGATCAGCCATCAGATCGCCCACCTCATCTTGTAGCTCTGTGGGGAATGGACCTGCTCCGACACGAGTACAGTACGCCTTGAAGATCCCATAAACTCGCCCTATCGCCTTGGGCGAGATACCGAGCCCCGTACAACAGCCGGCGCAAACAGTACTGCTGCTAGTCACAAAAGGATAAGTACCGAAGTCTACATCCAGTAACGATCCCTGCGCCCCCTCAGCGAGGACGTTCAAGCCCTCTTCTAGAGCCTCGTTGATCAGTATCTCACTATCCACAAATTGATAGCCCTTCAGGTAATCTATAGCTTGGTAAAAAGCCTCCTCCATCTCGGGGAGCTTAGAGAGGTCTACCCCCATCTTTTGCAATAAATCCACGTGACGGTCCCGTGCAGCTCTGTAGCGATCAGAGAAGTTTAGCTCAATATCTCCGATACGAAGTCCCGTACGAGCGACCTTATCCGTATAGCACGGTCCGATCCCCTTGCCCGTAGTGCCTATCTTCGCACTCCCCTTGGAAAGCTCCTGAGCAGCATCTAATAAGCGATGAGTCGGGAGGATCAGATGTGCCTTGCGAGATATGACCAGACGCTTCCTGATATCGTGCCCGCTCTGAGCTAGTTGCTCAGCTTCCTCGCGGAGTAAGACAGGATCTAAGACAACTCCGTTGCCGATCAAGTTCAATTTATTCCCCTGAAAGATACCAGACGGGATCGAACGCAATACGTAGCGTTGCCCCTCAAACTCCAGAGTGTGCCCTGCATTAGGACCACCCTGAAAGCGTGCCACCATCTGATAGCCCGGGGTCAGCACATCTACGATTTTGCCTTTACCCTCATCACCCCATTGCAGTCCGAGGAGGACGTCTACTTTCTTTTTGTTCATGTCGTTATTGTATCTCTATATCTCTATGATCAGCATTCGGGATGGCTCTTTAAGCCGTCTCTTCCAGAGTCCGACCGCTTATTATAACTCCCCTTAGTAATAGCCCGGGTACAGTGCTGGCATACCCCATAGAAGACCAAAAGAGGTTGAGTCGATCTATACCTATGCGTAGCACTACGGCCTAGAGTTTTCAGCCGTGAAGGTTGTCTATACAGCATCTTAGCCCCACACCGCCGGCAGATACAGACAGCATAATCCTGAGCCTGCTTGCTAGTTATATAGTAAGCTTCGCTCATCTGGGGTAGTTGTACGATTAGTCCGGCATGAGCCAAGAGGTGTACAGTACTGTAGATCGTACCACGGCTTTGGCGATAGCCTCCCCCTTTGAGATGACCTATCAGCTCCTCCACCGTAAAGGCTCGGCGTAGCATACCTACGAGCCGAGCTATCTCCAAACGCTCAGTCGTAATCTGATAACTATGTTGCTTGAGAAAAGCTCTAAAAAGAGACTCTATCTCAGATGATACTTCACAAGACTCCATACAGCCCCGATGCCCCGTTAACACGACTCACTTATCTCGACTGTCATCCATCTCTCGATACTGCAACTATCTACAGCAGTCTCCTCTCAGGAGTCAAGACAAGTAGTTAAGACAACCGACGTCGCAAAGTTATACAAATTACTTTACTTCTGCCACCTGAAAGGGAGTGGCAGTCTACTCAAGAGGGTTCTCTCATTCCCGAGTCTTTTGAAAAAACAGTGGCGAAGGGACAAAATCCATTACGGAGTAGCCGGACAACTATTCCGGAATCCCCATTTAATCATCCCGTAATTACGAGATCTTTATTCCGGAGTTATTTTCCCGGAGCAAGGTCAGTATCTCTCGGGCCCCTATACCTATTGCTCTAGGCGTACTTGTTGTACCCCCTTAATACTCTGTAAATGTGCCTGTAAAGCAAAGAGAGCCTGTCGCTCTCCCTGTGAAAAGGCGAAAGTCCCATGCCATAGCCCCTCTGTAGCCTGCTGCTCCTCGTTGAGCAGTTCACACCCCTCGGCTTGATGTATCGCAGAGACGACCCGCCCCACGACAACCGTATCGTGGAGAGCTGTTACGTAGACCGTAGCCACTACAGAGGCTGTCTCGAAGCCTCGCCAACGAGCAGGCAAGACGCGGTCTCCATGCCGCCCTAAGATATCAATCGCATTGGGACAACTACGTGTATGTATCTTTAGTCCCGATTTCGAAGGATACGCAAAGATCTCATCCCCAACCTTCGGCTTGCAGCAGCTTGCTAGCGTGTACTCCAAACCCTTTAAGTCTGTCGATGATACAACAATCTCGCGGTCATCCGTAGGCGTAGATATGGGGGCCTCTGGCGCTGGCGGGGGCAACGGTCTACTCTCTGCCACACGTGCCTCCGCCTCTTCGCAGATCTCCGCATACTGATCTAGGAAGCTCTGCACATTGACTCTTTCCTCCGATAGATCTATAAAAAAGTCCATATTCCCCTTATACCCCATCTTGCGCACAAGGTTCGTAAAGAGAGACTCTTGATACACCAATCGCCTGTTCTTAAACCGGCGGTCAAGCAGCTCCTTGGCTGCCTGTAGGCCACTCTCCTGCTGATCCCGGATAGCTTGGCGTATCTTAGTCTTAGCTTTGCGTGTGATGACTGACTGAAGCCAATCCACCGAGGGACGCTGGTTCTTAGCAGTCGTAATACTGACCACATCGCCATTTTTTATCTTATCCCGAAGCTTCGCCCGCTTACCGTTCACCTGTGCACTTTGTGCCGTAAGCCCCACATTAGAGTGTATAGCAAAGGCAAAGTCTAGTACAGTGGCTCCCTTGGGGAGACGTATCATCTGCCCTGTAGGAGTAAAGACAAATATATCTTTTGAGTCAACTCTCAATGACACTTGCTGGTCACGCCCTTTAGCTCCGGAGAGATCCTCCAAGACTTGTCGCATACTGGTGAGTTGTGAGTCTAGACTAGACTGAGCAGCAACCCCCTTATACCGCCAGTGCGCCGCCATACCGCTCTCAGCAATATGGTCCATCCGTGTGGTACGAATCTGTATCTCAACACTTTTATTTTCGGGACCCTGTACCGTGATCTGCAGAGACTCGTAGCCGTTATCCTTAGGCTGAGAGATCCAGTCTCTTAGACGCTTCGTATCGGGGGTGTAAAGATCCGTGACAATCGAGTAGACAAGCCAACACGCCTCATACTCCTCCTCAGGTGGCGCATCTATAATAATTCGCATGGCAGACAGGTCTCGTATCTCATCAAAGGAGACCCCCTTCTTGCGAATCTTATTCATAATCGAGGAAAACGTCTTACTACGTGCTTTGATGGTATAGGGCCAACGCAGTGGCAGTTGATCTAACCGGGCTCGAATAGGCTCTACAAAAGAGTCTATATATGTCTGTCTCATTGCGATCGTCTGCCCCATCAGCTCCTTGAGCTCGTAGTAGTGCTCTGGATCTGTGTACTTGAATATCAGATCCTCCATTTGACTCTTGATCTTGTAGAGTCCCAAGCGATGAGTTATCGGGACAAACAAAGTCTGCGCCTCTTGAGCAAGTCGCGCACGCTCTGTCTCGAGCATCCGTTCCTTAGCATAGGTCAATTTATTAAGGCACTCCACCAGCAGTATTAGCACGACACGTATATCCTCTGCGATGGCTAGGATAAACTCCTCTCCTTGATCTGCCTGCCGTAGATCATAGCGAGCATAGAGTTGGTGCGTATAGACCAAACGCTCTATCAGATCTAGTGTACCATTAGGACATAACTCCCGCACATCCTGCTGCGTTAGCTCCCCTCGTCTATAGGGTGGCTCTAGGAGGACGGCCGAGATAGAGATCAAGCCCAGACCGATCTCCTCACAAAGCAGATGCGCGACCTCAGCTTGCTCCATAAACTGCTCAGCACTATCCCCGGCATCATAGTACTTGCCCTCTCGGATTAGTCGACTCAGCAATGCTTTGTAGGGGGCAATGTAGTCTGCCCCTTCCAATTCGCGAGCTGTGCGGAGCAGGTAGCGGATCAATGCATAATCATCACGATGAGGTGTCGGCATGATATCAGACTGGGATTTGTCGTGTTTGGAGGCTGCACAAAAAGGTACGTCCACGCCCTCGTACTAAGGAGTAATATCTATGGGTCTTTGAGAGGAGGTGCAGCCTATGTTAGAGAAAAAGGGCGTAAGCGCACCGATTAAAGCTCGTCGAGCTCCTCCAAGCCTGCCACGACATAGGGGCGTATCATATCCTGTGGCTTGTAAACCTCATCATTCCACTCGATAATATCCAAGTCCATCGGTATGATCCCCTCTTCATCATCGTCGTGATCTCGCCCCAGACGCTCCTCAAGTTTCTTCAGTTTAGCCTGTAAAGTCTCTCTATCTAACTCTGTCTCAAAGAGAGCGATCAGGTTAAGAAAGGCTTTTGCGTCCTCCGGCATATCTACTGGTTCCGTCAATTGAGGAGTCGAGAAGCGTATCGAGGGGAAGAGCTTCGAGAGGATCTCCATCACCTTTTTCACATTTGTCGTGCGATGCTCGTTACTACCTATGCTGATGATCGCTTTGTTTTTCATTGCTTAGTATCTAGTAGTCTAGCGTCTTGCCCCCACTTACATTGTGAGAGATCCGCAGCTCTCTGACTACGCAGCGAGTATTCGTGGATCAATGAGTAGAGCCGGACAGCCCACTCCGGGTCAAGACCATATCGTTTTGCCTGCTCTATATAGTGAGCCTCTACAGAGGCCCGTTGCTCGGCTTGGTAAATATCTAATTGGTGTGCCGTCTTGTAGCGGCCTATAGTCTGGGTCAGTTTGTATCGCTCGGCGAGAAGCTCCATCAAAGCCTCATCCAAATCATGTAATTGATAGCGCATCGGGCACAGCATCGTCTCGTGATCTTCACTAGGATACTGTAACACGTGGAGCAGCTGTGCCAACTGCTCAGGCGTAATCTGCTGACTAGCATCTGTGCGTGCCTGATCGGGATGACGGTGGCTCTCTATCATAAATCCATCGATCGGATAGAGCATTCCAGTACGACATACGGCCTCTAATAAATCCGTACGACCGGCTATATGACTCGGGTCTAATAGTATTGGCAGATACTCCGCTTGACCATAACGACTCTCGTACAACGCCCTCAGCTCTTCTATCATCTCCCAGTGAGGACTATTGCGCATCCGCTTAGTATATACGGGGGTGCAACCTCGCAATATCGCCACAACCTCTGCGACACCACGACTTTTGACCCGCTCTATTGCCCCCATCCACAGTGGGGCATCTGGACTGATCGGGTTCTTGATAAGGACCGTTTGCGATGCTCCCTCCAGATGCTCGGCAATAGCCTCTACCATAAATGGATTGCTAACAGTACGAGCTCCGAGCCAAACGAAATCCAGCTGAGCCGAACGCGCCTCGTCAACTTGCTCTGGGAGGCACACCTCTGTACCCACTCTTAGCCCTGTAAGTGCCTTAACCTCTTGGAGCCAAGCAAGCCCTTCTCGTCCGACTCCCTCAAAGAGCCCTGGGCGTGTGCGCGGCTTCCACAGAGCAGCCCGATAGTGCGTAACGCCTAGAGCCTTCAAAGCCTCAGCCGTCTCCAGGACCTGCAGACGACTCTCTGCACTGCAGGGACCCGCTACAAGCAACGGCTTCGCTGGGGGCTCTTCTAGCATGCTATGGGAAGACGGATCATCCATTTCTGATATACTGTAATTCACCACAAAGGTATCAAAACTATTTCTACCAGCAATTAGAGGTTGAGGATCAGATGCTATAGGCTCAGAGATATATCGAGAACCCGGGGGGATTCGTTAGTATCTGAAACACATCCTACAGAATGGTTATACAATCCTCACGGTAAGGGGTGAAAATTTACACGGAGAGGGAGCATAACCTCTCCGGAAATGTGATTTGATATCTCCGTAAAGATCTTTTCGTCTCTCCTCATATATGATCTCGCCATCTCGTGAAGGATTGAAAATGGGCACGGGGAGATTGGGAAATCCCTCCCAAACTATTTTTGTAGTTAGAGATTCAAAGGGTGACACTCTCCGGGATATCACAGTATAAGAGTACTCCAGCTCTCGACTTTTATTCTTAATTTTGCTTCGCCGCAGACTTACATACCAGGCATATCCATGAGCTATTCAAACACCCTCAGAGAGGAGGAGATCAAAAACCTCGTAGCGCAAGACATCTTCGCAGCCTACGACTGTACACAGATCATCGGTAATATAGACTTTACCGTCACAGGCAAAGTACAGACAGGAGCTCCAGCCTTTTTAGAAAACTACTACCTATGGGCGGAGGCTAAGCGAGGCAACAAACACGATCTCTACCACGCCCTCGTACAGCTCATCCTCACCATCGGGCGCAATAGATCCAAGACCATCAATCAGCTACTACCGCCTAAGTACCTCGGGGCCTTTGATGCTGATAAGATCCTATTCATCCCCTACAGTCATATCGTAGATATCATCTCTATGAATGACTTCAACTGGATGGTCACCCCCTCCGACCACTCCACAAAAGAGTTTGGCATCCTCCACAATCTCATTAAAGAGATCCTCGACAAGGAGCTCCTCCTCTTTGACTACGAGACTGATGAGAAGGAGCTTCGCCGCTTCATCAAGCTCAACTTCCGCCCCGACAGCAGTGACACCAAGCGCATCAAGATCAATCGTACCAACTTCACCCACATCTATCAGCGTTGGCGAGAAGAGGTCATGCCCTCTATCAGTATAAATTGGGAGGAAGCCAAAAGAGATCAAGGCATCATATCGGCCGACTTCTATCTCGCAGACCTGCTAAGCAAAGATGGAGCTACACTGATGGACAAGCTCTTCGTCGTCCTAAAGCATGACCGCTACATATCCAATCGCACGATGAGGATGGGATCAGTAGTAAATGCTGACACCATCCAATTCATAGATGAGCAGAAAGCCTACAATCAGTTTTGGAATCACTACGAGCGCCCGCCCAAGCAAGAGTACTGGGGCTATATGCTAGAGCGGCGTGATCTCCTCGTGCCTCAAGACGTACGCGAGCGCAAGGGCTCTTTCTTTACTCCGCAGCAGTGGGTTGCGCTCTCGCAGGAGTACCTAGCGCAACAGCTCGGTGACGAGTGGCAGGACGAATACTATATATGGGACTGCTGTGCTGGCACGGGCAACCTACTCGCCGGACTCACCAACAAGTATAATATCTGGGCATCGACGCTCGACAAGGCCGATGTAGATATTATGCACGAGCGTATCGACAGGATGGACGCTGAGGCAGCGCGTCTCGCTGAGGCGGGCTCTAAGTTTGGAGGGTCTAACCTCCTCAAGAGCCACGTCTTCCAGTTTGACTTCCTCAACGATCCCTTTACTAAGCTCCCCAACTCCCTCCAAGATGTGGTCAACGATCCTGAGAAGCGCAAGAAGCTCGTCATATATATCAATCCTCCATACAAGGAGGCAGGCAATGCAAGACAGAAGGCAGGTACAGGTAAGAACCAAGCTGGCGTCACCAACACGAGCCTCGTCTATAAGGATTATAGGGAGGAAGTTGGATCTGCATTTAATGAGCTCTTTGCGCAGTTCTTTATACGTATATATAGGGAGATGAATGGTTGCACCCTTGCAGAATTTTCAACTTTGAAAATTCTGCAAGGGTCGAATTTTGCGAAATTTCGGTCGGTTTTTCGAGCAAAGCTCGAAAAACTTTTCCTCGTTCCTGCGAACACCTTCGACAATGTGACAGGGCAGTTCCCCATCGGTTTCTTTATCTGGGATACCAGTCAAGAGGCCTCCTTCGATGAAATAAGAGCTGATGTCTATCATCGAGATAGCTCCTATCAAGGAATCAAGACCATACTCTCTTGTGATGATAAAAAGCGCATCACCCCTTGGATGAGTTCATTCAATAAACCAGCTCCGCACTCCTCCACTAAGCAGCTATCCATTGGAATGATTGAATCAGGTCGGAATGACTTTCAACATCAAGCACTTGTACGTATTGAGAACCACATGACATCCGAACGAACCCATGCAGCACTCCTAGACATTCATCAAGAGACACTCATCGTAGCTTCTATTTTTCTAGCAGTACGTCACTGCATCGAGCGAACTTGGCTCAATGATCGAGACCAGTTCCTCTACCCTCACAATACGTGGCAAGAGGATTACGAGTTTCAGACAGACTGTCTAGCCTATACGCTCTTTCATACACAAAACCGCATCACGACGGCTGAGGGTACAAACCACTGGATACCCTTTACCGAAGAGGAGGTGGGAGCTAAGGAGAGATTCAAGAGCCACTTTATGACCGACTTCATAGGAGGGCGACTGGG
The DNA here is from genome assembly GCA_963543315.1 of uncultured Porphyromonas sp. Classification (GTDB taxonomy): domain Bacteria; phylum Bacteroidota; class Bacteroidia; order Bacteroidales; family Porphyromonadaceae; genus Porphyromonas. Next base: position 59,404 of record CAUUAW010000002.1, read on the forward strand.
TGACAACAACTCATCAGCTCTCTTTAGTGGGGAGGAGGTGCGACCACAGCCCTTTCCGACGGGGCAGACACCAATCGCCTTCTCCCCTGAAGCGCAGTATCTCTTTGAGGTGGGGCGTAAGCTGTGGCTATACTACCACAGCATGCCCGATGCAGACCCCAATGCAAGCTACTACGATATACGTGACTACTTTCAGGGGCGCAACGATAAGGGCGAGATGAATGCCAAGAGCGATGATGCCACATACACCTGTCTCGTATCCAACCTACGCAAGGCTGTCGACTATCTCGGTTCACACAAGATAGCTTCACGGGTATACCTGCATGGTTTCCTCTATGGTGACCCTTCTCCCTCCTGCGAAGTGTAAAACGATCGAGGTCTCCTCCGGCATCCCATTGAGACGCATTCCGTCCGGGAAGCGACTCGGCAAACTGACACTCAATGATTTGTATCCTATCATTCTCGCTTATGTCCGTAAGTGATGAGTGCATGTATTATAGCTCTGATCGGAGCTACTAAGAGTATTTAACTACCGGGCACTCACAAAGAGTGTCGTACCTTTGCTCCGCCTCCCCAGCAATAGAGCTTACATGCCAATATAACCTTATATAAAAGGATCGATAGATCAAGGAGAGAACTCCCGATCGCTCTCGAAATAGTGATTACACAATGATAGGTCGCTTCTCTCGTTATAGGGTTTATTCGATCATGGACCAAAGTATACACACCTATCACTCCTCCTAAAAACCATCTATCCCCCCTAAATTTCACTCCTATCTCACATTAAAGTATTTGTATTACCTTTGTGGTGTGTCACAAGACAGTAACACTAAGCAAGCCTTCTATGGAAGTTAAACCTATCATATCACTGCGTGATCTGCACAAGACTTACTCTGGTGATCAACCTTTACATGTACTCAAGGGGATCAACCTCAATATCTTCCCGGGGGAGATGGTGGCCATCATGGGAGCCTCTGGATCCGGCAAGAGTACCCTACTCAACATCCTCGGATTACTAGACAAATACGACGAGGGGAGCTACCATCTGGGTGAAGAGCTGCTGGGCAATGACCTTTCGGAAAATCGGGCGGCCGAGATACGCTCGAGACAGATAGGCTTCGTCTTTCAGTCGTTTAACCTAATCCCCTTTAAGGACGCACTGGACAATATCGCCCTCCCGCTATTTTATCAAGGGGTAAATCGCAAGGAGCGCACCAAGCGTGCAGCTGCACTCCTCGGTCGTATGGGGCTGACAGATTGGTCGGATCACCTACCCAGCGAGATGTCAGGAGGTCAAAAGCAGCGCGTAGCTATCGCTCGTGCTCTAGTGACAAATCCTTCTGTAATCCTAGCAGACGAGCCAACAGGTGCACTAGACAGCCAGACCACTCAGGAGGTAATGAATCTCCTTCAGGAGATTAACCGCGAGTCACACCTTACGATGGTCATCGTAACGCATGAACCTGGAGTCGCCGAGGTGTGCGACCGTACGATACATATCAAGGATGGCCTAATCATCGATACCCACACGGCAGCACCACTCCCCGGCATGGTGTATGAATAAGTAGCGACATGTATCATGAGGATAGGACACGAATACTTCTCTGAGATCATAGACAATCTCAAGCGCAACCGTCTGCGCACTTTCCTCACAGGCTTTGCGGTAGCGTGGGGGATTGTCTTTCTCGTCATCCTACTCAGCATAGGGGTCGGGCTCAATCGAGGGATAAGCAAAGGCGCAACGGGAGGAGATACGGAGCCAAACTATGGCATTTCGTTTAATGTATGGATGACCTCTATACCATACAAAGGGTATCAGGCAGGACGATACCTATACTTCTCCGAAGCACAACTTAAGCAAATACAAGAGATGATCCCTGCCATCGAGGATATCGCCCCAATGTATCGGGACTGGGGGACCATATCCTATGCAACTCAATCGGCAGAGACGCAAATGAAAGGTATTGGAGCTAATCACTTCGGGCACTTTGATTCTCGCGTAAAAATCCTAGAAGGGCGTACGATAAACGGGAATGATGTATATGATAAAGAGAAAGTAATCCTCCTCGACTCTTCTACAGCTCTGAAGCTCTTCGGCTCAAATCACTACGAGAGTGCTCTAGGAAAGTCTGTATCCTTCAATCAAATCGCCTTTACCGTCGTGGGGGTGTATGAAGCTCTACAAAATCGGTCTGGAGTTTATATACCAAGTAGCACTTTTGTTACCTTAAACTCTGCAGCGCAAAACCTAGACAATGCCTATATTTACGCACCCACTATCCGAAGCAAACAGAGTTATAAAGCATTTAAGAAGGAGTTGCTCCAGGCGGCTAGCTCTGTATTGATCTTTTCTCCCGATGATGAGAATGCAATATGGGGGAGATCTAACTATGTAAACAACGAGGAGTTTAACAAGGTTGTCAGATACTTCTACCTCTTCTTATGGATCGTGGGGATCAGCACACTACTTATCGGTATTGTAGGAGTGAGCAACATCATGCTAGTTACCGTACGAGAGCGATACAAAGAGATAGGGATCCGCAAGGCTCTTGGAGCTAAACCCAGAGATATATTGGCGATGGTCATGGTAGAGAGTCTCCTAATTACAGCGGTTGCCGGATCTATTGGGTTAATCATTGCCGTGGGGCTTGTCGCTCTAGGAGACTACATTGTAGAGATATACCACATTGGGGAGTTCACCGTGATGGGAGAAACCGTTAAGCTTTTCGATACTCCCATCCTATCTCCTGATATGGCTTTTGGGATCCTTATTGTGATGATTATCGCTGGCATCGCCGCAGGCTTTACTCCCGCACGGAGAGCAATCCGCATTTCGGCTATTGAAGCTATGAGAGATTAGTAATACACCCTAGAGAGATACAAGACTATGAAACTATTTGATAGAGACATTTGGGGGGAAGCTTTTCACTCTCTACGGACAAATCGCAGGCGCTCTATAGCTACAGCTTTTGGGATCTTTTGGGGCATACTGATGCTTGTTATCTTGATGAGCCTAAGCCAAGGGTTCTTCAACGGTACTCAGAAACGATTAAGTGGGATAGCCACAAACGCATACTTCCTGTACTCCAATCTTACAAGCAAGGCTTACAAAGGCTTTCCAAAAGGGCGCTTTTGGTTCTTTTCCCTAACGGACCTAACAAATCTAAGAAAGCGATTCCCGGAGATAGAGTATATCTCCCCCTTAGTACAAGGGAATTGGAATACTCCCATACGTTACGGGGCTAAGAGCACTACAGCTCCTATATACGCAGCTTGGGCAGAGCTAGACAAGATTGTCTACACAACACTCCTAGCAGGTCGTAATCTTAACGAAAACGACGACAAACAAGGAAGACGCAATTGTACTATCGGAGAGGAGGTCTGTCTGAAGTTTTTCTCCTCCCCCGAAGAGGCTTTAGGCAAAGTGATCAACGTCAACGGGACTTACTATACAGTCGTCGGAGTACTCAAGAGTAATGGTAATGGGATCTCCGTAAATGGGCTCGAAGAGGAGAAGGTTCGCATCCCCTATTCCATTCTAGCCACAGCTCTTGGTTGGGGAGATCTCGTGGGATCTATAACTTATTCACTTCGCAGCGACGGCAAAGACAGCAAAGAAATCAATGATCGCATCAAGGGATACATACGCTCCGTACACGACATCCATCCAGACGATGACGGCGCTCTGGATGGGTTCGATTTTTCTGAGATATTCACTATCGATAATCAACTGCTTTGGGGGATAAATGTCTTCGTATGGTTCATTGGGATTGGCACTCTCTTCTCAGGGATTATCGGGATCTCAAACACTATGCTCGTATCGGTGAAGGAGCGCACCCGAGAGATCGGCATACGTCGTGCGCTTGGAGCGCAGCGGAGTGACATTATCCGGCTAGTTCTTCTGGAGAGTACGATGCTAAGTTTCCTAGCAGGGCTGCTAGGATTACTCCTTGGCGTGGGGATCATGTCTGCCATAACACAAATAACCGCCTCTGCAGAAGACGGGATGCTTGTAGATCCCCTGATACCCTTTAGTACAGCCGTGGGAGCTCTTATCTTTATCATTATTGGAGGTCTCGTGGGTGGACTACTACCCCTCAAGAAAGCACTGGAGATTCGCTCCATCGAAGCCATCCGAGAGGAATAGGACATCCGCATCACAATCATTTGAAAATAAACAAACTATACTCTATAAACCTATGAACGCTAAGCGTATCTTCAAACTATCTCTCTGGATCATCTTCGCATTACTAGTCATTGCGACCTTTATCTTTCTCTACAAGAAAGCGCAACCTAAGATTACGATCTACTCTGTCGAGACGGTAACGCGTGTCCCAAGCATACAGAGATCCATCATTATCACGGGTAAGATAGCCCCGCGCAATGAGATACTGATCGTACCACAACTCAATGGTATCATTGCAGAGATCATGCATAAGCCTGGAGATCTCGTCAAAGCTGGCGACGTTATAGCACGTATCAAGGTTGTACCTGAGATGAGTGCTGTCAACCAAGCAGAGGGTCAGCTGCAGAGAGCTAAGATAGCTCTCGAGGAGGCTCAGCAAAAATATAAGATAGCGACAGAACTGCATCAGCAAGGTATCGTAGCCGAGGAAGAGTATGCCACGGCCAAGGCTAGCTATCTACAAGCCAAAGAGCAACTAGAGAGTGCTACTGAGGCTTACAATATCGTGCTTACTGGTACAAGTAATCGCTATGCTCAAAGCTCCACAACACTAGTCCGCAGCACCGTTGACGGGACAATCCTAGATATACCGGTCAAGGAGGGGAATTCTGTTATTCAAGCCAATACTTTTAATGCGGGAACCACGATCGCTACCGTCGCAGACATGACCGAGATGATCTTCGTTGGCAAGGTAGATGAAGTGGACATTGCTCGTGTTGCTACGGGGATCCCAGTCACAGTACGTATCGGCGCGATCGAGGACTCGGCTTATCCGGGCATCGTAGAGTTCATCTCCCCAAAGACAATTGCTCAGCAGCAAGGGACACAATATGAACTCAAGGCAGCTATAGCCATTGATGATTATAGTCGTATCCGTTCTGATATGAGTGCCAATGCGGAGCTCATTACAGATCAGGTGTCAGATGTACTTGCGATCCCTGAAGGTGCACTACAGTTTGATGGAGACAAAACTTACGTTGAAGTCGTAATATCAGATGCCGATCCTAAACATCTCCAGACAGAGCGCCGTGAGATCCAAACAGGTGTCAGCAATGGCAGTATGGTCGAGGTCAAGAGCGGCCTCAAAGAAGGCGAAAAGGTCAAGGGCACACCAAAGGCTGCCTAGCCTGATACTCTCACTAATCTATCAAACATAGACTGACATCTTATGCTCAGATTTCGTCATATCATTTCTTTAGCACTGCTATTTACTGGGTTTCTCACCACATCGGCACAGCAGACATGGACTCTGCAGCAGTGCATAGACCACGCCGTAGTACACAATATCTCTGTCGAGGAGGCCCGTCTACGCTTAGCTAGTAGCCAGCAGCAGCTCTCCGCCTCACAGCATCGCTACTTACCAAGCCTATCAGCCAGTGCTAGCCAAAGCCTCAATCTTGGGCGAAGTGCCGACAAAACCGGGGTCATTGGCGAGCAATCCTCTAGTAGCACTTCCTTTGGTGCTAACCTCTCATGGGAGGTCTTCTCGGGGCTATCTCGTCCTAAGACAACAGAAATAGCTCGTCTCAACTCAGACGTAGCAGCTGTAGGTCTTACCTATGCACAGGAGCAGATAGGACTTCAGGTCGCTGAGGGGTACTACAACCTCCTCTACCGTCAAGAGATGATCCATGTAGCAGAGAGTCAACTCTCCTTAACTCACGAGACGCTGACCAAGACAGAGGCGTTGGTAAAAACTGGCAAATGGTCTCGAGACAGACTCGCCGAAGTCGAAGCGCAGCTCGCCAAGGACAGTGTCAACTACCTCAAAGCTTGTAGCGATGCTGAGATAGCACGTCACCAGCTAGCTCTCATCATCGAGATCCCAGACTATACAGAGCTACAGGTTGTCTCGCCAGATGTCAAGGAGTCAAGCTCATCGCCGGCACCTGAGCTCGCACTCTCTGACGAGGTGCTCATAGAGCGTGCACGTGCCTTTCGCCCAGAGATGGAGCAAGCTAAACTACAACTACAAGTAGCGGAACGTCAGGTTGAGCTAGAGAAGACGAGATATATCCCTAAGCTTTCCCTTGGGGCTGGTTATAATACAGGTTCTTATTATGTCTTTAACGAGTCTATGAAGCCATACAACCAGCCCTTTGGCGAGCAGATGCGCAACAATGGGCGCTACTTCGTCGGGTTATCTCTCTCCATCCCCATCTTCGATGCACTGCAGACACAAGACAATGTCGATCAGGCACGGCTTCGCTACTCCGATCAGCAGATAGCTCTCCTCAAGAGTGACAAGCAGCTGACACAGCAGCTCTACACGGCACAGATCAATGCCCGAGCCGCTTACAGTCAAATCGCCGCTGCCGAGCGAGCCTCTCAGTCAGCTGAGATCGCTCTGCACTATGCTCAGCTCAGTTACGACGCCGGACGTGTATCCTCTTATCAGCTTGCCGAAGCTCAAAATCGCCACTCCGTTGCACAAAGTGAGGAGCTACGAGCTCGCTATGACTATCTATACCGCGTATTCGTACTGCAGAGCTATATTAGCCCCATGAAGACGATAGCCAAGCTTTACAGCGATGACTCTGCTGCGCTCAGACCCTAATCTCACAAGCTCTTATTAGAGTAGGGGATAATACCCGTATAGACGTTTGATTATTCGGGAGTAAGCAAATGCTTATTCCCGAATAATCGTTTTGTATTTTAGGAATCATCCCCGATTTGCTCCGTAAAGATTACATAGACGCGAGTGATCTCACCTGTAAAACATCTGATTGGATAAGTCGTTCTTTTGCAACTCTGTTGCAAAAGAGTTACTCTACCTTTGTCTACACAAGGGAATAAAACATTGTATCGTTATGAAGACAAAGCTAATTCGTATCATACTAACGCTTCTGCTGCTCGTAGCTGCCTATATCATAGAGCGTACCACATCGCTTGAGATGTGGCAACTCTTACTGATCTATCTTATACCCTATCTAGTCATTGGGTACGATGTCCTCTGGGAGGCTGTAGAGGGGATCTCTGAGGGAGAACTATTTGACGAGCACTTTCTAATGAGTATCGCCACTATAGGCGCACTCTGTATAGGATTTTTACCTGGAGCTGAGAGTCAATTCATTGAGGCCGTTTCTGTAATGCTTTTCTTCCAGCTTGGCGAGCTCTTTGAGGGGTATGCCGAGGGGAAAAGTCGACGAGCCGTCTCTCACCTCTTAGAGATACGTCCAGACACAGCTCATGTGCTACGTGGCGGTGTAGAGCAGACTGTCTCTCCTGAGGAAATTGCCATTGGCGAGCTAGTCGTAATCAAGCCCGGAGAGCGTGTCCCCCTAGATGGATTTATAGTAGATGGCTCCTCTGCTCTCAATACGGTAGCCCTAACTGGAGAGAGTATACCGCGCTCCGTCTCACAAGAGGATGAGGTGATGTCCGGATGTATCAATCTGTCAGGAGTACTCACAGTCAAGGTCTCTAAGACAGCGGGTGAGTCCACAGCTTCCAAGATTATAGAGATGGTCGAGCATGCTACGGAGCATAAATCGAGAAGTGAGACCTTTATCACACGTTTTGCTCGCGTCTATACGCCTATCGTGGTGATTGTCGCTGTGTTACTAGCTTTCATCCCTCCGCTTATGATGTCTGGGAGCTTCGTAGATCATTTCTCGGTACGGCTCTATAGAGCACTGACTTTCCTAGTTATCTCCTGCCCATGTGCACTAGTCATATCGATACCTCTCTCCTTTTTCGCTGGGATCGGCGGAGCTTCTAAGGCTGGCATACTTATCAAAGGAGCGAACTATATGGATGCCCTGTCGAAGGCTCGGACAGTGCTTTTTGACAAAACGGGGACACTCACTAAAGGTACATTTACTGCTAATGCAATACACCCGACAGCCTGCGAGGCGAACCACCTCCTACACATGGTTGCTCACGTAGAGCGTTACTCTTCACACCCCATTGCCACTTCGCTACGCAACGCTTATCCTAATGAACAGGACAATTGCTCTGTAGAGGATGTCGAAGAGCTATCTGGACGGGGTGTTAGAGCTTGCATCAATGGTTCGGAAGTGTACGTAGGCAGTGCAGCTCTAATGGAGTCTATCGGAGCTAAGTGGACGCCATGCGATCATGTGGGGACGATCGTACATGTGGCGATAGATGGGACTTATGCAGGTCATATCGTCGTATCAGACACCATAAAGGAAAACTCTACACAGACTATTGAGGAGCTAAGCCGTCTAGGCATACAACGTATTATTATGCTCACGGGAGACCATAAGGATATTGCCTCACAAGTAGCCCAGCAAATTGGTATCTCGGAGTACTATGCAGACCTTCTCCCAGCAGACAAATTAGCACGACTGGAGGAAGTACTAAAGACCAAGCATCAGGGATCTGTATTATGCGTCGGAGATGGGATCAATGACGCTCCGGTATTAGCTCGCGCTGATGTGGGTATCGCGATGGGTGGCTTAGGATCAGACGCCGCCATAGAGGCTGCCGACGTGGTCATTATGGACGACAATCCTATCAAAATTATCACGGCAATACGTACAGCTAGACGCACGGTGGGGATCGCTCTCCAGAATGCGTGGTTTGCAATAAGCATCAAGATCCTAGTGCTCCTCCTAGCATTACTCGGATTAGCCTCTATGTGGATGGCTGTTTTCGCCGATGTCGGTGTGACCGTACTAGCTGTACTCAATGCGATGCGAGCCCTGCGCCCAGTGGCGCAGCCCGTATCGCGATAGGATGAGTTTTTGTATCTTTAAGGCGATTTTATGAGCCAACAGAGCTATGACGACGATAGATCACGAGAAGCTTACAAACTACTTCAAGCAAAAAGGGGTGCGCATCACGGCAAATCGCACTCTCGTATTACGCTCCTTAATGGAGGCAACGCATCCGATGAGTCTAAACGAGCTTGAGGTGATCCTATATCCAATGGATAAGTCTAGCATATCAAGGACATTATCCCTCTTCCTGGCTCATGATATTGTCCATGCCTTTGAGGATGGTCGAGGTGTGTGTAACTACGAGCTGTGTACCAGTAAGGGGGTTTGTCTGAGGGATGATGAGCACATACACTTCTACTGCGAGCGATGTCAACAATCTTTTTGCATGGAGATGCTAGATATCCCCCCACTCAAGCTACCCACAGGGTATAGCATCCACGCAATCTCATTTGTCATCAAGGGGATTTGCCCCAACTGTCAGAGGAAGCGCTAAGCTGCACTTCTGAAGAGGCGAGGTAATTACATAAGTTTTGGGCCCAGCATATACTTATCAAAATTTGGTAAGCAATAGGAAGCCGGCAGGTCCAAAAACCGGAGACTTCATTTTGCAGCTATATGTTTTTTTGTATCTTTGCGGTCCGCAGGGGGCTTGATAGTATAGAATCTCAGCCCCTACATGAGCAATCACTTCCACACTAAAGGTAGTATAGGGATACACCCGTCGGGAGTGCACAGACACTAAGGGGCTGACTGGCTTTGACAGCATGTCGTAGTGATCCGTAAGCATGTGGTGCCTGCTGTGACGCACCTTAAACCCTTGCTGCATACCTTTTCTAAATGGCGAAAACAACTTTGCTCTCGCTGCGTAGTCGAAGTATAGTACACTGACGCTTCATCTCAGGCATAGATGCCGAGACGAGACATCACCCAGGGAGCCGTAGCTCCGAGGCATCCTGACTCGGTGGTGCATGGATATCGGAGATCGGGTGGCGTAGCCCTGTGCGCAATCCTAAACTTTAAGGGGATAAGGCGGTAACTTGGTCGCTGTACTCGTGGGTTACCGCATGAAAATCGAAGTACAGATAAACATGTAGAAAGCGTATTGCCACCATGTTTGGACCGGGGTTCAATTCCCCGCAGCTCCACAACACCGCGCCAAAAGTTCCTTTACTTAGGGCTTGAATCTCTAAGTAAGGGGACTTGTTTTGGTTAGAGGCAAAGCTCTATTGGGGTAAAAATCGTTACCTTTGCACCGGTCCTCCCAAAGCTTTATTTAAGACTACTCATGGCTACATCCAAAGATAAATCGTGTAAACAACGGTCGGCACGGATACGCAAACATACGACCTCTTCTAGAGGAAAAGGATCCGTACCATCCCGCTCCACAATCATCCGTTTACGCTCTTGGATACAAAGTCTCCAAAGCAATGTAGCAAATAAACGCTATGGTGAGCTGACCTCCTTTATCTTGGGCTTGATACTCCTAGCCTTCATCATCTATCTGCTCGTGGCTTGTGGCTCCTACCTACTCGTAGGTGCTAGAGATCAAAGCATTGTTACCGAGCTAACCCCTTGGGAAGCCTTGACTCAAACACTGCCTGCAGGGATTGATGGCTCTGTAACAAAGGTTCAAAATATAACTCGTGTACACGGCGCTTATATAGCTCATTGGCTAATGGATGGCTTCTTAGGCTTTGGAAGTTGGTTTTTGTTACTCTTTGGCGCGTTATGCTCCCTACGATTGATGCGGATCTCTCGGAGTGGTAATCTCATCAAAATCTGTATATACACTATACTTCTCAGCTTGTGGACGGCCCTCACGACCTCCGTCATACAGAGTCTCTTGGGGATGCCCTCATTCTTCCATTGGGGGGGCAGCTATGGAGCCCTATGGCTACAAAAGCTCCTCCCGGCAATAGGATGGCTCGGTGTTTCCTTAATTCTACTAGTCTCTCTAATTATCCTCGTCGTGGTAATACGCTATGAGTACCTTCAGTGGATGCGTCAAGCCATCGGGTTAAGTTGGGTTAAGCGGCCTAAACGCCGTCGTACTTCTGAGCATATTCCAGATAGTGATGGAGATCCGGAAGACTTACCTGAGGAAGTCGAGGAGCTGAGGAATATAGATGAGCCTGACTCCCCTACTAAGGAGGCTCCTCTACTAATTGAGACAAGCTGTCAGGAGACTAAAGCATCGCCCCAGATGAATCCGCCCTCTACACCTCGTAAGGTGAGAGAAGATAGTCATACTTCTAGCGCCTCTAGCGAAGGGGGACCAGAGAGTTCTGTCACCATAACTGTGGCACAAGGGGACGCCGAGTCTCAAGTAGCCACTCAATCGGTGCCACAAGACCGACCTCCTCGCGGGGGATATCAGATGCCGTCTCCTGACCTTCTGGCGGACGTGGACCAGACTTCACAAACTATCGACCATACGGAGATAAAAGAAATCGAACAACTAATCATCGAGAAGCTAAGTGATCTCGGGATAGGTCTAGAACCTGTCGAGGTCACAATTGGTCCAACTGTGACACTCTACGAATTCAAGTTAGACCCTAAGGTCAAAGTCAATAGGATACGCAGTCTAGAGGATGACATAGCGATGAAAGTCGAGAGCATCGGAGGAATACGTATCATTGCTCCTATGCCAGGTCGCGGGACCATCGGTATTGAGGTGCCTAACCGTAACCCTCGTACCGTCGGGATGAAAGCACTGATCACATCGCAGAAGTTTGTCAAGACAGATTTCAAATTACCTATCGCCATCGGTCGTACAATTACCAATGACGTCTACCTCTTCGATCTCTCTAAGATGCCCCATCTCCTTATCGCTGGAGCGACTGGTCAAGGAAAGAGTGTCGGTCTCAATGCTCTCATCACGTCACTACTATATAATAAACGTCCTGAAGAGCTCAAGCTAATCCTCATCGATCCCAAGATGCTAGAGTTTAGTATTTACGAGAGCATCGGCAAGCATTATCTCACAAAGCTCGAGGACGAAGAGAAGTACATTATCACTGATACTAACAAAGCTCTACCTGTACTGGAGTCTCTCTGCGTTGATATGGATCAGCGATACGAACTCCTTGCCAAGGCTAAGGTGCGCAACATCTCCGAGTACAACAAGCTCTTTCGCCAGGGACACCTACGAGAGACAGATGGATTTGTCTTCCTCCCCTACTTAGTCCTCATAGTAGACGAGTTTGCCGACCTGATCATGACCACGGGGCGTGCCATTGAAAAGCCTATTGCACGCCTGGCTCAAAAAGCCCGAGCTGCAGGTATTCACATTGTTCTAGCGACCCAACGTCCTAGCACCGACGTTATCACGGGACTTATCAAGGCAAACTTTCCAGCACGTATTGCCTTTAAAGTCTCCTCGCAAGTAGACTCCCGTACCATCCTTGACACCAAGAGTGCTAAAGATCTTATCGGGCGTGGGGACATGCTCATCAACGATGGGAAGGAGATGCTCCGCATCCAATGTACATTCATAGACACCCCTGAGACTGAGCGTATCGTAGACCACATCTCTCATCAGCCATACCCCACAGAGTCATATCTACTTCCGGAGCCTCCAGTCTCAGAGGGTGCGACAGGCAATGGCGGTACTGGGAGTGGCGGATCCTCCGAGCGTGACCCTCTTTTTGCCGAGGTTGCACTTCATATTGTAAAGATGCAGCAAGGCTCTACAAGTAATATCCAGAGATGCTTTAACATCGGCTATAATCGTGCTGGGCGTATCATGGACCAGCTTTACGAATATGGGATCGTATCTGCTCAAGACGGGAGCAAGCCGAGACAAGTCCTTATCTCTGACGAGGCTACACTTGAAAGGCTCCTGGAGTCGCTTTAGGTCCTCACACCCCTCCTACACAACAGACCAATCCTACAACCATGCGACAGATCCTACCCCATCTACTCTATAAAGTAAGAGTCGTCCAAGCCTATCCAATGGTGACAAGGCTCTTACTCTCTCTCCTCCTCTTAGGGAGCCTCTCTCAGTCGCTCGTTACAGCGCAGAGTAAATCCGTCTTTGATCTCAACAAGGCGCTTCAACAATTAGAGCAGCAAATACGCACAGGCGTCACAATAGACTTTTCCCTCACATCTCAGAGCAATACACAGCCGCAAAAGGGATACGCATGGCTCTGCGGGCAGCGCTTTATGCTCAGTATGCCTGATATCGAAGTCGCTTTCGATGGCACTACACTCCGCATTATCAAGCAAAGCGAGGGTACTTACACCCTAATGACACCTACAGAGCAGGAGCTCTTAACCATGAATCCGCTCGCTTACATACGACAATCGTCTGAGCATTACCGCATCACTCAACGTAATAGTCCGAGGGGCTCTGTCGTCTATCGCTTTGTGCCGAAGGATAAGGGGAAGACTCTCTCAGGTATCAACTACTACGAGGTTACTTTTGACCAGCAAAGTCTAGCTCCCAAGTGTCTCAGACTATACTTTGACCTTGGAGAGCAGATAAGTTACATTATCCTCAAGATACAACCCAAAGAGCATATTACGTCACAATCCTTTACCTTTGCACCGCAAGAGTACAAATCTCTTGAGATTGTAGACCTGCGCTAGACCACTTTGCGCTTTACAAATACTATGTACATACAGATTCTAAAATCTAAAATTCATCGCGTACGTGTCACGCAAGCCAACCTCAACTACGTTGGTAGCATCACCATAGACCAGACACTCATGGAGGCCGTCGGCATCCTGCCAGGAGAACGAGTACAGGTTGTTGACTGCAACAACGGCAATCGCCTCGACACTTACGTCATTGCTGGCGAGCCTAACAGTGGAGTGATTTGTCTCAATGGTCCTGCTGCCAGGCTCGTACAGCCCGACGATATTGTCATTATCATGTCGTATGCCTTGATGGACTATGAGGAGGCTCGTACCTTCCAACCACAGATTATCTTTCCAGACAGTGAGACGAACCGTCTATAACTATCCTACTTTTACAGAAATATGTTCGAAAACCTTAGCGAACGCCTAGAGCGTTCCTTCAAGATACTCAAGGGCGAGGGGCGCATCACCGAGATCAACGTCGCCGAGACGCTCAAAGATGTACGCCGAGCACTACTTGATGCCGACGTCAACTATAACGTAGCTCGCAACTTTACAGACCAGGTTAAAGAAAAAGCTCTCGGTCAAAACGTCCTCACAGCCGTCAATCCAGGTCAGATGATGGTCAAGATCGTACATGACGAGCTGGCAACACTGATGGGGAGTGAGGCTGTACCCCTAAGGCTCAATGGTAGTCCTGCCATCATCCTCATGTCAGGGCTACAAGGGTCTGGTAAGACAACGTTCTCCGGTAAACTGGCTCTACTCCTCAAGAAGCAGGAGCAGCGCAAACCTCTCCTCGTAGCGTGTGACGTCTATCGCCCAGCAGCTATCCAGCAGTTACACATACTTGGTGAGCAGATCTCTGTCCCCGTCTACAGCGAGCCCGAGAGCAAAGATCCTGTACAGATCGCTCGCAATGCTATCAGCCACGCCACACGTGAAGGGTTAGACACAGTCATCATCGATACTGCTGGGCGTCTAGCCGTAGATGAGGAGATGATGACCGAGATCAGTCGGATCAAAGAGGCTATCCAACCCGATGAGACTCTCTTTGTCGTAGACTCGATGACAGGACAAGATGCAGTCAATACGGCAGCAGAGTTTAACAAGCGACTAGACTTTGACGGGGTTATCCTGACCAAACTCGATGGTGACTCCCGAGGAGGCGCGGCGCTCTCCATACGCAGTGTCGTAAATAAACCGATCAAATTCGTTGGTACTGGTGAGAAGATGGAGGCACTACAGGTCTTCCATCCCTCACGTATGGCAGACCGCATCCTCGGCATGGGCGACATCGTCTCACTTGTCGAGCGCGCACAGCAACAGTATGATGAGGAGGAGGCCCGACGACTAGAGGCCAAGATTGCCAAAAATCAGTTTGACTTCGATGACTTTCTCACACAGATTGCACAAATCAAAAAGATGGGAAATCTCAAAGATCTCGTCTCCATGATACCGGGTGTCGGTAAGCTAGTCAAGGATCTTGACATCAGCAATGACGCGTTCAAGAGCATCGAAGCAATCATTCACTCCATGACTCCCCAGGAGCGTGCTCAGCCAAGCCTGCTTGACGGATCGCGACGCAAGCGTATTGCTCTGGGTAGTGGCACCTCCGTCGCTGAGGTAAACCGTCTTATACAGCAGTTTGACCAGGTAAGTAAGATCATGCATAAGATGCAGGGTGGCATGAGGCGACCAAAAGCCAAGAAGCAAAATAGGAAACGCTCAGGACGCTAATCCCAAGCCCTACGGCATAAATGCATGGCACGGACCTCATTGCAAACGACAATATGCACTGAGGTCTGTGTCTTTTTATTGTCTCTCACATCAAGTCAGCAGCCATCTATTCCGGAGCGATCAATTATTTATTCCTGAATTGTCATCTGCTTATTCCGGAATAATCAAATGAGATCTCCTGAATTAACGAACTATGATTCTTGGACTTCTAAGGATACTCCCCCATAATTGTGAGGGGATAAGGTCTTAATCGCCTAGCAATAGTCGCCAGAGGGGATGTGCGAGATCTCATTTTGGCACAATAGGTATGGAGGTCATGATTTTTCCTAAGCAGCACCCTCCTCCAGTTTTTTATTTGTATCTTTGTCTCGGACTTGACGGTCCGTCAAGCGACAATTCATTATTTTAATCGATAATAAAACTGATAACCTATGAGACGACAACTCTCTCTCCTACTTATCACACTCCTATCAAGTCTCGCGATGGTCGCGCAAACGCCAAAGACGAGTGGCGAGTACAACAAGTTTACTATCATCAAGCAGCTACCAATTACCTCTATCAAAGATCAGGGGAATAGTGGGACCTGCTGGTCTTACTCTACCACGGGGTTTCTCGAGGCTGAGATCCTGCGCAAGGGAGGTCCCGAGGTAGACCTCTCGGATATGTTCGTTGTAAGCCATAACTATCGGGACAAAGGGGAGAAATACGTCCGTCTCCACGGTAAGGGCAACATAGCTCAAGGAGGATCATTCTACGATGTCATCTATGTATTCGGTCACTACGGAGCGGTGCCTGAGGAGTTGATGCGTGGGCTAAACTATGGCATGACAAAAAATGCTCACAATGAGCTGGAAGCGGTACTCAAGGGCATGCTCGATGCCGTCGTGACTAATCCTAATGGTCGCCTATCTACCGCATGGAGAGGTGCCTACGAGAAGGTCATCGACTCTTATCTAGGCGAGCTACCGAAGGAGTTTACGTACCAGGGCAAGCGCTATACGCCTAAGAGCTTCGCTGAGAGCCTTGGGATCAAAGCTTCTGACTACGTCTCTCTGACTAGCTTTACACACCACCCCTTCTACACGGCTTTTCCACTAGAGATCGAGGACAACTGGCGCTGGTCTAATTCATGGAATCTGCCAATTGACGAACTCATGCAAGTCATTGACAACGCTATGGATCATGGATATCCCATAGCATGGGGGGCTGATGTGAGCGAAACCGGCTTCACACGCGACGGGATCGGAGTATTAGCAGACGTGGAGGCTATCGAAACTAAGGGATCCGATCAGGCTCGTTGGGTAGGTCTTAGCAACAGTGATAAGATAGCGGAGATTCGCAAGACGATACACAGCGCTGACTGTCCCGAGATTGAGCCTACACAAGAGTTCCGTCAGCAGGGATTTGATAACTATACTCTAACCGATGATCACGGTATGGTTATGGTCGGCAAAGCTCAAAATCAAAAAGGGCGCCCCTTCTACCTAATCAAAAACTCTTGGGGTAAGAGCGGAGCTTACGATGGCATCTGGTACGTATCTAGGAACTATGTAGCAGGTCGTACCATGAACATTGTTGTACATCGCGATGCAATCCCCACTGCTATTGCTAAGAAGCTCGGGCTCAAGTAATAACCCGACATTTATCCATTAGGCATAAGGTCCCCCCGCTAGTCCATAGATGCTGGCGTAGGGACCTTATATTATGGATAGGAGTCGTCTCTTCGAGTCAGTCGCGGTATGTGTTTTATATCGCCTCTACAAGATACTTTTGCTCAATTAGTAAGGTCGGGATTTGCTATTTTCAGATTTTATTCCGACCTTTGGGCTTTGTAAAGGTGTAGTCGGTCCTAATAGGAGCATCCTATAGGCGAGACATAACCTCGGTTAGTACCGTTTTGGTCGTACTTATTATCGACCGAAGCATTCATTATTCACAATATCACTCATGGCAAGTAACAGAAACAGCATTGTCGCTTTCGTGGGGCTAGTTTTTGTAGCGTGCGTACAGCTTGCTGCAACACCTGCGTCCCAAGCGAAAACCACTTCTCCACCCATCAAACGAGTCTCCACAAAAGGTTTAAAGAATCCTCTGGACTCTCTCTCAAATACTGGACTCCTCTCCGATGGCTACAACATTGTAACCGCAAGGGATGCTGAGACTCGTATATCCAATACCGAGATAGAGCGGGCGCTCAAAAGAGAGTCTCTCGAATACCCTGCAATAGACTTATATGGTGAAGACTCGTGGACTGACTGGGTTAACCCCTTCGCTGGGAAGAGTAGCCCACGAATCCCCACCACCTACGACATAGATTGTACGGGATTTGTCATGCCTCTAGAGGGAGACGTTCGTGTCACATCAAACTATGGCTACCGTCGCCGCTACCGCCGTCTACATAAAGGCATTGATCTTGCATTAAAAAGTGGAGACGATGTACGGGCAGCTTTTGATGGTAAAGTCCGCATCCGCAACTTCGAGCGTGGGGGATACGGCAATTACATTGTCATACGACACCCCAACGGTTTGGAAACTGTCTACGCGCACATGAGTCGCTGCATCGCTCAGGAGGGGCAGATCGTCAAGGCTGGTGAGGTAATCGGCAAGGGCGGTAGTACGGGTCGTAGTACAGGTCCTCACCTGCACTTTGAGACTCGCTTCCTAGGTATCGACATTAACCCGGCAAAAATTATAGACTTTGCTGTGGGGGCTCCTCAGAGTGACTACTACACTTTCGTAGCTCCTAAAGGCTATAAGACGTACGCCTATGACGAGAGCTCTACTCAGGCTGACGACAACACTGAGACAGCTAATGCCAGATACAAGGAGATCGTTAAGAAGAGGAGAGCTACGAGCTCCAATACGCCTCGCATCTATCGTGTGAAGAAGGGTGATACACTCTCTCGCATTTCTCAGCAGGTAGGGACATCCGTAAAGCATCTCTGCCAGGCTAACAATATATCTTCACGAGCTACCTTGCGTCCTGGGCAAGCATTGAAGTATTAGCCCTAGATCTTCATGATAGAGGGTTTTACTCCATAGGAGATCGTAATATAGTGAGACTGTCGCAGGGTTGCGACAGTCTCTATTTTATAAAGACATATCCTTTACCTTATGCACACACGGCATGCGACACTAGTCTCTCTACTCCTATTACTATTATCTCTACAAGGACCTGCTCAAGAGCCAGCATTAGACACCGCTCAAGCTCTCCAAATACTTCAAAAAGCAGAGGAGCGTGGAGAGGCTCGTTACGGAGTCTCTGTATGGCGTGTAGACGAGGAGCACCCATTATTAGACTATCACGCCTCCGAAAGCTTTACTCCTGCATCGGTAGTTAAGATATTCTCGACAGCTACAGCTCTCATCGCCCTAGGTGCTGACTACCAGTTTCCCACAGAGATCGGATACCATGGCGAGATCACCAACGATGGGATCTTGGAGGGAGACCTCATCATCGTAGGTCACGGAGACCCATCTTTGGAGTCCAAGTTCTATCCACATCGTAGGGGTTTACTCTATGAACAAGTACTTCTAGCTATACAGCAGGCCGGTATTCGTCAGATACGAGGGCACATCGTCGTAGATGCATCAGCATATTGTGACGAAGGTTATCTATCCGTATGGCCTAGGGAAGACTGGGGGACCCGTTACGCTCCCGCAGTCTATGGGATCAACGCCTATGATAACATCATGCAGGTGGGAATATCTGCGCAAGAATTTGCTCAGGGGGTCAAAGAGCCGACCTACTTACACCCAAACACCCCGGGTCATGACTGGCAATTAGATCTCAAGCTCGTGCGTCGTAGCAACAAGCTATTCGTATCCACCGACGGAGATGTACGCAATAGGCGTCAACTCTCAGGGCAATTAGTCCGTCAGGACTCCAAGCGACAAATTATCTCTTGTGACTTAAGCAATCCGGCAAAAGCATTAGCTCTACAGCTCGCTCAGCATCTCAAGCAGAGCGGTATAGACCTCTCACAATGCCAGTGTGAGGGGCGTATTATAGCAAGCCTACACCTACCCTCACACAGCTTCTAAACATCTACCTGAGCCCCACTCTGAGCGAATTGATCCGCACCTGCAATTTTCATAGTGTCAATCTCTACGCCGAGTCTATACTTCGCAGTACGGGCAATCGATTTGGAGCGGTACACCCAAGTAATTGTATCTCAACGGACGAAGCTCTACGGCAGGAGATGAACTACTGGAGAGAGAACTGCTCTCTCTCCTCTGATCAATTAAACTTATGCGATGGCTCAGGATTAGCCCCACAGAGCAAGTTATCTCCCTATGCCCTTACCGCGACATTGCGGCACATTTATCTGCTCCCGTTACCACAATCCGACCCATTTATCTTATCTCTCCCCCAAGTAGGGCATGAGGGGACCGTACGACACTTGCTCTCCTCGTCGGAGATCACAGCATACTTTAAGAGTGGATCCATACGGGGAGTACAAAACTATGCCGGCTACGTAAGCTACAAGGGGCACACCTACTGCGTCTCACTCCTTGCCAATAATATGCGCCATCGCCCTAGCACACGGCAGACTATGGCACAGGTCTTAAAAGCCATTTTCCCAGCCTCTTAGCACTGCTCCCATACCACTTCATGACCAGCTCCTCCCGGGTCTGGTCTAGTATTATTGTGCCAGCCCATAAGCCCAGCGCTTTCACTTAGTAGACCTTATGAAGCAATTGCAGGCGCCCCACCCCGAGGAGCGTCTAGTGCATCCGACGCTCCCGAACTTTTTTGTGGATCGCTCCGGGATAAAGAAACTTTTACCCCGTAATACCCGATCACCCACTCCGGAATATTTAATTCGCTACTCCGGAATTACTACCCCTCCCTACAAAAGAAAACTCAACGAAGTATCGAAGCCCTTGATTTGTAATTAAGATATATACGTATTAGACTTGTAAAACAAAAAAAACAGACACCTTTGTACTGTCGTTATAAAAACAGAGATAATAAAGAGTATAAGATGGTTCATGTAAACTGGGGTTGGGGAGGATTTATGATGGCTACTTCTATGAGAATGTCTTCGATCCCTTTGGAGATTTCGTCTCGACCTCAGGAGATCTTCGTGATGGGGATACTTCTGAATTTTAATTTGGCATTGAAATGACTCACATATTCCCTAAAGGTAGATAATACAAACCCTAATAAAATAGATATGCACAAGTACTTTAAGCTATTGGTCCTTGCTTGCATTCTGGGCTTAGTAGGATGCGACCTTCCGCAACATCAGAGAATCCCGACGTCCATTTATGTAAAGATAACCTTTACTGAGCTGACGCAGGATAGCTGGGATGACGTCAGAGTAATCTTCCAAGTGGAGAAAACGAGCAAATACTCTGTAGTTAGCGTTGATCCAAGCTACCCAAGTCCGATCGAATACTTTATCATAGGTCTTCCTATGTCGGAAACAATGCCTCAGCCTCTGGCACCGGCAAGCGCAGCTCCTGAAGCGGCTAGACAACTAGGGATATCTCTTCTTGACCACGTAGGGGAGGGATCTTTATCGGGAACCTAATCTTTGTCAAAGCATCTAACATAAAGGAGTTAGGACGTGTCAAATGTCTTGTCAGATACTCCGAGAGGGATCACTACATCTCTGTAACGGATATCTTATCTCACACGGGATTTGCATCCCTAGACTCTAAGTTTGAAAAGTATCCGACTGATGATGATCTTCTCCATCTCTCTATCAAGCTTGACAGGGAGTAAACACTTTAAGATATCCTAATACTCTATCGGCAGAGGGTAATGCATCTAAATCGCATTACCCTTTGTCCTTTCAGAATATCGACTAGCACAAGTATCTCCAAGCGTTTTTTGTTACCTTTGTGGGGAATCTACATCTAAAGTTTGAGCCTTTAACCACTTATCAGAGCTTATGAGCACGAAGCAATATAAACGCACTCTAGTTACCACTGCACTCCCCTATGCTAACGGACCTGTACATATAGGGCACCTAGCTGGGGTTTACGTGCCCGCTGATATCTACGTCCGCTACAAGCGAATGAAGGGCGAGGAGATCCTTTTTATCGGGGGTAGTGATGAGCATGGAGTACCCATAGCTCTCAAGGCAAAGGCTGAGGGAGTATCTCCCCAAGAGATTGTGGATCGCTATCATAAGCTAATCAAAGAGTCGTTCGCCCGTCTAGGCATCGACTTTGATATATACTCTCGTACCACTTCAGATATACACAGAGAGACGGCGCAAGCATTCTTTACCGAGCTGTATGAGTCTGGTAAGCTAATCGAGCAGACCTCAGAGCAGTATTATGATCCTGAGGCAAAACAATTTCTAGCAGACCGATACATTACGGGGACCTGTCCCCACTGCCACAACGAGCATGCCTACGGAGATCAATGCGAGTCCTGCGGCACCTCGCTATCCGCAACTGATCTGATCAATCCTCGTAGCGCAATATCTGGGGCAAAGCCCGAGCTACGAGAGACAAAGCACTGGTACTTACCGCTTGGTGAGTATGAGACATTCCTCCGCAAATGGATCCTAGATGGGCACAAGGAGTGGAAGTCAAACGTCTACGGTCAGTGTAAGAGTTGGCTAGATCTAGGTCTACAGCCTCGAGCCGTGACGCGTGACCTCGACTGGGGTATTCCTGTACCCCTCAAAGGGGCTGAGGGAAAAGTCTTATACGTATGGTTTGATGCCCCTATTGGTTATATTTCCAATACTAAAGAACTCCTACCAGATAACTGGCGCACGTGGTGGAGCGATCCCGAGACCCGTATGCTACACTTCATTGGAAAGGATAATATAGTCTTCCACTGTATTATATTCCCCGCAATGTTACGTGCCGAGGGGACTCTTAATTTACCAGACAACGTACCGGCTAACGAATTTCTCAATCTAGAGGGCGACAAAATCTCTACAAGTCGCAACTGGGCTATCTGGCTGCATGAGTATCTAGATGAGTTGCCGGGTAAGGAAGATGTGCTAAGATATGTGTTGACGGCAAATGCTCCTGAGACAAAAGATAACGACTTTACCTGGGCTGACTATCAAGCTCGTAATAATAATGAGCTGGTAGCTATCTATGGGAATTTCGTCAATAGAGCTTTAGTACTGACACATAAGTACTTTGATGGGAAAGTTCCTCCTCTAGGATCTCTTACCGAGCTAGACAGAGAGATGCTGCAAGAGGTAGCTCAAATACCGGCGCAGCTAGATAATGAGATCGAGCACTTCCACTTTAGAGAAGCTCTTAAGATAGCAATGCAGCTAGCTCGCGTCGGCAATAAATATCTTGCTGACACAGAGCCCTGGAAAGTTATCAAAAGTAATCCAGCGCGCGTAGGGACGATCTTGCACCTCTCGCTACAACTGGTGGCTAATCTATCGATAGCCTTTGCCCCCTTTACACCATTCTCGACAAAAAGACTCCGCTCGATGCTTCAAATAAAAAGTGAGAGCTTGCCTTTTAGCCGATTTGGAGCGTCGGACCTTCTCAGCGAGGGGCATCAGCTTGGTACTCCCGAGCTTCTCTTTGAGAAGATAGAAGATGCACTCATTCAGGAGCAATTGGACAAGCTTGCGGCCATTAAAAAAAGCAATGAAGAGCAGGGTCGAGAGCCTGAGGCAGTACTCGCGGATGTACCTTTTGATACATTTGCAGCTAGTGACCTGCGTGCAGGTCGAGTCGTAGCCTGCGAAAAGGTACCAAAGGCTGATAAACTCCTTAGATTCTCCATCGACGATGGCTTAGGCGGACGAACGATTGTATCAGGTATTGCCGCTTATTACAAACCAGAAGAACTGGTAGGAAAGACGGTAGCTTTCGTCGCGAACCTGCCAGTACGCAAGATTCGGGGAGTCGAGTCGCAAGGGATGATACTCTCTGTCGAAGACTACAAGACACAACAGCTACGAGTCGTGACTCTCCCCGATACGATAACTCCAGGGAGCAAGATTGTCTAACTCTCCCTTTAATTAGAGAGTAAGCATGCACATCCCGTTGGTCAATCTCCCTTTAGAGCATAGCTCTTATCAATCAGAGCTAGATGCAAGTATTCATCATGTAATTTCATCGGGACGCTATATAGGGGGTGATGAGGTGCTGGCTTTCGAAAAAGACTTGGCTAATTACTTAGGGCTAGAGCCGTGGAGTGTAATCTCCTGCGCTAATGGGAGCGACGCTCTACTACTTTCCCTCTCGGCACTCGATTTACCTAAAGGGAGTGAAGTTATCATCGCTACGCACAACTATGTCGCAGCTGCTGAAGCGGTCTGGCACCTAGGCTTAAGCCCTATTTGGGCAGACGTAGTGCCCCCAGCAGAGGGTGATAGCACTGTCAGCTATCAGATAAATGGATCTCTAGACTATTTAGAGTCTCTATACACGCCTCTTACCAGGGTACTTATTGCAGTAAATATGTATGGGCAGCCTTGCCCTGCGGAGTCTATTACGACTTTTTGCCAGAGGCATAAGATCCCATGGATTGAAGATAATGCTCAAGGACTGGGTGGTGTGGGAGAAATTACCAAAGGAGTATTTGTACCTCTCGGCACGCGAGCTACTATTGGGACAACTAGTTTTTTCCCTACAAAGCCTTTAGGCTGCATGGGTGACGGTGGGGCAATCTTCATTCCTCAGGATAAGCAGCTAGCAGAGCGGCTAAGACAGCTAGCTAATCATGGGCAGAGCACCCGTTATCGCTATGAGTATTGTGGCTATAACAGTCGTCTGGATGCCTTACAAGCCACAATATTACGAGTCAAACTGAGACACCTTGATGAAGCTAATCGGCAACGTAGCCTTTGGGCTAACCGATATGATAAGTTGCTATCCGATATTCCCTCAGTAAGGCGACCATTACGTCATAAGGGGTATGCCGAGGCTCTCTATCTATACACGATCTGTGTCCCACGAGAGAGACGGGATGGGCTGCTAGATCTACTGCGCTCAAGAGGGGTAGATGCACGTATATACTACCCCCAGATGCTACACCATATTGCTATTTATAATAAGGAATCCATGCCCCATCGCTATCCGGTCGCAGATAATCTACAGTATACGATGTTATCACTTCCGATAGCCCCGACAACTACTTCAGATCAGATCGATGAGATCTGCCAAGTGATACAACATTATCTCACATAACCGGTCTCAAACCATCACCCCCGTATGGCAACTATACTCGTCAATCACTCACCTCTTCACTCCTCCCCTCTCGGGCACCCTCTACGATGGGTTGTCGTAGGGTGCGGGCACATCGGTTGCAGGCATATGGAGCATATTTCTAGGCATTCCGACACGAGATTGGCAGGTATGGTGGATCTATTACCTCGCTCAGAGTGCGGAGGTAGCCAATATGAGGATATCCCTTTTTACCAGAGTGTAGAGGAGCTACTAGGACGAGGACGAGACTCCTTTGACATAGCCTCTATTTGTGTACCGAATGGCCTACACTATCAGATCTCTTTACAGCTATTGGAGGCTGGAAAGTCCCTACTGATCGAAAAACCGGCCGTCCTGCATCTGGAAGATGGACGCAAGCTCCTCTCCGTAGCTCAAGAAAAAGGGAGCCATCTATACAGTGTACTACAGAATCGATTTACCCCAGTCTCTCAGTGGTTACACCAGATTGTTCAAGAGGGGAAGTTAGGGGAGCTATATCACATTGAACTCCAATGCCTCTGGAATCGTGATGAGCGGTACTACCTCCCCAGGAAGTGGCATGGAGACTCCAAACTAGACGGAGGAACCCTCTTTACACAATACTCACACTTCCTAGACCTCCTTATCTGGTGCTTTGGGAAGCCCAAAGTACTTAGTGGGAGTTTCTACAACTACAACCATTTGCAAACGATTGACTTTGAGGACTCCGGAGTCGTACAGCTATCATTCTCCCCTAAAACTACTGGAGTTTTGACCTACTCAACAGCAGTCTATGGGACAAACTGCGGAGTGAGACTCACAGTGCTTGGAGAGAAAGGTTGCGTTGTCCTTGATGGACCATTTATGAACCGGCTAGTCCATTGCGCCATCGAGGGATATAATAAACCTGACCTCGGGGAGAGTCAACCTGGTAACGCTTATGGAGCTTATAGCGGATCAGCCCAAAACCATCACTTCGTTATCGACCATACTGCGCGAGCCTTACTAGGCGATAGATCTGCACAAGCCGTATCCCTAGAGGATGCACTACAGGTCGTCCAACTAATCAGGGATATCTATCAATATAACCCTTATCTATAACAAAAGCCATGACTTCTTTATCTTCTAAATACTCCACGATGAGGACTAAACACTTGAACCATCTAACGCTGTATACCTTAATAGCTTTCTTGATGATATTGAGTTGTTTCAGCTGCCGACGAGGCGATAGGGAAGTCCACACATTGCGAATCTTACATACGACTGATGTACATGGGAATATACTAGGCTACGACTTTATAAAAGACCAATATACACCTGATGGTCTAGGCCGTGTGGCAACTTATGTAGCACGGGTACGCATGGATTATCCAACGAGTACCTTACTCTTTGATGGCGGCGATGTACTACAAGGTAGTCCAGCAGTATATTACTCTAACTTTATAGATACCATACATCCACACATCGTATCTGATGCGATGACACTCCTGGGTTATGATGCTGCCGTCATAGGGAATCATGATCTAGAGGCAACTCCAAGTGTCTACCACCGATGGCAAAAAGAGATGTCGACACCTTTACTTGCTGCGAACATCCTGCATAGTGATGGAGCTTTAGCTGGGAGCCCCTATTACTCACCCTATAGTGTACACGATGTAGGTGGAGTAAAAGTTGCAGTACTTGGGCTTATCACACCTTCTGTCCCTGAGTGGATCCCGCAATCATCGTATACAGGGATGGTTTTTGCCGATCCCATTGCGACAGCTCGTGAATGGGTGCCGAAGATTCAGAAGCATATAAATCCAGATCTTACGATAGCTTTAATACACGCCGGGCTAGGGGATGAGCAGGGGGGAGAAAACTTTGCCAAGCAGCTAGCTCTTACGATACCTGGGATTGACCTAATACTCTACGGTCATGACCATCAAGCAAACAAAATGGAGGTCAAAAATCCGACAGGATCTTCAGTCTTACTTATAAATCCTGGGAGTCATGCTAAGAATATAGCTGACGTCTCTATCTCAATCACCAAGCAAGGGAACAAAGTTCTTGAGAAGGAGATTGAAGGAAACATAGTGCCCATGTCTGGGATCCCCGCTGACAGCCCTTTTATTAACTACTTTTCAGATATTGCAGACTCTGTACGCACATTCATTGCCAAACCTATCTCGTGTCTCTCTACACCCTTGTATGGTATAGATGCTCTATTCGGTCCATCGAACTATATCTCTTTAATACACCAGCTGCAGTTAGAATTGAGTGGAGCAGATATCTCTTTCTCTGCTCCTCACCGTGTATCTCTACATCAAGAGCCCGGCACTCTACTCATTAGAAACTTTTTTGACATCTATCCTTACGAGAATTATCTCTATATGCTTCAACTCTCGGGTCAAGAGATCCTAGATTATCTAGAGTATTCGTATGGATTATGGTGTGGTCCTCAAGCAAGTTCTGGCAATCATATCCTATACCTCAAGGACCAAGCTAGCAAACAACACTTTCCTACAGTCGAGCCGACCTTTAACTTCAGTTCCGCCGCCGGGATTGACTATACTGTCGACTTTCTCAAACCTCAAAGGGTAAGAGTGCACATAGAGAGGCTAACGAATGGCGCTCCATTCTCTACAGACAGTCTCTACAGCGTAGCCGTTAATTCCTACAGAGCCATTGGAGGCGGAGGGCATCTCACTAAGGGTGCTGGATTGTCTCCAGAGGAGCTCCGTAAGCGGATCTTATGGGTCTCCCCACATGACTTACGCTACCATTTAGTTGACTGGGCTAAAAGTAACCAGACACTCACTCCCCCCCAATATAATAATTGGACATTCATCCCCAAGGAAAAAGCTTTAAAGGCCATCGAGCAGGATAGACAAATTATACAGGACTACCTCTCGAAGCAAGGATAGTCTGCAATTTACGTCCCTAAATCGACAATCATGACTTGGGTAGACCTATTCCTCCTATTTATCTTAGCCTGTGGAGTTGTTGCCTTTAGTCGTAAATGTCTACGCAAATATACTCCCATATACAAAGGTATAGACCGAGACTTCGCCTCTCATTGTGCTCTTAGCATTGAGGAGTCCCCTCTATTGCAAATACAAACAGCCCCAGAAGGAGCTTTAGCCCACTATCTAGTTCTAGACACAGAGACTGTATGCTATCTACTCGATACTGTAAGCTGCAACTCGATAGCATCCATCCAAACTCCCCTCCTTGTCAGCCTATCCTGGTTATTACTTGATGAGCAGCTCCGGATGGTGCGAAGGGAAGACCATCTTCTCCTCACGGGTGTCCCGATCAGCAATGAAGCCACAGACTATCACCAACTAACAATAGAGTATGTGTCGGGACATGGAGAAGACCCAAAGAGTGTATTACAACTATTCCTCTCAGATCTAGAACCAGTACAAATGATCATTGGTCATCATCTAGCCTTTCACCTATCAGTTCTAGAGCACGATCTGACATGGTACAAATTACCCAGTAGAGCTCTTTGCCTTAAACGCAAGTTCTGCACTATGCACCAAGGGATCAGCTATCTCATATCCCAATATCAAGCGGATCCCCATCAGACTCTCATTAACCTAGAGTCTCTCTACAGCAAATTATTTTGGGATCGTGATCTGGTCCCGATCGTCTACCAACTCAAGTCACGGCATGATGTTATCCTCGCCACACACTGCTTCATCAGACTACATTCAGGGATTGCCCCCAAGCTCCCCGTGAGCATACAAGAGGTGAGAGAGGGTGATAGCTAACCCCATTAGAATAAAGAGTATTGAAATGATCATGTTCAATCTCTTGCGCCATCGTTGCATGCTACCAGCAAACCGCTCTAAACGACTAATCCCCATTCGTATTATGCCATAGATGGGATAAGCTATGCTAGACGTCAGTAGAGCGAAAAGTAGTAGATAGAAGAACCCAATCCCTAACTCAGCCTGGGCCGTCATTGGGATTAACATTCCAAAGTAGATAAGCCCTACTGTGGGGCAGAAGAAGAGAGCCGTTGTAAATCCTAGCCAAAGAGCTCTCCACCCACCTATACCACTTTTTGTAGAAGGTTGCCCAGCATCATCAGTCACCGTGGTTACCGACTCATGATGATGTCCTTTGTGCCTCTGACAACCGAATATCCATAACAGTATCCCTAATATGATGATAAGGGGACCCAAAAAGTGCTCCAAACCATATAAGATTTGCTCTTGGATATGTAGTGTCTGTATGCTCACTCGCAAGAGTAACACAGAAAGCACTCCGAGGAAGAAATAGAGCAATGCTCGTCCCAAAGCATAGAGAGCTGTCAGCCACCATCCTCACTGGTGCAGTGTTGGACTGCTTGTCAAGTAGAGTAATGAAGAGATGACCGTTGCCAACGGACAAGGATTTACGGCTACCAAAAGAGCCATCACGGCGATAGCTACAAAAGGCGTTGATGTTGTAAGAAATTCCAGAACCCCAGCATCCATACTATTACAAATCATCCAGTCAGAGATAGATTATAAAGGCTTGCTATCTTACCACTATCTTACCTGAAGTGTAGGCAGGGACTGACTCCCCCCGTGTCATACGGAGCCGATAGATATAAAGCCCCCCTGAGAGTGCCCCCCCAGTCTGTAGCCTAGGCTGCCATTGTATCACCGCAGGAGCATCATAGCCCGATCGTGTAACCATCCGTGGAGACCTAGCGACAAGGGCACCTCTATAGTCATAGAGCTCGACAATTACATCGACCTCCACGCCTGGAGCATTATTATACACCTCGACGACTAGAGGATCGTCGGGGCTCAAGACCCCTGGTCTAGCTCGACTTTCGACAACTGTGGGGGGTTGTCCAGCGTGCACCCTAAAGGCAAAGCTATGTGTTGTAACGTTGTTGCATACATCCCACACTGTAAATATCGCGGTATGATCTCCCTCTTCTAGTTTGGGCAGTAAATACAAGACCCTACCGACGCCAGCCTCTAATTCAGAAGCGGTATAACTACTATTGAGATTGAATGTCAGATCCTCTCGACCATCCACCACCAATGTCATATTATGACCTACTCCCGTCCCTGATAGATTAATCCCTGAAGCGTCTGCTATCGTTGCTGCAAAAAGCGGTGTAGAGCCAATGGGATTATCCATAGAGAAGTTTGGATGACCGATATATAGCTCCCGAATCTCTGGCGGTATCGTATCCCTGACACCATGCTGTCCCGCGCCAGGCTTCACACATATCGCATGAGAGACGCCCATAGCCTCGTAGTGACTCCCCCCCTTTGCACCACTATAGGCGTAGAGATTGATCTTCCCATTTCCTCCTCTATAGATCAAATCCTTAGGAACCACAAAGGTGAACTCAAAAAGCCCCCCCTTTACCTCTGCAACACCAGCATAAAGCAGTCCAGGATAATCCTCAAAGGTGCGGATCTCCTCAGGATCCTTGTCTGGGGCATTGTCTACATGTGTCTTCACTTGCACTTTAGCATCATAGACCGTAACGAAGAGCTTACCCGTGAAGTCACCCTGCACGACAGACTCATGACTGGCTATGTATCCCTTCACCACGACGCTATCCATAGCATGTAGCGATACGGGCTCTTGATGAGCCTGTGAATAGTCCAACTTGACACCTCCAAGCTCCGTAATAATCGCCTCATAAGCTGGTATACGCAATCTCAGAGCCGGATCTCCGAGGAGGAAGAAATTCAGCTTATTTAGTTCATCTGATTTAAGCGAATTCTTAGCATCTCGCATCACAAGCCCCATGGGGCGGAGATAACCATCAGACTGTGGAGTGAAAAGGCTCCGATGCAAAGCTTCGTTCATCCGCATATTATCCACATTCATTACTACACGAGTTGTTGTATAGAGAGCTATTGCGCCGCTTGTCGGATTCAGCATTGCAGACTCACCCGCCGAGGTCTGGGGGTGATCATAGTTAGTAAAGTCGCATGTAGCTGTGATCCATACAGGCAGATGAGGATAGTCAAATCGTATGATATCTGTCTGAGTCAAGATCTGCTCATCACTCCACGCAGCAGGCCCTCCATGACCTGTATAGTCTATGAGTAGGAGACCTTTTTGCAGCTCGTCCATCAGTTTGCGTCGGGCTTCTGGGACAGACGTAAGCCCCCCCACATTCTTATGTGCATAGGCATCCATATAGACTTTTGAAATAATCAGGTCTGGTTGTAGTCTCTCCATCAGTCGAGCTATAGAGTCAGCCTCTGTAAGATGTGAGTATCCATCCATATTATCAGCCACATAGCAAGCACGCATACGCCACATCCCAGGTGTCTGCTCGCTATCGTAGCGGATTATCTTGTCTACCACCTGCTGAGCTTCAGATAGGGTACGTACTGGCAGACGCCCTATGCCGACCGAGAGCGGTTGCTTGCCGATGCTCTTACCTCTTTGTCCGGCGGAGAGGAGCCCGAAGTAATCATCTGTCGAGTAGCTATAGACATTCGTCGAATTCTCTCCTTGATAGGTCAAGAGGAACTCCGTCGCCTGCAATTCGCGTGCAGACCAGTCTCGTGTCAGCTTACGATTATCATAAGCCCCATCTCCCATGAGCAGGAGTAGCGGGTGATAGCTATCCACTCCATGAGCTGCCTCATAGCGTAGTTTGTAGTCCCGTAGCATAAGGCGGTAAGCTGTAGCGTCGGGAGTCCCACTATTATACTCGTCAAAAAGTTCCTGCTGAGATAGCACCTGCACCTGTAGCGCAGAGGACTCTCTATGATAAGCAGCTAATCGCTCCGCAGCGGGGCGCAGAGACTCGGTAGTGATAATCAGATAGTCTGGTATTGCATCTAGACGCATCCCTCTATGATTCACTGCGACTATCTCCTCTATAGGATAGGCATCTGAGAGCTTAAAGAGACAATACTCCATAGGTCGTCCCTGCATATCCGTAACACATCCCGTAAAGGATACTCCACCGGCAAAGCTCATCAGAGGGATATCGATCACCTCACCCTCGGCTGTTCGACACCATAATTGCAACGAGCTGGTAGCACTCGACGTTGTGATACGATGCTGGGCAATAGCTCCCTTTGAAGGAGAAAAATTGCGAAACAACAATTGTCCCTCTCCCTTATACTGCAAGGCGACTGGTACGACCAATGCCAGATAGTCTAGATAAGAGGGACGCCCAGTGGGGGTTATTGTGAGCTGCGCTTGGAGCGTCTGTATGCCGGCCGGATGTCTTGTTACAAAAGACTTCGCATGATAGATCCCCGCCAGATAAGTTCGAGAGGTATAATCTTCGGATAGTTTGATTGCATCTTTGTAAGTCTCGCCCCCCAGTTGTAGCGTTAGCTCAATAGGATGCTTCTCGGTAGGCAATCCCACATACGCTATGCCGAGAGTTCCCTCGGCTTGCTCTGCTAATGGAGCTGGCAAGGAGAGCGGGATCGACAATGCATGCCCTCCTAAAGACTCACCAAAGAGCTTACGCCCCGAAGCCTTGAGCGAGTGCTGGTCTTGCTCATGCAGCACGTGCGCTAAGTAAGTAGTGCGAGGCTTACCCTCTGTAGCCTGCTGCGGCTCGTGTGCTTTGATCTTCATGGCGGGCAAATCTGCTCGATCTGTAATCAGATAGCACCCCTTATTGCTGTAGATATGTTGCCGATGTCGGTAAGTATGCTGCTCAACCTCCGGGATCCACTCCGTCAGTCCCACTGCGTAAAAGTAAATAGCGTCATCTGATACATAGACAGGCACAGGAGTCATGCCCAAATTATTATCTTCTATCACCTCGCTCAGCATGGCCCCCCCACGACCGTAAAGACGCACCGCCGCAGGATCCTTAATCCCCGCCTCACGAAGCTTATCAAAGGGAATACGATGCACTCCAGTCTGCCTCACGGACAGGCGTGCCCAATGCCCCTCGTCGAGCAGCGAACCGCCCGCAGCCTGTGCTGCAACATCTAGCGCGCAACCCAAGAGCATCACCAGGAGCAGAGTGAGACTCGCGCATGTATGTAGGTTAATTCGTCTCATATGTAATCTAATAACGCCGACACGAAGACTATAATATATCCGTAGCAACCTTCGTATCTACTGCGGTGCAAATATACATAAACTAGAGAGTCTCCTACGCATACCGATTACAGTGACACATCTCATTGATATGCAGATTATCTTATTCCCTTTAGAGGGGCGAAGATCCCCGGAATCAGTAAACGACAATTCGCGAATAATCATTTGACTACTCCCGAATAGTCATAGAGCAATCACGGTGTAAGGGGATTGCTCCCAGAAATTAACCGTTCGATCTTGCGATACTCCATAAAATTTTCATACACAGGAAAGTCTCTCTTGCATGAGGGAATTAATCAGTTTACCAACGAAAATAATCCTACCTATAAGCGAATAAAAACCGATGTCACGTTTCCCACGCATCGGGATATAGATTTGCTTCCCAAACGCTGAGCTACCTAAGCACAAAAGAAGAGCCCTACCCACTATCTGCAGTGAGTAGGACTCCTCGCCAATATACTCGATTACTCTCTGGGAGATGAGCTAATCTTCGTTCAGATTAACGCGCTTGAACCCAGTAACCGTCAGCGTCTTAGATGCTGTGTGCAGGTATCCCTGTACATCCATCTTATTATCACGGACGAAAGTCTGGTGGAGCAGCGTATTCTCCTTGTAAAACTTCTGTATAGAGCCCTCTACGATACGCCCTAGGATTGCCTCAGGTTTGCCACTCTCACGAGCACGATCCATTGCAATCTTACGCTCCTCCTCAAGGACATGAGCTGGTACGTCTTGCTCACTTACCGCAACAGGATTCATGGAGGCTACCTGCATCGCAACTTCCCGACCCATCTCCTGAGTAACGGGCTCATTGAATGCAACGATAGCCGCTAGCTTATTGCCAAAATGAATGTAAGACGTCGTATAGGGAGCCTTGAGATATTCGTAGCTACCAATCTCCATTTTCTCGCCAGTGCTACCGACTCGATCTGTAATGTGCTCTGCAACAGGGCGACCATCCGCCAGCAGAAGGCCCAGAAGCTCTTCCTTAGTGGTTGGATGCTCCTCCATGGCAATATCTAATATCTGCTGCGTAAGAGCTATATGTCCCTCATTTTTGGCGACGAAGTCTGTCTCGCACTGCAAGGCAACAATAGCTGCAAAACCCTCGCTATGCGCAGCTAAAACGCAACCCTCAGCAGCATCTCGATCCGAGCGCTTCGCTGCAACAGCCTTGCCCTTGGCACGTATGATCTCTATAGCCTTTTCAAAGTCTCCGGCGGTCTCGTTGAGCGCGTTCTTGCAGTCAGTAAGACCCGCACCGGTCATCTTGCGAAGTTTCTTGATTTCTTCAATTGTTACGCCCATGGTGTAAGTGTATTATTGGTTAACTACTTCATCCTCTGTCATAATACTCTCCGCATTTTCTAGATCCTCAGAGAGATCCTCCTCATCTTCTCTCTCTGCCTCCTCAGCTTCGGCGGAGCGGATGCGCTCACGGCGAGCCCCCGTACGCTGACGACGACCTGAACGGGACAACTCATTAGCCTCCTCCGCCTCTTTCTCAGCCTTGATAGCCTTATACTCTATCTGCCCTTCGTTGATCGCTTGGCACATTGCAGAAACAATCAACTCAATAGCCTGAGTGGAGTCGTCGTTAGCCGGGATGACATAATCTATGTCCTTTGGATTGGCATTCGTATCGACAATAGCAAAGACAGGGATACCTAGACGCTGCGCCTCATGAACAGCGATGTGCTCACGCGTCACGTCTACAATAAACAGCGCATTCGGTAGACGATTCATATCCCGAATTGAGCCGAGATTCTTGTCTAGCTTAGCCTGCTGACGATCTAACTGAAGACGCTCACGCTTGGAGAGGTTGTTATAAGTCCCATCCTCACGCATCTTGTCTATCTGCCCCATCTTTTTAACTGCCTTGCGAATGGTGGGGAAGTTCGTCAGCATACCTCCAGGCCAGCGCTCCGTAACGTAAGGCATGCCAACACTTTTAGCGAGCTCTGCAATAGGCTCCTTAGCTTGACGCTTGGTGCCGACGAAGAGAATCTTCTTGCCCGCACTGGTCATATTCTTGATAATCTCTGCACACTCATCGATCTTTGCTACAGTCTTGTGCAGATCAATAATATGAATGCCGTTGCGCTCCATAAAGATATAAGGAGCCATAGCGGGGTTCCACTTGCGTGGCATGTGCCCAAAGTGCGCTCCAGCCTCTAAAAGCTGGTCAAATGATACTAATGACATAGTGTATTGTTTTCGTTTACTTTCTTGATTAGATAGCAATTGCAGGGTAGGGTCGCAGATAAATAACTCAGCGTACCATCGATGCAATTTAGATACTAAACGCGAGAGATTATGCAGGAGGACCTTGTGACAACATAAAGGTAACTCTAACGGGAGAGTCCCCTCTGCCATATGCCCTGCCCAGACACCATCAACGCTTACTGAACTGGAATCTCTTACGAGCTTTGGGACGTCCTGGTTTCTTACGCTCTACAACACGTGGATCTCGTGTTATGAATCCCGCTGCACGAAGCTCAGCCTTGTCCTCTGGATTAATTTTGACGAGGGCCCGTGCAATGCCGAGACGAGCAGCTTCACTCTGTCCCTTAAAGCCCCCACCGGCAAGGTTGATCATGATATCATATCTGTCTGCGACCTCTAGCTTAAGAAGTGGCTGCTTGACGACAAATTGAAGTATTGATGAGGGGAAATAGCTGGCGATATCCTTCTTATTGATTGTAATCTTGCCAGATCCCTCCGTGAGATATACGCGGGCAACTGCAGCCTTACGTCTACCTATAGCATTGATTTTTTCCATCGTTTACCGCGTATTAGTTACTTAAGAGCGTTAATGTCAATCGTACGAGGCTGTACACCCGCCATTGTATGATCAGACCCATCAAAGATCCGAACATGTGTTAGCAATTCAGCTCCGAGCTTATTCTTTGGAAGCATCCCTTTAAGGACCTTCTCAAAGAGCTTGCGAGAACTCTTAGCCTGATACTCACGAGGTGAGTGCTTTTTCTGACCTCCAGGATAACCAGAGAAGGTTAGGTAGACTCGATCTTCCCATTTCTTACCAGTGAGTTCGATTTTGTCTGCATTGATGATAATGACGTTGTCTCCGCAATCTGCATGAGGGGTAAAGCAAGGCTTATACTTACCACGCAGTATCTTAGCGACGATGGAGCAGAGACGTCCTAGACGTTGTCCCTCAGCATCCACTACAAGCCACTCCTTCTGAGCGGACTCCTTGGTGGCGGACTGTGTTTTATAACTTAATGTATTCACGCTAATAGTTATTTCGTTGGATTAATACAAAAGGAGATTTACCCAATACTCAAGCTTTCTGAAGTTTTCCTCAATGCAAGAAGACTCCTAATTATACTTTCTACCGCAGAGGATGTCGTAGAGTCCTGTTCACCTGTCAATGGGCTATTTCGAAGCGTGGACGCACTTCTGTACACCGACACAGGATATTACCACAACGTTCTATATAAAACTAGATGTACTCTGGCTATCTCGTTTCGATAATAATCAGCCGTGCAAAGGTACAACTATTTTGCAAACTGGCAATAAAGCATACGCGTTTGAGATTTCGGGTTCCACATACACAGACAAGTGCGCGTTTTCTTAATTAGAAAAGCTAATCCATGCATTTGCAAGATCTTCCACCAGAGATTCCCTTTGTGTATTAGCCGGGCACAGAGCCTCTAGACTTATAGGAGTCCAAATACAATAAAAGGAGAGAACAAGTTAGTTGTCCCCTCCTTTTATCGTATTCCTTACGAGACTTTTATTTCTTGTCTCCAACAGCAGCACGAGCTGCAGCTAAACGTGCAATGGGAACTCGGAAGGGAGAGCAGCTGACATAGTTAAGCCCTACACGGTGGCAAAACTCTACCGAAGAGGGATCTCCTCCATGCTCTCCGCAGATCCCCAACTTAATTGTTGGTTTGACGGAACGCCCCTTTTCAGCTCCCATTTGTATCAACTGTCCCACACCTATTTGATCCAACTGTTGGAACGGATCAACCTTGAGAATCTTCTTCTCTAGATAAATAGGCAAGAAGGAGTTAACATCGTCTCGTGAATACCCAAAGGTCATCTGGGTAAGGTCATTTGTACCAAATGAGAAAAAATCCGCATAGTGAGCTATCTGATCAGCAGTCAGAGCCGCTCGAGGGATCTCAATCATCGTCCCAACGAGGAAATCAATCCGATCTCCGACCTCTTCAAAAAGACTCTCAGCTGTTGCACGAATAACACTCTCTTGCTGTTTAAACTCTTCTACAACACCTACGAGTGGGACCATTATCTCTGGATGCGTCTCGACCCCTTCCTTTTTGAGAGCAAGGCATGCACCCAAAATGGCTCGAGTCTGCATCTCTGTGATCTCAGGGTAAGTATTTCCGAGACGACAACCACGATGTCCGAGCATAGGATTCAACTCATGGAGCTGCTCTACGCGATCACGCACGACTTTAGGCTCTACACCCATTGCCTTAGCAAGCTCAATCTGCCCACTCTCAGTTTGGGGGACGAATTCATGTAAAGGCGGATCCAGTAGACGTACTGTCACAGGCAACCCTTCCATTGCACGGAAGATCCCCTTGAAATCTTCCGTCTGAATAGGAAGCAGTTTGGCTAACGCCTTACGACGACCATCTGTATCTGTCGCAAGGATCATCTCACGCATTGCCTTGATCTTGTTATCTTCAAAGAACATATGCTCCGTACGACACAGACCTATACCCACAGCTCCAAATGCTCGGGCCGTAGTAGCGTCATGAGGTGTATCAGCATTTGTCCGCACAGATAATTTAGAGTACCTGTTTGCAAGCTCCATCAACTGACAAAAGTCCGTATCCATCTCTGCAGCCTTTGTCTCGACCTCTCCCTCATAGATCTCACCTGTGGAGCCATTGATAGATATATAGTCTCCCTCTCGAAGTACTTTATCATCGATTGTCACCGTACGAGCTTTATAGTCTACAATAAGACCTCCAGCTCCAGTAATACAACACTTACCCATACCACGCGCTACAACAGCTGCATGAGAAGTCATACCTCCACGAGCTGTCAATATCCCCTCTGCAACACTCATACCAGCAAGGTCCTCAGGTGAGGTCTCAATACGCACCATGATCACCTTCTTACCATGCTCATGCCAGTTAGCTGCATCATCGGCGAAAAAAACAATCTGCCCCGTGGCGGCTCCGGGTGAAGCGGGTAACCCTCGACTCAGGATCTTCACTGACTTGAGGGCCTTCTTATCGAAGATAGGATGTAGTAGTTCGTCTAGCTTAGCGGGCTCTACTCGAAGCAGAGCCTCCTCCTCTGTAATAAGGTTGTCACGGAGTAGATCCATAGCAATCTTGACCATGGCTTGTCCTGTACGCTTTCCATTGCGCGTTTGGAGGAGCCATAACTTACCCTCTTGAACTGTAAACTCCATATCCTGCATATCATGGTAATGCATTTCCAGTTTATGCTGTATTGTATTAAGTTCAGCATAGATCTCGGGAAAAGTCTCCTCCATCGATGGATACTGAGCCCTACGTGTAGCCTCATCTATACCAGCACGCTCAGCCCAGCGACGCGACCCCTCAATTGTAATCTCCTGTGGAGTGCGGATCCCAGCAACGACATCCTCTCCCTGCGCATTGACTAGGTACTCCCCGTTGAAGAGATTTTCACCAGTTGCTGCATCGCGAGAAAAAGCGACCCCTGTAGCGGAGGTATCCCCCATATTACCGAATACCATTGCCTGGACGTTAACCGCTGTGCCCCAATCATCAGGTATCGACTCCATCTTACGGTATAGGATCGCACGATCATTCATCCATGAGCCAAAGACAGCCATGATTGCACCCCATAGTTGTTCATAAGGATCCGTAGGGAAGTCGTGTCCCGTAGCATCCATGACCGCCTTCTTGAATCTCTTGACCAGCTCCTTGAGGGAAGCCGTAGAGAGCTCATTATCCAACCTTACGCCTGCTTCTTTCTTGACTTCCTCAATAATTGCCTCAAAGGGGTCTATGTCATCCTTATTAATAGGCTTCATGCCAAGCACTACGTCACCATACATCTGTACGAAGCGACGATAAGAGTCCCAAGCAAAGCGCTCATTGCCACTCTTTTTAGCCAATCCGTCCACAACGGTATCGTTAAGCCCGAGGTTGAGAATTGTATCCATCATACCCGGCATGGAGGCTCTACTACCAGAGCGTACGGAGACGAGCAATGGATTCTCCACGTCGCCAAACTTAAAGCCCATGATCGACTCGATATGCTTCACAGCAGCGATCAGATCATCCTTGAGGTCATCGATGACAGCCTCACGACCGCGCTCATAATACTCAGTGCAGACCTCAGTGGAGATGGTGAATCCTGGAGGAACTGGGACTCCGATACGATTCATCTCTGCCAAGTTCGCACCCTTACCTCCGAGGAGTTCTCTCATTTGAGCATTGCCTTCGGCACTTCCATTACCAAAGGTGTAGATTCTCTTCTTCATGATTTCGGGGATCTCTATATTTATTTTTCGTAGTAAGTATTCAACTGATGAGTCGAGACGCATACCACTACAGTGACAAACGTCTACACATCGCCAGCGCACGCTGTCTCTAAAGAGCGATCATTACGACGAGAGACTCAGGGACTCTAACACATCATAGGTTCACAAGCCGACAGTGCGTTGCAAAGGTAGTAAAAAATTTTTCTGCCTAGGACACGTTAAAGCCACTCGTAAGGATCTGATGAAACAACCGATTCTTCTACTATAGCTGCAATTGCGTAGAGAAAATCCCCTTCGTATCTAACCTCAAGCGACAAAAAAAAGCTGTCACGACAATCGTCTTGACAACCCCTAAAAATAAAAACGATACTAAAACATGAGCTTCTCCAGGAACAAAAACATCCTCTAGAGACTTGGGTGACCAGTGGGATTCGAACCCACGACCCTCAGAACCACAATCTGATGCTCTAACCAGCTGAGCTATGATCACCATCTGAGCAATCGTACAGATGAGTGCATCACTACACTAACTATCCAAAATTCCATCGCCTTCAGCAATGCAATCTTACTCTCACGCTTGCCTGTGCAAAGGTACGCAATCTTTTTGAATCTCACAATAGGCTGAGAATTTGAGGCTGGGTTGACTCATTATATTGTACATTAAAGACCGTATCTATATGACAACGCAGTCTATCCAAGGAGTTACGGAGCCTTTCCCAACCTGTAGAGAGACCCAATCCCATTCGCCCCGTGCTAAGAGACAGGACTTAAAACTGCAGCATACGCTCTATCGACAGCCAAGCTTTTTGTCGAAGATTTTCCTCCACCTCTACCTCGTACTGCTCATGGAGTAGGGCATCCCGTAGTCCTTCGAGGGTTATCAACTTCATATACTCACAGACATGATCTGGTAAAATTGGGATCAACTCCTTGCCTGGATAGCGTCTTGTCATCTCCGCAAGTACCTCTGGCTCTGTGGCGATGACGTACTGCTCAAGATTGGATATGCTGGGTTGCTTGATAATCGTTGTAGTAGAGCCAATAATACAACGAGGATTATCGATAATTGTCTGATCGCTAGAGGCAGTGGACTCCGGATGTATCAGAATCTCTGCATTAGGATATCTCGCCAGCATCACACGCACTAGCTCGGGGGTAATCTCCTCATGTACATAACAGGCGCCTTGCCACAAGTCCATCTGTCGCCCAGTCACATTCATGATATATTGTCCTAAATTCCTGTCCGGTCCGAAGAGTATTGGTCTATCTGTAGGTAGAGCTCGAACCACCTTTAGAGCATTTGCACTAGTCACACAGTAGTCTGTCACCGCCTTTACTGCAGCTGTCGTATTAACATAACTGACGACCAAACCATCAGGATTCTTGACTCGCCACGTATTTATCCCCTCTGCTGTTGCGCCCTCTGCTAGTGTACATCCAGCATGCAGTACGGGACAAAGCACCTTCTTGTCGGGAGAGATAATCTTAGCTGTCTCACCCATAAAGCTAACCCCACAGAAGACAATCATATCTGCATCTGTTTCTCCCGCTATCTGAGAGAGTGCAAGTGAATCCCCCAAATGATCAGCTATACGCTGTATCTCAGGGCGAGCATAGTAATGGGCCAGTATGACTGCATGCTTTAGCTCTTTGAGCATACGAATCTCCGTGTATAGAGCCTCTATTTGATCTTGTGTCATAAGTAGTCTGTTAGTGTGTCTATGTAGTCCATTGGGGGTATGACAGCTCCCCATTACTCCACAGGATGGATCATCATACTGATATCAAAGGCTACGACCGAGTGTGTCAGTGCCCCAAGACTGATATAATCTACCCCTATTTCGGCGACAGGGGCCAACCGTTCTACCGTCATATTGCCAGAAGCCTCTACCTTAGCACGTCCATTTATCAGGAGTACCGCCTGCCTCATTGTCTCTAAATCCATATTGTCTAGCATAATAATGTCGGCACCCGCTCGTAAAGCCTCCTGGACCTCCTCGAGAGTAGTTGTCTCAACCTCGATAAGTATCGATATAGGTAAGTGTGGGCGGACAGCGGCTACGGCGGGTCCTATACCTCCGGCAAGCGCAATATGATTGTCCTTGAGCATAACCATATCTGAAAGAGAGGTGCGATGATTCGTTCCTCCTCCGTGACGTACCGCCATCTTGTCTGTCAGACGATGACCAGGGACGGTTTTTCGTGTATCAAGGATGCGTGCCTTCGTTCCAGCCACACACTGCACACAGCGATGCGTGTATGTTGCTATCCCACTCATGCGCTGGAGGAAATTGAGCATAATACGCTCTGCTCTTAGCAAATCCGCATAGGCCCCCTCGATGGTTGCTAGCCTATCTCCATGGTGTACCACATCCCCATCTTGGCAATGTAGTGTAAAAGTCACCGGCTCACTACACCATTGTAATACATACTCAGCGACTTCTAGCCCGGAGATGATGCCATCGGCCTTTGCCGTAAGCGTGGCGATAGCTCGATCACTACGGCTCAGTAAGTAGCGTGTCGACAAATCGCCCTCAGGGGCATCCTCTCGGTAAGCAAGGTCGATGAGAGCATTTAGCTCGTCGTAGTTATGCAACTCCGTCATGATTCGTACGATCTGCAATTAATTGATGGGTAATTTGATTATTCAAGAGTCTAGTCCGGTATGCCAAACTTTCGGGCAAAGTGCCGGTATAGTCACTACGGTAGTGCCCTCCTCGGCTCTCCTCTCGTAGGAGAGCTGCGCGAGCCATCTGATGCGCAATCTCAATACGTCTACGAGTCACATAGGCGTGGATGCTGTGGTATGACTCCTCTCTTATCTCATCGGACAGGCTTTGGAGATCTTGCAAAGCCTGAGTCAGCCCCTCTCTAGACCGTATGATACCGACCTGATTCATCAGTATATCTCCCACTTGTCGGCTTATGGTACTCTCTCGCTCTAGGGCGTACTCTTGCTCCTCGGCTAAGCTCCATGAGAGATCAGGCAGAGATGCCAGAGGCTGTGACTCCCCCGTCGTGGAGGATTTGACAGAATGTGCTATAGCATAGTCGGCAATACGCTTACCAAAGACAATACACTCGATCAGCGAATTAGATGCCAATCGATTAGCACCCATGACACCTGTCGAAGCTACCTCTCCAACGGCATACAACCCTGGCAGTCGTGTGCATCCGTTAAGGTCCACGCCTACGCCCCCTACCGTATAGTGAGCTGCAGGAGCTACCGGGATCTCATCCGTGATGTCTAGCCCTAGTCGGCGGCAGTGCTCCGAGATCGTTGGGAAGCGCTGTAGTAATCGCTCCGGATCTATATGCCTTAATCTCAATCGTACATAATCACTTCCCTCCTCTTGCATTTTGAGAAAGATACTACGAGCAACGACATCTCTCGGGGCTAACTCGGCTAGAGGATGTACCGTTAACATAAATCGCTCCCCACGCTTGTCTACTAGATGGGCTCCCTCTCCTCGTACGGCCTCGCTAATGAGAAAGGATGCATGGCCCGGTAGATATAAAGCAGTCGGGTGAAACTGTATGAACTCTAGATCCATCAACTCGGCGCCCACTTCGCTAGCTAGCCAAAAACCATCCCCCAGAGCTGTCGGAGGATTTGTCGTAGGCTGGTATAGAGCAGCGGCACCACCCGTAGCAAGGACGACAGTAGACGCCAAGAGAGTGTCGTAACTATGAGTTCGCTCATCATAAGCTACAATACCACGGCAGTGTGCCCCATCTGCCGTGCGCAATATTCGCACCGCGCTATGATGGTCAAAGACGGTAATACGACGATTAGCATGCCTGACCTGCTCAATCATAAAGGAGGTAACCAAACGCCCCGTAGCATCTCCCCCTGCATGGAGTATACGGCGGTGATGGTGCCCCCCCTCCAGACCAAGGGCTAGATGACCGTCTTCTCTGTCGAAGGTCATCCCCATACGGATCAACTCGTTGATGCGATCCGGCGCCTCATCTGTTAGTACCTTGACCGCTTTAGGTAGACAAAGCCCCCGCCCAGCTACTATCGTATCCTCGTAATGATCTGTAGGAGAGTCCTCTTGATCAGTAACCGCCGCCATACCACCTTGAGCATAATAGGAATTGCTCTCCTCGATAGTACGTCGCGCAATGAGAGCGACTCCCCCTTGTCGCGCTAAAAAGTATGCACAATATAGTCCGGCTAGGCCACCACCTATGACAATGTAGTCATATTGTTGGTGCGATTGCTGTAGATCCATATAGATTGATCGTTAGTAGCATCGTTAGGCTATTAGTTATGACGGCAAATGTAGTGAAATAATCTGTACGTACAAGGGATAACTATACGATCAGCACATATTTAGCTCTTGATAAACACAGTTTTGAAAACCGGACAGAACAATTTAAAACTCCTGTAATTGTATTTGCTTTAACCAGTCGTCAAAATAAGATGTCTTGTAGTTTTTTATTGGCTTAGCCCAAGAGGATGACAAGGCTTACAGTCCGAGAGCCCGTAATCGAATGCAATGTCTCCATTTCCACTGATGATACTAAGACAAAAAGCTTTAGAGCCATCCTCTTTTTACTCCGGAGCTATTGTTCAGTCGCTCCAGCATTGTCAATCCGTTATACTGGAATCATCAGATGGCTACTCCGGAATCGTCCGTTGGGTCTTCCGGAGCCACCAATCACTTGGCACCCTAATTTTAGCGCATTTATATTTTAGCAATAGGACTCTTTGCTCGGGGCTTAGCAATCAGGGCCTAGGCAATCGACCTCTTTGGGTTGTCTAACGTGCAGACAGTCACTGAGAGATCTAACTCGTCTATTCAATCCTGAGTAATTTTGTTGTGGAGGAGCTTGATGATCCATATTTGTTAAAAAGGAGGAAAGCTTCCATAATAAAAAGACTGCAAGGTATAGTCTAAACGATCCATATATTGGTCATTTTAGTATCTTTGTGCCTATGAATGTAGATCTACAGCAGGTGATGCAGCGCTTCAGTATTGTGGGGCGCAACCCAAGCTTCCTCCGAGCCATCGAAACAGCCATACAGGTCGCTCCAACGGATCTCTCAGTGCTAATAATGGGCGAAAGCGGCGTTGGGAAGGAAGTCTTTCCTAAGATTATACATGCTTATGGCTTGCGAAAGCATCAAGGCTATGTAGCAGTGAACTGCGGT
The DNA here is from genome assembly GCA_963543315.1 of uncultured Porphyromonas sp. GTDB lineage: Bacteria > Bacteroidota > Bacteroidia > Bacteroidales > Porphyromonadaceae > Porphyromonas. The sequence continues at coordinate 103,416 of CAUUAW010000002.1, forward strand.
GCTATCCCAGAGGGGACAATTGATGCAGAGCTCTTTGGGCACCGCAAGGGGGCCTTCACCGGTGCCATCTCAGACCGCAAAGGATACTTTGAGGAGGCAGACGGAGGGACTATCTTTCTGGATGAAGTGGGAGAGCTACCCCTTGCTACGCAGGCTCGTCTATTACGAGTTTTGGAGTCTGGTGAGTTTATCCCTGTGGGTGCTAGCAAGCCCCTAAAAACTGACGTACGTGTAGTCGCTGCCACCAATGTCAACATTCAAGAGGCGGTAGCCCGCGGTCGCTTTCGTGAGGATCTATACTATCGGTTAAATACTGTACCTATTGTTGTACCACCACTCCGCAAAAGACCTGAGGATATCGTATTGCTCTTCAAACTATTCGCCTCGCTCAGCGCAGAGAAAAACCAGATCCCAGTGCTACAGATCACCCCTGATGCAGAGGAACTTCTGAAGCTCTATCCCTGGCCTGGCAATATCCGAGAGCTACGCAACCTGACAGATCGCATCAGCATATTAGAGTACGACCGCCATCTGACGGCTGAGGACTTACGAAACTACCTCCCAGACACGAAGGCTCTCGAATTGACCACTTCATTGGTACCCGTAGGACGACAAAGTGATGATCACTCCTTTGCCAACGAGCGAGAGATCCTCTACCAGGTACTCTTTGACATGAAGCGAGATATTACAGATCTCAAGCAAACCGTCGCAACAATGCGTCAAGGCGTGCGCTACGAGCCTGTTACGACAGCTCTAGTGCCTTCTGATATGAGCAATCTGCACACAAATGCCGAGGAGGTGTCTGAGCCCGCAGTTGATGAGCAGCAAGAAAAAGCAAAAGATCATGCAAGTCTACCTAATAAGCCGATGACTATAGAGGAGGCCGAGCGCATACTTATCATGCGAGCCCTGGAGCGCCATGAAGGGAACAAGACTGAGGCTGCCCAGGAGCTAAACATCTCTCCACGGACCTTGTACCGCAAGTTACAGAGCTATGAGCTGGAGTAAGGGCGGATACCGATATGACACTAGACGCTTATACTATAATAATGTAGGAGTCCTCTGCGTCTTACTGTTATGTACGGGGTGCTCTATAAGCTATAAATTCAATGGAGCTACCATAGACTACACGCGCATCAAGACCATAACTATAGAGGATTTCCCTAATCAAGCACCACTGGTCTATCCGCCCCTGTCGCAAATGTTTTCAGAGCGTTTACGGGAGCAGTTCCGTCGTAATACCCGCCTGGAACCGGTTGATGCGAATGGAGACCTTGTACTGGAGGGCGCGATAGTCGGCTATGAGTTGACTCCCATTGCGATGCAAGAAGATGCCCTGTCGGCAATGACTCGCTTTACCATTACGGTGCGAGTATCCTATACCAACATGGAGGAGGAGAAGAAAAGCTTCTCCGGACGCACCTTTACCTCCTCTCAGGAGTTTGACAGTAACAACCTCTTCTCAGATATTCAAGAGGGTTTGGCACAAGAGATGATAGAGGATCTTGTGAAGCAGATCTTTAATGCAACAGTTGAAGACTGGTAACCCATTTATGACACTAGACGAACTCAATAGGTTGATAGCCCACCCCGAAGAGCTAGACACACACTCACTTGCACCACTTGCCGAGCTAGTGGAGACATATCCCTATGCACAAAGCATCGTAATGCTCTACTTGCTAAACCTATCACTCCTCGGAGATCTCAGATATGAAGCCGAGCTACAACACTGGGCTCCTCACTTACCCAGTCGCGAAAAGCTCTATCTACTCACACAGCTTCACATGCCTTTGGATGATCTGACTCCTATTGCGGCAGATGATTCGTCAGATTCATTCGCTTTGGTTGATCTATATCTACGTCAGGTTGCAGAGCAAGAGGGACCTCTATCTTCTGAACTAGAATACGAAACCGTGAAGATACACCCTACAGAAGGGAGTATCGCAGATTACTTCTCTACCGAAACGTGCCTCTCAGATACTCCAGAGATGGCTCTCTCGACACTCATTCCTATTGATTCAAGAGAAAGCTCCCAGTCTCCTTCTCCACCCTCCCCAAACAAAGGTTCCTCATCCTCTCCCGACGGAGAAGAGCCCAGCGATACTTTATTCACTGAAACACTCGCTACTATCTATATCAAGCAAGGACATTATGATCGAGCGAAAAAGATTATCGAGGGACTAAGCTTGAAATATCCAGAAAAAATTAGTTACTTTGCAGTCCAATTAGACTTTCTTGGGAGGCTGATTGACAATTCCTCTCATCCGTAAACACGCATTTCATAGAATAGTAGATATGCAAATCTTCCTAACCATCCTCATCCTTATTGCAGCAATTCTGCTCATCCTTATTGTTGTAATCCAAAACTCTAAAGGAGGCGGACTAGCGGCAGGCTTTGGAGAAAGCAATAAGTACATGGGGGTACGAAAGACAACCGACTTCCTAGAGAAGGCTACGTGGACACTCGCTGGAGCCATGGTCGTACTGAGCATCGCTAGCTCATACTTTATCAAACCTCATGAGGAGACTGATCAAAGTGGGAGCTTTATAGAGCAATCCCAGCAAAATTCTCCTCTCATACCACAACAGACAGAGGACCCCAGCCTACCACTATCCGGAGCTCCTACAATAGGAGATCAGGCTACAACATCTACGACACAAACGGAGACTGAGACTCCTGCTGAGTAAAGATCGGTCTCGTTTCCGACACAGCCTATACCACATTATATTGATGAAGGAAGGACTCACCGATGTGGGCTCTTCCTTTAGTCGTACTCATAAATGAGGAAGAAACAGTACCTTTATCCCCCACGAAGAAAGAAAAAGAAATGCTGACCATCAAACAAATCTTAGAAAACCCAAAGGAAGTGATCTCGCGACTCGCAGTAAAGCACTTCTCAGCCGAGGAGCCTATAACTGCTATCATAGCCCAAGATAAACGGAGACGAGAAGCGCAACGGCAAAAAGATGATAGCCTTGCACAACAGAAGGAGCTCTCTCGAGCCATTGGGGAGAAGATGAAGTCTGGGGCTCGCAAAGAAGCAGAGCTGCTGAAAGAGCAGGTCCAAAAGCTCAAGCAAGTCTCTAAACAGGCACTGGAGACAATGCAACAAGCTGAGGAGGAGATGCGTCGCCTACTGCTCACTATACCGAATCTTCCACATCCAGATGTTCCTCTTGGAGCTTCGGCGGAGGATAATCTTTGTGTCGCTACAGGGGGGCAGATACCCCGCCTAGAGTCTAACTCCAAACTACCACACTGGGAGCTCGCCAAGCAATACGACCTCATCGATTTCGAACTCGGGGTTAAGATAACAGGAGCAGGTTTCCCCGTGTACAAGGGCAGAGGAGCTAGGTTACAGCGAGCCCTGATCAATTTCTTCCTAGACAAAGCCACTCTGGCTGGGTTTAAAGAAGTTGAGCCTCCGATCATGGTCAACGAAGCCTCTGGAATAGGCACTGGACAGCTCCCGGACAAGGAGGGGCAGATGTACCATGCTCAACTAGACAATCTCTATTTAGTACCAACGGCTGAGGTCCCCGTTACAAACATCTTCCGTGATGTCATTCTTGACGCTGATGAACTACCGATCTGTTGTACGGCCTACACACCTTGCTTTCGCCGTGAGGCCGGGTCGTATGGCAAAGATGTACGAGGATTGAATCGTTTGCACCAGTTTGACAAGGTAGAGATTGTCTGTATCGATCGCCCGGATCACTCATGGCTGCAACTAGACAAGATGATTGCTCATGTGAAAAGCCTTGTTGAGGAGCTAGAGCTTCCCTACCGTATCTTACGTTTATGCGGGGGAGATATGAGCTTTACAAGTGCTATGACTTATGACTTTGAGGTATTCTCTGCAGCTCAAGAGCGATGGCTAGAGGTAAGCTCCGTATCCAATTTCGAGAGCTATCAGGCCAATCGTCTCATGTGCCGTTACAGAGATCCTGAAGTGGGGACTACTCTGTGCCATACACTCAATGGGAGTGCTCTTGCATTACCGCGCATCGTCGCAGCCCTCCTCGAGAACAATCAGACACCTTCAGGCATCATCATACCCGCCGCTCTGAGACCCTACACGGGTTTTGACAGGATTGACTAATCGTATCCCACAATCCACCATGGCAAAAAAGGGCAAGACAACGTCTCGAGCTGTCAATATTCGCAACAAGCGTGCAAGCTATGATTACGAACTCCTGGATCAATACACTGCAGGGGTCGTACTCGTCGGCAGTGAGATTAAGTCAATTCGTGCCAATAAGGCATCTCTAGTGGACAGTTACTGTTACTTTTCCCACGGTGAGCTGTGGATCAAAAATATGTACATTGCGGAGTATAGCTATGCTTCGTACAACAATCACGTAGAGCGCCGTGAGCGTAAGATCCTGCTCAGCCGCAAAGAGCTCCGTAAACTGGAGGAGGATCTCAAGAATCCGGGACATACAATCATCCCTGTACGACTCTTTATCAACGATCGAGGGCTTGCCAAGCTAGTCATAGCTCTAGCTAGAGGCAAGAAACAGTACGACAAACGTGCATCCATACGAGATAGAGAAGATAAGAGACGCCTGGAGCGAGCTATGAGATACTAAATAGATCTCTCTAACACCCCTTATAAACTAGTCTAAATCAGATATTTATAGTCATTAAAAAGGGCTTCCTAACATTGTTGCTAGGGAGCCTTTCTAGTAGTCAGGGGGCTCATCATACTGCTAAATGCCTTTTAGATATACGCCCCCCGCAGTCTGGTGAGAACATCTACAGTCCTCCTCTCTGTAAGGATTAGCCCCCGCATGGCGTACCTCTTAGCTACTCGGGTAGAGAGATTTGCAATCCAATCCTATGGGGTGCCCACTCTTCGCAAGTATCCCCGAGCTATCCCCGAGCTATCCCCGAGCAAGCTATCTGCAGCCCAAAGATTATAGAGGGGGACCTTTGGGGAGATCTATTGCCCCAAGGGCTTTAAAGGTATCTGGGAGCTCAAACCCTTTTCCCCGAATAAATGAGCTCTAGTTAGTGAGCCACCATGAAATAACTCGGGAATGGTAAATCGAAGATCCCGGAGTAACCGACCGAGATCTCTGTAATCCTCGATCTGCGATTCCCGAGATATTATATTCTACCCTCAAAAGCTCAAAAAGAAATCCCATACGCTGCGAATCTGTTAAACTATGTATATCACCTGAAATATGAGAAATATGTTGCTATCTTAGCTCACAAACGATATCCCAAGGGTTGAAGATCAAATCTTAAGCTATCCACCATCCCATTAACTCATACTCTGTTAATGGTCATATAGTCCCATTTGAGTTGCACTACAACTTCTAAACATTACAGCAATGAAGCATATCAAGATCCTGCCCATCCTCCTCGTCGCACTAACTATGTCCGGGTGTGGAAAGGAGCAAAAACAGACCCCAAAGGCTCTTCTCGCCGAGCAAATCGATCTCAAAGAGACGAAACTGGAATTGATAGAAGGTGAACTCTACCAGCTCTCTGTCGCCATCCTGCCTCGCGAAGCCTCTATCCAGTATCACAGTAGTGACGAGTCTGTGGCTTATGTAGACAACAAAGGAGAGGTCTACGCCCTCAAACGTGGTCAAGCTCTCATATCTATTAGTTCAGGATCTATACAAAAGGTGTGTGAGGTCTCTGTAGTGCAGATGGACGATAGCAAGACTTTCGATCAGCTACCTATACCTGAATTCAAGCTTCTAGGTGAGACCAATCGAAAGCTTGTCTACACATGGGAGGACGCTCACGGCGGTACCTTCGAGCCTCGACTGAGTCGTATAGACAAGACGACAGGAGTGGAAACAGTCGCTTTTAATGTAAGAGATGATAAGGCTGTCAAACTGCGCATATACAATCTCTCTGACAAAGGAAAAGTCGGGCATGCCGTCAGCGAAATAGGCGTCTACGCCACACCTATCGACTACGTTTTTGAGATACAAGGCTCTAATGCTCGTCTCAATCTAGCATTTCGCAAATTGATGGTTAGAGAGGGGTACCTCCTCAGCCACATAACCTCTTTGGGAGCCGCTTATGTCAATCCGAAGATTTCGATGGGAGTCATCATTTCTCCCGCTAGACATCCTGAGTTAGGCGCCTTGGCTCTCTTTAACTACAAGCAAATTTATAACTAATGCGATCTCTCAAAAATACACTTGCTTAGACATGAAAAACGTAAAGATCTATTGGGGACTCCTTTGTGTCCTTGCCCTCCTAGTCAGTTGTAACAAAGATGACGCGCCAAAGAACTATTCGATCGAATTTGTCTCAAAAAAGGTAACACTCGTCAAGGGGCAGGAGATAACCCTTGCCACCAAGGTGACTCCCGATCAGAGCTCTCCGAGACTCCTCTGGAAGAGCCAAGACAGCTCCATCGCAACAGTTACTCAAGAGGGTGTCTTAAAGGGTGTACGAGCAGGTAATACTGTCGTGACGGTACAAATAGTGGGTACTGAGGCTCGAGCAACCTGTCTAGTCTCTGTGACAACCAACTCGACAGGCAAAGAGCCGACACTAACGGTAACGCCAACAAAAGCTCTGCTAGCTATCGGTAAGCAATTACAACTATCCGCCACCATGGATCCACTTAGTACCGAGTACACCGTCGAGTGGTACGCAGAGCATCCCGAAATAGCATCTGTAGATGACAAGGGGCTCGTCATGGGCAAAATGGCAGGAGAAACACTCATCTTGGCTCGGCTCATGGGGACTACTGTAGAGGCTAGATGTCTCGTAGAGGTTCGTCAGCATGTGAATACAGATCTCTCTGCAGAGATACACCATACGCTGGAGATTGGGTACAGTCTAACCCTTTCCGTAGCTATCGAAGAGGATGAGTCTATCTTGGTCGATGATGGCAGCGGAGAGCTACGAGAGCTTCTTGTATCCAAAAATCCCAGCAACCCAACTCTAATAGACATCCCAGTACAAGACAAGACTATCAAGCTATATGGTGCTCCTCTTACTTATCTATCACTAGCGAGCAATAAGGCTGTCGAGACAATCTCAATCTCTCATCCCGATAAACTTAAGTTACTTAACTTGTCTGACAACAAGCTTAAGACCCTAGATCTCTCTGGCTATACAACCCTGGAGAGTCTATCTATCGGGCAAAATACTTTTGAGGGGTCCCTGCAAATCGCCCTGCCAAAGCTTAAGTCACTACGGGTAGATAACAATAAGCTAACAGCACTAACACTGCAGACTCCAGCACTAGAAGAGCTCTGCGCAGACCACCTCAGACTTACATCTCTGACACTCCCCTCGATGCCTCATCTGCGGATGCTTGAGGTACACCACAATAAACTCTCTAAAGATGCAATAAAAGATCTCGTAAAGAGCCTGCCACAACTCCCTGATCGTAATGGCAAGTGTATTATACTTAATACAGAGCTCCCTACGACTGAGGGGAATGATCTAGAAAAAAAGGAGACTCTCAGTCTAGCTAATGACCGGGGCTGGACACTATATGATGGCAAGGTCGAGATCAAGCCAGATCCTATTGTCGTGGAGGATCCTCAAGGCTTTGACATAAGAGATGCTGCCTATCTCGACTGGGGCAATGCATCTAGAGAGCTTATAACGACCTGGGAGATGGCACACGGCGCTACTTATGACGCTAAGTCCAGCGACACGGAAGATGAAGATTACCTACTCTTAGTCTTTAGAGGCAAAGCGGGTGGAGACATCCTCAAGCGTGCATACACTATAGAAGAGGGCGTATTCCTGCAAGTGGAGGTCTTTATCAAGCCTATAGAGCGGGTGTTAGTCACGGAGAGCGGTGCACAACAACGCCTCAATAAGCACTTTGTGGAGTCTCTAACGAGCAATGGCTACACAGCTCCACAAGATAAGGGAGCTAACACCTTCTATACGGAAAACGCCAACCTGCACAGCAAGCTCCTGATATGCGAAGAGTTTGAAGAGGGAGCTCAAACAGCTAAGCTCCTATTCTCTCCCAAAAAATAACCCGAGCGATGAGGGTATAATTCCGGAATCCCCGATTGACTATTTAGGAATGGTCGATTGAGCATTCCGGAATTACGTATCGCTCATTCCCGTAACTCTTGGCTGATTATTTAGGAGGGATTATAACCCCAAGTGACAACCTCAGGGATGCAATCTAAGATCCGCCCCAGTTTTTTTAATAATTAGCCTACCTTTGTGGGGTAATTTACTTCTTTAAGCTTGGGGCGAAATGCATCAGACTCTTCTCGTCTCATTTTGCTCCACGTCTCTATGGCTCCTACTTACCTACTCATAGACCAGGGAAATAGTCGTCTAAAGATCGCTATCGCGACCCAAGAAAGGTTGTACCCGACTCAGCTCTATGTAGCTCTCCCGACGGTATCTCAGCTACTAGACCTGATACAGTCTTACCACTTATCTACGACAACCATCCATGCCATTTACAGCTCTGTAGGGCAAGTGGACGAGATTTGGCTCGAAGAGATTCAAAAGGTCTGCGCCCTCTTTGTCGTACTGAACACTGACACCCCCCTCCCTCTACAAGAGATCGCGTACGATCGTAGAGGCATCGGAGTGGATAGACTATCGAGTGTCATCGGTGTTGCCAAACTATCTAATGAGCCCTGCTTAGTGGTTGATATCGGGACTGCTATCACCTATGACCTATTACTGCCGGAGCGACGCTACGTAGGAGGTAACATCTCCCCTGGTCCTAAACTGAGATTGCAGGCGCTACACGACTATACAGCCCGCTTACCTTTAGTCCCCTGGACTGGGATATCTACTAGAGCCCCCCTGTGGGAGCAAACTATCGGACAGCAAACGGAGCAAGCAATCTGGCTTGGTGTCGCCCGCGGTATCGTGTATGAGATAGATGGTTATATAGATGACCTGAAAAAGCTTTATCCGAACCTAAATATCTGGCTGACGGGAGGGTATGCGGGAGATTTTGCCAAGTGGCTAAAAAATCGGAACTTTGTGAAGTCAAACTTGGTCGAGCTTGGATTGCGAGATATTCTAGTATATCAAACGGTCTCCACAAGTTGTGACCAGTGACAGGACGTATGCACGAATGATGTGCACGCCCCTACCCACATATAGTTTACCCGACAGCCCCAATATGCCTCGATACATATCACGCCTACTTACATCACTAGCTCTGATCTGCAATGGTCTCTTAATGGGATCTATCGCATCAGCTCAGAGTAATAGCACCGAGTCTCCCTACAGTCGCTTCGGACTGGGACGCCTAGATAAGCAAACACCTCATGCCACTAGAGGGATGGGCGGTCTGACTAGTGCCATAAAGGATCGCACAATTATCAATCCCGCTAATCCAGCCTCTTATACAGCGGTGGACTCGATGACATTCCTATTTGACTTTGGTCTCTCTATGGGGATGAATTTGCTTACCGAGTCTCAAAAGAGAGACGCGCGGATGATCGGCAACTTTGACTACGTAACGGCCCTTATACCTCTAGGCAAATATTTCGCTACGAGTGCTGGACTACTCCCCTACTCGACAGTGGGGTATCGCTATGGAGCTAAAACCCGTGTCGATAATACTAAGGATCGATACTATGCTCGCGTCTATAAAGGACAGAGTAATCTACAAGAAGTTTATCTAGGTCTGGCATATGAACCGATCTCCTACTGGTCCATTGGTGCAAATATCTCATACCTCTTTGGCAGTCTACAGCATGAGCGACGTATTACCTACGATATTAAGGAGAGCTACAACCCAACATTCCTCGAGCACACACGTATCCGCTCTCTGGGAGTACGCATCGGTTCGCAAGCCTCTATCCCACTCTCTGCGGGAGGACACCAAATCAATATTGGATTTACCTATGAGCCCAAGCTACCTATCTGGAGCCGACAAATAACACTCCGTACGATGGCTATCCCAGGGCAGTCTCCTATTATAGTAAGAGCCGACACCATATCCAGTAATTCCCTCTTTGCTCGCCCTGATATAGCTAGCGCCGGGATATCCTACCAAGTATTAAATAAACTCTTAGTAGGGGTCGATGTGAAGTATAGTCGATGGAGTGAAGCTTTTACCAACACAAAAAGTCTCAACTATCAGGGTGTAGACCAGTGGCAAGTCGCTTTAGGTATGTCATGGACTCCTGATAACAGATCTTCGCATTATGGGCAGCGTATAGCATATCGTGCCGGCTTACAAGGGGAGAACGGCTATCTACGCATAGCCAACGACCATGGAAACTACGACTCATACTACCAGCTTGGCGCTACGCTTGGTCTCGGTATGCCTCTCGTGGACAAACGCTCTCACGTCGATCTAACGCTCGGCTACTCTTATCTATACCCAATGAATCGATTAAGACTGTCTGAGCATTACCTATCTCTAGGGGTGGCTCTACGCTTCAATGAATCGTGGTTCAAACCAGTCAAACTAGATTAATCAAATTACTTTAGCACTAAGTCATACAAACAACTATGAAACTGAAGAATCTATTACTCCCTATACTCGTCTTGCTAACTACAACTCTGACCCTTGGGGCGCAAACAGGCGTGGAGACAGGAACTCCGTTTGGTTCAGGTGATGACAGTATCCAGTGTCGACAAAATATTAGCCTTTTTACCTCTTATGTCAAGGCAAAAAATTTCAAAGAAGCCTATCCCTTTTGGCTAGAAGCTCTAAACAAGTGCCCTGGATCAACAAAAAACATCTATCTCTACGGGGTGCAGATTCTAAACTGGAAGATTGAAACGGCTCAGGATGATGCTTCTCGCCAAGAGGCTATGGAGAAGCTCATGGAGCTCTACGATATGCGCATTAAATACTTTGGTGATGATCCTAAATACGGCAAGGATTACATCACCACCGCTAAGATCAACGACTACCTACGCCTCTATGGATCTAAGGCTAGCTACGATAAAATCTACGATTGGGCTAAACCTATCGTCGAGGAGCTCGCAAACAAGACAGAAAGCCAATTAGTGTATTTCTTTGTCTTCGCATCCATGAATAAAGCTATAGGCAATCCAAGCTGGCACGAGCAATATGTCGATGACTATATGACGGGTAATGGGATCCTTCAGGCTGATGTTGACTTCCTCACAGAGGCGGATGACTCTGTTAAATTGCAGACTCTCCTGACTCTCAAGAGTCAACTTGACGAGCTCTTTGCTACAAGTGGTCTAGCTGATTGCAATATGCTGATCAAAATATACGGAGCTGGTCTGGAGAAAAACAAGGACAATGTCAAGTATCTACAGGCAATGCTTGACATGTTTCGCTATGCTAAGTGTGAGAGCAGTCCGCTATATGCCACAGCTAGTCGATACCTTTACAATATCAAACCCACGGCTGCGGCTGCAATGGGTCTTGCCTCTGAGTGTCTTGATAAGGGGCAGATGAGTCAAGCCAAGCAATATCTAAATGATGCGATCGGGCTCACCTCTGACAAGCGGCTGCATGCAACTGCATACTACACACTCGCTGTAGTTGAGATGAAAGCGCACAGCTACAGCTCGGCCCGTCAATACTGTAACAAAGCTATGGCCGCCAACCCTTCCTTTGGAGCTCCTCTAATCCTAATAGCCCAAATGTATGCGGCTTCGGCTAAGAGCATTTACCCTGATGACTCCGTCAAGCAACGTCTCGTCTATGGACTTGCGATTGATAAGCTACAAAAGGCTCGCAGCATAGATAGTAGTATAGCCAGTGAAGCCGGCAGGTTGATAAGCCAATACTCGGGCTATTTACCCTCACAGCAAGACATATTCTTCCATCCGGAGCTAAACTCTGGAGACTCTTTTTATGTAGGTGGTTGGATCGGAGAGTCTACGCGCATACGCTGAGAAGAGATCTCAACAACTTACAACGCTCTCTGATCTGTAAACTGATTCGACAAAGCAGCCAACTAGCGAGCCTCATAATTAGGATCGATGAGATGTATGCTTTTCATGCCAGCTCAATAGAGCTTAGCAAGGATTATGGGTCAAGACAAACATAAGGGCTTACAAATGCCGCTAATCTTTCTCTGGCTACTATTAGGAGGATTGCTTACCGTAAGTAGTTGTCAGCGTAAGCAACCACCGCCTCTCTCTAAGATGGGGCTTGATCCTGAGACCATCTATGCCATGTATACAAAAGATGTCCGGGCTTTGGTTGCAGACTCTGGCATCACACAGTACAGATTGATTACATCTGACTGGTATGTATACAATGGGAATGAGAGAGTGGAGCGTGAAGCACACTGGTATTTCCCTCATGGATTATATTGTGAGCAGTTTGACGAGCGAGATAGCACCGCCGTTTTCGTCAAGGCGGACTCGGCGTTTTACTGGACAGATCGTAAGCTATGGGAGCTCCACGGAGAAGTCAATATACGCAATCGCGAGGGGTCGCACTTTTACACGCATTTACTCTATTGGAATCAGGAGGAGAAGCGCATTTATACTCCAGACAGCGTCTGGATACAAACTCCCGAGCGAGATATCAAGGGGTGCAATTTCGAGAGCAATGAACTGTTCACTCGCTACATCTTCCATGGGAGTAGTGGACAGATGCTTGTAAACGACGAAGAGTCTCCCAAAGAATAGATAAAGGATTTACAACTGATTCGTGGTCCGTATATTTCTACTATCTTTGCGAGTATGATGCAAAAGGAACGATAAATTAAGCATGTCCATAGCAGACACTCTTTGGAAGATATTCTACATATCCATTCTCTTAGTCCTCTCAGGGTTCTTCTCAGGGACAGAGATCGCTTATCTATCGGCTGATCGACTACGGCTGAAACTTGATTCTAAACGGGGCGGGATCATCGGTCGAACTTTGAATATGCTCTATCGCCGTCCCGACCGCTTCATAACGACTTTGTTAGTCGGTAATAATATTGTATTGGTCATATATGGTATGGTCATGACCCAATTGTTTGCTCCCATACTAACTCCAATCAGTAACAATGCCGTTTTTCAAATTACAGTCAATTCCCTTCTCTCGACTTTTATTATTGTCATTTTTGGCGAATACCTCCCCAAGGCTCGCAATAGGATGAATCCGAATCAGCAGATGTTTCGCAAAGCTCTGCCCTCTGGCTTTTTTCATATACTACTTTATCCTATCACGCTCTTCTCGACAGGACTGTCAAAGCTCTTTATGCTCCTGCTACCTAAAGAAGACGTCCCGGGCATCGAAGAGCATCCTAAACTCACGACATTAGATCTAGACAATTATCTAAATACTAGTCAAAGTGGAGAAGGAGCTAGCGACCTAGACACAGAAGTCAAGATAATCAAAAATGCGATCGACTTTTCAACCACGCAAGTACGAGACTGCATGATCCCTCGCAACGAGATTGTTGGTTGCGAAATTAGCACAGATGCCGATACGCTCACATCACTTTTTATATCCACCGGACTTACCAAGGTTATTGTCTATCGGGAGAATATCGACAATGTACTAGGCTATATCCACTCAACAGAGATGTTCAAGGGGACCAATTGGCAGGATCAAGTGCGCACGGTTGTCTTCGTACCCGAGAGTATGAATGGGCAAAAACTCATGGGCATACTTATGCAACGGAAAAAGTCTATCGCCATTGTTATTGATGAGTTAGGAGGGACTTCTGGGCTCATCACCCTAGAAGATCTTGTGGAGGAGATATTCGGGAATATAGAAGACGAGCATGACCAAAACAAGATTATCTCTAAACACAATCCAGACGGCTCTTACACATTTAGCGGACGACTGGAAATAGACGATGCTAATGAGCAATGGGGGCTCTCTCTTCCCTCGAGTGATGAGTATATCACCATTGCGGGCTTCATAATCAATTACCTTGAGCGCATCCCTATGTCTGGAGAACAAATCATCATTGATAAGCTACACTTCGACATAATCAAGTCAACGGACACACGTATCGAATTAGTAAAACTATGGGTCGCTTCATAGGATAACCATTTTTTAGGTACCTTTGTCCTTCAGCTACTTCCCATAGCTCCTAAGATAAAAAACGACAGTTCTTATTATTTATATGGCTACTCTACAAAAAATCAGAAACCGTGCAGGTCTACTCATTATCGTAGTAGGTGTCGCACTCTTAGCTTTTATTATTGGTGATGGTCTCCGCTCTGGATCATCAATACTTCAGGACAACAAAATGGTCGCCCTCAACATTGGTGGGGAGAAGGTCAAGTATGACGAGTACCAACAACTTCTATCCAGTCGGACGGAGCAATACGAACGTCAGGGTCAACTAACTGATCAAGATCGTACTCAAATCAGCAACCAGCTCACACAAGAGCTCATTGCAGACCATGTCCTCGAGCAGGAAACTAAGGCTATTGGGTTAGAGGTTTCTCCAGCTGAGATTTCAGCTCTCATTTTCGGCGAGGGAGTCCCCACCTCTCCGACGGCTATGCAATTTTTCTCACAGTTTGGTGTAGACATGAGTGATCCAACACAGATCCAAAATGTCATGAGTGAGCTAGATATTAATAAAATAGGATCACTCCCCACCGAGCAAAGGAGTATGATGCTCTCTATTCGTAACCAATGGTTAGAGACCGAGAAGCTCATTCGCTCTCAACGTCTTTCGGAAAAGCTCAATGCCCTTCTCACGCGTAGCTATGCCATTAACTCTCTTGATGAGAAGTACACCACAGGCTTAGGGACACGCACTGTAGCAGTAGTCCGCACCCCTAGTACCATCCTCCCCAATGAAGAAGTAAAGGTCTCAGATGAGGATGTACATGCTTACTACAACAGCCACAAGGATCTTTATACATTCCCCCTAGAGCAAGCAAAAATTAGTTATTATAGTACACAAGTACGCCCTAGCGAGTCTGACTATGCCAAAGCAAAAGCTGAGGTGGACACGGCTCGCATTCGTTTACTTACCACTACGGACGCGTCAAAGGTTGTCCGCAACTACGACAAGGGATACGTTTCTGAGGTTTACTTTACAGACAAGGAGCTAGAGCAAGCTTTCTCAACTCTTCCCAACGCAATGTCTATACTACGTGAAGGTGAGATAGGAAGTGTAAATACCCCTGTTATTGTCAACGACAGCTATACCCTCATCAAGCTTATTGACCGCAAGCAAGCCCCTGAGGAAGTCAAGATCAATCTCATCGCTCTTGATACCATCCATGCGAACAAAGCTGATAGCATCATCACGGCAATACAAACAGGGAAGGCAACTCTAGCACAAATAGTCGCGACTTACTCAGTGGATGAGCAAACAAAAGCCAACGGAGGTTATGTAATTAATCAGGACCGCTACACAGGAATCGTTGATAGCACCTTCACGCAATCACAAATATTCGGGATGGGGCTAGATACACTCCTAAAGACTCCTATCAACCAGTTTGTAAAAATCGTGAATCCCCGTGGAACTCTCCTTGTACGTACTACGGCTCCGACGGCTCCTGTTAACCACTACAAAGTAGCTCAGCTCACGGTACCCATCAACTTCTCAGAGGAGACCTTCCGCACACAACAAGCTAAGATTAATGAGATTTTCACGAGTAACAACAGCTTTGATCAAATGCTCGAGGCTGCTCAAGCTGCTGGGCTATCTGTAGTCCGCGACGAATATGTCAATAGCTCCTCTATAGGACTTGCAGCTATTCCCAACTCTCGAGAGGTATCCAGCTGGGCTCTGCGCTCTAAGTCAGGGGCTATCTCAGACAAAGTATTCCGCTGTGGTGACAACGATTATCTCGTTGTAGCTCAAGTCAATGCTAAATATCCCGGAGGCTTTAGACCCTTTGAGCAGGTTGCGGATCAAATACGAGATCGTATCCTTATGGAGCATCGTGGCGAGCAACTAGCTTCTACCTTAGCCAGCAAAAAGTTAACGTCTCTCGATAGTTATGCTCAGGCGATGCAGTCCAGTGTAGACACACTCTACAACATTAGCTATGCAAGCTCCTCTAGCACGCCATCGGCACTCATTGGTAGGGCTATGACCACACCTATGGGTCAGCTCTCTACACCCTTTCGTGCAGAGACAGAGGTCATCGTTGTCAAGCCCATCTCTGAGAATTTAGATGCATCTATCACAACACCTTCGCCCGCAGCAACAGCCCAGAAGCGTCGCTCCTACGGGCAGCAAATGGCGTACAGAGCGTTACAAGAGCTAATTAACCAGACACCTATCCAAGATACCCGTTACCGCTTCTGGTAATGACAGTGTATTAGTAAGATTCTTTTTAGATAAGCATAAAGGCATACATCGCGCAGCTTTGTCGGTGTGTGCCTTTTTCTCTTCCATACTAAGAGAGATTAGAAAGCTCTAGATTAAGATTTATTGGATGCAGTTGAGTGCAACATTTTGCAGTTGCAATCGTCTGGTGTATATGTAAGCTCTCAGGATTTGAGGAGCTCTCAGCCTAGATGTAACTCTATCCTAAAAGCCATTAACCTAGTAATCCTATTAGCAATCCGATTATAACCACAAACTATGAATAAATACATCAAATATGCTCTCCTGACGGCAATTGTAGCCCTCGTCAGTGGTCTCGTATCATGGGGTGTAGTACGTGTCACCTTAAGCAATGCATCCCCGACTAATAGCTCTTCCTATAGTGCTTTACCTCGACCCAATAATAGCTCGATGACCGAGTCTTACGGCTTCCTCCAGTCTGACTACGAGCTCACATCAAGTCGTACTGTGGGCAATGCTCCTGACCTCACACCTGCAGCGGAGCTTGCTGTGCAAGCAGTCGTACATATCAAGGTCGAGGGTGAGCAGACAATAGACTATATAGACCCGCTTGACTTTTTCTTTGGTGGAGGACGAGGGTTTGACCGTCCTCAGTCCCGGACAGTCACCAGCTTCGGATCTGGAGTCATCATCAGCACAGACGGGTATATCATCACCAACAATCATGTCGTAGAGGGGGCCAAGAGTGTTACCGTATCTCTTGACGACAACCGGACGTTTGAAGCCAAACTTATAGGCTCCGATCCGACGGTAGATATTGCACTACTTAAGGTTGATGCAAAGGACCTACCCACTATTCCTTTTGGTGATAGCGACAAGATCAAGCTAGGTGAGTGGGTACTTGCAGTAGGTAATCCCTTTAACCTCACTGGCACAGTTACGGCTGGCATCATCGGAGCCAAGGCACGTAGCACCGCTATCGAAGGTCCTCAGGGATCCGCCCAGATAGCACGCTATATACAAACAGACGCCGCTGTCAACCGAGGCAATAGTGGTGGTGCACTTGTGGATGCCGAGGGTCATCTGATCGGCATCAATACCATGCTCCTCTCTGAGACGGGCAATTACTCAGGTTACTCCTTTGCCGTGCCGATCAATACAGCGGCCAAGATCGTCAGTGACATCAAGAAGTATGGTTCCGTACAGCGTGCTGTACTAGGTATCATCGGGGGCTCGGTCAATGAGGAAATCAAGAAGGAGAAAGGGCTCAAGGTCTCCCAAGGCGTCTACGTTAGCGAGTTCACCGAGGTTAGTGCTGCCTATGCTGCTGGTATTGAGGAGGGCGATGTAATCGTAGCTATTGACGGGAGTAAGATCTCCGAGATGGGTGAACTGCAAGAGCGTATCGGGCGTTGTCGTCCTGGAGATAGTATACTCGTCACAGTGGACCGCAAAGGGAGCAAACGAGATTTCAAAGTTCAACTCAAGAATGCAGAGGGCACCACAAAGATTGTCAAGAAAGACAATAACAGCCTGCTAGGAGCGACACTCAAGGAGATCTCTCGAGATCAGATGCGTCAGCAAGGTATCAGTTATGGTCTAGAGGTCGTAAAAGTTGGCAGGGGCAAGCTCCAAACCGCTGGCATCAAGGAGGGCTTTATCATACTCTCCATCAATAATAGTCCCGTGCGCACTATCGCTGCAGCTCAAAAGATCATCACTGCCATACAGAAGACTCGCCGAGGGGATAAGTATATCCTCATTAAAGGGTTTTATCGAGGTGGCTCGATGAGGTACTACACCATCGATTTAGATTAGCGAAATAGACTGTCAGGCAGAGCCGTAACGGCTCTTACCGGAAGACGGGTGTCCGTGAGAGTGGACACTCGTCTTTTTTTGCATCCGCAGGACGATCTGTAATATCTTAGAGAGCTACTTCCATAGGATCCCGGAATAGCAAAACGCGGGTCCCGGAATGCTCATTCAGCCATTCCCGAGATATTGATACTCTATTCCCGAATTATGGAGTCCATATCCGATAGGGCAAGTTAGGTCTGTCTAAATCCCAAATTTACATAGAGCGATGGAGCCTCAAATAAAAACTCTCTGTAGCCATCAGACCACAGAGAGCTTATTAGGATCTAGCTAAAAAATGATCGGAAGGTGTAATTCCCTTAAAGGAACAATTTGCAGGCATCACCCGTGGGAGTCACCAGTAAGACAACTGGTGGATACTGATCCTTACGGAGGAGGTCTCTAGGAGCCTTCGTCTGACCAAGACAGCCCCCCTCTAAGGAGTATATGAGACATGGCAAGGAAGCCAAGACCGTTACCCCGGCGTCGCTCTTGTAGATCTGTACGGCATCGTCCTCTCTAGAGATAGAAGAGACGGAGCTAGGGATCTCGCTCTTGCCATCCATCACCTTCCATCCCTTTTGCGTAGCAATGGAGATGTCTGCCTCGTTAAGACCATTACCCTCTGGGATTTCATCGTCTCTAGATTCAAAGATTTTAATTGTCCCATCCTTGTCAGGCCTCGTAGCCAAACTCTCAAAGAGTGTCCGCATAGCATCCTGAGAAAGCCTGTTTTTGTAAATAATAATCCAGTATAGCTTAGGATTACTCCTTACATCCAGCGCTGAGAGTTGATTGTAACCAAGAGACACATCCTCTAGCTTAGGACAAGGGGATAAGTCTATCGATGACAATTTATTCCCAAGGAGAGAGAGCGAGGTGAGCTCTCTGTTGCCCACTAATGAGATCGCCGTCAGCTGGTTGTTTGATGCGTTTAAATCATTTAGTAGCCCGAGTGCGGTAAGATCTACCTGCTGGAGATTATTGTCCTGGAGGTATAACTCTGTTATCTTAGGTGCAGCAGAGAGATCGATACGACTCAAAGCGTTGGAGTAACAGTGCAGCACCCGCAGCTCAGGGACCTCATTGAGTAGTAACTCCGTGATATCATTGTTGGCACATTGCAAGCGAGAGATGTCTGTGCCCGAGATGATAATCCGCTCTCCCTTACACGTTCCCCTAACGACCGAGCCTCGCTCCGTAACAGTAGTCTGGACCCACTCGCCATCCCCCCAATTAATATAAACCTCTCCAGAGGATGCTCCAATGGTTAGGGACAGATCTTCCTTTACTGTCTTTAAGACAACACTCTCAGCATGACTAATGGGGTTTTCCCTGCCCTCGTAAGGGCTGCCAGCCCCATCATTCTCTCCGGCAGTATAGTCAAGGACTTTCCAATGCTTACGCCGAGCTATCTGCACCTGCTCCTTAAAGATAGCATTTGCCTCTTCTGGATTTTTAGTATCTATGACAAAGAGATTGCACGGATTCTCTCGATCCGATCGGTCAGGGAGCGAGGAGACAAACAGCTCCATAGCTGCACCTTTGATAGCATTCCCATTACAATAGATAGTCTCTAGCTTAGAATTATGAGCAACAGAGAGTGCCGAGAGTTGATTCTCAGACAAGTCCAGACCGATAAGTTGATGATTGAGGCTGAGATCTATCTGCGCTATCTCATTGTGGTATGCGAGGAAGTGAGCTAATCGGTCACACGCTGCCAGATTCATTTGGGTTAGTTTATTCTGACTACAGTCTAGCTCGACAAGTTTTTTATTAGCAGTGACGTCTAGCTCTGAGAGCTGATTCTCCGCACAGTAGAGTATTTGAAGGTCTATCAGAGAGTGAGTATCAAGCGTAGTCAATCTATTTTTATTGCACCAGAGCTTAGTAAGCGAAGTCATCTGAGAGAGGTTGAGCTCTATCAGCTGAGCCTCCGAGCAGTCTAGGCTAGTGACATGCCCCCGGATAGTAATCTGAGGAGACTTTACGACGGCTAGACCGCCAAACTTTAACTCTGCACCCTCTATCTCTATCTCACCCTGCCCACTCACAGAGAGCATGATGTGGTCTCCCTCCCGGGCTGCCGTAGTCATCGTAATCGTAGGAGCTGGAGATGGGTCATCCTCACCCTCGTATGGAGTGTAGTCGTAGCCCTCTCCGTAATAGTAGACTTTCCAATTCTTAGGCTGTGCAATAGCGATGTCACCCTTGAGACAAATGTTACCATCTCGAGTGCGTGCCTCGGGAGTCTCATGGACTACGAAACTCCCATCAAAGTATTCATTTGTCCTATCAGGGAGACTCCGAGCGAGCTGAGTCATCTTCTCCCCCTTAACTTGGTTATTATGGAGGATAACTGCCATCAAATGCGGGGAGTCGTGAAAGGTAATTTCCGCAATTTGATTATTGTAACAATAGATACCTTCTAGAGCGGGAGCGCGACCTATCGAGAGCTTCTGTAGCTTGTTATCATGACAAGTCACCACTTTGAGATTATCATTTTCGGAGGGGAATGTCAGTGTAGTGAGCCCATTGTTATTGCACTGGATGTTTTCTAAATCCAGACATGAGGAGAGGTCTAGCGTAGAGAGTCTATTGCGATAGCACTCTAGCTTCTGTAGCTTAACGCAGTTGTTGAGATCTAGAGTCTCTAGATCGTTCCAATAACAAAGCAGTATACTTAGACTAGAGCTATGGGACAAGTTCAAGTCTGTAATGGCATTGTTGTAACACCAGACGACCTCTAGAGTGGGAGCTTTTGACAAGTCTAGAGCCGTCAACTTGTTATTATTGCACCACAGGTTCTTGAGCTTGGGGCAATGCGTTAAGTCTAAAGAAGTAAGAGCATTGCCTAGGCAGTACAGCTCTGTCAGTTCATCACAGTTTGTCAATGTAATAGAGCTGAGATCAACCGAATTACACCGCAATAAAGTTACATCACCTCGTATAGTGACTGTCTGCTTTGTAAGCGTATAACTTACAGAAGCAAAGCCTCCAATCTTAGGCGTCTCTTGTATACCATCGATCGTAACATCGCCCTTAGCCTTGATGCCAAGTAAGATCACCTCTCCAATAGATCTAGTCGTAGTGAGCGTAATGACGCCTTCCCCAACAGCCGTCTGACTTGTCTGGGCTAAGAGTTTCTGAGCATTTAGAGTAAAACCTACAATAAGAGAGAGGAGGAGATAGACACCCCCCTTGAGTATCGCACTGTTTTGAATCATAATGTTGTTTGTTTAGCGTAGATCTAACGGAGATTACTCCCTGACGAATGGATAGCTCTCCCCCTGCTCTTGAAATACGAAATAGTAAGAACCGCAAGGTAAGTCATCGATCCTGAGAACTTCTAATGCATGCTGCAATAGCCCGGCACGAATTACCTCTCCCCTCACTGATACAATTTGATATTTACAAGGAGGAGTCAGACCATAACGATCTATATAGAGTAGATCAGACGATATGGTCGGATAAACACGACAACTAGAGGTGACCATTGTATCCCCAATGCTAGTATCGATACCCTTGACATCTGGGAGCCATCCCTTAGCAAGTACAGTGGAGAGATGTATCTGCTCAATACCTGGCGTACGCTCGAGCTTTAGCTGTCTCATCCAGGGCTTATTATCAGACGTTATCTGCTCATGTGTTACATCTGGTAGTTTGCTGAGGATAGTCTCTATCTCAGGGATGGATAGGCGTGTATTGCGCATAAAGAGAGCACGAAGGTTATCATAAGTCTCGGGCATGACGAGATGTGTAACAGCATTGTCGCACATCCATAATTGTACTAGTGATGTACAGCCTGTGAGATCAATCTGCTTAATCTTAGAATGGTTGATATAAAGGACCTCTAACTTCTTTAAGCCACCAACATACAGCTCGTCTAGGAAGTTAAAGTAAGCAGACAGGTAGCGTAACTCACTACATTGTCTCACATCCAGCACACGAAGAGCATTGTCTGCAACGACTAGATGCTCCAGGTGTGGAGAGGCTGAGAGGTCGAGAGAGGAGAGACGATTCCTCGCAAGGTTGAGATATTTAATTGAATTATCTTTAGGGAGAGAGACTGCTCTCAAGTCCCCTTTCTGTATTCCCAGCTTTGTGATCCCACCACCTATGATACGTATTGAGTCGCCAGCGACCACAATGGGGAGAGCCTTCCTATCCCCAAATCCGTATGCACCTCCACCGTAAGTGAGCTTTAGTCCATCTCCTCTATCTATAGCAAAAGGCTCCTCTGTATCAAGAAAAAGATTTACCCGCGAATTGATTGTCTTAGATGAACTAAATGTCAATTGAGGTGCCGTGGGATCAATAGAATAATGTGTGGTAGGTTTGAATGAGGCCATCGCTAAAAACTCCGTCACTTTTGTATCGAGAGTAATACTTCCCCTTACAAATCGCTTGGAGAGTCCTGAGATGCTCATCTGAAGATTAAACCGCTCACTAAAGTATCCGTCCATATCTCTATTCCTATAGTCTAGAGGTGTCGTAAATCGAATGATGACAGACTCCAATAATCCCGTGGACTTACTAAAGGAGTACAGGACATATTTCTGTCCTTTATTCCCAAAGTCAAACTCAATAGCATCATACCCTGCCGGAGGAGTCTCTGCATCTTTATGTGGATAGTGCCCTATCTTGGCAAGTATTTGTGCTTGTGTCATCGACCAATCGATATAAGGATCTATATATCCGTCATGCTGAGCAGGGACATTAATGTAAGCTATATCAGTCTCCTCTCCCACGGTTAACCTGATAGGAGTAATGCCTACGAGAGCTCCAAATATCGAGTCTCCCTTGAGAATGGCAACGTTTGGATCGTCTACGGATAGTTTAGCTCCTCCTGGAAGCTCCTTATTAAACGTCAGCTTATACCCCGCTCCCCTCTGGAGCACAATGGTATCTCCCTCTATGGTGTAGGACGGTCCTGAAGGTGTGGCAGATTCATCCTCCCTGATGCTTGTAAAGTTCCTCCAAGGCTCTTTCGTTTTATACGAATCGACCTCTGAGCTCGGCATGTAAAGCGTGCAGCTCTCAAAGCTATAGGGCTTGATAGCATCTGATCCACAGGTAGGAGGGACCATACAGGGGACAAAGAGCTTCTTAAGATAAAAGGCATTACTATAGAGAGCTTTCGGCTGAAGGCCCTTAAGAGAAGCAGGCAATGTAAGCTCCTCTAGAGGGAGATAAGCAAAGACACTAGACATCTCATCTTCTTCATTCTCTTTGAACCCCACCTTGCCCTTGAGGATTTTCGCATTTCGCAAATCAAGAGTCTTGAGATTGTTCTGATTTTGGATAGCTTTCATATCAGCACCATTGAGTGGACCACTCACCTTCATATGTATAAGGTCTGAGCGATTCCCTAGGGTCTCAGCCAGCTGTCCTGCCGATTCACTGGTAAAGGAGTAGACCTCCTGAGCCGATGAGAGGCATAGGCTGACAAGGATTGTTAATAATAAGAAGAAGAGGAGTTGTTTGCAAGGACATTTCATAGCTTGATTGATTATGATTAGTATAATGTGATCATGGTCACGTATCCACCCAGAGCAATGAGATATACTCCGCGAGGAAGTGCTGAGAGATCGATCTCATAGCACTCATCTGTAGGGAGGACCTGCCGGAGGTTCTCTCCGCTGAGATTATATATATTGAGAGTCGTCGTGAGTAGTACTCGTTGAGCTTCGTCAGACAAGTAAACTATCCCATTGGTTATTGTCGGATAGAAGAGGTGATCTCCATGTCTTTTTCCACTGCTTATGATCATCCCTGTGGGAGTCCCACAGTATGGAATATCCCGCTCTCCATTGAAAGCCATAACATGCCAGTTTTTACCTCGCCCCTTTTCCACAGCTTCAGTAGAGCAAACATTCTTTTCGGATGGATCTTTAAGGTCTAGGACGCGTATCTCAGCCGGAGGTTGCTGACTAGGACCCCTTTGGGGCAATGTGTGGATCAGTTTGTCCAGCTCTTTTTCCCCAATTTGATTACAGTCCAATGCGATTATCTCTAGCTGAGGGTTAGATAATAGGTCCAGCTCCGTAAGACTATTTTTGTAGCATCTTAGTTGCCGTAGTCTACTTAATCCCTCTAGAGAGAGTCCCGAAAGTGCATTCCCGCTACAATCTATCGAAGCTAAGGATTGACATCCGTGGAGGTTTAGATTGTCAAGCACTCTATTGTTTGAGCAGTCTAGCTCTCGTATGACTGGGGTGTGGGTAAGGTCTAAACATTTGATCCGATTAGAGCCACAGTCTAGTAGTGTAAGACTAGCAAGTCCCTCCGTCGATAGGCTCGTAAGCTTATTAAATGTACAGAAGAGAATCTTAAGCTTAGACAATCCGGATAGATTAATCTCTGTGAGCAGATTGTCTGTGCAGTTTAGCCACTCCAGGCTACGACAACCGGTAAGCGCCAGCTGGGACAATTTATTTCTAAAGCAAAGCAGGGTGTTGAGGTCTCTCAGGGGAGTCACATCTAGTGTCACAAGATCATTTTCAGAGCAGTCCAATTTCTTTAGGCTAGGAGCGTATAGCGTGGAGAGCTTGAGAAGTCCAGTTTTTGACACATTGAGCTCTTCAATCTCTCCAACAATTAAAACCTTAGGAGCATATAACCTATACTCATCCCCATCGATAGGTGTGGCACCCCATACCTGTAGAGGGTGAGAGCCCTGTGCCGTAAATTTAATTCTGTCATAATACCCCCTTTTCGTCTCAAGAAGTATATGCGGTGGCAGAGAGTACGCTCCAGACCCGTCTCCCTCTACATCCACTCGCCACCCATGAGCTATGGCTATATCAGTATAGCTTGTCGTAGCCCCAGGGTTCCCCTCTATGGTAAGATTGGTCCAATCAATTTTCCTTTCAGGCTTAGGAAGGGCTTGGTATAGCTCCGTCAAGGAAGCTGCATCAAAGTTATTATGAGCAATCTTTATAATCCCTATCTTTGGGCACCGACTTATGTTAAGTCTCTGGAGAAGATTTCCCTCAGCCTCAAATTGGTACAGCTCAGGACAGTTAGAGAGGTCTATCTGCTTTAGACTTAAGCCCCCGAGGTATAGCTTGACAAGCCCGGGCGTATGTCTCAAATCTATAGAGTTTTCTATAGGATTGTGAGACAGGGCCAACTCTCGCAAATTGGGTACTCTGGAAAGGTCTATACTCTTAAGGGCATTCTCTCGTATGTAAAGCTCCTCCAGTAGAGGCGTAGACTCTAGGTTTATCATCGTTAGTTGGTTAGCCCGTAGATAGAGCTTTTGCAACTTTTTATTGTTAGACAGATCTATTGCCGTGAGTGCATTGCGGCGCAGGCAGAGAGCCGTAAGATTAGGAGCTAGAGAGGTATTGATCGATGTAATCCCGGCCCCATTAGCCTCGAAATGGGTCCAGTCCCCTAGGAATGTAAGCTTATCCCCGATAGGAGTCCCTCTGACCTCTAGCCTAGCTCCTCTAGTCTCTTGCATCATCTCATAGCGCTGGATATGCCCATCGCCCCAGTCTATGCCAAATGCGACAGGACCGCTCTGCGCCAATCTCAGGTAAAAAGTTTGCTCCAGACGTTGTGAGGTCTCTATAGTAATTCTGTGCTGGAAGGCAGCCAGACCCATCTCCGGGGATCTGTGGACGCCAATTCTTAGCAACGGCTATCGCCGTATTGCTCGTCTTAGCTTCATTTGTATCGCTACTCTTAGCATTTATCAGATTCGCCTTGCTCTCGGGGGTAGGGAGGAGTGGCAAAGTTGCGTAGACATTATCTAGGGTACAGGCATCCAGCGCATTGTTAGCAAATTGTACTCGTTTCAGCTGGGGGCACCCTGATAGGTCTAAAGCTTGGAGTTTATTGTCGTTAAGATTAAGATTCGTCAGCCTAGTCCCCACCGAAAGATCTATCTGTTTCAATCCACACCCCTGTAGGGAAAGAGCCGTCAGCTCCGGGAATGAAGCCACACTAAAGGTTTCGATTTCATTGCGAGAGAGAATTAGCTTCTTCAGGGGATGAGCATCTCCATCCCGATTAGCCACACAATTCGTAATCCCTCCTGCATTACAAGACAACGTACTAAGATCCCCCGCTATCTCAATACTGGATCCGTCTCCCTCTATAGGCACTTCCGTTGCAGTTGTCCCCACAATCACTGACAGGCCCCATGAGCCGCGCGTTAGTGTAATTAGGGATCCCTCTTGAGTAGCAGCTAACTTGACTGTTACAGCTCCGGATCGGCTTGTAGTTAGTTCGATACGAGGTCCATTCGGCTCTTCGTTTTGCTGTGCTGATAGAGTTAGCCCAAGAGCTAAAAACAGCAGATGTGCAGTCAATAAGCCAAGGGTAGAAAGAGAGCGACGTCTTAAACTCTGCCGAGTACTAGATACACCTGTCATAATCATTTTGTTGGGGACTTTTAGCTAATACTTTTTCTCTTAGCTAAGGTAGAAATATCTTTCAAACTTATCCACACGAAAACAAAAGTTAACACAGCAGGTGGTTTACACAGCTTCTGTTTAGGATTATGTACACTCACAGATTCTCAAAATCTTACATTACGTATACACGGAGACTATAGATGCTTAGTCACATGGCTTTGTCAGATCATGATATAGCCGAGATGGTATGCGTCACACGTCACTCCCGAATAAACTAAAAAAGGTTTCGTAATTGGGATGGATTTATCCCGTAATGCCAGTCCGACCACTCCGGAATCGTCATTTGACTATTCCGGGATGATTTCATACCCTCCTGCGACATCAAAAAGTGATACAACAGCCCCGTAATAAGAAAATAAAGAGTTACCTTTGCCAAACGGTTCGTATACAGTCCCCTCAACAAGAGACTACGCGATGCGAATCTCCCAACCGAATGTACAATCAATACAATCTTATAGACATGACTGCTAATAAGCAAATGAGAACGGAAGGCGACCTACTAGGCGATCGCCAACTGCCCGCTGATGCACTCTATGGGGTACAGACACTACGTGGCATGGAGAACTTTCAGATCAGCAACTTCAAGCTAAGCCAGTACCCCTACTTCATCAAGGGCCTTGCTTACACCAAATGGGGAGCTGCTATAGCTAATCACAGTGAGGGCATCCTGACTGATGAGCAGTATGAAGCTATTGTCTTCGCTTGCCAAGAGCTTATCGCAGGCAAGCATCACGACGCTTTTGAGGTTGATATGATCCAAGGAGGTGCCGGCACAACGACAAATATGGCTGCCAACGAGGTAATCTGCAATATAGCTCTACAGAAGATGGGACACAAGCCTGGTGAGTATAAGTACCTGGCTCCCAATGATGGGATCAATGCTTCGCAGTCTACCAATGACGCTTATCCTACAGCTATCCACTTAGGTCTCTATCCCAAGGGGCTAGATGTCTACAAACATATAGAGAAGCTTATTATAGCACTGCGCAACAAGGGCGAGGAGATGAAGCATGTCCTCAAGATCGGTCGCACACAGCTGCAAGATGCCGTACCGATGACCTTGGGACAGACGTTCCATGGATTTGCATCCATTCTCGAGGATGAGCTCCCCAGGCTAAAGAATGCTTGTGAGGAGTTCCTAACGGTCAACATGGGAGCTACGGCAATCGGGACTGGAATCGCATCCGAACCGGGATATGCAGAGGACTGCGTCAAGGCTCTCGCAGAGATTACAGGGTGGCCCGTCAAGCTCAGCGGAGATCTTGTCGGGGCAACCAGTGATACTTCTGTCATGATTGGCTACTCCTCAGCACTCCGCCGTATAGCTGTCAAGATTAATAAGATCTGCAACGATATACGTCTCCTCTCATCTGGGCCAAGAGCTGGCATTGGTGAGTTTAATGTCCCTGCTATGCAACCCGGGTCTTCTATCATGCCAGGTAAGGTTAACCCAGTCATACCTGAGGTGATGAGCCAAGTATGCTACAAGGTAATGGGTAACGACCTAACAGTTATGATGGCTGGTGACGCAGCGCAGATGGAGCTAAATGCTATGGAGCCCGTCATGGCGCAGTGCTGCTTTGAGAGCTCAGACCTTATGATGCATGGTATCACCACACTCATAGAGCGTTGCATCACAGGTATCACGCCAAACGAGGAGCGTTGTCGCCAGCAAATAGAGGCCTCTATAACAATTGTTACAGCTCTCAATCCAATCATCGGATACAAGAACTCAACCAAGATTGCCAAGGAGGCCCTCGAGACAGGCAAGGGGATCTACGAGCTCGTACTAGAGCATGACATCCTAGACAAGAAAGATCTAGACGAGGTAATGGATCCAAAACACATGACCCAGCCCTCCAAGTTAGACCATATCAAACCTAAGAAGCAGTTATAAGATACGCCTCTACGTGTTTGATATCTCAGCATTAGACTATATAAATTCTTTAGACTTTATACATTATGAAAAGAGTTGCCCTACTATGCATAGCTCTCGCTAGCGTGCTGGTATTTGCTTCTTGCTCCACTCCTACTAAAAAGGCCGAGAAGGTCACAATGGAGTTTTTCAAAGCTCTAAACGATAATAACTATGACAAAGCTCGTACCTATACAGGCTCTGAGCAAGTGGAGTCTTATGTAGGTCTCATGGCATCCCTTAACTCTCTAGACAGCACTAAGATGTCTCAAGACGAAAAGCCTAAGGCAACGAGCAAAATAACGAATACCGAAGAGCTACAAGACACGATCATCTGCTATGTAGAGACGACAGAGCCGGCTACCGAACCAGGAGATAGTGCACAAGTCTTTAATCAGAAAGTCGTACTAACCAAGGTCGAAAACGAGTGGAAGATCGTTGAGATCCCGATAAAGTAAGCCTACACCCAACAGTGATGAAGGCTATCCGCAACAGGCCCCTAGAGCTCTGGAGGAATAAACACGCCACGCTCTTGGGGCTTGCTCTGCTCGGGTGCCTTGCCTGTTCCTCGCACAACTCGGAGACTCTCTATGTAGACTCAACCCGACTACTCCCGGGTAGTCTCATCCTACGTCGTGGTGAGGGGCTACTCTCCACACTCTTTAGTCAGGTAGCCTCTAGAGAGCAAAACTACAGTCACTGTGGGATCTTAGACTATGACAGTCTAGCTAAGCAATGGATCGTATGGCATGCCTATCAAGACCGTAGTGAGGAGGTAAACGGAGTCTCGGGGCAATCATTACGAACCTTTATCTCAGAGTCAGAGGCTATTGCTATATACCCGTCTACCCTTCTAGACAGCCTGGCTCTACAACGGATGAGAGCCTACATTGAGGACCGTAAAGTAGGGGGGCGATACTCTAAACCTTTTGACACACACTTTGATTTGCGAGACACAAACTCCATATACTGCACCGAGTTCGTCGCATTAGCCTATCAGGCTTCTGGGGTTCCCGCCTATCAGTCTATGCCTACAGGCCATCACATTGGCTTACCCTACCCATACTATACTCTCGATGACATCACAGCCGGACGAGAAGAGGTATTGCTAATTCGAAAATAATGTGTACCTTTGCAGCAGTTAATAATCACTTATACTAAAACTGATATGAAGAAGGTATTTGTAATCGTAGCTGCTATGGCAGCTCTAAGCCTTGTTTCTTGCAACAAAAACAAGTGTCAGAATGCCCAGGAAGCTGAGCAGAATCTAGAGAATGCTGAGGAGAACCTCGAGACTGCTGCTCAAGATATGGAGCAAGCTACTGAGGACGCTGCTCAGGTTGTCGTAGACGATGCTGATGCTGCTGCAGACGCTGTAGAGAACGCTGCTGAGAAGGCTCAGGAGGAGATCAAGAAGTAAACACCAACTTCCTCTCCAGATCATTTGTAATCTGAGATAACCTAAGCAACAAAACATAACAAAGGTCACCTAGTCCCCTCTAGAAGGATTAGGTGACCTTTACTATTAACCCGTCTCTAACGCTGGAATCTTTACTACTGATTTCGGATGGGAAGGATAACTCTAAATATTGTACCCACCTGAAGCTCCGAGGTCTTGACATATATACGACCACGGAAATACTGCTGTACAATGCGTCTCGCCAGGGATAACCCAAGCCCCCACCCACGCTCCTTAGTCGTAAACCCAGGCTTAAAGATCATGCGCTGTGTAGCACGGCTCATTCCTCGACCAGTATCAGTCACGTCTATGTAGGCACTCTTATTACGTTGTTGCGTAGTAATAGTTATCTGTCCCTTACCTTCCATAGCGTCTACCCCATTTTTGACTAAATTCTCTACAACCCAACTCATCAAATCTGCCGAAATCAGACAGTATATCTTCTCATCACAAGGACTAAATTGTATGTCTACCTGCTTGGATATACGCTGAGAAAGATATTGCACTGCGGTCATGACTAGTCCATTGAGCTCTATCTCTGTAAGCTGGGGTAGGCTACCAACTTTCTGAAAGCGATGAGCTATGAGTTCGAGACGACTGACATCTTGGCTCATACTCTCTATAACCTCTGCAGGCAAGTCGTAATTTTTGAGCAGTTCGACCCAAGCCATCAGCGAAGAGATGGGAGTCCCCAACTGATGAGCCGTCTCTTTACTCAAACCAACCCAGATACGATCCTGCTCCCAACGGAGTAAGCTACGGATTGTCAGTACGAGGATTACAACGTATGTAATGAAAATCCCTATCTGCATATAGGGAAACCGCAAGAGCTGCCTTAGACTACTACTATCACTGTAGTAAAGATATTGCTTGCCCGCACTGCCTAGATCAATCACAATTGGGGGGTACCCTTTGCGGAAAGACTCCAAGCAATCTTTCAGATAGGATGTATCTCGCCCAATGTGTAGTGTATCCAAATTTTTATATCCCAAGATATTGCCGAGGCTATCAGTCAGGAGCAGAGGTATAGTCGTGTTAGACTCCAAGATCTGTAGAGCTAAAGCATTTAGTTGTGCGTCGCTTTGACTAGCAATACACTCAGTAGCCTCGGCCCATGTCTGCATCTTGAGTCGCTCCTCCTCTGCCATGCGTCGCACTAATGGCTCTAACAAGAGGAGGGGAAGTAGAGCAACAATGAGTGCAAGCGCGATAAGAAGGATATTTGTTGGCAATAATCCTAATAGACGCCTCGGGGATGATCTACGAGAAGGTACAAGGAGGGGCACTGGTTTGTCTTCTTTTGTCCCAAAGATAGTAATTTCCGACTTATGATTTCTACCTCTGAAGAGGGAAGCCCCACACAACATCATCTCTTCCTACTAGTAAGAAAAGAGGAGATTGCAACTTCACTACAGCAATCTCCTCTCTTGCATCTCTAGTATATTTAGCCTCTCTGATTAAATTACTCTAGGGGACTGATGAGGTGTGACTACAACGAGCGGGGTAGTTAGATCCGTGGTACAAATTGGGACACTACAAGCACCCTCATCGTTACACTGGGTCCGTAAGAGCAGCTCGCCAGAGGGGAGATAGAGAGATAACTCTTCTAAAGGCTTTAGCCCTGAGATACAGATCTTCTGAGCATTGCGATCTCTATAGACTGTCATCCTGTAACCCTTGAGAGACGTATTACTCGTAATCCCCTCGTATGGGAGCATGTTCAGGCTGTCTCCATTGTAATTGTAAACTGACCATCCTTTAGCTGTACAATGTGCTACCTGCTCTTTTGTGCACTCGTTTACCTCTGAGTCTGCTTTTCCATTGATCACGACAAAGCGTCCAGCTGCCTTCCCTTGCCTGTCTGGGAGAGCCTCCACGATGGCTTGCATCTCAGAACTAGTAATTTTATTACCATAGCAAAAGAGATTGTCTAGCCGCGTAGAGCTTGGCATCACAATCTTTGTCAACACATTATTCTCGCAGTAGATATGCTGCAACTCATTATTGTGCGTAAGGTCTAGTGTCTGTAGCTTGCAATCACTTAGATACAGTCTCTGCAGTTTAACACACTGAGAGAGATCTAGTGACGTTATAGGGAGTTTAGTCATCGTTAGATATGTAAGCTCGGGGCAGTGAGTAAGATTCAACTCCGTGATAGCTGTCGCATTAATGTTAAGTCCCTGCAATGCTAGACAATGAGTCAAGTCTAGAGCTGTAATAGGCGTAGACGGTAAGTTAAGCTCTTGAAGCTGACTCTCTACTGGGATAATCAGACTTGTAATACCTGTAGAGGCTAGGTATAACTTCTTGAGCCCTGGAGAGTGTGAGATGTCTAGTTCAGTTAGGTTACCGTTACTCATTGCATTAAGACTCTCTAGAGAGGTTAGGTGCGTAACGTCTAATGCTGTGAGATAGTTTTCCTGTAGATTAAGTAGTACAATGTCTCCGTAGAGATATTGCTCTGGCTCAGAGATTATGTATATAGAGACCTCCTCCCCATCTATCGTGATGCTACTATCATAGGTTAATCCTTGGGCAGAGATTGGCGAGCCATCCTTAGTTTTGACCGTTATGAAGAGTTTCTCGCCTTTGGGTAGCTCAGTCTTAAATGAGACGTACGGCTTGACTTCTTCCTTCTCCCCATCAAAGGGTTTCATATCCTCCTTACTACCATTGTAGTCGTACACAGTCCACCCCTTACTCATCGCCTCAGAGACACTGCGTGACGAGCAATAGTTTGCCTCCTGCACATTAGTCTTATCTACGGCAATCAGGCGTCGCTTTGGGGCCAAGTCATTTTGTGGCAAGGCTGAAACAATTGACCGAAATGCGGCTCCTCCTAATTGATTACTCCGTATGTCTAGCTCTTGTAACTGCTGATGAGATCCTAGTTTAAGCTCTGTAAGGGCATTCTTGCCGACTCGGATGATTTTCAGTAACGGGTTATGCGTTAAATCTAGTGTGGGCAGCTTGGCCTCAGTGACGTACAACTTCTTAAGTAGAGGTAGAGCTGCTAGATCGAGTTGCTGTAACTGAGTCCCACTAAGGCGTAGATCCTCGAGCTTACCATTGTGTGAGAGATCTATCTGCCGCAGCTGAGTACGGTTTAGACTGAGTATACTCAGCTGAGCATTATGAGATAGATCGATCTGTGTAAGGGGCATATTAGCTAGATAAGCAGACTGTAACTGGGGTGCATGAGAGAGGTCTAGTTTAGTTAGAGCACAGTCCGTTGTTATGATACGCTTGAGGGAGGGTAACATAGAGACATCCAAACTCTGGAGATACCCGTTTTTATGACAATAAAGCTCCTCTAGTATCGTACAATGAGAAAGATCTATTGAGGTGACAAGGTTGTCACTACAGTCGAGCATTAGTAGGTCTCCCGTCACCTTGACCTTGGAGTCTGTGAGGAGACAGACGTAGACAGGTCCATTACCATAGTTATCTGTGCGTAGTATTGTGGCACCGTCGAGCTCGACATGGGGATTGCCTTCTTTGACAGACCACATAAGTTTGATCTGATCGCCTGCGATCAATCTTGTCTGGAGAGTAATGTAGTTTGAGGATAGAGTGGGAACGTAATCTTTACCATAATACAGATCCATCCTTTGCGGGCTACCTTTGTAGTCATATAGCTCCCAGTTTCTCTCTTTAGCAATAGCGACATGGCTCATCATACAGTTATTCTCCTCGAGGGGGCTCTCCGTATCCACTACAATCATACGAGCAGGTCTAGCTCCCTTTATTGTCGGTAGGGCTTCGACCAGTCGTTTCATATTGTCTTGATAGATAGCATTACTGTAACAAGCGATGAGAGTAAGAGATTGGCAATCCCGGATATTCAGAGCTGTTAATCCGTTACCATTAATTAATAATGTCCTTAGCTTGCTAAGACCTGTCAGATCTAGATCATAAAGGCGATTGTCTCCCACATCAAGGATCTCAAGAGCTGTAGAGGCTGAGAGGTCTAGGCTCTCAACATTGTTGCTCTCGATGCGTAGCTCTCTCAGATAAGGAAGATTGGTAACATCGATCTGAGCAAGGTCTGAATGTGAGCAATCCAAAGCTCTTATAGTCCCTCCTGATAGCTTGATCGTGTGATCCTTAAGCTGGTAGACGTAATGCTTGGCGCCGTCTTGTGTCTCTATACGGAGGAAATAAGCACCCTCTACTCTAGGGTCTGTGTCAGACTCAATCTCTATAGAGACTTCAGTACCGATATTCCTCTCAAAAGAGAGTGTAACCTCCTCGTCAGCAGCAAATAGATCATAGGAGATGCCGAGGCTCAGTAGAGAGTATACGATGGCGAGTAACTGTTTTCTCATATTCTATATGTATTTAAGTTTAATCATATCCTAGATCAAAACTGAGATTCTCTACGGAGCTACGCCCAGATTTTCACGGGATTGTCTTCTGCTTATTCCGGAATTGTCATTCACTCATTACGGAGTAATCGATTGTCTATCCCGGAGTAATTAGGCGGAGATCTCTATGGATAGCACCCCTATGGATGAGAGATATAAACTACTTTGCTCTCCCCACTGATTAAAATAATGGCCTGCCGAGGATAGTTGCTTATATCAATTGAGACACCTCCATCCCGTACAACCGTCTCATATAGGAGAGACCCTACGGGTGAAAACAGTTGCAAGGTCTCGCCTATGGGTAAATCTCCTATCCGCAACTCTTTACCTACCTGTACCACGGTCCAGGGAGGTCGTATGGCGGTCTGCGTACTGCTTGGGGCTGGTAGCCCTTTATATGGCTTAGCTCTCATAGGGCTACCATTAAAGTCCAGGACAATCCACCCACGATTCTCGCCTTGCTGTACATCTTGCTGGTAGGCACTGTTGCCCTCTGACGGTAGCGCACTATCGCAAAAGAGTAGTCTCCCCCGATTGTCTCGGCTCCTCCGGGGTAGGCTCTCAAAGAGGTCCGTACTCCGTAAGCTGTCTATTTGGTTCCCATAGCAAGTAATCTGCTGTAGCGAGTGTAAAGAGCCTAGTGGGAGTGTCTGAAGTCTATTGTTCGATACATTGAGCTTTGCTAAAGGAGCTGTGGAAGGCAGCACCAACTGGCTCAAGGCATTATGGCTACAATCTAGATCCTCAAGTACTAGTTGTGCCGAGAGATCTAAGAGGGGCAAGCTGTTTTCACTGCAAGAGAGAGACCGTAGTTTCTCATTATTTCCCAGATCCAACGCCACCAAGTGCAGTTTGTCTAGATTGGCGAGCTCTAGCTGTCGATTCTGAGAGAGGTCGATCTGTCGCAATGCACTATAGCCCGCGTACAAATAACGCAGTTGAGTCAGGTCTGTTAGGTCTATATCCTTGATACCACATCCTACGATTTGTAGCGTCTGGAGATGCTTATTAGCAGATAGATCCAAGGTTTGTAAACGAGGATTATTCACTAAGAGCAGGCAAGTAAGTGTGGAGGCTGAGGAGCAATCAAGCTTAGTAATATCACAATCTCCTAGGTCTAGCCGTGATATGCTCCCCGTAATACTGATCTGAGACCGATCGATGCGGTATACTTCATACGGAGTATCACCAGGGGTATCTAGATATAAGAGAGTTGCCCCAGAGACAGCACAGTCCTCCCCATTGACAGGAGTTATCTCGAGGAGTACCTGCTCCCCGACAGATCGACCGGTCTCAAAGGTTATACCAGCTCCTTGTGTAATCCGTGGGGTATAGTCACAACCCTTATAATAAATAAATCTATCCCGTCCATTTACTACGGCTAGAGGAGTAAACCCTTTACTCTTGAGTAGACGTACAGCCTCAGCAGAAAAATGATTTCTTTCACTAGACTTCTGAGAGTCGAAGAGGATAGCTCTCTTAAATACACCCCCTGCATCCCCCTTAGAGGTAAGAGAACGAACGAGAGATACCGCATTCTCATCTGATAACTGGTTATTTGCTACGCCTAATAATGTCAGAGACTGATTGCTACCTAAAGCAATCTCTGCGAGCATATTGTTCGAGCAGTCTAACTGTTTCAGCTGCCGAGCAAGAGTCAGGTCTAGACTCTTTAACTCATTCTCCCGACAGACTAGAGAGCTAAGCAAAGACTCTGTAGAGAGATCCAACTGAGATAATCCAGTATTCGAGCAGTCTAGTGAGGTTACATCTCCATAGAGCTTTACAATATCTCCCTGCAAACGAAGTTTTAGCGTCTTCTCACCAGTATATTTCCCCTCATCTGAAAGGAGCTCCGCACCCTCTACGCGGTACGGGTCTTCAGTCTTTATAGAGATAGAGATCTCTGCCCCCCGAGGTTTCGTTGAGGTAAGAGTAATCAATCGATTGGACACCTGAGGTTCATAATCAAAGCCTCTATAGGGTAGTAGACTGAAGGGACTCCCATTGTAATCGAAGACAGACCATCCCCTTGACTTAGCAAGCTTGACAGACTTCATAGAGAATCGATTCCCCTCCTCTTGCTTATTGTCTACAGCCACCAGAGTCCCTACGGACTCTCTCAATGGACAGTCGCGAACGATAGACTCACAAGCATCCTGTGAAAACCGATTGCAGTGTATGTCTAGATAGTTAAGTTTAGGACACTCCCCGATAGATAGCCGCGTAAGCGCGTTATCATAGAGTACAAGTCTCCGTAGGTTTGGTAATGATGGGATGGAAACAGCGGTCAGGGCATTGTACGATAGGTCGACAAAGTCTAGTGCCCGATTTGCTAAGAGATCGATAGAAGCCAATTGATTCCTATAAGCAAATAGAGTCTTAAGGCTGTGAGCCCTAGATAGGTCTAACCGTGTAACTTGCTGACCACTGCAGTCGAATCCGATAATGCTCCCCCGGATCGTGATACTCCGAGAGCGTACCGCATAGTAGGAAAAAGTAACCCCTTGTACAACCTCCTCTCTGAGATATTGAAGACCTTCAGTCTCCACCATCCCCTCAGCATTGATCTCTAATCGCATTTCCTCCCCTATCGGGATAGTTGTCTCAAGAGATATCGCCTCACTCTGGGCAAAAAGCCATCCTAGACTAAGTTGTACACAGAAACAGAGTAGGAATAAAGGCTTCAGCCCCCAAGGGATACGAATACAGTTATTGGGTTGCTTGACCTTCAAATTTCTTAGAGCAATCTTCATAAAGGCTACAACATAGGCAAGAGATCCAGCCCCCTTAGGAACTAATATCTGGTTCAAATAGGAGCAAACTCACGCGGTTTACATTGACTGATACACAGGTCTGTCTCGTTCTTGTCGTTTGATTATTAAAAAGCTTACACTACTCTCACATCTTACCCCATAGATAGACAGATTGTCACTTCCCTAAGAATAGACGTACACTTCGGAGGAAACTCCTAGGACTAAGGTCATAGAGGTGAGCCTCTTCGTAATAGAAGTACATACCCCAAGCATTCTTATCACTCTTTGCCGTAGCAGACCAAAAGCTACCATCACTTCCTCCATAGAGGGTATCTCCATCAACATCCATCTTATACCCAGAAGCTGGGAAATATCGTACGATATCTTTACCATTATGCTCTTGCCAAAATGCGGGATCTGCCACCATCTCTATCGATACATTCTCATCCTTAGCTAGCAGTCGTGACGTAACCTTTAGGATTTGCTGGTCTCCCTGATTGGCGTATTCATACCGCCATGCGGAGGCTAGGGGTGTATCCTTAAAGCGGACCCCGTAGCTTACTTCGTTAAGCCCCATACGATAGTCATTCCTAGAGATAATCGTCTCTCCTCGTAGTGCTACAGACTCCTCGACATCCGTAAATAATTTGTCACTCTTGTCAAACTTCAAGCAAAAGTTCGTGTTACTCGGCAGAGCAGGTATAATAGCTCGCCACTCGTCGATGGAGGGTAGATGGTACGGGCTCCCCGATATTGTAATTGCAGCAAACCTCGCCACTGCGTCTTCGAAGGTGTAAAAGCCACTCACCCCCGTGTCATGCGTCGTTACAAATCTATCACCCGCTGGGGCCACGTTGTACTCTGCTACGTATTCGAGAGGGTGTATTACCACTGGTGTGGGCTCCTTCTTTGCTTCTCGCTTAATAGAGATCTCTTGCATGAGCTTGTCATTTCCCTTGACTTTAGCCAGAAGGACAAATGTCATCTCCTCGACTCCCCCTGAGACCGTAAACTGCTTCCCAACATCATCTACCGTGATTAACGCAGGATCTCCAGACCTAAGCGACAATGTAAAGCCCGAGTTATCTAGAGGGACCTCTTTGAGCTGCTCCCCATGGGAGGTGAACTCTTTGAGCAGCCCTCTCACATTACCGACTCCGCCCTCTGCCGTAAAAATGGAGGGCGTAACGATAAACTCAACTTTCACCCGACTTGGAGATCCGGAGGGAGTCCATGATGTGGGCTCTGGGTTAGTACAAGAAACTACTGCGAGCAGGGACAGTAAGAGAAGGAGCACCAAATGACCTAAAGGCTGCTTCATAAGTGTATATATTTGGTTAGAGATGCGAGTGAGGAGGTGGCGGTGCGAGCATTACTGGGAGAGAGTAAACCCTCCTCGTGAAAATCCTCAGTAAAAGATTGCCAGTACCAACATCTTTTTCTTCTGCTGACGAATATATACATATACCTTCACCCGCCCCAAGGATTGCACACAGTTTAACATTAAAAGTCCTCCAACTAAATATGCTTCACTTTTTTTCAATAAGACAAAGCCCGATGCAGACTCCTCAGATCGATGACTTCGCCATATGGAGTAGAGCGCGCGACCACCAGGGATCAAATAGCCTCGAGGTCTCCATACAATAATCCCCAATAGGCAGATAACCACCATCTAATCATCAACAACTAAAGTCAAAATAGTCAAACACTGGCATCGCCATCAATATTTACTGAATACGAGAAGGGCAAGCCGTGACTCCAGGGGCACCTACCATTTCATCCAGTAATCGTTGCTCATCAATTCGGGAACGAGAGTTCGAGTATTCCCTAATTGTCATTTGATGATTCGGGAATGACGAATCGGCTACTCCGGAACCCTCATTCGACTATACCCAAAAAGCTGACCTCTCTTTACAGAATAAGAGGCTGCTGCATAACAAGCTCTATGCAACAGCCTCCTACTATAGCGATCACGTACTAATGAGTCACTACGACGGGATAACTGTGTCGAGCTATTTGTAGGTAGTAGACTCCATGTGGCAGGGCTGCAAGATATAGTTTCACATCTCCATCACCTCCTGTTATCGTGCTCAAGATTTCCTCCCCCTCTGACGTATAGAGAGTGACAATAGAGCGCGCTACAAGACCTGTGATGTAAAGATAGTCAGAGGTCGGGTTCGGATAAATCCGAATATCTTGCTGTGTCGGTGTAGGAGCCAGACTAAGTAACTGCTGTATCTCTTCGTTAGAGAGCTCTTTCTCTACAATACCTCCGTCAGGCAGCTCCTCAATCCGGTAGAGCTTCCAGTTCTTCTCTTGAAGCTGTTTTACACCATTTACTGTCAGACATGGCGTCTTGAGCTTCTTATCCGACAAGAGGTATAAGTGCCCCTCTACCTCTCCCGCTCTACTGTAAAGAGACGTAGCGAGCAAGTCAAAGGCGTCAGCACTCATCTCATTGTCGTATGTAGAAAGGTCTCTGAGCTTCAAATTGTGTGTCATATCGTAGTGGCAAATCTCGTTGCGACCAAGATTCAAGCGCATCACGTTAGGGATTAAAGAGTAGTCGATCGTCTTGAGATTATTATCTCTTACGATGAACTCTTGGATCTTATCCATTTTATTCATCTGCAGAGTCGCCAAGCCATTATGTGAGAGGTCAAGACTTTCCAGCAATGTGCTAGGGCGAAGGTCCAAGGAAGTCAATTTATTTTTAGATAATATCAGTCTCTGGAGCTGAGAGAGCTTGTCTAATCGTAGGCTCTCGAGCTGATTATTGTGTGCGCTTAACTGCACAAGAGGCATATTATCTGCCAACAGAATACTCTTCAGACGGTTATTCGAGCAGTTTAGATTGAGCAGATTGCCACAGTGTGACAGATCAAGCTCTTGAAGTTCGTTATCGGCACAAGAAAGTCTCTGTAAATCTTGGAGCTTCTCTAGATTGATTTTAGCAATCTTATTCCCAGCACAGAGGAGCTTCTTTAGAGATCTTATGCCACCAAGCTGTAGTGATGTGAGCTGATTGTTCTCACAGTCTAAATTTTCCAGGAGAGGCATGCCGTTTAGATCTAGCTTAGTCAATTGGTTGCCACTACAAGCTAGCTCTTTCATGTGGTCAGCTCTACAAGCCACTGCCTTAACCTTACTCGAAGAGCAGTCTAAGCTGGTAATATTTCCGTAGAGCTTGATATGCTCACCTAGTAGCTTGCCAGAGATCCTTCCACTCTTTACAGAGGCTTGGACCCCGTCACCCCAATCTACACTCAGGGGTCCATCAGCATAAGCTTCTATAGAAAGGGACTCACCCTGAGGGAGATCGAAAGAAAGAGCAACATTGGCAGGAGCATAGATTATCGTCGCAAAGGTCGACTTATTATTGATGACCCAGCTAATTTGCGCCAATGCCGACTCCCTCGCTGAGGAGAGCGTGACGCCACTCTTTCGCTGATCGTTACGCAAGAAATTGATTGCCTCGTCTAATGTCTCGAAAGTTTGTGTGATCGATCCAAAAGCATCTGTAGCATAAAGCTTGTAACTTGTACCAGACTGCACGAGTTGCTGCGCGTGGTAAATCCAAATATTAGTAGACTTCTCCACGTCCTTATTATCCTCTTCATTCAGATAAACGTCTACCTCTCTCACCTTACCGCCCTCTTTGCTCTCTATAGCACTTATGTTGAAGATGTTATTTTTCTTATCCCGAGCATAGGGGAGGTAAATGTAACTCAAGCCCCACGCTTTCATCTTGTAGGAGATATAGTAATGCTCATTATAGAGCGACTCGTAGTCATAACCTAAGAGATCGACAAGATCCTCCAGAGCAAACGGGTAGTAACTACGGATCATCTGATAAGAAAACACTCCATGTGCAATCTCCGGGACGAAGTACACTCCTGATACTGGGTTAAAAGTCGACGTGATCCTATAATCCTCGAGGTTAGCCCCCCGGACAAATTCGATCGTCTCACTGAGTGTCCTCTTAATTCCTGAAGAAGGTCCATGGAATCTTGTTCCCAAAAAACGTCCCCATTCAGCAGCGTCACTCTCACTCTTAGAGATAATCTCCAGCCAATCATCTAGAGATTTGTCGCTCAGGACTGGAGAGAGGGAGAGTTGATCTACGAGTCCATTTGCATCAAGATGCACTGACAAGACAAAGGGCTTATCATAGAGCTTCACCTGATACTCCATCCCTACTGGGTCAATACACGCCTTCTCTAGGTCTTTCTTTAGGGCATCTGGGCGCTGATTGATATACTTTGAAAAAGACTGTATCCTGAACTCAATGTACGTAGGCTCGGGATCTCCTATCTTTTCTTGAGGACATGGGATAAGAGTTGGCTCTTTCCTAAAAGCTGTTGTCAGCAGAGAAACATCTGTTCCATCCCCTAGCTGTCCTCCTTTATTTCGACCCCAAGCATACATCTCTCCCTCTGTCGTGATGACTATGACGTATGCTTCTCCGGCTGTAATCTTTCTATACTTCTTTCCTTTAGGTAGTAAAGGCTCGATAGGAGTCGAGGTCCAGGGGATCTGCTCATAAGAGCCTTGATAAATCACTCCTTTGCCGTCTCCGAGGAATCCATCTTCATTGATACCCCAGATCTTAATTCGGTCAATGGCTCCACGGCTTCCACAGCCCACTATA
This sequence comes from uncultured Porphyromonas sp., assembly GCA_963543315.1. Taxonomy (GTDB): domain Bacteria; phylum Bacteroidota; class Bacteroidia; order Bacteroidales; family Porphyromonadaceae; genus Porphyromonas. Next base: position 144,975 of record CAUUAW010000002.1, read on the forward strand.
GTGCCATTAGGGTACCCCTCAATTGTAATAGGCGATGTGCCATAGTCGAGTTTTGTAAACTCGTATATGGTCTCAGGGGATTCAGGATCTTCAGTCCCAAATAGGAAGTTCCCATTATTATCGCCACACCCCCAGGCAGAGCCGTCTCGCTTTAGCGCATAAGTGCGACGAGACATGATGACAACATCCGCCCAATCACTGTCGCTACCTATCTGTGTCGGTGTCTTTATCATTTTAGGAGACGTCTTAGGTAATCCCAGATTTCTATTAAAATTACTACCCCAAGCCCAGAGTGTACCATCCTTCTTCAGGGCAATAACATTGCTCTCACCGGATACAACCTTCACCCAGTCATTATCCGTACCGATTTGCGTTGGGACTGTGACCACCTTATTTAGATCAAGTAGCTGCTTATAGGTGTTATCGCCCCACCCCCAGAGCGTGCCATCCTTCTTAATCGCAAAGCCATTGTTGCCCCAAAAGTGAGAAGAGGCTACATACACCCAGTCGTTGTCTGTCCCGATTCGAGTAAGGGTTCGATTTTTCTTGCCGTCACCCACGCCGGATACACCCTTTGTAGCAGCACCTACAGTCCACAATGTGCCGTCATTCTTGAGGAAAAAGCCAGTTCCTCTCGAGCCTGACATCATAATCCAGCCGTGGTCTTCTCCCATTGAGTGCCACTCAGAGGAGCGATCGCCGGTTGTTGTATAGCCGAGTTGATCCTCATCGTTCCAACCGCAAGCCCAGAGTGTGCCGTCACTTCGTATTGCATAGCTAGTCGCATCTGCAGAGTAGACATCTCGCCAAACGTATTGTCCTAGCGAGATAAATATAGAGCTTAGAAGCACAATACCCACTAAGACTCCCCGTACAAAGTATTTGTTTTTCATTTCCATAATATATTGTTTGGTTAGGAATGCGAGAGTGGAGAAAAGGAAGTATGGCGTAAGGCAACAGGACCCAGTCGCTTGATGCAATGAATTCCCGACGAGGATAACTTATAGCACTATTATCTACCGTCTAAAATCCGGGGCCGACTCGACAAGGGATCAGCGCACACTCTCTCCCTCTTGGGGATAAGTATAGCAATATATTCTCACACCGCCAAAATATACACACAGTTTAACACTCAGCTCTTACTTCAAGATTTTACACTCCCTTGTAAGCAAACCTCATTATCTCAAGGGTGCTAATTGTGTAGGGAGTAACCGACGGTCGCTCCCTACACAATCGACGAGCATTTACTCCGGAATGCTCGTTCAGTCATACCCTAATTATTACTTGCCGATTCGGGAATAAAAGATTGGTTACTTCGTAATTGTCGATCATCTATTCGGGAATGAGAGCTTTCTTTCAGCCACGAAGCGAACAGAGATGGAGTAGCTTATAGAGAGAGAAGAGGGGTAGCCAAGGATGACTAGAGGTAAGTTGCCAACGTAGGGCGGGCTTAAAAGCGGGAGCTATAGAGCGGCAAAGCGGTACGAGACCTACTCGTTGCAGTCGTCGGTAGAGCTGTAGGAGCCGTATGGGGCAGGGAGCGAGGAGCTCGCGATGCTGGTAGAGGTTCTCGACATACCGCTCTGTGGTGTCTAGATACTGGTCACTAGTCTCTTTGAGCGCATGTATGACGGGATTATCGATATGAATAATTGGGATACCTCTCTCGCCTAGTCGGTAGCCAAAGTAAGCATCTTCGTAACCCATACCCATATCCACGGGAAAGCCCTCGATAAGGAATAGCCGACGGGGTACTAAAAAGCACATACTAACGAAGCCCTGCCAGGGAGATTGTTGTCGCTCGGTGAGAGAGCGTGTCTCAACCTTCTGACCATACTTATAGCGTAATCGCTTATTTTTCGGGGGTGACTCCCGAGGATAGACGAATCCCCCGACGATAACTCTATCAAGGCTGGCAACCTGCAGGTAATCTTGTATAAAGGTGTCGGAAGCTAGGATCGTGTCAGAGTCGATGAGGAGTAGTTGCTCGCCAGAGGCTCGCCGGGCTAAATAGTTACGCATACGCCCTGCACCGAGATTTTTACCTGAACGTATGAGAGTGATCAGTCCCTCACTCTGTAGGGTCTCATAGATCTTGGCATAATACTCATCCGAACAGTCGTCGCCTAGGATGATCTCTCCGTCGATTCCCGAGTGTAGTATCTCTGCTCGTAGCATCTGTATGAGTAGACTACAATCATAGTTGTGGGTAGGAATGAGGATGGAGATCTGTTTCATCACAGGTCTGAACACTCTTTATCAACTAATAATCACTAGATGCAACTCTCATAAAGGAAAAAGTGCTATTAGCAACAACTAGTAGCACCTCTGCTTTTGCTTCTGGTCAAAGGGGGGGATATCTATTCACTACTAATAAGACTCCTCCTCATTTGGGAAATCCTGACTCTTGACATCCGCTATGTAGTGCTGTACAGCCTCAGTGATGATCGTGCCTAGATCTGCATAGCGACGCAGAAAACGAGGGCTAAACCCCTGTGTGACTCCCAGCATATCGTGCATGACAAGTACCTGTCCATCGACACCTCCACCGGCTCCAATACCTATGACAGGGATGGTTAATTGAGAGGCTACCTTTGCAGCTAGGGGGGCCGGAATTTTCTCCAACACAAGGGCAAAGCAGCCTAACTCCTCTAACAGCTGAGCATCGGCTAATAGCTTGTCCGCCTCCTCTCGCTCCTTAGCCCGCACTGCGTAAGAGCCGAACTTATTAATCGACTGAGGGGTGAGCCCTAAGTGCCCCATAATGGGGATTCCTGCGGATAGTATACGCTCTATAGAGTCACGTATCTCAGCACCTCCCTCTATCTTAATGGCATCAGCATGAGTGATCTTCATGACACGTACAGCACTCTCCAATGCTAGCTTCGAATTACCCTGATAAGTACCAAAGGGTAAATCAACGACGACAAGAGCTCGCTGTACCGCTTTCATGACACTCTTGCCGTGATATATCATTTGGTCAAGGGTAATTGGTAGAGTGGTCACATTTCCCGCCATCACGTTACTGGCAGAGTCTCCGACAAGGATGACATCCATCCCCGCCGCATCTATAAGACGTGCAGAGGAGTAGTCGTACGCGGTGAGCATAGAGATCTTCTCTCCACGCTCTTTCATCTCAAGTAGTCTCCGTGTTGTTACTTTGCGACTATCGATAGCTTGATAGGTGGACATATTGATTAATAGAGATTAAAGGGTAGGTCGAGTACGTGTTATCCAGATTACTCCCACTCAATCGTTGCGGGAGGCTTGGACGATATATCATAGCATACACGATTGACACCAGGCACCTTATTAATGATTTCGTTAGAGACCTCCGCAAGGAAATCGTAAGGTAGATGAGCCCAGTCAGCACTCATAGCGTCGACACTCGTCACGGCTCTCAGAGCTACTGTGTACTCGTAGGTACGCTCGTCGCCCATAACGCCAACGCTTTGCACAGGAAGCAGTATGGCCCCCGCTTGCCAAACCTCATCGTATAGGTTACGCTTGCGGAGCATGTCAGTATAAATGTGGTCTGCCTGCTGGAGGATAGAGACTTTCTCTGGTGTTACCTCCCCAAGCACTCGAATACCTAGACCGGGACCAGGGAACGGATGTCGGAAAATCATGTGCCGTGGCATCGAAAGAGCCAGTCCCACGCGACGTACCTCGTCCTTAAAAAGATGCTTTAATGGCTCTACAAGTTTCAAGTTCATCCGTTCAGGCAGACCTCCTACATTGTGATGACTCTTGATTACCTTGCCTGTTATATTGATTGACTCGATAATATCTGGGTAGATGGTCCCTTGTCCTAGCCAACGTGCTTGTGGCAGCTTGCGCGCTTCAGCCTCAAAAACCTCAATGAAGTCCCGCCCGATGATCTTTCTCTTAGCCTCCGGATCTCGAATGCCTGCGAGATCGCCAAGGAACTTACTCCGAGCATCAACCTTGACACACCCCAGTCCCAAATTCTTGTAATCGGCTAAGATCTGATCTGCTTCACCTAATCGCATCAATCCATGGTCCACAAATATGCAAGTAAGCTGGTCTCCTATAGCTCGATGTAGTAAGACCGCAGCGACGGAACTGTCGACTCCTCCACTGAGAGCCATAATCACCTGTTCGGATCCTACTTGCTCCCTAATCGCAGCTATACTACTTTCTATAAAGGACTCCGAAGACCACTCTCCCTTTACACCGCAAAGTGTGACGAAATTGTCGAGAAGCTGCAGCCCCTCCTCACTATGATGTATCTCCGGATGGAATTGTACCCCCCAAGTTTCCTCTCCGAGGATCCTATATGCTGCATACATCACAGAGGGGGTTGAGGCAATCGCCTTAAAGCCACCGGGAAGTTTTGTAATTGTATCTCCATGAGACATCCATACTGTATGTTGTGATGACAACCCTGCGAGTAGCGGATCTGTAGTATCGACCAGCTGTAGCGTGGAGGCTCCATACTCACGTGTATTAGAGTTCTCGACGACACCACCCAGTTGGGCCACGATCAGTTGGGCCCCATAGCAAATACCTAAGATGGGGAGACGCCCTCGTATGGCGGATAGATCTATACGAAACGCCTCGGGAGCATAAACCGAGTAGGGACTACCCGATAATATGACACCTCGTATTCCTGTCAGGTCCTGCGGGATCTTGTTGTATGGGACGATCTCGCAGTAGGTATTAAGGTCTCGCAAACGACGTCCTATGAGCTGAGTCGTCTGTGACCCAAAGTCAGCAATAAGGATTTTGTCGGGCATGAATAGGATTCTGTTAGAGGGTTATATATTGATCTTATGAGTCCTTGGGCTAAACATTAAACCGGAAGTGCATGATATCACCATCTTGTACTACATACTCCTTGCCCTCGACAGCCATGCGACCAGCCTCTTTGACCGCGGTCTCTGACCCGTAGCGTATGTAATCTTCATACTTGATCACCTCAGCACGGATGAAACCACGCTCGAAGTCTGTATGGATAATACCCGCACACTGAGGAGCTTTACTCCCTCGCACAAAGGTCCAAGCTCGACACTCATCGGGACCTGCAGTAAAGAATGTTTCTAGATTAAGTAGCTTATAAGCAGCACGGATGAGACGGTTTACACCCGTCTCCTCCAGGCCCAACTCTTGGAGGAATAGTTGACGCTCATCGTACTCCTCTAGCTCTGCGATTTCGCTCTCTATGTGCGCTGAGACAATCAATAGCTCCGCACCCTCATGGGCTATCGCACCTCTCACAGCTGCTACATAGTCATTTCCCTGGGTAGCACTAGCCTCATCGACATTGCAAACGTAGAGGACGGGCTTTGCAGTTAGTAGGAATAGATCTTTAAGAGCCAGCTCCTCGTCTTTATTTTCTAGCGCGACCGAGCGTGCATTAAGTCCCTGCAGTAAAGCCCTCTCAATGCGCTTGAGTAGCTCTACACGAATTTTCGCCTGCTTATCCCCCCCAGTCTGAGCCTGTCTCTCATATTTCTTCAGTTGCGCCTGGACAGTCTCCAGATCCTTAAGCTGCAACTCCGTATCGATGATTTCCTTATCACGCACAGGATCCACTGAGCCATCCACGTGGGTTATATTATCATCGTCGAAGCATCGCAGGAGATGTATGATGGCGTCTGTCTCTCGGATATTAGAGAGGAACTTATTGCCCAGCCCCTCTCCTTGACTAGCGCCCTTGACTAGCCCCGCAATATCTACGATCTCCACCGTCGCTGGCACCGTACGCTTAGGGTGCTCCATCTCGACCAACTTATTCAGCCGCTCATCAGGCACCGTAATCACACCAACATTAGGCTCTATTGTACAAAAAGGGAAGTTTGCAGACTGAGCCTTAGCATTGGATAAGCAGTTAAATAATGTCGACTTGCCAACATTGGGGAGCCCTACGATACCACACTGTAGCGACATATGATGGATGTATGATGAGTATAAGATGTAATCAAACTTTGCTCTAGCTCTCCACACCTTTATAGAGAAGCTATAAACGCCTGCAAAGATACTAATTATCTCATTGCCACGAGGAGGAGCGACCCTTACGGAGTGATTGGAGATCTATCACGGGATTATCTATCACTAATTCCGGGATATCCGATCACTCATCACCGTATGCTCAATTGACTACTCCGAAATTGTTATTTAACCATTCGGGGATAAATTGGGTAAGCTGTACCCCCCCCCCACGAAGGGTCTAAAAGTACGGGAATTTGCTTTTGTCAAAATATTTGCGTTACTTTGCAGTCTGAATTGTAGATCCATCCTAAATGATGCTTACGGAGGGGCTATATCATTCTCGAAGAAACATCGTATAAGTATAAAGAAATACTACACCGTCATGTCTAAGATATGTCAGATCACCGGTAAGAAGGCTATGGTGGGAAATAATGTGTCTCACTCTAAGCGCCGTACGAAGCGCACCTTTGATGTTAACCTCTTCCGTAAAAAGTTTTATTGGCCTGAAGAGGACCGTTGGATCTCGCTGAAGATCTCAGCAGCAGGACTCCGGCTCATCAATCGAATAGGTCTCAACGAAGCCCTCAAGCGTGCTAGCGATGCTGGCTACCTAGACCTCAAGAAATAAATAACCACTCACTCCTTAACTACACTCACTTACTATGGCTAAGAAAGGTAAAGGCGATCGAGTACAAGTGATACTCGAGTGCACAGAGCACAAAGAGAGTGGCATGCCAGGCACCTCTCGCTATATCACGACGAAGAATAGAAAGAATACGACCCAGCGTCTAGAGCTAAAGAAGTATAACCCTATACTCAAGCGGTACACGCTACACCGTGAGATCAAATAATCAAACCTCCTTACTAACTCTATAAGAACTACGGACAATGGCTAAAAAATCGGTTGCAACCTTTAGAACTGGCGATGGTCGTGCATTCTCTAAGGTCATTAAGATGGTCAAGTCGCCTAAGACTGGGGCTTATACTTTCCAAGAGGAGATGGTACCTAACGACAACGTACAGGACTTTCTCAAAAAGTAAGCTAATACAACTCAACCTCTACTCATAGGTAGAGACACTAGAGAGGGCACGCTCTCCTCTCTATTCGTTTTCAATAGATGCACAAGAAGAGCTTAGACACCCAAGAGATGTCTAAGCTCTTCCCTCTTTTAGCATCATGTATACCCCATAACAAGAAAAGCCCACCTCTGCCAGCCATCATCTCGACAAACAGAGTGCTACACAAAAACTGTAGTCTCTCAGAGGTGCCTTCCCCTATCCCTGAGCAAGAGAAGCCGCCAGCAGGATGTCAGATGAAGCACTAGAAGTGACGAAAATATGGATACCCACCACCCGCGCCACAAGCCTCGCCCATAGTCTTATCCTTGACATTTGTAATAAAACACCTCCTATCTCTTCGCAAGATCTGATAGCTGTTGCATCACACGTTGATGACGGGCAGAGCGTCTAGCAAGCATAGCCATCTCTAATGCTTGAGATAATGCTGTGGGGGTTAGATAAGGTATTCGTATATCCATAGGAGCGTCTATATTGTGCCGAGATAAAGCCGAGAATTAAGCCTTGCTTCTCTCAGTCTCATCCTACACGAACTAAACGCTCAGACAGACGCAATATTGCGCTCTCGAACCATCTTACGCAGATTGATCAGTGCGTAGCGCATACGCCCTAGTGCAGTACTGATGCTCACCTGAGTCCGCTCTGCGATTTCCTTAAAGGGTATATCCTCGTAGATGCGCATCTTAAGTACCTCTTTTTGTACCTCCGGTAGGTCTTCGACACAGAGAGAGAGTTGATAATATAGAGCCTCCTGATCATCAAAATAGTCCTCAGGGAGATCGTTTGCTGGCGTCAGATCTAATATTTGCTGGTTAGCATCATAGTTAGTCACATAGAGCGAGCGCCGCTCAGAGCGGAAGTGATCCATTATCATATTGTGCGTCAAGCGCAAGAGCCAAGACTTGAACTTACCATCGGCGCAATACTTACCCTCTCTCAAGGCTCGTATTACCTTGATAAAGATCTCCTGAAAAAGATCATCGGCAACATCGCTATCAGCGACTGTCAGATAGATATAATTATGTATATCGGTCTCGTACCGATGGAGGAGCTCTGCAAAAGCCCCATCACAGCCCTCACGATACTGGCAGACGAGTTCATCATCGCTGCACATACGGAGTGTAGTCATATATAGAGAGTATCCTTTACATTTATAAAAGGTAGCTGTCTATCCTATAGGCTGTGATAACTAAATGATTTTTGAGTTCTACCGCAAAGTAAGTAAATATTCTCGAGATAAGCAACAGTTAAGACTATTTGCCTATTTACATCGTATCTGAGGGTCTACTTGTTGCTACTGTTATGCCCTGCATCCGAATCGTCGGTATGACGGTCCTCAAGAGGATCTTTACGTCCAAGGCTAGGGAGATGTGATCGACATACCACACATCATATTTAAACCGATGCTGATAGCTCAACTTATTGCGCCCATTGATCTGAGCGAGCCCCGTGATACCAGGGCGCACTTCGTATCGCCTGCGCTGATGAGTGGTGATAGTTATCGGGCGCCCCTCTATGGATACATTTGTGATATTGACCTTGTTTGCCTGAGAAGTCGGCACATACTCTGCCAAGAAAGGTCTAGGCCCCACAAGGCTCATATCCCCACGAAGGACATTCCAGAGCTGGGGTAATTCATCTATTGATGTCTTACGAATGAAACGCCCAATAGCAGTTATCCGCTTATCGTCCGGGAGTAGTCTGCCCTGATTATCCCTCTCATCTGTCATCGACTTGAACTTATACATATTAAAAAGTCTCTCCCCCCGTCCGGGTCTTGCCTGAGCAAAGAAGACACCAGTCCCCCTGTTGGAAAATAGCATCACGACAATCACCACTAAAAATAATGGAGATAAGATAATCAACCCTAGTAGAGAGCAGATTATATCTAGTAGCCTCTTAATGCCGTTACGATACATAAATCTCTATGCTACAGGAGGGAGAATGTGAGCTATTAGATTGAAGAGCCAAGGGTCCCTGTGCGCTAGATAAATGAGCGGAGCTCCCTTACGACCAGCATAACGCATGAGTAGTTTGTAGTCTCCCTTTTGCTTCATCATACTAGTATAGCTTTTGAGCTCAGAAAAGGTACCATAACAAGCTATCATCCTCAAACTCAGCCGATAATTTGTCGATGCGTGAACGAGGTAGAAGTGACGCAGTGATGGGATCTCCTCAGCATACTGCAATAATCTCAAGGCCCCCTCCAAGCGCGAGAAGGCTCGTAGCTGCAAAGTCCCTGGCGTGTGAATAGAAGAGTCTGCTCTCTGGTAATAGTAATATGCTACTCTCGGTATCAGTAGGACATGCTCGGCGTACGCTGTGTAATGCCAATAAAAAAGCGCATCCTCATGAAGGATTCCCCCCACAAAGTGCGCTTGGTGAGCTTCCAATAGATTACGCCGCCAAAAAAACGGACAGACACTCCCCGATAGATTGTACTTTGTCAGTAACGTCGTCCCGTCTATGTGTGTAAGTTTCTCGAAGTCATGAAGAGAAGTATCCATCCAGCCATAGGAAACATCTTCTCCTCTATCACCCCGATTTCGTACTCCAAAACAAAGCATATCGTACGATGCCTCTGCAACAAGAGAGAGCAGATAACCTGCGATCTCACTATCCACCCAATCATCAGCGTCAACAAACCAAATATACTCTCCAGTGGCTAATGCTAATCCTTTGTTACGTGCAAACGATTGCCCTTGATTGATCTGTGAAATAACTTGTATGGAGAGGTAGGGGTACAGGACTTTATAGCTTTCCAACACAGCCAAGGTTTCATCCGTACTACCATCATTGATCATAATAATCTCAAGACGACCGGTCGCCTCAGGGATAGCAACCAATGTATCTAAACAGCGTGCGATGGTCTCCGCCCCGTTGTATACTGGGATGATGACAGACAGGAGTACCCTCTCGCTCATAGAGTCTTTCCTTTAGGTATATAACAAGCATTAACCCGCTTACGCTCATCGTCGCACCACCATCCCCACTTATTAAAGTATTTGACCATAGATGAGATATGGTGACATAACAGTTTCGCATCATGATAAGACCCGCGACTGTGCACATGAGTAATCTTAGCATCTGGATGGCACACGGTCTTGGAGATTTGTCCAATACGCCTGGAGAGGTCGATGTCCTCGACATACATAAAATAGCGCTCGTCAAAGCCCCCGACCCTCTCCAAGACATCCATGCGAATGAACATGAAGCATCCCGACAAATAAGGGACCTCAACGGGTCTGCTATAGTCTAACCAATGCATCTCATATCGCTTATTGATCTTATCCCGTACCCATTGACTGAAAGAAAAGCGACGCAAAAGGACATCCCAAGGCCTTGGTAAGAGCTTACAGAGCTGCTGCGGTCGCCCGTCGGGATAATAGACGAGGGGTGACACCAATCCCACCTCTGCATGCTCCTCCATATAGACAGTCAAAGTGTCCAGTACGGTCTCGTCAAAGCGCACATCGGGATTGATGATCACATGATAGCGTGCGCCCTCTGCATGAGCTCTGCGTATCGCTATGTTATGAGCCTTGCCAAAACCCTCATTACTCGCTTGATGCTCATAGTGGATACGTCCTACTCCTATAGGCAGTTCTGATAAATAGCGCAGCTCATCCGTAGGCGAGTTGTCAATCAAGTAGAGAAGCTTGGCAGTCTCTACCTGCAGATGTGAGGGCGTCTGAAAAAAGTCCTCGATGATCTGCTCCACAAATATTGCATTGCTCTTGTAGAGTACTATAGAGCCTGTCGTTAGCACCTCTTTTTCGTCTATTTAATTCATCTGAGATATTTACGCAATAGCTGCTGGTAGATACGATGGTAACGCAAAGCCATTCGCTCCCGGCTATAGTTTTTTCCTACTGCCAACATCTCTTGCCTATCAAACGTTACGGAGGGTGCTTTTAGTATACATTCTGCACATTGGGATACATTCCCCAAATCAAAGCGCAAAGCATCCATCTGTGGTACGTCTTTTAATATTTCGTCAAAGATAGGCAAATTCGAGTGAATGGCGACACAACCAGCGGATACCCCCTCTATCACATTTAGGCCAAACCCCTCTGAGCGACTAGCCGTTACCAAGGCATCAGAAGCTTTAAAGTAGGATGAGACTTGATTTGTAAAGCCAACGAACTGGACTTGCTCACCCAAAGGTTTAGCAATGCACTTGCAACGTCTGGCTAATCTCCCCTCTCCGAGGACTATCAAACGTAAATTACTTGGCAGTCTACGCTGTCTTTTTAGTCGACGCAACGCTCGTAGTATGGTTATAGGATCCTTACGATTGGTTAGAGATCCACATGATACTATCAAGTATCCTTGCTCCGGAAGATTTAGGTTACGACGCAGTTGGATCTGCTCTTCTCTAGTCTCGGTAGGTGCAAAGAGATTATTATCAATACCATTGGGTGCTACATAGACGCTGACCCTAGTAGGCAAGTGTTTACGATAGTATTCCTGACATACCGACGAGATACTGACGACGTCATGATAACGAGATAATGCTCGCATCAAACGACGACACATATAGTCCCCTAGTAAACGCCCCTTCCCATAATTGAAGTCTAGCTTAGCAATATTATGCTGTGTCGTCAGAGTTATATAGCTATTCGCCAAGTAACTTGTGACAATATCCGGTTGGTAAGTGTGACTATGTACAAATGTTATATGGTATTGCCGCAAGCACTCATCAAGCATCTTAGACGCAGAACGAGGAAATAACTCCAGCTGCCCCCGTGTAAAGCCCAACTCGATAATCTCACAGCCCATCGCTTGTAGTTCGTCAGCCATCAGCTCTCCCTCGGGCTCCAACGAACAAAGTTGTATAATATAGGGTTTGTAATACCCCTCAGGAAGACTGGAGACTATGTCTCTTATGACAAATAAAGGTCCTTGAGGACGTATTTGATTAACGACAAAGGCGAGCCCTCTAGGAGTCATTGGATCTCTGGTTACCATAGTGCAGGCGTATATATATACTGATCATAGATCCACTGATAGGTATGCACGGAGCTGTTAGGATCCATTACATTATTAACTGTTAGGAGAGCATAGAGAATTATCAACCCAGTAATAGCTATCTGGTACCAATGATCCCTCACAGATATGAGTAGATTAGGTAATGCCACACAGATCATAATGCCCGGATTATACATAAAGCGCATTGCAACATCTGATGAGAGTGTACAATTGTATATTAGGCTACTAAAGACAACCAATAAGATTGCCAAATGTGTCGCCCTATACTGCTCCTTATTAAGATAGAGCGAGCCAATGAGGAGCAGGAGTGTCATACCATTCTGAATTAGTATATTGATCCATCCTTGGTGTGCGTCAATCCCTCGCCCAGATATATAAAAAGCATACCGCTCGGGGAGTATCGGCTCGAGTACACTCCCTGCAATTTTTAGGAGCGGATCCCCTACCGCAAGTGTTACCACAAGCAAGCCCACGAGGACTCTCCAGTCCCATCTTATCGCCATTAAAGGTAGGAGAGCAAACCATATCACTGAGGAGCTGTGTACCATGCAGGAAAATGCGACCCAGAGGAAAAACCTCCAGTACCTTCGCTCTACATAAAGGTGAAATGCCGCAAAAGTAATCATCAAAGCAAGACACTGTCGCACTCCATTGAGTGTCTCCAGATAGCCTGTGTTAAAGAGGACGAAAAAGAGTACCCCAAGAGGATACGAAAGAGATAACCGTCGCATACCATATAATAGGAGTGCGATGGTAATAGCAGAGGTAAGTAAAAGAAAAGATCGCAGAGTCAATCCCATTGCATGCATGGCGAGGATCAGCCAACGCCATAGCGGTTCAAAAGCTTGAAAAGAGATTGAGTTGGTCCAATTGTAGCCATTCTCATACACTTCATAGTCCTGTCCCAATCCGACTCTCAATCCCGCAAAGCCAACCAATAGGACAAAGGTAAAAAGCAAATAGAGCTCCTCGAACCGCTTATCTCTATAGTACAATCCCGTAAAGAGCAGCATCAAGCCCAGTAGGACAACGTAAGGTATCACAGACCAATATACTCTTTAATACGACCTTGATGATACTTCGTGCTCCTATCATAGGGAGCTGCAAAGACCTCCATATCCCATAAATTTCTAAGTAGCGGTATAAGTTTCTCACGACTCTCCTCATCCTGCACCTTGTATAGTTGCATAGAGATTCGATCGCTCACGACAGCCCAGAGACATTGTCGCATCCAGCACTCTCTTTTGACCTGCGAGCCTATCGAGACATACTGAGGGTAAGAGTGACTGATCCCAGCTATCCAATGCGTTATCTTGTCACACTCCGACGACGCACTGGTAATCGAAGCCTTATTATAATAATAATAGTAGAGGGGTAGTCGTGTAATCGTTACACGAGGTGAGCGAAGGATCATATCGCTCCACCAAGGGAAATCCTCAAACTTCAGTCCCTCAACAAACGGGTTCTCCTGAGCGAGCTCCCTACGTATCAGATGGCGCCATGCATAGAAGTAACGAATTGGGTCTTTGACTCCATCCCCCCGCCGATGATTAGTTGTATGCTTCACCACTTCATCCGTACAGACCGTAGGGATAGCATCTAGATCATACCGTTTAGATAGGCTCCATGGCTGTACTGCATCGTAAAATATCCCCAATTTACTCCGAAGCAATAGTCGGCGTTTGTAAACCATGTCTGGTACCCACGAGACTATATCTGCCCCATCTCTCTCCGCTAGTGCTAGCGTCAGCTCGAAGGTCTGTGAATGGATGAAGTCGTCCGAGTCGAGATAGTTGACATACTTTCCTCTTGCCACTCTCGTAGCGGCGTTGCGCGCCGAGGAGAGACCTCCATTTTCTTTAGACAGCACGCGCAATCGGCTATCCCGCTCTGCATAGTCTCTTAAAATATCTGTAGACCCATCTGTACTACCGTCATCCACGCAAATTGCCTCCCAGTCAGGCATCGTCTGCCCTAGGATGCTGTCGAGACAACGGCCGAGATACCGCTCTACATTATATACAGGCACAACGACTGAGACCTTAGGGGTAGAGGACAGAATACCTTCTTCGAGTAAAGACATCACGGAGTGGCAAAGTAGTGAATAAACTAGGCGCAGACGCAAAGATACAAAAAAGCCCCCTTTGTTTGCTAAGACAGAATGCACACTCCGCCTGCACCCTATCACCTATCAAAAGGAGATCCAGCGCACGTAGGCGAAGTCCATCAGATGAGGTAACTCAGATAGGTACGGGCGCAAGCGCACGGCTATTTGGTACTTCCCCGGCAAAGCCGAGGGGATTGTTAACTCATAAGTTCGTCGCGATCCCGAACGAGAGTCACATTCATGGAAGGGGTACTTCCCCACAAACTTGACCTCGCCCGTGGTCTCGTCCCTAGTAGTAACGATCAATTCAGCTATTAGATCTGCTGTGACCGACCCGGCATCAATTGTCATTCGAAAGCTCGGATCACAATAAAGGGCATCGTCATTCGGTTGTAATGTAATACCATGACAAGATATATCTTGCACGGAGATCGTATCCCACGTAGCTGCTACTTGTTGCTTCCAGGCTACGATCTCGCGAGCTTGACTATAGTCATGATGCTGTAGGGATTCCGAGCGCACCGCTAGCTTATTGTAAAATCTGTTATAGTAATCATCCAGCATACGTCGCATGGTAAAGTGCGGAGCTATGTAGATCATCGATCGCTTGATGTAGTCTATCCATGTATCTGAGTAGCCCATAGTCTTCCCAGCAAAGTAAGCAGGTATAATCTGCCGCTCGATAATATGATATATCGTCATCGCATCTAGCTGATCCTGGAGAGCCTGATTTGTATAGGTTCTCTCCGCTGAAAGAGCCCATCCAGCCCCCTCTTTATAACCCTCATACCACCATCCGTCTAGGACGGAGAGGTTTAGGACTCCATTCATCTCAGCCTTTTCACCAGATGTCCCTGAAGCCTCCATGAGACGTATCGGGTTATTAAGCCATACATCCACCCCTGGGATAAGAGTCTTCGCAAGCTCTATATCATAGTCTGGGAGGAATATGATCTTGCCGATGAACTGAGGCATACGACTCACCTCTATAATTCTCTTGATGAGCTCCTGACCTCCGCCATCAGCTGGGTGCGCTTTACCTGCGAAGATACAGCGTATAGGATACCGCTCATCGCTCAATATTTGCTCCAGATGACCTAGATCTTCAAAAAGAAGATGTGCTCGCTTGTAAGTAGCAAAGCGTCGCGAGAATCCTATATAAAGTGCTCGCTCTTGTAGTCTATCGAGTATGTCTGCTGTTAATTGAGGAGAGAGACCTATCTGACCATGCATTCGCAAGATAGTATGGCGGATCAATTGCAGTAAACGCCCTTTGAGAGTCTTACGGATCTGACGTATCTCTTCATTGGGGACTGCTGCCATCTTAGACCATAACTCCTCTTGAGCTTGACCTCGCAAGTAGTCCACTCCAAAAGTCTCCTCAAAGAATCTCTGCCACTCAGGAGCAGCCCATGTAGGTAAATGTACCCCATTAGTCACATAGGAGACATGGCTCTCCTCCGGGAAGAACCCGTCCCACACCGGAGCAAACATCCGTCTTGATACATCACCGTGTAATTTACTCACTCCATTAGCCTCCTGTGAAGTGTGTAGCGCTAAGACACTCATAGAGAATCTGCCCCCACTTCCCCGACTATCCTTGCCTAGACCTATAAAATCATCACGTGAAATACCCAATCGACCGTAGAAAGGGGCAAAGTAACGCTCTATCATTACCTCATCAAAGTAGTCGTGTCCCGCCGGGACGGGTGTATGCACCGTATAGAGCGATGAGGCTCGCACGATCTCTAGAGCCACGTCAAAGGTCAAGCCCTCATCCTCCACAAGATTGACTAGCCGCTCTATATTCATAAAGGCTGCATGCCCTTCATTCATATGATACACGTCACACGATATACCCAGTCTCTTTAAGAGCATCGTTCCTCCTATACCGAGGAGAAACTCCTGTCTCAGACGATTCTCCCAATCCCCTCCGTAGAGACGATGAGTGATACTCTTTGCCGTATCATCATTCTCTGGGAGATCTGTATCCAATAGATAGAGCGACACTCGCCCTACGGGGACGCGCCACACCTGGCAAGCGGCAGGGAGCGTTGCCATCTCTAGGCGTAGTATCAGGCGACTACCCGTCGCGTCGAGGACCGGCTCCAGGGGCAGATTGTAGAAGTTTTGAGGCACATAGTGCACCTCTTGGTTGCCATTTATATCAAGACTCTGAGAGAAGTATCCATAGCGATAGAATAGCCCCACAGCTGTCAGCTCTACATTGCTGTCACTAGCCTCTTTGATATAGTCCCCAGCTAGGATACCCAAACCTCCAGAGTAGATGTGTAGGGTATTACTGATGCCATACTCCATGCAAAAGTAAGCCACCGAGGGGCGAGTCTTATCAGATCCCTCCTGAAGATAACTCTGCAACTCATCGTATAGCTCCTGCATCCTGCCTAGGAAATCTCGATCATGGCATAACTCCTCCACGCGCTCTGCATCCAAGAGATGAAGCATACGTCGGGGATTCCTCTCCGTCTCATCCCATAGCTTGGGGTCTATCGATTGAAACAATTCGATAGCTCGAGGTTGCCATGACCACCATAAATTCATTGAGAGAGCTTTGAGTGGGGAGAGCTCTGCGGAGAGGTCAGACGAATAGTAGACTTGCGTCCACTGAGGTATATTACTCTTATTTTGAGGTATCATGAGTATACTCTTTGTCTATACGCAGCTAGTTTATTCTAAACACTAAGCTAAGGTACTACTAT
Source organism: uncultured Porphyromonas sp. (assembly GCA_963543315.1). GTDB lineage: Bacteria > Bacteroidota > Bacteroidia > Bacteroidales > Porphyromonadaceae > Porphyromonas. The sequence continues at coordinate 161,826 of CAUUAW010000002.1, forward strand.
TTTGCGCAATGTCCGTTAAACGTAGCTCATAGCATTGCTCTGTATCCAGATCATATCACTCGAGTCGTCTATAGATAATCTACAGTGTAGAGACTTGTATTATATCGGTTATGGGGCACTAGAGCAACGTGACTCCATAAATGCAGGTCTACGCTTTTGTCGAGAGCTTGATAGCTATCCGATGGAGAGGTAAAGGCTCCCGGATCTCCTCCGCCATTCTCATATGAATCTATAAATATGGGTTACAAATGCTCCAACTATTCTTCCCGAAATACTGATTTGATTACTCCGGAATCCTCGCCCGGCTACTCCGTAATTAGCAATCGATGACTCCGTAACTACTGGAGTACGGCTCCCTAATTACCGCACAATTATCTCCGGAGAGGTAAGAAAAACCTCTCAAGGGCGTGGCATTTTGTCACGACATGGTAAAGAAATATTTTTCTGGCACACTGTTTGATAGTATCTAGCGTGAGCGATCAGCTCACCGCTGGGCAAGATTGTCTAGCGATGAATACTTCTTTGAAAATCAATAAACAACATAATAAAATGGGAAAGATAATAGGTATAGACTTGGGCACGACCAATTCGTGCGTAGCAGTTCTAGAGGGTGGTGAGACTAAAGTCATCCCCAATAGTGAGGGGCGCATGACGACACCCTCAGTAGTCGCATTTGTAGAAGGCGGAGAGCGCAAGGTAGGAGACCCTGCTAAGCGTCAGGCCATCACGAACCCGACAAATACAGTCTACTCGATCAAGCGGTTTATGGGTGAGACCTACGATCAGGTACAAAAGGAGATCGAGCGTGTACCCTTTAAAGTAGTACGTGGCGAAAACAATATGCCATGCATAGATATCGAGGGGCGCCTCTACACTCCTCAGGAGATCTCGGCAATGATCCTCCAGAAAATGAAGAAGACAGCTGAGGACTACCTCGGCACGGAGGTGACGGAAGCAGTCATCACAGTCCCAGCATACTTCAACGACTCACAGCGCCAAGCAACCAAAGAAGCCGGTGAGATAGCTGGTCTCAAGGTACGCCGTATCATCAACGAGCCTACCGCTGCTTCGCTAGCTTATGGCCTTGATAAGAAAGGGAAGGACATGAAGATCGCGGTCTTTGACCTCGGCGGCGGAACTTTCGATATTTCTATCCTGGAGCTAGGTGATGGAGTCTTTGAGGTGAAGTCAACCAATGGTGATACTCACCTAGGTGGTGACGACTTTGACCATGTAATCATCGACTGGCTTGCTGAGGAGTTTATGAAAGATGAGGGCATAGATCCTCGTAAAGACAATATGGCACTACAGCGGCTCAAAGAGGCTGCCGAGCGCGCTAAGATAGAGCTATCGAGCTCTACCTCTACGGAGATAAACCTTCCTTACCTAATCCCCGTAGATGGTATTGCCAAGCACCTCGTACGCACCTTGACCCGTGCTAAGTTTGAGCAGCTAGCAGACAAATTGATACAGGCTTGCATCACTCCCTGTGAGCAAGCTCTTAAAGATGCAGGGTTAACGGCTAGTGATATCAATGAAGTGATCCTCGTCGGTGGCTCGACACGTATCCCAGCTATTCAGGAGATCGTACGAAAGATCTTCAAGCAAGAGCCCGCTAAGAGTGTAAACCCAGATGAGGTTGTCGCCTGTGGTGCGGCAATACAAGGCGCAGTCCTAACGGGTGAGGTCAAGGATGTCCTACTACTAGACGTGACTCCTCTATCTCTAGGTCTGGAGACGATGGGCGGTGTAATGACCAAGCTAATCGACGCAAACACGACAATACCGACCAAGAAGAGTCAGATATTTACGACTGCCGTAGACAATCAGCCCTCAGTAGAGATACATGTCCTACAAGGAGAGCGCCCTCTGGCTAAGGATAATAAGAGTATCGGCCGCTTTAACCTAGACGGCATAGCTCCTGCACCTCGGCAGACTCCGCAGATCGAGGTAACATTTGATATCGACGCCAACGGCATTCTCAACGTAACGGCTGTAGACAAAGCCACCGGCAAGCAGCAAAACATACGCATCGAGGCGTCTAGCGGTCTAAGTGAGGCTGAGATCAATCGCATGAAGCAAGAGGCCGAGGCCAATGCTAAAGCGGATGAGGAGGCAAAGAATCGTATCGACAAGCTCAACCAAGCCGACAGTATGATCTTCTCTACCGAGAAGCAACTCAAAGAGCTTGGAGATAAGATCCCCGCAGATAAGAAGGCTCCTATCGAAACCGCTCTAGAGAGCCTTCGCGTAGCTCACAAAGCTGAGGACATTCCTGCTATAGACAAAGCGATCGAGGAGCTCAATGCAGCCTTCCATGCTGCCACAGAGCAGATGTACAATCAAGCAAATGCTCAGCAAGCTGGTCCCCAGCAAGATGCTACGGCTCAGCCTGATAATTCCTCCACAAAGGGTGACGACTCTGGGGATGTAGCCGATGCAGACTTTGAGGAGATCAAGTAAAAACTCTTACTCGAGGTAAGCAATAGACTCTTATATCATACACAAGCGGGTGACCCAACGATTGTTGGAGCACCCGCTTCCTTTTCATCCATAGCAATATCACCCTTGCGCCGCAAAGAGTTACCTCCTTATCTGCAAAGGATTAGAGTCCTTTCTTAATCTGCTCTCCTCTATTGTTTTAAAGTGCAACTCTAAAAGCGCACACTCAAAGAGACATCGTATTGCCGACCTGTCAAGTAATTCGGCACGGCATACTGATTCCGATATGCATCCGAGAGCCAATAATAGGAGCCTATATTAGTCATGTCAAAGAGGTTGAAAACGTTAATCCCAATAGAAACCTGGCGCAAAGCTCGAAGCCATGACCACTCTCTACCTTTTGACTGAGAGCGATCCCAGAGAATGTATTGAACGCCTAGATCCACCCGTTTATAAGGCTTTCCACGGAAGAGCGGTCGACTAAACCCTTGCGTGACATTGAGATGAGGCAACCCTCCCGTCAAGACTCCCCGCAAACTGAGTGTGATGCGTTTGTACCCTGGGAAATAATCCTGAAAGAAAAGCGACAAGTTGTAATCCGGTAAGTGTGGTAAAGGCATCGTCCCATACCCTTCGACAGTCTGCTGCCCGTGCATTAACGAAGCTGTAAACCAAGAGTCTACGTCAGGGACGAACTCGCCAAAGAGCTTGAGATCCAGCCCTGCTACATAACCAGCTCCGAGATTTTGCCCCAGATAGCGCTGCTTTACATTGTCCACATAGTAAGGATTGATCCGAAAGAGGTACTTATAATATCCCTCTGCAGTCAATTTAAATCTACGATCTGCCACAAGAAAATTATAATCCACCCCGACCAAAGCTTGAGCAGATCCCTGTGATCTTACTTGATTATTGAGTCGCACAGACTGATTACCGACCTCATCGGTCTGAATAATCCGTATCTCCTTATAAAACGGGCTCTGGTAATACACTCCACCTGCTAGCCGGATAGTAAGATCTTTCTTCCCCTTCGGACTCCAAGCTCCCGTCACTCGTGGAGATAGATCCACCTTATTATTAAATGACCAATAGACTCCCCGTATACCCGCCATTAGGTGGTAAGCTCCGGCTGGCGTCTGCCATTTCATCTCATCTTGTAAATAAATCGAAGAGCGCAAGGAGTGCAAAGACACATTGGAGTAGAGATTACTCTGCATCTTGATCAGGTCAGGATGTCGTGGCAAACTGTAACCGGCGGAGTCTAGCATAACCCACTCGGAGATATAATCTGCGACCTGCTCGCCTCGTACTTCAGTCCCCCACATCAAACGATGCGTATCACTTAGCCGTTTGTTACCATTATAAGCTAGAGATATGACAGAATATCCGAGTACATTACGAGCATGCTCATGATTTGTCCCCGTAGCGAGCAATTCTCTAACAGCCTTACCCTCCGTCGTCTGTTGCTCCTTCTGTAGGTAATAGGCCCCAGATATATCATAGGTCTCTTGCTCATGGCTATTGTATAAGTTCAGGGACAATCGATGCCCTCCCCCGCTGTGAGGAAGGAAGTGTAGCGTAATGGCTCCAAAGAGTGTAGAGAATCGATCTCGCTCCTGACCATCGAAATAAACGGTAAAGTGCTTCGCATTTTGCAATGACCCTATAGTCGTCTCTCGATGCTGCGGTTGAAAGCGATACTGAGACCATGAGTAGTATCCAATACCCTCGATGCGCCAACAATCGCTAAGCGTATAGGTCAGATAAGTTTGGGCATCTGCATAGAAAGGGAAGTACTCCCCCACCGTCTCCAAACCAGAGAGCAGTTGCCGTGTAGTGCGAGTACGGATTCCGGTGATATGGGTGAACCGCCCATGCTTGCCCCCTATGTAGAGGCTATTATTCATCAAGCCCAAAGAGAGAGAACCCTCGAGCTCCGTGGGGCGCTTATAAGTAATATCCAACACTGACGAAAGACGATCGCCATAATGCGCATCAAAAGCTCCAGCAGAGAAGTATACTCCCTCCACCAAATCTGTATTAATAAAGCTTAATCCCTCTTGCTGTGCCGAGCGCACTAAGAGGGGTCTGTACACTTCTATCCCATTTACATAGACTAGATTCTCATCGAAGCTTCCCCCTCGTACATTATACTGCGTACTGAGCTCGTTGTGCTGCGTAACCCCAGCGTAAGTAGCAACCATCGACTCGACACTGCGTGTAGGCGAAGTCTCGACAGCAAGAGTCTGCGTTGAGATCCGCTCCATATTAGGAAGGCGTACCTGCCCACGGACAGTCACCGTACCCAATGCGACCGCTTTCTCTCCAAGTATTGGATTGAAATGTGTGTCTCTCGTAATCCCTCGTGGATAAATCTGCTTTACCGTCTGATAACCGATGGAGCTGTAGGTGATCGTCACACTATCTGTCGTAGGAAGTAGCTCCAAACGGTAGGCACCCTTGAGGTCACTCCATGTGCCAATGGATGTCCCCTCGATGTGTATCGAAGCAAACTCTATGGGCTCTCGAGCTATGTCTAGCACATAACCCGTTAAGGATACCCTGTCTATGATCGTGTCTGTCGCCTGACTATAAAGCGATAGTATCCCTACCTGTGGTAGCATACAGAGTAGAATAGCTATATAGCGGAAGTATCTCATCTGGACAAAGATAGAGAAAAGTCTATTTAATCAGCCCTTTTCTCAAAAGGATCTCCAGACATTATGAATGCCCACGTTACCGATCAACGATGAGACTCCACACGCGCTTTAAGCAGTGTGATATAAAAGGCGACAAAACAAGTAGCAAAACGGCAATTAGGACGATAACAATCCCCAGTTCTTGTCCTGCGGAGAGCTCCTCCCCAAGAGCTAGCGCACCGACAATAACTGCCGTCAATGGCTCCAAGGCTCCCATAATTGCAGACGGAGTAGAGCCTATCCTCTGCACAGCCCACACAAAAGTTAGGTTAGAGCATACTGTTGGGATCAAAGCCAAGAGGAAAACATATAACCACTGCGTACCCTCTAATACTGATAATTGCCCCATTGCCCCCCCATAGATTGCAAAGAGTACCGCCGAGAGCCCCAGCACATAAGTGGTTAGCTTGACGCTACTCATCGGTTCAATCCCTGAATGATTGAGGATAATAATATATGTAGCATAACAAAAACCTGAGAGCAAGACGATAATCAACGCCTGTGCAGAAATAGCCGTAACCTCTGATTCAAAAGCCCCTGATATCAAAGATACTCCACCTAAAGATAGAAGTACTGCAAGTCCTTGTAGGAACTGTATCCGCTGTCGAAAGAGCAAAAACAGCAAGAGTACGACAAAGGTCGGATAACTAAAGTGTATCACCGTGGCGACTCCTGTCGGCATATAGCGGTACCCCTCTAGTAGTAATAACGAGGAGAAGAAGTATGAGACAGACAATGCCAACAGAATTAAAAAACTACGCAGAGAGATGCGGAGAGACTCTCCACGCGCGATAGTAACACCTCCCACTAGTAGCGTTGCTATAAGGAAGCGATACATCAGCACCGTACTAACCGGGATGCCACTACTCAACAGTGGGACACTCAGCAACGGGATCAAACCAAACGTTGCCGATGATACTAAACCCATTAAGTAGCCAAACCAATTAGTCGGTTCAGTGGTCGTAACCATAGCAATACTATATGACAAAAAAGCTCCAAGTAAGAGGAGGATAATCCTCTACAAACAGATACAGTCAACGCATCCGTACGGTATAGCTCTCCTAAGAGCACATACCAGAGACCATCCGGAGCAGGTTAGCCCAGATATGCCTTTAGATACTCACACTGATCAGACTGTTTGAGACGGCGTATAGCCTTCTCCTTGATCTGCCTGACACGCTCTCGAGAAAGTTTCGTCCGCTCACCGATCTCCTCAAGCGTCATCTCAGGGCAACCAATACCGAAAAAGCACCGCAGCACCTCAGCTTCTCGATCTCCTAGTTGGTCTAATATACGATCTATCTCGGCAGAGAGAGACTCATTGATCAGACTACTATCAGTATCAGGCGTGTCCTCATTGACTAGGACGTCCAGCATGTTGTTATCCTCACCCTCGACAAACGGAGCATCAAGAGACTGATGCTTCCCCTGTACTTTGAGAGCCTCTCGGATCTTATCCTCGGAGAGCTCTAAGGCTACGGCGATCTCCTGAGGGCTAGGACGACGACCATTGAGTTGCTCGAACTTAACAATCTCCTTGTTCATCTTCTGCTGTAACCCCACTTGATTAAGAGGCAGACGGACGATGCGAGACTGCTCAGCTAATGCTTGCAGGATAGACTGACGGATCCACCACACAGCATAGGAGATAAACTTGAAGCCACGAGTCTCGTCAAACTTTTCCGCAGCCTTAATCATACCGATATTTCCCTCATTGATTAGATCAGGCAGGCTGAGGCCCTGGTTCTGATATTGCTTTGCCACAGAAACGACAAATCGGAGATTCGCCTCTACCAGTTTATTCAATGCCCGCCGATTACCACGATGTATCTCACGTGCTAGCTCTACTTCCTCCTCGGGAGATATCAGGTTCGTCCGCCCAATCTCCTGAAGATACCGATCTAGCGAGGCACTCTCTCGGTTAGTAATCGACTGATTGATCTTTAATTGTCTCATTGCCATGGCAACATATCGTCTAAAGGGTTAATTCATTCTGGCACGCCAGAGCCAAGTCTCTTACCTACTTTTGTCATCGTAAGCCCGGGGATAGTGCACCAAGAATGTAGGCACACCTACCCATTGTATCCAAAAGCTCGGCAAATATCGCAAAAATAATTGACACGAGTGCACAAAACAAGCTACTTTAACAGATCATGGCTCTCCGTACAGATCTCGGAGTATATCCAAAGATTCGCTCAATGGGTTACGGAATTATTCAGGGATCTTCACGATATCATCCCTCCACAATTTCGGAATCGCCATTTGACAACTCCCGAATAACCGATAGGGTACTCCGGGGTCGTCAGAGGACTATTCTGGAATTATTTCCCGACAAGGTCTGCTAAATGTGCAATGGGGGTGCATGTCACTCGAGGTTACCTTCGAGGACATCGGTTATCATAGAGTCGAGAGATTCGTGCAGATCTACTGTAGACTGCTCGCCACAGGGGGAGAATCCAGCAGGCACATTAAACGAGGTCTGAGACGTATACCCTAGGGAGGGGTCGTCATATACACGCTTCATAAAGTAACCAAAGGTGGGCAATGCGGCAGAGGCCCCCTGACCATACGCCATGGATCGGAAGTGTATGGATCTCTCATCTCCACCGACCCAGCACCCAGCCACGATCTCAGGAGAGAAGCCCACGAACCATCCATCACTGTTGCGCTGTGTGGTACCCGTTTTGCCCCCTAATGGCATCGTCAAGTTGTGCCGAAAGCGCAGCCTACCACCCGTACCGCCATCTATGACAGACCGCATCATATCCAGCATTTGCAAAGCTGCCTGTGCCGGTAGTACCTCGGTAAGATTTGCCGTAAAGGTTGCCACAACGTTGCCATACCGATCTTCTATACGTGTCACAGGGAGAGGATCGACCCGAATACCCTGATTGACAAATGCACTATAAGCGGCGACCATCTCGCTGACAGTAACATCGGGAGTGCCAAGGGCAACAGAAACGACCGGGTCTATGTAACCTTTAATGCCGAAAGAGTGTAGTAGCCTCACGAAAGTGTAGGGAGAGGTGCGTCCCATCAGATAGGCAGTAACCCAGTTAGAGGAGTGCTGCAAGCCCCACCTCACAGAGACCATTTCACCGACACGGCTCGCACTGGTATTACGAGGAGTCCACGCTTTACCATTGGCATCATAAAGTGTTACTGGCTCATGCATCACTTGGTCGCAAGGAGTGATCCCCTGCATCATACTAAGAGCATAAAGAAACGGCTTAATCGTCGAGCCTACCTGCCTACGCCCTTGCGAAACCATGTCATACTTGAAAGTGCGAAAATCAATCCCCCCGACATAGGCTAGGATATTGCCGTTATGAGGATTCATAGCCATGAATCCCGTGTGTAGGAAATGCTTATAATAGAGGACCGAGTCACGAGGAGTCATCTCTTTGTCCACAAATCCATCGTAGCTCCACACACGCATCTTACGCTTTACGTCAAAGGTCTTACGGATCTCCTCGGGCGACAGCCCAAGCTTCTTAAGAGATCGCCAGCGATCGGTGTTGCGTAGTGCTCGCTCGATGACTTCATCCCTCTGCTGTATTGTCAGATCATTGCTATAGGGCGCTAGCTTAGACCCTCGGAGCTCTCGATCAAAGTTGGGCTGCACAAACTCTTTCATTTGCTTTAATACGGCCTCCTCAGCATAGCGTTGCATACGACTATCGATCGTGCCGTAGATCTTTAGTCCATCTGTATACAGATCGTAGCAAGATCCATCGGACTTCTTATTCTTTTGACACCAGCCGTAGATCGGCTGTGTCTCCCACAGGAGCGAGTCAATGGCGTACTGCTCCTGACTCCACTCGGAGTAGTCACTGCGTTTAGGCTTCTTGGCCGTTAAGAATTGCCGAACGAACTCCCTATAATACGGAGCTATGCCATCGGCATAAGTACTACTATTGAAGTTTAGTACGATAGGCTCTTGAATAGTCCTCTGATATATGTCCTCCGTTATGTAACCCGCCTTTTTCATCTGTAGGAGCACTACATTGCGTCTCCTAATCGGCACATCACTGTTTGAGTGAAGTACAGGATTGTAGAGCGAAGGATTTTTACACATTCCCACAAGCAGAGCAGACTCTGCGAGAGTTAACTCCGATGGGCGCTTGCCAAAATAAGTTCGCGCAGCAGATCTTACTCCAATAGCATTGTAGAGAAAGTCGAACTGATTCAGATACATCGCAATAATCTCCTCCTTAGTGTAGTTACGCTCTAGCTTGATCGCAATGATCCACTCAATGGGTTTCTGTAAGAGACGCCGCACTGAAGATCCAGCATGCGGAGAGTAAAGTTGCTTTGCTAGCTGTTGCGTCAGTGTGCTTCCGCCACCGCTGCCGACTTGACGGAAGATCCCTCGCTTGACAATCGCACGTCCTAAGCTACGGACGTCTACACCCGAGTGCTGGTAAAACCTCACATCTTCCGTCGCTAGCAGTGCTTGCACGAGCGATTCCGAGAGCTCATCGTACCCGACATACAGTCTATTGGTAGAGCCAAGAGCATAAGAACCTATCTGCTCCCCGTCTGCCGAGATGAGCACAGAGGCATACTTGTCGATAGGGTTCTGCAACTGCTCCACGTCTGGCATGTAACCAATGACTCCGTACCAGATCAAAACAAATAGAGCAAACACGCAACCCCAGAAGATTGCAAAGAGACTCCACAGTAGCCGAACGAGATTTTTCTTCATACTAGACTAAATTGTGGCACCTAGACTTACACGACTATCGTCTGTCTTTATTGTAATGAGGAGTAAGCCATTTAGGAGCTATTGATTATTGAGTCCAAATACCATTATGAAAATTACTCTCTAACGTTTACAAGATCTACTCTCTACGTTGAGGGTTATTCCAGTCGCACTGCATCGGGAGGAGGGGATAGTATGTAGTTACTTCCCTTATATGTCGCTAACCGAACCGCTTGCAGAGCGCTGGCTCTCTGGGATAATCTCCTCGAGTTTTATACGAAACTTGAGGGCTGTGTATGGATTGATCCCTTTCGTACCCTTATCTCCATAAGCCAGATACCAGGGGATGATGATCTCAGCCTCATCGCCTACGACCATCTGCTGGAGACCTATGCGAGCACCTTCTATAAGTTTTTGCTTAGGGCCTCTGTTGATCGTAAGCTCAGCTGGTCGTTCTGAACCTAGATTACCATCTATTATCTTATCACTCACTAGTAAACGCATCTCGTAGTGGCACCTAATGCGTGATGTCTCAATGGGGTACTCCTTGCCTCCGCCATGTGTAAGCCACTTCATATATACATACGCTGAGGTGCCATCCATAGAGACCCGCTTGTAATCCTCTTTAGAAGCGTACTCCTTAAATGCGGATTCATTATTGATACGCCACTGTGTGACATTATCTATAGTCCCTTCACAGGAACTCAATAGGACCAGCGAGAGGAGTCCGAGTACAAAGCTCTTTAGAGCTACCATATAGGTATCATATTTCATCTTCTATCTTCTTTAGTAGAGTATTAATACTAGTACGCTCGGCGATGAGGTTGTGGAGGTCTGCTATTGCTATGCGCTCTTGCTCCATAGTATCTCTGTCTCGCAAGGTGACAGTATCGTCATCCAGAGTCTGGTGATCCACTGTAATACAATAAGGAGTCCCGATAGCATCCTGTCGACGATAGCGTTTCCCAATACTATCCTTCTCATCGTACTGACAAGTAAAGTCAAGATGGAGAAGGCGTACTACTTCTCGTGCTTTGTCATCTAGGCCGTCCTTACGGACGAGAGGCAGCACCGCTAGTTTGACAGGAGCTAATGCTGCTGGGAGAGATAATACAACACGCGCCTCCCCACTCTCTGTCTGCTCCTCTTTATAAGAGCCACATAGTACAGAGAGGAACATACGATCTACGCCTATACTCGTCTCCACCACATAAGGAATATAGGACTCCTGCGTGTCAGGGTCGTAATAGCGGAGCTTCTTGCCCGAGTACTCCTCATGGCGTGACAGGTCAAAGTTTGTACGACTATGTATCCCCTCAATCTCTTTGAAGCCAAAAGGCATCAAGAACTCAATATCCGTCGCTGCATTAGCATAGTGCGCCAGTTTATCATGGTCGTGATAGCGATAATCGGCTTGTGGGAAGCCGAGCGCATAGTGCCAGTGTAGGCGGAGACGCTTCCAGTACTCAAACCACTCCAGCTCCGTACCGGGCTGCACGAAGTATTGCATCTCCATCTGCTCAAACTCACGCATGCGGAAGATAAACTGCCGTGCCACAATCTCATTGCGGAAGGCCTTACCGATCTGCGCTATGCCAAAGGGGAGCTTCATACGTCCCGTTTTCTGCACGTTGAGGTAATTGACAAAAATACCTTGTGCAGTCTCAGGGCGTAAGTAGATCGTAGAGGCCCCTTCAGCCGTAGATCCCATCTCCGTGGCGAACATAAGGTTAAACTGTCTCACCTCGGTCCAGTTCATCGTGCCACTGATCGGACAAACGATCTTCTCGTCAATAATAATCTGACGCAACTCCTCCAGGTTATTATCATTGAGAGCCTGCGCCATGCGCTGACGTAAAGACTCCGCTTGATCTAGGTAACCCTTGACACGAGGATTTGTCGCGCGGTATAGACTCTCGTCAAAGGCTTCGCCAAAACGTTTGCGAGCCTTGTCTACCTCTTTCTCAGCCTTACCCTCTATCTTGGCTATCTGATCCTCTATAAGTACGTCTGCACGGTAACGCTTTTTCGAGTCCCTATTGTCTATCAGGGGGTCATTAAAAGCATCTACATGACCCGATGCGCGCCATATATCTGGATGCATGAAAATCGCCGAGTCAATACCCACCACATTGGGATGTAGTCGTGTCATCGACTCCCACCAGTAGCGCTTGATATTGTTCTTAAGCTCGACACCATACTGACCGTAGTCATAGACGGCACTCAGACCATCGTAGATATCTGATGAGGGGAAGACGAAACCGTACTCCTTACAATGGGAGACGATTTTCTTAAACAGATCTTCTTGCTGTGATGCCATAGATATTGCCTATCCTAAATAAATTAGTATCCGTAATATGAAGACAAAGATACGAAAAGTGTCGTGACGTAGCGATTCGCTCGGCAGATGACTCCACATTCACCCCAAACGCCCTCCAACGATTCGGGATGGGCGGATAAGCATTACGGGACAACCAAATAAGTTCTCCCGAATAGTCAGAGGAGGATTAGGGAGTAATCAGATTTCGATTACGGAGTTTTCATCCGATTATTCCGGGAGCTGTAATTGCCCATTCCGTACTACCACCTATCAACCATTGAAAAGGGTCTGGAGTCTGGAGTGTGTTGTCGCCCTACGTGGCAGTCTGAGAAAAATTGTACTTTTGACTCCACAACGGAAAATACACGCATGGAATCGGTACGAGCCAAGAAGCACCTCGGTCAGCACTTCCTGACAAACCATACAGTAGCCCAGCGAATCGCAGAGTCTATCTCAGACTACCTCGGCACACCTATCCTAGAGATCGGGCCTGGCATGGGTGTCTTGACAAAGCCGCTCCTAGAGACCGGGCACGATCTACAAGTCATCGATATAGATCATGAGAGTATCGAGTACTTACAGCATCGCTTTACAGAGCTTTCCCATATGGGGCGGATTATCGAGGGAGACTTCTTAAAGATTCCTGCTGAGGGACTAATCCCTGGACGCCCCGACACTCCGCTCGCAATCATTGGGAACTACCCGTACAACATTTCCTCCCAAATATTCTTTCGCATCTTAGAGCTCCGCGAGCGAGTACCAGCCGTGGCTGGGATGTTACAGCATGAGGTAGCGCAGCGTCTGTGTGCGCCTCCCGGGGGTAGAGACTACGGCATACTCAGTGTGCTGCTCCAGTGCTGGTATGACTGCACATACCTCTTTAGGGTGTCTAAGCAGGACTTCAACCCTCCCCCAAAGGTGGATGGCGGCGTGATGATAGCTCGACGCAATAACCGGATATCACTACCATGTGAGGAGAAGACCTTTAAGCTGGTGGTCAAGACAGCTTTTTCTCAGCGACGTAAGATGCTGCGAAATGCTATGATGACACTCTTTGGTAAAGAGTACCCTTACGATCTTTACCCCGTCTTTACATTACGAGCCGAGCGGCTATCTGTCGAGGACTTTATCTCACTGACCCTGATGTATGAGGAGTTGCTCGGCAACGATATCTAGAGACTTACTTATGAAGCACTGAATAATCATACTATGAAGGCACTAAAGAACCTCCTACTCTTACTAATTATCACTCCTACGCTGACGCTACTGGGACAGCAGATGAGCTTTCCACAACCCAAACAGCCGGCGAAAAATTTAATCCTCCTCATATCCGATGGCACCTCTTTTCCAACAATTTCTCTGGCACGCTGGTATCAGAGGGCATTGGACCCGAATAATCAACACCTCAATCTCGATCCTTATCTCTCGGGGAGTGTAATCACCTACTGCTCTAACGCACCTATCGGAGACTCCGCTCCTACAACCTCATGCTACATGACGGGAGTCCCATCTATCGACGGCTTTGTGGCTACCTATCCTTACAGCGATCCTCATAATGATCTCGTACCTCTTGACCCAACTTGGGCGTATCGCCCGATGATGACTCTGATGGAGGCGGCTAAGCATGTCCAACATAAACGTATCGGTATCGTCTGCACATGCGAATTTCCCCACGCTACCCCGGCAGATTGCACGGCTCACTCCCCCTCGCGTAAGTTGTACAAAAGCATTGTCCCCCAGATGGTACACAATAAAGTCGACATACTGCTCGCTGGTGGTACGTCTCTGATGAATGAAGACCTGAAAAAAGTGCTAAACAAACAGGGGACCTCTCTATATCTTGACGATATAACTGCCATGCGTAACCATAAGAGTGGTGGCATGTGGGCGTTATTTGGCGAGCTGGATATGCCTTATGATCTAGATCGACGTACGCTCGGAGACTCCATACACTACCCATCTTTAGCTGAAATGACAGCAACAGCTATCAAACATTTGGAAAGCCCTGAGGGATTTGTCCTCATGGTCGAGGGAAGTAAGGTAGATTGGGCTGCACACGCTAACGATCCCGTGGCAATGGCTACGGAATTTCTCGCCTTCGATCAGGCGGTTGCCGTTGCCCTAGAGTATGCAAAGCGAGATGGGAATACGATAGTCCTCATCACAGCCGACCATGGGAACAGTGGAATGAGCATAGGACGCCCGGCAGCTAAAGGGTATGCACAGCTTAGCCAAGACGAGTTGATCACACCGTTGACTCGTTTTCGTCATACAGCTGTAGAGCTAAGCCGTAAGACAAATCAGACAGCTCGCCCACTCCTCGCAGACAGCATCTATCATTGGACTGGGATACACCCCACGCCCTCCGAGATAGATGAGATAAATGCTATAGAGGACTTCACAAACTCGACACTAACGGCAGAGCAGCGACAAGCGAAGTACAAGGAGTTTGGGTGGGAGGAGACGTACCGCTTAAAGGATTTCTTCATCAACTGGATGCAGAGACATCTGATCATAGGCTTTACAACACATGGGCATACTGGCGAAGAGGTTTTCCTAGCGAGCTACATTCCTCAGCAGTTAACTCCGATCAAGGGATGCATAACCAACATAGATCTGCACAACTATATGCGTAGTCAGCTGGGATTTACAAGCTCTATGCTAGAGCTTACTGACGAGTACTATGTGCCTCTTGCGGCTCTATTCCCTCAAGCTATGTACGAGATAACTGGCGACACACCAGAAGAGAAAAAGCTAACTATACGTCATCATGGACGGCTTATAGAGCTCCATGCATATGATAGTAGAGCGAGGATAAATGGCAAAGAGGTGATCCTGCCTACACCTGTCGTATATGTCCCCGAGACTGATACATTTTACTTGCCACGCTTAGTCGTATCTCTATCATAACGATCTGCATAACGGCCGCATATCACTACAAAGGGTCGGACCGACTTGGTTGGTCCGACCCTTTTCTTGTGTCTATCTTTTTACCTTGTCAGCTGGGGGATAAATCTCTTCACTTTAGGGGATCCATACTGCCATTACTGACGAAAAGGCAAGATATAGAGATGGCATGTGGGATAAACTCCCTAATGTCCTATAGGGCGACGCTCATACTTACGGATCGTGGTCTCCTCTTCGATCCGCTTAATCGGCGGCACATAGTCAGGATAAAACGCCTCTCGCTCTGCAGGCTTAATGTAGGCTAACTCCTCCCCCTTATGGACAGTCTGTCCTTGACTCACACAAACCTCAATGAGCTTACCCGTAAAGTTCGTATTGACACGCTCTACTTGTCCAAAAGGAGTCTCAATGTAGCAAAACGGTTGCCCTGTGACATAATCTGTACCTGCAGTAGGAGCTACCGATCCTTCCACAGGGTCTATCTCCCATAAGAGAGTCCCCGTAGCAGGAGCTGGTATCATCTGTGTGCCGGCACGCATGACTTTCTTTATATCACTCTCATCAAACCCCTGTTTTGCAAGGGCGTCTGCCTTTGCTTTAGCAAGGGAATCTTCGAATTCACGGCGCAGGTCTCCGCTCTTGTAGCGTCTGTATTGCTCTGGGTGCATGGCAAGCTCAAAGAGCTCCTCGTCATCGGGACCAAACTCCCAGCCATTCTCCTTCATCTCCTTGCGGAAATCCTCAAGAGCGTCCGGGTAAAACTGCTGTGGATCGGCATCAGAAAACTCTAGCCCCTTTTCCTTAGCTAGAGCAACCAACTCGGGAGCTATGGGGCCTGGCACACGCCCGGCCTTACCGAGGATCATGTTCCACATGTTTTGATCTATGGCGAGCCAGCGACCCTTACCCTGCGTCATATTGTAGACATTCATCAAGGCAATGTTTTTGACATACTGGCTAAATGGCGTAACTAATGGGGGATACCCGACACGTGGCCAGACGTATGCCACTTCGTCAAATAGCTTAATCAGTAGATCGTCTATCGATAATTCTGGCTCATTATGATTCCTTAAATACATATTAATGCCCGAGTGGACACCCTTTAGATCAGCCATCATTGAGCCCATCATACCACCTGGGAGCCCACAGCCCACGAGGAGCGAGGATGTCTCCTTATTAGTTGCCCCCATAAAGTACCCGAGGAAGTCGTCTATGAAGCTCTGAGTCATCGTCCGAGCTCGCATATAAGCGTCCATATTAATTTCAGGGACATCAAACCCGGCATCGTAAAGCATCTCTCTAATGGTTATCACATCCGGGTGAATCTTACCCCAAGAGATTGGCTCCATAGCAACGTCTAGGATATCTGCTCCATTCTCACAAACCTCGAGCATAGAGGCTACGGAAAAACCAGGACCTGAGTGCCCGTGATACTCGATGATAGTATCGGGATGCTTGCCCCTGATAGACTTAACAAGCTGCCCGAGGAAGTACGGGCGACCGATACCTGCCATATCTTTGAGGCATATCTCGTCTGCTCCCGCATCAATCAGTGTATCGGCAAGAGTAGAGTAGTATTCGATCGTGTGAATCGGCGAGTAGGTTATACAGAGTGTAGCCTGAGCTGTCATCCCGGCTTCCTTAGCATAGCGGATTGACGGTATAATATTGCGTGGATCATTTAGACCATCAAAGATACGAGTGATGTCTACTCCTTGTGCATGCTTGACATGGTACATCAGTTTTCGCACATCGGCTGGCACGGGATACATGCGTAGTCCATTGAGACCTCGGTCTAGCATATGAGTTTTGATCCCCACCTCATTAAGAGGTTTAGTAAAAGCCCGTACGGCATCGTTAGGATTCTCCCCGGCGAGGAGCTTGACCTGCTCAAAAGCCCCTCCATTAGTCTCTACTCGGGCGAAGCATCCCATCTCGATGATGAGTGGAGCAATCGCTGCAAGTTGCTCGGCTCTTGGCTGGTACTTGCCTGAGGATTGCCACATATCTCTATATACGAGACTAAACTGAATCTTTTTCTTTGTTGCCATCTCTATTGTATCTATTTTTATAGTTACCTACAAGGCTCGAAGCTTTTTTACGCCGACCCTGCTCACAAAGGTACATATTTTACTCACATCTTGAGGTGCCCTTTGATGATATATCCCCCCCTTTTTCGCCTCATATCAAGGAGGCTATTAAATAGCATACTCGTGGCTGATAGGCTACTCCGGAATGACTGACGAAAGACCCGGGAATAGCCAAATGAGATCTCCGGAATTACCGAATGCTTATTCCGGAATTATGAACCCTTATCACCGTAAAGGATCTCTCACAATCCTGGGGTGACTACGGTCCAGCAAGGGGGCTCCTCGACAAGGCTCTCTAGATAGGAGGAGGCTTGCAAGAGGGAGCTATTTTGTACCTTAGTGGCATGAAATGCTTCCCAAAGCGGCATACGACCCAGAGCTCTCCTCTACAAAGACGAGTGCTGCACGCCATAACATTGGCGCTATGGGGGGGCGTGTTGCTGGGTATCGTTTACTATTTTGTATTTGTACATATCCCCCAACCCAAGAGCATTCGTATCTCTGAATGGAGAGACATACCCTTTGCAGAGGTTGGAGCTGGGGAAGAATATGAAAAGCTCGAGGAGTACGGCGAGCTGTATGCTCTAGACTATGACTCTATATGGTGTTATGACCGCTTGCTAGAGAGTGTGATGCTGCCACCCTTTGAGGAGGAAGTCGTGGAGCCTACCAATAGTACAGCGGCTAAGCCTACTGAAACGAAAAAACATCTGCCACAGTCGGCAAAGCGCCCAGGGCTCTTATCCGAGTGGGACTACCTCTTCCAGAAATATGGTGAGGAGTATGGCTGGGATTGGTGTGTATTGGCTTCGATAGCTTATCAAGAGTCTCACTTCCGCCCCTGTGTGATCGGAGCAGGGGGTGCCACGGGGCTGATGGGCATTATGCCTGCCACGGGGCGACGCTACGGATACAGTCGCCAGCAACTCAAGAATGCTGAGATCTCCGTGCGTATAGCCTGTATGGCGCTCCGAGACTTTGGGCTCTCATTTGCCCATATATCCGATAGTGAGCAACGGATGAAGTTTACCCTGGCCTCATACAACGCCGGGAGTGCTCACATCCTCGATGCCCGCCGACTCGCCGAGCAAGCAGGCTTAGACCCTGACCAATGGGACGAATCAGTAGCTCAATATCTGTGTCTACTTGACGATCCAAAGTATTACAGAGACCCAGTGGTCCTCCATGGACGTCTCCGAGGCGATCGCACTGTACGCTACGTCGCGTCTGTTTTTGCTCGGGCGCAAACCTATAGAATGCAGAGTCAATATGCTACAACTGAATAATGTCTCACTGAGTTTCGGTAATCGTGTTCTCTTTTCAGATATAAACCTATCCCTCCTAGAGGGTGACAAGGTGGGTTTGGTTGGGGTAAATGGGACGGGCAAATCCTCCCTACTGCGCATCATCATGGGCGAACTGGAGCCAGACAGTGGAACCATCACACGACGGAGCGGACTACGCATCGGTTACCTGTCGCAACAACATCGCTTTGCCGAGGATGAACGTGTGATCGATGCCGTCTTCTCGCCTCACGATCCTAAGGCTCAGCTCGTCGGAGCATGGCAAAGCGCTCTAGAGCGTGCAGATGAGGAGACTCAAGAGAGTCTACTACCCGAGATGGATCGTCTATCGGCATGGCAATATGAGCAGGAGGCAACAGCAGTACTTCACGCATTACACATCACGGATGTAGAGCGCCCTATGCATCTCCTCTCAGGAGGGGAGGTAAAGCGAGTCGCACTCGCTGGAGTCTTATTACAGCAACCTGACCTCCTGATCCTGGATGAGCCTACAAACCATCTGGACTTAGAGGTCATTGAGTGGCTAGAAAGCTATCTATCTCGCGCTAAACTGACACTACTTTTAGTAACTCACGATCGCTACTTCCTCGATAATATCTGTACTCGTATCGTGGAGATGGATCAGCAACGGCTCTATAACTATGAGGGGAACTATGAGACCTTTCTGACCAAACGCCAAGAGCGCCTAGAGCAAACGGCACAAACGAGCGATCGTCTCGCCAATATCTATCGCCAGGAGCTTATTTGGATGCGGGCTACTCCACAAGCGCGAAGTGGCAAGCAGCGGGCTCGCAAGGAGCATTTTGCTAGCCTCTCTGCAGAATTATCGAAAGCTCGGCAGACCCTGCGAGAGCAAACAGCAATCGAACCTCTCCACTCTGCAATACGACTAGGTAAGCAGGTTATAGAGGCTCGCAATATCTCCAAGACTTTTGACCGGTCGAAGACTCTTTTTAAAGGGTTTGACTATACGTTTTCACGTCAAGATCGTGTAGGGATTGTCGGCCCGAATGGTTGTGGTAAGACGACCCTCCTCAAGATTTTAACCGGACATCTGGCACCAGACTGTGGAGCGGTGATGATTGGAGAGACCGTACAAGTGGGGTATTTCGGGCAAAAAGTCCCCCCCTATACACCCAGCAAGAGGGTGATAGACATAATCTCAGACATAGCCTCTCATATCAAAGATCCAGTGACTGGGCAATCGGTCTCTGCATCCCAGCTACTACAAAGGTTCCTTTTCTCGGGAGATCGTATATACACACCCATATCTCTCCTGAGTGGAGGGGAGCTCAGGCGGCTCTATCTCTGTACAGTGCTGATGGCTAATCCGAATTTGCTAATCCTCGATGAGCCAACAAACGACCTAGATATAACGACTTTAGGAGTATTGGAGAGCTATCTAGCATCATTTGACGGTGTACTAATTATTGTGACACACGACCGCTACTTCCTAGACAAACTGGTGGAGCATCTCTTTGTTTTTGAAGATGGAGGGCATATTAGAGACTTCCCTGGGAACTTCACTCAATACCGCGTCCAACAACAGATAGAAGAGCAACAAGTAGCTTGCAAGGTGTCCGTCACAGCGACACCTAAAGGGGCAGATAACATCCAAAGGACAAGCAAGCAATCGACCCGCAAGAAACGGCGTTCTTACCGCGAAGAGCAAGAATTTCAACAGCTAGAGATCACGATCCCACTCTTAGAGCAGCGCATCGTAGAGCTAGAGCAACAAATGTCGTCAGGCGTACTGACGAATGAAGATCTCCTCAAGGCTAGTGAACAGATCGCTCAAACGCAAACTGAGCTAGACGAGGCTTCGGATCGTTGGCTCGCTCTAGCTGCAATCGAGGAGGAGTAAAAGTAACAGAGCAACCCTAAGCTTACATCTTATGAAGCTGCAACTACCGATTTGGCTCGCGAGACAACTATACAGCCGGGATAATCGCCGTCATAGTAAGGTCTACGCATTGGTGCGCTTTGCCATCCCAGCGATAAGTTTAAGTCTTGCTGTTATGCTCCTGGCAATCGCGATATTGGATGGCTTCCAGCACAGTGTACGAGATACGGTGAGACGTGTAACTGGAGATGTCGTCCTCTGTGAGTATGGCAAACAACCGATAGATCTAGGCAATGTAATCACGCTTACCCCAGAGATGAGGCAGTACTTTAAATCAATTAAAGGGATAGCATCAGTAAGACCCGTCCGGGCCTCTGTCGGGATGATTAAGACAGACAGTACTTACCAAGGTGTAGCTATCACAGGTGTCGACGATTTTACCTTTTTAAATCCACTCTGCGCTTCTGGGCAACTAACCGACAAATCTGCCGCAAAGGGGCGTAACCCAATCGTCCTACCGAGAAACTCTGCAGAACGACTAGGGCTAAACATTGGAGACAAGGTCATACTTTACTTTATAGGCTCTAAGGTCTCTGTGAGAGCATTTACACTTGTAGCTACCCTAGAGTTAACGAATACAGCACAACCTCTTGCCTATATAACGAACGATCTCTTGGGTCGTGTGAACGGCTGGTCAGATGATCAATATACACGCATTGAGATTCTTGCATCCGATCATGGACGACCTCTCGCGGAGGTGGAGACGCAACTGTCAGATGAGCTTATCCGAGCACTCTCAAAGCCTGGAGTCACGGCTGAGGCGCTAGGCATCTATACCGGAGGACAAATTAATGGGGGCGTCTATCAATGGATAGACGCTCTAGGTCCTAACGTTCAAATACTGCTGATATTAATGGCTTTAGTTGCGGCCTTTACAATGATTAATGCGCTGCTGATTATTATCCTAGATTTGACACAGACAATAGGTCTCCTAAAAGCTCTCGGCATGACTCACCGGGCTCTCACCACAATGAGCCTTACAATAGCTCTACGCATCATCGTGTGGGGGATGCTGTGGGGGAATCTCCTCGCTCTCCTAATCTTATGGAGTCAACAACAGTGGAAATGGCTTTCCTTAGACCCTGAGATCTACTATATCTCCTACGTGTCAATGCTCATCCGTCCCATACCTTGGCTGCTAGTCAATGTTGCAACTCTACTGCTCTGCCTGCTCCTGCTCCTATTACCTGCACGTATTATCCAGCGAATATCGACGACAACAGCCCTTCGCTTTGAATAAGCTCTCTCTTTTGCCCGCTAAGGGATGACAAATGCATCTTGGAGCTCATATTTCTATTTTCAATAGCAAAGAATAGGTAGTATCCGCAAAATATGTTGTACCTTTGCCCAGTCAGTATAACTATGCGAGGGGACTCCCGGGTAGAAGTCCACTATAAGGTTCATCCCCTTTGACCGAATAGCTTGGCACTTCGCTCGATGTACTTCGTGTAGTAGTTGACATACAAAGTGTTTTATGTGGGGATCTATTGCTAAGAAGGTTTTGCTTGATCACTTCCCAAGAAGTTGAGCCCTACATCTTTTTCAACCTTATATTATGACAGACAAACCGAACAAAAGAATCATCGAAGAGGTAGTCATCCGCTTCTCAGGCGACTCTGGAGACGGCATGCAGCTCACGGGGACCATCTTCTCTGATATGTCAGCAATGTATGGGAACTCGGTCTCGACCTTTCCAGACTACCCTGCAGAGATCCGGGCTCCTCAGGGTACTCTTGCAGGGGTCTCAGGATTTCAGGTACACATTGGACACCTCCCCGTCCATACACCAGGAGACTATGCTGATGTACTAGTAGCCATGAATGCTGCAGCACTCAAAGTCAATGTCAAGCATCTGCGCCACGACTCTATTATTATTATTGACAGCGACTCCTTTACACCCAAAGACCTTGAGAAAGCTCTTTACAAGACTGAGGACCCTATTGCCGAGCTGGGACTGAACCCCGACAGAGTCCTTGCTTGCCCCATTAGCTCTATGGTACAAGAAGTCCTTAAAGATATAGACATGGACGCTAAGGGTAGACTGAGATGCAAGAATATGTTTGCGCTAGGAATTGTCTCTTGGTTATTTGACAGACCTTTAGAGCAGGCAGAGCACTTCATCAGCAAGAGGTTTGCAAAAAAAGAGATAATCCGCCAAGCAAATATAGCAGCCCTACATGGTGGCTACTCTTACGGTGCCAATACACATGCTTTTGTGGGGACCCCCTTCGTTATTGAGGGAGCACCGCAGGAACCTGGTACCTATATCGATGTAACGGGCAATAAAGCCACGGCTTTTGGTCTGATCGCTGGTGCTGAACGTGCAGGTCTCCAACTTTTCCTTGGGTCGTATCCAATAACTCCCGCTACGGACGTCCTACACTTCCTCGCTAAGTACAAGTCTCTCGGTGTTATAACGATGCAAGCCGAAGACGAGATCGCCGGTATTTGTACTGCCATAGGAGCTTCTTATGCCGGTCTTCTTGGAGTCACCTCCACTTCAGGACCTGGAATTGCTCTCAAAAGTGAAGCAATTAACCTCGCTGTCATAGCTGAGCTACCTCTTGTAGTCATAGATGTACAGCGTGGTGGCCCCTCAACAGGTATGCCGACTAAATCTGAGCAGACAGACCTCCTACAAGCTATGTATGGACGCAACGGGGAATCTCCTTTAGTTGTGATAGCCCCGACATCCCCCTCCAAATGCTTTGACGCAGCTTATCAGGCAGTCCGTATAGCTGTAGAGCATATGACTCCTGTCATACTTCTATCCGACGCTTACCTAGGCAATGGATCTGTCGCTTGGCGCATCCCAGATTATGAACAGTACCCCGAGATCAAGCCCCCGTATGTATCTCAATATAAAGGAGAGGAACCCTGGATGCCATATTTCCGCAACCCAGACAACTTGGTTAGATATTGGTCTGTCCCTGGAGCTGGGTCTTTACCTTACCGTACTGGCGGTCTAGAAAAGGATAATAAGACTGGAGCTATCAGCACTGATGGACCCAACCACGAGCTGATGGTTCTACAGCGTTATAATAAAATACAGCGAATTGCTGAGGTCATCCCACCTCTCTCAGTAGAGGGTGATATAGATGATGCCGAGCTCCTCATTGTCGGATGGGGTAGTACCTATGGGCATCTCGACGATGCTTGCCTTGTACTACAAAAAAAGGGCTACAAGGTTGCTCATACTCAGTTTACTTTCATCAACCCGATGCCCAAGAATACAATAGAAGTAATGCACCGCTACCCACGAGTTGTCGTCGTGGAGCAGAATCTAGGTCATTTAGCTATGCTCCTACGCAACAATGTCCCTGATGTAACCTTCCACCAATACAATCAGGTACAGGGGCAACCCCTCATGGTAGAGGATCTTGTTTCCGCTTTTGAAAAGATAATCGCTGAACAACTGTAAACCCACTACTGCAATGATAGAAACAAATAGTAATCTAGAGAAGGGTACGACACTACGCTTTGCCCCTAAAGATTTTAAGAATGCATCACCAGTTAAGTGGTGTCCTGGTTGTGGCGACCATGGAGTCCTCGCAGCAGTTCACAAAGCGATGGCAGAGCTTGGTGTAGCTCCTGACGAGACAGTCGTTGTCTCAGGTATTGGATGCTCATCTCGATTCCCATACTATATGAATAGCTTTGGCTTCCACACAATCCATGGACGCGGAGCAGCTGTTGCTACAGGAGTCAAGGTAGCTCGTCCTGACCTAACCGTGTGGCTTATGTCAGGCGATGGAGACAGCCTTGCTATTGGGGGTAACCACTTTATCCATGCGGTGCGTCGTAATGTGGATATTAATGAGGTTCTCTTCAACAACCGCATTTACGGACTCACTAAAGGTCAATATTCGCCAACATCACCTCGTGGTCTCGTAACGAAAAGTTCGCCCTACGGAACAGTCGAAGATCCCTTCGAACCTGCGGAACTCGTAATGGGGGCTCGGGGCAATTTTTTCGCACGCTCATTAGATATCGACCAGACAACCCTCACGGCTTGTCTACTAGCAGGAGCTAAGCATAGAGGGTTTGCCGTTACAGAGGTTCTAGTCAATTGTATGATCTTCAACAATGGGGCTCATGCATCCATAAGTGACAAGTCTGTACGAGCAGACAAGACAATTGTCCTTAAGCATGGCGAGAAGATGCTCTTCGGAGAGAACAAAGAGCGGGGGCTCGTCCTCGATGGCTTTAAGCTAAAAGCAGTAACCATTGGAGTGGACGGCTATACGCTCGATGACATCCTTACTCACGATGCTCATGAATCTAATCCATTTCTACATATGATGCTCGCAGCTATGAACGAGGGCGAAGGATTACCCGTAGCTCTAGGCGTCATCCGCGATGTAGCTGGTCCCACTTACGATTGGGCAGTGCACGACCAGATCTCTCAACAAAAGGAGAAAAGCAAGGCTCGCACTCTGCATGATCTATTCCTCATGGAGGATACTTGGGAGATTAAGTAAGAGACAACCAATCTCTCACTCAATAGGAGTAAGTAAAATATTAATGTAACCAGCGGATTGGCCCGTATGCTCTTCTTGTGAGTATACGGGCTATCCATTAAGGATTGTTCGAGAGTTGTATTCTCTTTTTTGTCTCCAAGCATTGCTTCGGAGCAATGGAACCCGTTTTTCAAAAGATATTCGTACATTTGCTCACGCTACGAATAGTATTGCCTTTATGAAGCTCCTACTACATGTCATATATATTATGGTACTCTACTCCCTATTGTGTCCCTTTACTGCTTTTGCTCAAGAGGGGGAGCGAGAGGGTGATCTTTCAACTTTACTAGAAGCGCCCCTTATGCGAGATAGCGAGCCTTTGCTCCCGAGAGTGGAGGTGCGAGATGGGGTCATCACCCCTCTCTGTGAGTATGATCAGATGCAGGTATTTAATGTGATGGGACAGGAAGTACGTAATGAGCATCTCCCAGCAGGCATCTATCTCGTTCGCCTAATTGTACGAGGAGAGACCTACACATTAAAAGTTGTCATACGCTGAGTGAGCTCTATACTTCTCTAAATATAAGATACAGATTCTATTTCGAGAAAACATGTACCGCGTGATGGGGCGCATCACTTTCCTGAAGTGACGCAGTCGGCAGTTCTTTTGTTATGTCTCCTATTATGCTTGACCAGATCCAGCAGATACAATCAGCACTCTCTAAGCTCATCGCTTCCACACCTGAAGAGGCAGAGCAGCTACGTATAGCCTATTTGGGCAAGAAGGGCCGTATCACTCAGCTCTTCGAGGCTTTTCGCCAGCTCTCTCCAGAGGAGAAACGTCAACTAGGCGCACCACTCAACGAGCTCAAACAGCAAGCGGCCACACGTATCAGAGAGCTAATAGCTTCTGTAGCTACGCAGACCGTACAGCAAACTATCGATTTGACGCGTCCAGCTGTACCTTATCCACTGGGCTCTCGACACCCATTGACACTCATCCAAGAGGAAGTTTGCTCCATCTTCGAGCGTATGGGCTTTAGCATAGCTCAGGGCCCCGAGGTAGAGGATGACTGGCATGTCTTTGAAGCTCTCAACTTCCCGCCAGATCATCCGGCAAGAGACATGCAGGATACTTTCTTTGTAAATCACAAAGACAATATACTCCTCCGCACGCATACTTCGTCTGTCCAGACTCGCATCATGATGGGGCAAGAGCCTCCGATACGAGTACTATGTCCTGGTCGTGTCTATCGCAACGAAGCTATCTCTGCCAGAGCTCACTGCTTTTTCCATCAAATTGAGGGATTGTATATAGACCGCAACGTAAGCTATGCCGATCTGAGAGAAACGCTATTATTCTTTGCGCAGTCTCTCTTTGGTCCAGAGACAAAGATCCGGCTGCGACCGTCTTTTTTCCCTTTTACAGAGCCTAGTGCAGAGATGGACATCTCTTGCGAACTATGTCACGGAGATGGGTGTGGCTTTTGTAAGCACACCGGATGGGTAGAAATCCTTGGTTGCGGGATGGTAGACCAAAATGTATTAGAGAAGTGTGGTATCGACAGCTCTACGTATAGTGGCTATGCCTTTGGTTTGGGTGTAGAGCGCATTGCAAATCTGAAGTACAAGGTCTCAGATTTACGCTACTTCTCAGAAAACGACCTAGACTTCCTAAATCAATTTACCGCCCACACATCCCCTCTCTAAAAGTCCAAATTCATGACTATTGACCAGAGATATAGCCTAGCTCTCACAAAGCTTGATCAGCTCTACCCCAACGCTAATACGGCTCTGATCTATCACGATCCCTTTAGTCTATTAGTAGCAGTCGTTCTCTCAGCACAATGTACAGACAAGAGAGTTAATATGGTCACACCTCAACTGATGGCGAACTATCCGACCCCTGGAGCAATGGCTAGAGCCTCTGTTGACGACCTGCTAACTTATATGGGCAGCGTGAGCTATCCCAACAGTAAAGCAAAGTATCTCATAGGCTTGTCTCAGCGCATCGTCGAGAAGCATCTCGGAGTCGTACCCTCTACGCGTGAAGAGCTCGAGGCTCTCCCTGGGGTTGGACGCAAGACGGCTAGTGTAATACTCGCATTATGCTTCAATGAGCCTACGATGCCCGTAGACACTCATGTCTACAGAGTCTCTAAACGTATCGGTCTCGCCCCCTCAACAGCGACAACACCTCTAGCAGTCGAAAAAGCCCTCGTCAAGCATATTCCCCAAAGTCATCTGATACACGTACACCATCAGCTAATCTTGCTGGGGCGTTTCATTTGCAAAGCTCACAAACCTCTCTGCGATCAATGCACGCTATGCGACTGCTGTCGCTACTTTATTTCACACGCAGGTTTAGCGTCTTCATAAGGTACTCCACCTCCTTATAATTTTCCACAAAGTAAGCCATACGCTCTTGCGCTGTGGAGGCTCGCCGTGTCTGCTCGACAACATTGACCTCTGTAGAGAGAGTCAGGGAGTCATTCTGGAGTTGCTCCCGTAGATAGTGGAGCAAAGAGCGCTGTATTCGCTCAAAAGACTCCAGCTGTATGTTACTCACGAGAGATACTAGGAGCTCATGAGGCGATTTTAACTGGGGCGGGACCGTATGGAGCAGCTGAGAGAGGTAAGCATCCTCCGCCAATTCATTATCGGCATAAGCTATCCACCACTTGAGTAAGGCATTCGGGTCTATAGGGTCATTATATTCCCTCCTTACCCGTGCATTATCTGTCGCTTCAACAGTGCTCGCTACTGGCTGCTCTGGCGTCAACTTCTCCTCTGCTTGACGCTTTAGGGAGGATATTCGCAATGATGATTCCGTAGCTCTATACTGCTTAGGCGGAGTAGTCAGCTGCGGGGTCTTTTTTTTTTGTTCCTGTGTGGGGGATGTCTGATGAGTTGACTGAGGTGGTTGGACAACACACCCCTTATCCCCGGGAGCATCCTTCATAGATGAGTCTGGAGGCTGTGCCGTGGGAGATGCAGGGTCGGGGGGAAGCGCAGTACCTTTAAACGCCCCACACATCTCTGAAATCCCCATAAGCGTCAGCTCAACGAGCAGCCTTTTAGCTTGTGAGGATCGGTAATTACGCTCACAAGCGACCAACTTAGAGATAGCTTTATAGAGAAACAACGGGTGTATCTGTTGGGCTAATGTTGTAAAACGCTCAGCATTCGTCCCCGTATAGGGGAAAAGAGGCAATGTCTCTGGGGTACGAGCTACTAGTAGGTTACGCATAAAGTCTGCTAAGCCTACGATTAGTTGTCGCATAGCAACCCCTTTGCTCAGTAGTTCATTTAGGAGCAAGAGCGTCCTCTTATAGTCTCCCCCATATAGGTAGGTCGTGAAATAGAAGTAGTACTCATCATCTAGGATATTGAGTACTTGCAGAGTTTGCTCATAAGATATGATACCTCCCTGCGCTGTACTGACCAAGCGATCAAAAAGAGACAGAGCATCCCTCATCCCCCCATCAGCAATACGAGCTATTGTATCGAAAGCTCGGGTATCATACTGCAGCCCCTCGGCATCAGCGACACGACGTAATTGCTCAGCAATTTGCTCAGGAGGTATCGGTTTGAAGTCATAAACTTGGCAGCGTGATAGGATCGTAGGGAGGACTTTATCCTTTTCCGTTGTCGCCAAGATAAAGACTACGTAGCCGGGGGGCTCCTCTAGCGTTTTAAGGAAAGCATTAAAGGCTCCCGAAGAGAGCATATGCACCTCATCAATAATGTACACCTTGTACTTACCCCTCTGGGGGCGTATGTAAACATCTTCATTAAGTCGGCGTATATCATCCACCGAATTGTTAGAAGCGGCATCCAGCTCATATATATTAAAGGCTCTCTGGTGCAGTGCAGCTTGACAGTTATCACACTCCCCGCAAGCCTCTCCCTGAGGGGAGAGATGCTCACAATTGATCGTGCGCGCTAGAATCCTCGCTGCTGAAGTCTTCCCGACGCCACGGGGACCACAAAAGAGATATGCATGCGCTATCTTGTCTTGCTGTATGGCGCTCTTGAGTGTAAGACATATAGCTTCCTGCCCAAGCATCTCGCCAAAGGTCTGAGGGCGGTACTTACGTGCCGATACGATAAAGTTGTCACTCATCTGATGATCTTGTTTTATCCCTATAGATCTTCCGAAGTTCTCTCTTCTCAGACCTAGTCAACTTAGCGTAACTCTTATTGCGCATCGCCTGGGCCAATAGCTCTAGCGCTTTCTTCCTATGTAGCTCAGCAGAGGCAGCCGTCGGCTTGGCCTTAGATCCTGGCACGAAATCATGTCTATAAAGATTGATAAAGAGCACAATCAGCGAGAGGATCAAAGGTCCAAAAATAATTCCCCAGAAGCCAAAAAGCGAGAGACCTATAAATACTCCAAAGATCGTAATCAAAGGATGGATGTCTGCCATCTGTTTTTGCAAGAGAAATCGCACGACATTGTCCGAGCCCCCGATGACAATAAAGCCATATATCCCAAGCAAGATAGCATGTAGCCAGTCTCCATTTACCCCCATAATCACGGCAAGCGGCACCCACACTATCATAGTCCCCAGCATAGGTATGATAGTCGTAAATGTAGTCAGTACGGCAAGTAGCAGAGCATTCTCCACTCCAAAGATGAGGTACCCGATATAAGCAAAGCCTCCTTGTACCAATGCTAGGAGGGGGATCCCGATGGCATTGCTCCGTACTATGCGTATCGTCTCCTGGGAGACTATCTCTTTGTTGTATCGTGTAAAGGGTAAAAGCTCCACAACTGCCGCCTCAAAGCTATCATATCCCCGGAGCATAAAGTAGAGCAAGAAGAGGATTACAAAAGTATTTATAAAGAATGACGACATACCCTGTATCAGCATTTTCACAAGATCTGTCGACCAAGCCGTCAGTTGGCGTAGATTTTCCTCACTCCACAGCTCTATACCTAGCCTAGCCTCCACCTGATCAATCATCGCTTGTGCTTGCTCCGTCAGCACATTGAGTGACTGAGGGTCAAAGGATGAGAAGACATCTATCAGCATCAAGACAACCCCCAGTAGCGGTATCAGGAAAAAGAAAATAGCCTCTATAAGGAGCAATGAAGCGGCCCAACTACGCCCCCACCCCTTGCTATCGACCAACCATTGCATCTGCCCACGCAGCAGGACGTAGATCGTAAGGGCTCCTAACAAACCGCTCATATAGGGCAGTGCATGTCTGCCGATAATGATAAGCAGGAGCAGGATAAGAGCTATTAGAGAGGTGCGAGGAGTCCAAAAAGAGACTTTGTACACCGTCTCGCCAGGCTTGGCACTGCAATCCGCCTGCAAGGGGGCTTCAGAGACATGCTCGCGAGACGCCCCTTGTGGCTGTTGAGATAAACTATTAGATGCGTCGAAGTCTGTCATACAGAGCCCCTCTAAATATAGAAGTTGGATAGGTACAGATAAAGTTACACCCAAAGGTACGAAAAAAAGCCATCCCCTGCTTCCGTCCTTAGACTCGTACCAGCCCCTATGGGTCCCCGAGCGGAATCGCCACAATACCTGTCCGTAAAGAATGAAAAACAACTCCCGTATAACCAAACGATAATCCCCGTATAACCATCTGGTGATTCGGGAGTACTCGTTTACTGATTCCGAAATCTTAGATTGAGGACTCCGAAGTTATTGCTCGGGTGCTCTAGGATAAATTTTCGGAATAGAGGTAGTCTGTCATTTGCCGAGTTGTGCTTTTTCTACACACCTTCTCTCAATCGCTACCTGATGACTCGGCAGAGATGGGGTAATGCTCCCATAGATTCGTTTGATGATGTATTACAGCTCTAATATCCGACAACTAGCTTTAGCTCATGCCCTCTAGCCTCTAGTATGAATCATACGCAACGGGGATAAGGACTCACCATAGAGCCTTAGCCCGCCTCCCTCTCGCCTCCCTAGAGCACTTTACCCAAGGCAGATTTGAGAGTGCTCCGTAAGAATCATAGAGCCCAGTCGATCTAGGAGCTACTCAACTGAAGGAGTCTCACCCCGTGATCGTACGGAGGGGACAGGGATTAGAGACTACCGATCTATTTAGTACCTTTGTAGCGTGGGTGCGCTGCCTGGAGCATCGATCCCGCAGGTTGTCTCGTGCGTCTCGCATTACTCCTAATTGATATGTCACACTCCTATGAAGCTTTCCCTTAATCTTAGGCACGTCCTGCTCTCTATAGCGACACTGCTCATGCTAAACCCTCTAGCTTGGGGACAGGAACGTATGAATGCAAGCTACCAAGCCTACATACGCACCTATGCCAACGAGAGTATACGTCAGATGCATCGGCACCAAATCCCGGCAAGTATCACGATGGCTCAGGGACTCATCGAGACAGGAGCAGGGACCAGTCGCCTAGCCCGTGAGGGTAGAAACCACTTTGGCATCAAATGTCACCGAGCTTGGCAGGGGCAGACCATCTATGAGGACGACGATCACAACGGAGAGTGCTTCCGCAAGTACGACACAGCCGAGGACTCCTTTGAGGATCACTCCAACTTTCTCAAACAACCTCGGTACCAAGTACTCTACACCTACTCTCCTACTGACTATCAAGCATGGGCAAGAGGACTGCAGCAGTGTGGCTATGCGACGAATAAAGGCTATGCGAATATGCTGATCAAAATTATTGAGCAGTACGAGCTCTACGAGTTAGACCAAGGTGTATACCCACGCTGGATGTCAGGGCGTCCAGCCCCCTCCTATACACCCTCTGTGCATGACCCGGAGATAAAGCCAACCCATGAGGGATATTTCAGCTATGGGCTGCTATACATCCTAGCTAATAAGGGAGATACGCTAGAGTCTATAGCTCGTGAGATGGGGATTAGTCTAAGAAGTCTAGCGGACTACAACGACATGCCTGTAGACTTTCCTATCAGAGCTGGAGACATCATCTACCTAGAGCACAAGAATAAACGGGCTACTCCTAATTACCCAGACCATGTAGTGCGCGTAGGAGAGTCTATGCACGACATATCTCAGCAGTACGGCATCAGACTCTCTCGCCTATATCGCATGAATCACCTAGACTACGACTATGTCCCCGAGGAGGGTGATGTACTCAGACTTCGTTAAAGGCTGTCGACCACTTGCCTCAACCTAAAGAAAACAACTGACTAATCTATTATGAATCGATATATGCGTCGTGGCGTTTCCGCTGCAAAAGAAGATGTGCATAACGCCATAGCCCACATAGACAAGGGACTCTACCCACAAGCTTTTTGCAAGATCCTCCCAGATATACTCGGAGGGGACCCGGACTTCTGCAATATCATGCACGCTGATGGTGCCGGAACAAAGTCTTCACTAGCTTATATCTACTGGCGAGAGACGGGAGATCTATCCGTGTGGAAAGGAATTGCTCAAGACGCTATCGTGATGAATCTCGACGATCTCCTCTGTGTGGGTGCGACATCAGGTATGCTCCTCTCCTCAACGATCGGGCGCAACAAGTTGTTGATCCCAGGCGAAGTAATCGGAGCTATAATAAATGGCACGGAGGAGATCCTCGCAAAGATGCGTGACTTAGGCGTCGAGATCTACTTAACAGGAGGAGAAACAGCTGACGTTGGTGACCTTGTACGCACGATTATCGTTGACAGCACAGTAACTTGTCGCATGCGTCGTAGTGAGGTAATAGACGATGGGAATATCGCTGATGGTGACGCAATCGTCGGTTTCGCCTCTTATGGGCAGGCAACTTATGAGAGCCGCTATAATGGAGGTATGGGGAGCAACGGTCTTACCTCTGCTCGACACGATATCTTGCAGCACGCATTAACGAAAAAATATCCCGAGAGCTACGACCCCATGCTCCCAGAGGACTTAGTCTATACAGGGAGTCAGGAACTGCTAACGGAGGTCCCCAATACGGGGATGACGGTAGGTGAGCTTATCCTCTCCCCGACTCGTACCTACGCACCTCTGGTAGCGCTGTTACTCAAAGAGCTACGCCCTGCCATACATGGACTTATCCATTGTACCGGAGGTGCGCAAACAAAGGTGATGAATTTCGTCTCCAACAAGCATATTATAAAGGATAATTTACTCCCCATACCACCACTCTTTCAAATGATTGCTGAGGAGAGTGGCGCAGAGGTTGCGGAGCTTTATCAAGTCTTTAACATGGGGCATCGCCTTGAAGCCTACTTATCGAAGGATGATGCCCAGCATGCCATCGACATTGCCCGGCACTTTAACATCGACGCTCAGATCATCGGACATGTAGAGAGCTCAGACAAGAATCGACTAACTCTTGTTACACCTCTAGGTACGGTAGAGCGATAATGAGTGCACCTACAGCATCTCGTAGCACATTAACAGACATTTATGAACGATTTACTCAACCGCATAGCCCTCCTCGAAGCTCGTCATCAAGAGCTCGAGACACTAATCTCAGACCCCAGCGTCATCGCTGACGGGAGACGATTTGCCTCACTTAGCAAGGAGTACACGCATCTAGGTGAAATCCTTGCGGCCGGACAATCCTATGAGCAACTGCTCTCTCAACTAGACGAGGCGACAGAAATGCTTCAAGATACTGATAGCGACGAGGAACTCAAGGCTATGGCTCGCGAGCAACTCGCAGAGACAAAAGAGCTGATACCCCAAAAAGAGGAGGAGATCAAGTTACTCCTCCTCCCTAATGACCCTGAGGACGACAAAAATGCAATCGTAGAGCTCCGGGCTGGTACGGGGGGGGATGAGGCTGCACTCTTCGCTGGTGATCTCTTCCGTATGTATACCCGCTACTGTGAGTCCAAAGGGTGGAGTGTCTCCGTCAGTAGCTACACAGAGGGTGGTACTGGAGGTTTTAAGGAGGTTGTCCTAAACGTGACCGGATCTAACGTATATGGCACTCTCAAGTACGAGAGTGGAGTACATCGTGTGCAGCGAGTACCTCAAACGGAGACGCAGGGACGCATACACACCTCTGCGGCAACGGTGGCTATACTCCCAGAGGCGGACAAGTTTGAGGTCAACATTAATGAGGGCGAGATTAAGTGGGACACATTTCGTAGCTCAGGGGCTGGAGGGCAAAATGTCAACAAGGTCGAGTCAGGAGTACGGCTACACTACCCCTGGCGTAACCCTAATACAGGAGAACTAGAGGAGATAACCATCGAGTGCACAGAGACTCGAGATCAGCCTAAAAACAAGGAGCGAGCACTGTCTCGTCTACGCACATTTATCTACGACAAGGAGCACCAGAAATATATTGACGAGATCGCCTCTCGTCGTAAGACGATGGTCTCGACAGGAGACCGCTCAGCGAAGATACGCACTTACAACTTCCCTCAAGGTCGTGTCACCGATCACCGCATCGGTCTGACAGTACACAATCTGCCGGCTGTACTAGGAGGTGAGCTGCAACCCATTATTGATGCCCTGATCGTCGCGGAGAATACGGAGCGACTCAAGGAGGCTGCGCTATAAATCTTCTAGCCCTATCGGATTCGGAGGGCATACTCCCCGACTCGAGGATTACGAGGGGGGCGACAGCCACAGTGGGGTCCCCGTTTCAGCTAACAAGGAGAGGGACAGATGAGCGAGTATAAGAGATTGCGTAGCGCACCATAATGAGACGGAAGATCTCCTAAAGAGTCTCGCATTCTCTCCTGGATTTGTAAAAAATCACTCGGGAATAAAGATCCGATAATTACGGAATAGTCAAACGATAGTTATGGAGTAGTCAAACGACAATTCCGTAACTATTTTTGGGCATGAAGTGATCTATCTTTAGACATTTCGACTAGATGCCGGACTGGGGCTTGGATCATGGGGTGCATTCTATCGGTAATTGATCGGCATAAAGTCAGGCTTTAGGTACGCATGTCATACTTTTTCACTACCTTAGTGACCTGTATACCATTTTGTATTGTAAAATTCGCAAAAGACTATTTCATGAATCGCGAGCAAATCATAGCCCAGATACGAGCCAAGCATAGCTACCTTTGCGTAGGGCTAGACCCTGATATCCAAAAACTTCCCCCTCATTTACTCAAAGGGGATAATCCAATACTTGACTTCAATAAGGCAATTATTGACGCGACACAGCAGTATGCCATCGCATTTAAGCTAAATCTAGCTTTTTATGAAACGTTAGGGGCTTTTGGGATGCAAGTCTTTGGTGATACGGTGGAGTATATACGTCAGAGCTACCCTGAGCAATTAATTATCGCAGACGCTAAGCGTGGAGATATAGGCAACACGAGTAAGATGTATGCCCGATCCTTCTATGAGAATTATAAAGTGGACGCCATCACTGTAGCTCCCTATATGGGACAAGATAGTGTTTCTCCCTTCTTGGAGTACAGTGACAAGTGGGTCATCCTGCTCGCCCTAACAAGTAATCCTGGAGCACAAGACTTCCAATTACTGCATACAGATCGAGAGACTTATGTCTTTGAAGAGGTTATCAAGAAAGTCCTTAGCTGGGAGGGATCAGACCATATAATGCTTGTAGTCGGTGCTACGCAAAGCGACTTGATGGGGCGTGTGAGGGCAGTAGCTCCCGAGACCTTTCTACTAGTACCCGGAGTCGGTGCTCAGGGAGGTAGTCTAGAGACCGTAGCTGAGTATGCAATGACTCGTGACTGCGGTCTCATCGTGAATAGCTCTCGAGGCATAATCTATGCGGGAAATGACGAGCGCTTTGCCTCAGCAGCTGCTCAAGCGGCTTCAGAGTTAGCCCGAACAATGGAGCGGACGCTCCTAGATAAGGGGATTATAGACTAAAGCACTCATATTAACAGCATAAGTAGATGTATACAGTTGCAGATATTGCTAAGCTAATTGGAGGTTCTCTAGAGGGCGATGGAACAGCCTCGTTACAAGGTTTCGCAGGGATCGAGCAAGCAAAAGCAGGAGACTTGACCTTTTTGGCTAATATGAAGTATGAGCCTTATATCTACACCACAAAAGCGTCGGCCGTACTAGTCGCTCAGGACTTTACGCCCTCACAGCAGTGTGCGACGACTCTCATCCGTGTAGCAGACCCCTATGGTACACTCTCCCAACTGATGCGGCTTTATGTTTCCCAGCAAGAACCTCTCTGGACGGGAGTAGATCCGACAGCTATCATAGACGAGTCGGTAGAAATCCCATCAAAGTGCATCATCGGACCCTATGTATGCATTGAGCGGGGAGTCAAGCTTGGTGAGTATTGTATTATCTCAGCACACTGTGTGATAAGCTCAGGGTGCACGATCGGTGAGTACACAACTCTCCACCCTCGTGTGACCCTTTATGCAGATTGCTCCGTTGGACATCATTGCCGCATCCATGCAGGTGCAGTGATTGGTGCTGATGGCTTTGGCTTTGCCCCTACAGAGCATGGCTACGATAAGATACCGCAGATAGGACATGTAGAGATCGGTGATCACGTAGAGATTGGAGCCAATAGTTGCATCGACCGTGCAACGATGGGTGTGACACGTATAGCCTCAGGCGTGAAGATAGACAACCTTGTACAGATTGCACACAACTGTACGGTGGATGAGCATACTGTCATCGCAGCACAAGCAGGACTTGCAGGATCTGCTCATATTAAAGAATGGTGCCAACTAGGAGGACAGGTTGGTATCGCGGGTCATCTCACCGTAGGTGACCACTCTCAGCTAGGCGGTCAGACAGGGGTATTGGGCAATCTTAAGCCTCATAGTGTCGTAATGGGTGCTCCTGCCATGCCCGTTGGGAAGGCATTACGAGCCTTCGCTATGCTAGCAAAGCTTCCAGAATTAGTACGTCGTGTTGACAAACTAGAGGCAGATTACACCTCTTCGACAGCAAAATAAATATCTAAGACCGGGATAAAGGTATATTATAAAGCTTTCTCTCACTACTATGAACCAGTATACTCTTACGACGACACTCACCTTCCAAGGTGTAGGTTTGCATACGGGAGCACTGCGCACTTTAACTTTGTCGCCAGCGGCTCCTAATAGTGGCTACCAGATTTGTCGTTCTGATCTGGAGGGACGCCCAATCATCCCCGCTTATGCCGACTATGTGACGACAACACAACGGGCTACAAGCATCGAGCGTGGGGCAGTCAAGGTATCAACATTAGAGCATTGCTTGAGCGCTCTCTATGGGCTTGGTGTGGACAACTGCTTAATCACTCTAGATGGAGACGAAGCTCCCATCCTAGATGGCTCTGCACGTCTTTATGTAGAGGCCATACAAAAGTCTGGGTTAGCCGAGCAAGATGCCGCCCGTGAACTGTTTGTCGTACGCAAGCCTCTAGAGGTTACAGATCCGGAGTCTGGAGCTTCAATGCTATTACTCCCCTCTGATAAGCTCGGTATAGAGGCACATATCAGTTTTAACTCACCTCTGCTTAGCAACCAATATGCCTCGCTACGGGATCTCAGTGACTATGCTAAGGAGATCGCCTGTGCACGCTCCTTTGTCTTTGTACGAGAGATACTGCCCCTACTCAACCAAGGTTTAATACGAGGAGGAGATCTAGGCAATGCAATGGTTATCAATGATACCCCTCTCT
The DNA here is from genome assembly GCA_963543315.1 of uncultured Porphyromonas sp. Taxonomy (GTDB): domain Bacteria; phylum Bacteroidota; class Bacteroidia; order Bacteroidales; family Porphyromonadaceae; genus Porphyromonas. The sequence goes on from CAUUAW010000002.1 coordinate 199,197, forward strand.
CTGACGATGAGGCCAAATTACTTGCCAAGGAGCTGGGGTGCCCCGTTGAGGCTGTCACTCAGATAGGTGTAGTAAATCCCAGAGAAGATATCCCCAACGAGCCCGCTCGCCACAAGATATTAGATATCCTCGGCGACATAGCCCTGGCAGGGATATTCATCCAAGGACATATCATCGCAACCAAACCTGGTCATAAGATCAACAATCTACTAGCACGTGCTATACGCAAGGAGATCAAAGGGCTAGAGACTCAGCCTCCCGTCTATGCCCCCAATGATACACCCGTACTCAATCTCAATCAAATTAAGAGCCTGTTACCTCACCGATACCCATTCCTATTGGTAGACAAGGTTGTCCTTCTCGACAAAAATCAGATCGTGGGCGTTAAAAATGTGACTTTCAACGAAAGCTTCTTCCTCGGACACTTCCCCACAGAGCCTGTTATGCCAGGCGTGCTCATCGTAGAGGCCATGGCGCAAACGGCGGGGCTGCTCGTTCTCCACGGCATCCCAGATCCTGAGCGATACTCGACCTACTTCTTGACGATCGACAATGTGAAGTTTAGGAATAAAGTCGTACCAGGAGATACTCTACTCTTTAAGGTGATGCTCACCAGCGAGGTGCGCCGCGGGTTAGCAAGTGTACGTGGACTCACCTTCGTTGGCGAGCAGCTTGTTTGCGAGGCGGACTTCATGGCTCAGATTGTGAAGAATAAGGACTAAAGATCTCAGACTCATTTTATATTACAGCATGAATCAATCCAGTATATCTCCTTTGGCGCAGATCCATCCCAACGCTCAGATTGGAGCTAATGTGACCATAGGTCCCTACGTATCTATTGAGGCGAATACAATCATTGGCGATCGCACGACACTAGACCAGGGTTGTATGATACGTAGTGGAGCACGCATCGGGAGCGATTGTCACATACATCCGTATGCTGTCATCGCAGGCGTACCGCAAGACCTGAAGTTTCGTGGGGAGGAGACAACAGCAATCATCGGAGATCGCACGACTATTCGTGAGTACGTCACGGTCAATCGAGGCACAGCCTCTCGCGGTATGACGACGGTTGGTAGCGACTGTCTCATCATGGCATACACACACGTGGCTCACGACTGTATCCTCAAAAATCATATAATACTGGGGAATGCGACTCAGCTAGCCGGTGAGGTCGAAATCGAAGACTATGCTATACTTAGCGGAGCTGTACTCGTACACCAATTTGTCCGCATATCACAGCATGTGATGATACAGGGAGGATCCAAGGTTACCAAAGATATCCCCCCTTACTGTCTTGTCGGGCGAGATCCGATTGTCTACTGCGGGATAAATATCGTTGGGCTACGTCGTAGGGGCTTTACCAACGATCAGGTGTTTCTCATCAATGATATTTACCGCATTCTATACCAAGGGGGGCTAAACAACAGCGAGGCGCTCGTGGAGATACAAAATCGGTATCCTGAGAGCTATGAGCGAGATCTCATCTATGACTTCATCAAGGATAGCAAGCGAGGTATTGTACGGGGATCTATGGACTAATCCAAATCGCCCACTCCTCACAGGCTTATGCACTTACTCGGTCTTACTATGAAGGTATATGCGCCAAGCCCTTTAAGCTCTAACGAAGCTGTCTGAAAATAACTCCCTAATAAAAAACTTTTTTATTCCCGAATGCTCTGTCGGTTATTTTGGAATTAACAAATAACGACTCCGGAATCCCCAATTGCCCATACCGGAATTATTAGACCTCGATCTCGTAGCCACCTCTCGTTTATCTCAGACTCCACCTCTCCCTATGTACGAGTCTCGGGATGCCTAGGAGGAATACCTCAGACCCTTCTCTTATCGATATATAGCTAAAAGACCATGAAAAAGATACTTGTCGGACGTCAATGGGGCACTACAGACAGCTACATCCTAGAGAGAGATCACCTCTCCATTCACGATCTTGTAGAGCGTGTCGCACAGCGCTTTGTGGCAGAGCTTAGGAGTATTCCCAAGCTACCCAAAGGGATTGTATATATCTTCGCCGGGCCTGGCAATAATGGTGCTGATGGTCTTGCCATTACGCGCAGACTGCTACAGGAGGGTCGTCGTGCGCACTGCTATCTCTTTTGTAAGCAAGAGTCGGAGCTCTCGGAGGCTTGCGCATGGCAATGCAGCAGGCTACAGGAGTTCAACCCTGAGGCTCTAACTATCGTTGGAGAAGAGTTTCAGCCCCCACTCCTGACGGCTCAGATGCTGGTCATAGATGCTCTCTTTGGCACAGGACTTTCTCGCCCACTCGAAGGCGGATTTGCCTTGCTTGTGGATCAGGTGATCAACGCATCTCCAGCCACTGTCATAGCCGTAGACATTCCCTCTGGGCTGTATGATAAGGACAATAGCGAGAATAATCTACAAGCAATTATCAAAGCAGATTACACCCTCTGCTGTGAAAGCCCCAAGATATCTCTACTCCTATCGGATAATGAATGCTACACAGGCTCTCTACGTCTCCTATCTCTCAATTTAAACCTCGATGAGGATCCGAGCATCGAGACAAAGTACTACCTCTACACACACCAAGATGCCCGAGATCTATTAAGACCTCTATCTCTCTTTGCTCACAAGGGGACGCAAGGTCATGCTCTCCTCATTGCAGGCTCTGAGGCTATGGCGGGCGCACCTTCACTAGCAGGTTTGGGAGCCATGCGTTCTGGACTGGGCAAGCTAACGATGCATATACCCAGCTCCCTAGCAACCATCGTTCACACATTCCTGCCCGAAGCTCTTGTAGACAAAGACAAGGAGGAGGCAATCGTAAGTACCCCTCCCAAAGGTCTACACCTTTACGATGCCATCGCTATGGGCCCGGGTACTGGTACAGCCCCTGTGACCCTACACCTATTAGAGCACTTACTACAAAACATACAGCCCGAGACTCCCCTCCTCTTAGATGCCGATGCTCTTAATCTCCTAGCTCTACATACTGAACTACTAAGTGTATTGCCCAAGGAGACCATACTAACGCCACATCCAGGCGAGTTTGACCGAATCGTAGGAGAGTCTCTCGATGATAATCATCGTATGACCAAAGCACAAGAATTAGCTATAGAGCAGGAATTAATCGTCGTACTCAAAGGTGCCAATACAAAGATCTGTCTCCCTAGCGGTGAGGTAATCTTTAACAGCTCCGGTAGTCCGGCTCTAGCCACTGCAGGTAGTGGAGACGTCTTAACGGGCATCATCTTATCTTTATTAGCACAAGGCTACGCACCAGCGACCGCTGCTCCTCTCGGCGTATACCTCCATGGATTGACCGCCAATCACTATTGTGAGCGACTATCCGCACGAGGGATGATCGCTAGAGACATAGCCGAGACCCTTCCAGCTGTACTTAAGATGGTCGAACAATAGGCTCCCCGCATACAAAAGCTATGGGATCGAGTTACCATTATCTGATAAGTCGCCCTTGGATACTCCTCTTCGTGTCCATAGGTTTATCTCATTGCACAAAAAGAGAAACGACCGAAGAGCTACTCCAGTCCGCTATCGTACAGCAATATCAAAGCGTAGAGGAACTCACACTCACGGAGACTATACTACAGAAAGCTGTTACACTACAAGATCCTCACATAGACTTCTATGACATTAATAGACTCCGGATCCGTATCTGGTATAACCTGTATCAGCTTTAGTCCTATTAAAGACTTTAAGGGTACAAAGCGGTGAGGCATGCCGTTGGGGCTACTTCTGAAGGGGCAGTCCACACGCTAGCGATCAGTCCTCGGACTACGAGCATAGCCTCCTAGGCGTACAAGGCAGTACCCTAGGGGGCTTTCATTTGGATGCCCGTAGGGTATCTCCCTATCGAACACTCCAAACTCTCCGAATATCGTGATATTGTAACCCCTGCGAGCCCGTCCTATAAATCAAAGATTTTGATGAGGCTAAAAAATCTTTACGGTATGGAGATCCGACATTTACTGGATAATGAAATAAGGATTACGGAATAACCACATGACGACTCCGTAAAGAATCGAGAACTATTTGCGAATAAATCTAGATTTATCCCAGCTCCGTGTAACCTAATCTCACACATCGGTACATCTTCATACTATCGGGCATGCCCCTTGGCACAGCAAGGAGATTCATGCTAAAGCACTATTTAGTACCTTTGTCCACAGTTATCGTCTCGCTCTATATCGATACGTTCTATAGATCGCCCATGTCTAGCTCTATCATAATACCTCGCCCGCACTTGCAATTGCTCCTACTGCTCGTCGTAGGCGTTATGGTGTTATCATGCGCTACACAGGGGCGGCAGACGCCCCCACCCGAAGATGCGCACACTCTCCCTCTCACAGCAGACACGGTCGTTGCCGACCTCTCTCGTGATAGTCTGACCACAGAGATTACCCAGAGTACTGAAGACTCCCTAGTGACAGGCAGTGATAGCCTATTAAGACAAGGAGGGGATACTCTGCTTACGGTAAATACCTTGACACAAGAGGCGTTATCCTCGACCATAAACCCAGACACGACGGAGCTTTTCCGTCTAGATGCTCCTGTTACATTCTCAGCTCAGGACTCTCTAGTCATGACAGGAGAAAACATTATGTACTTCTTCGGGCCCAGCAATGTGAAGTATCAGTCGATGAGCATTGAGTCAAATTATCTCAAGATCGTCGCCGATAGCTCCGAGGTATACGCACAGTATGTCTTGGACAGCTTGGGGCAGCCGTTTGCTAAGCCCAAATTTGCCGACGGAGATCAGAAGTTCGAAAGCACGACGATGAAGTATAACTTCAAAACAGGTCAAGGGTTTATCACCGACGTGACTACACAGCAAGGGGAGGGCTATCTGACAGCTAACCAGACGAAACGGCTGAAAGATAATACAATGTTTCTCAAAGATGGGAGATACACGACCTGCGATCTGCACGATCATCCGCATTTTTATATCAACCTGACTCGTGCTAAAGCAAAGCCCGAAGACAAGATCGTCACGGGACCAGTCTACCTAGTGATGGCCGATGTACCTCTTTACTTGATAGGCTTGCCCTTTGCTTTCTTTCCCTTTAATGAGAAGCAAACCTCGGGTATCCTAATGCCTAGTTACGGTATAGACCAGACACGGGGGCTTTACCTGAATCATGGAGGATTCTATCTGAACATCAATGACTACTGGGACTTAACGCTAACAGGCGATGTCTACACCAGTGGTTCGTGGAGCATTAATGCAAACTCAAACTATCGCCGACGCTATAAGTACAATGGTAGTGTGCAGGCGGGATACGTCTGTACAATACAGGGAGACAAAGACATACCCTCGACTTATAGTCGCGCACAAGATATCAGCCTGCGCTGGAGACACTCACAAGATCCTAAGGCAGATCCTTTGCGCAACTTCTCCGCTTCAGTCAATTTTGCTACCAGTAGCTATAATCACAACTCTACACAAGCGGTCTACAATCACCAACGCCGAGAGGAGAATACTAAAGGATCTAGCATTAGTTACCGTCGTAGCTTTGCCTCGATACCGCTCTCTCTGACAGCGGCTTTCAACATAGATCAGAGATCTCGCGACTCAACTATCAGCGTGACCCTGCCTAATCTCTCACTCTCCCTCTCTACAATCTACCCCCTCAAACGCAAAAATCGAGTCGGTAGAGAGAGATGGTATGAGAAGATCTCTCTTAGCTACAGCGGTTCTCTACGCAATAGTATCACCACTAAGGAGAATCTCTTACTCAAAAGTAATCTAGTCAAAGATTGGCGTAACGGTATGCAACACTCGATACCTATATCGGCATCCTTTGACCTCTTTAACTATATCAAGCTCTCCCCCTCGATTAACTATACCGCTTACTGGTATACCTCTCGTACAGAAAAGAGATGGGACGATAAGACCCAGAAGATAGTGGCAGCCGATACGACGTACGGATTCTATCATTTGAATAACTTCAGCGCGTCACTCTCTATGAGTACAACGCTCTATGGCTTTTACAAACCATGGCAAAAGCTATTCGGAGATCGAGTACAGATGATACGTCACCGGCTCTCACCCTCGATCTCTCTATCCTATGCGCCTGACTTTAGTGATCCTCGCTGGGGCTATTACCGCGAGATACAGTATACGGATTCCCAGGGACAGTCGTTCCGGCACATTTACACCCCTTACGAATCTGGGATCTTCGGCTATCCAGGACGGGGAAAGACAGGTGCACTCAACTTTTCCTTTGACAACAATGTAGAGATGAAGTGGAGATTGCCGAATGACTCCGTGCAAGCAGAGGAAAATTTCAGAAAAATCAGCCTGATAGATCAGTTTGGGATGCGCTTTTCATACAATATGGCCGCAGACTCTTTCCGATGGAGTAATCTGAATACCAATATCGCCGTGCGCCTATCCAAGAGTTTTGTATTGCGCCTCTCCGCATCCTTTGATCCCTATGTGTGGGATTACTATATGGATGACAAGGGGCGTGTGAGACCATACCGCGTAGACAAGCTGAGGATACTCAATGGCCGTGGCATCGGAGCCTTTATGGGTACTGGAACGAGTCTAAACTATACCTTTACACCTCAGACATTCAAAAAATTAGAGACCTGGCTCGATAGGATCTTTAGCAAGGATAAAGGCAAGGACAAACCGGATCCGGGAGGTCAATCTTCGGCAAAATCCCCAGCCGATGAGCGTACACCAGGAGGGGATCGCTCCAGAGATCGAGATAATATATCAGGATCAAATGCAAATTCTGGCAGAAAACGCAGTGGTTATGGCGCTAGTGAGCAGTGGGATTCTGACGGATACTTGACATTTGATGTGCCATGGAGCTTCTCCTTTAACTATAGCGTGAATGTAGCACAAGATAGACAACACTTCAATACTCATAGGAAAGAGTTTGATTATATGTTCACCCAAAATCTATCTTTCCGAGGCCAGCTCCAGCCGACCCCGAACTGGCAATTCTCTTTTGATGCGAACTACAACTTTGACTTGAAGCGCCTGACCGGTATGACCATTAATATCACTCGCGATTTACACTGCTGGTCGCTCACGGCGAGTGTCATACCTATCGGAGCTTACAAGTCGTACAATCTGGTCATTGGTGTCAATGCCTCACTCCTTCGGGATCTCAAGTGGGAGCAGCACAGTCTACCCACTTATGGAAGTGGCGATTGGTACTAATATCCCCTTATCAAAGCACTCTTTAATCGTATATACTCCATGAACACCTCCCATAAGCTCCCGGGGCTCCAAGCTATGCCTCCCGTCACGCTCAACCTATTAATAATCAATGCTCTCTGCTATATTGCTCAGATTATCCTACCTCGTGTCGGGATTGATGTGACAAACCTCCTAGGGCTACACTATATAACGGCTAAGGGGTTTCACTTTTGGCAGCCGATTACCTACATGTTTTTTCATGGGGGCTTCACACATCTTTTCTTTAATATGTTTGCATTGTGGATGTTTGGTAACACCATCGAGCGTACATGGGGCAGTAAGCGTTACCTGCTTTACTACCTAGTCTGTGGGTTAGTTGCAGCACTTTCTCAAGAGTTTGTATGGGGATTGACGACAGTACGAGAGGTTGCCGGATATGAGATGATTGCATTCCCAGATGGATCTCAGGTAGCAACAAACATATATCTCAATCACCTCATGACCATCGGAGCGTCTGGAGGGGTTTTTGGTTTGCTGCTTGCCTTTGGATGGCTCTATCCTAATGCTGCGATATTTATCTTTTTCATTCCGATCCCCATACGAGCTAAGTACTTCGTTATAGGATATGGTCTTATAGAGTTATTCTTAGGAATTACGGGGGCCCAGAGTAGTGTAGCGCACTTCGCCCATTTGGGAGGCATGCTCGGAGGTCTCCTTTTGATCCTGATTTGGAGGAAACAAGGTAAACTATACAATGCGGAGCAACAAAACTATCGGTACTAATCGTCTGATCCTAGGGAGTATCACACTCCTAGTCTTCGTGTTTTGGATCCTTGACGTCGTCATGCGTCAGCTACCATCCCCTATCCCCATCTGGTGGACGAGGGAGATCATCGACCAGCTCATCCTGTCAAGCTCTCTAGATGCCTTGTGGCGCAGACCGTGGACCCTTGTTACATACAGTCTCCTGCACAATAATGGGATGCACCTGTTACTAAATCTCTTACTCTTATGGCTCTTTGGGCAAATGCTCCTACGCCTCAGCACGCCCAGACAATTCGGTTGGTGTTATGTGGGGGGAGCCGTTGTGGGAGGCATTGCTTTCGTCCTTTTTACAAGTCTATTACGGGTGTGTGGTGTTTTATTTCTCGGATTACCCCTTGTCGGTGCGTCAGCCTCTGTCGTTGCCCTCGTTGGTTATATGATTGGATACGCACCTCGTCAAGAGATGCCTCTGCCCCTTATCGGCTACTTACGTGTATGGCAGATAGGACTACTCGTCTTCTTATTGCTTCTACTCGCCTATGGGGGGTACAACCTTGGGGGGCTGATAGCCCACCTAGCCGGCATTTCCTGGGGGCTATGCCTAGGTATTTATCATCGCCATCGACAACAGGTACAGCGGCATAGAGAGGAGCAACAAGAGGGGCGGGAGATAGCGTACCGGCGACTCCTAGACAAGGTAGAGCAATCTGGATACCAGAGTCTCTCCGAGCAGGAGCGAGAGTTGCTCATAGAGCACAACAAGCAGCTAATCGATAAGGACAAATGCTGACCATAGGGTAGGACAAACTCTTAAAGTAAGGTATAACTAGCAAAGCGACGTACCTCTCAGCACCTCAACAGTCGGTCATGCATACAAATTGCAAAATATATACTCCGTGGAGGATGATCAAAGGGTTTTGGCACACCTTTGTCACCTTCGCCAATCTATTCCTCCTGCTCCTACTCCTTGGAGCGTTGCTAAGCCCGTATATCTCCCCCGATACCACGACATTGCCGGCGTACTTAGGATTACTCTTTCCCATCCTCTATATCGTGACGCTCCTCCATGCCTCCTACTGGCTCGTGGTCCGCGCTTGGAGTCGTGCCGCGATCAATCTGGTACTGCTCCTTATAGCCCTCCCTGCGCTGCTACTGTACATCCCCATACGGGTAAGGCAGACCCCACCTATCGACCGGGAGAACTGGATCAAAGTACTCTCTCTCAACGCCAATGCCTTCCGCTTTGTCGAGCTAGGACCCAATGATCAGCATGCCACTACCGACTATCTCGCCCAGAGCGATGCCGACATCATCTGCCTACAAGAGGGGTGGCTCAGTCGCAATAACTCCAAGTATATGTCTGAGCGTAGTCTACACCACGCCATGCAGCACTATCCCTACTATAGCTCTGCGTACGCCGTCAAGGATCATGGCAGTCGTCTCATCGTACTATCTAAGTATCCTATACTCTCTACTCGTCCTATCGATCTACACTCTCGCTTTAATGGCGGTGCCGTCTTTACCATCCTCGTGGGGAAGAAAAAGCTAATCCTCTACAACCTACACTTAGAGTCCTTTGGCTTTACTGAGGAGGAGGAGCAACACTATGTCGAGCTAGCTCAGGGGGGCAATACAAAAGCACTCACCAAGGCTATTGGAGGTAAGTTTTCCCCTTCCTTCAGGCGTCGAGCCAAGCAAGTCGAGCAGATCTATCAGGATATCCACTATCAGGAGTCTCCCTACCTGCTACTCTGTGGCGACTTCAACGATACACCCATCTCCTATACCCATCACCGTCTCTCTACAGGGCTAAAAGACGCCATCGCCACTACGGGATCTGGGGTCAATTACACCTATTACTTCAAGGATCGACTCGGGGTACGCATCGATCACATGCTCTACAGTGACCGGCTCATAGCCAGGGCCGCCCATGCAGATCACACGGCACAAATATCCGACCACAAACCTCTCATTTGTTACTTCAAACTCTTGTAAGCGAGTAGTCCATAGTCATCAATCCATAATTCTGTAATTCTCGATCGAGCATTACGGAGAGGTCAATCAGTCATTCCTGTATTGCCAAATGACTAATCCGGTATTACCCTACTAATTACTCCGGATCAAATGAGCAACTATCCCGGAGCCCCCCCTCTTTATTACCATCTCATGCTCCAAAGGCCTGGGTAGGATCGCCCCCTTTTGTCCCTATCACTAATAAATTATCCGACCTGGAGACATCTTTATGCTCTCTTTTTACTACCTTTGTGACAGTTGTAGCTATGGGTTGGGGTTCTACATTTTCTAGTCCTTGCGGTATGGCTACGGGTTAATCCTCTTAAGACAGCTTGTAAGCACTTATGACCACAAGACATATACAGCGTGCCCTCATCTCAGTATATCACAAAGATGGGATAGATCGTATCGCACGGATACTACACGCCGCACAGGTAGAGATCGTATCCACCGGTGGGACTCAGACCTATATAGAGTCTCTCGGTATCCCCTGTACACCAGTGGAGTCTTTAACCTCACTACCCTCTATCTTGGGTGGTCGGGTCAAGACTCTACACCCTATGATCTTCGGTGGTATCCTTGCCCGAAGGGACAATCCGCATGATCTGGAGCAAGTAGCTCAGTATGCACTCCCCTTACTAGACTTAGTCATAGTAGACCTTTACCCATTCGCACAGACTGTCGCGAGTGGCGCGAGTGAGGAGGATATTATTGAGAAGATAGACATCGGAGGCATCTCTCTAATTCGTGCCGCTGCCAAGAACTACCGTGATGTGCTCATCTGCTCTCATCGGGAGCAGTACGACACCCTCATAGAGCTCCTCGAGCGAGACAACTGCACGACAACACTCCCCGAGCGTAGGAGATATGCTATGCGAGCTTTTGAGGTTACAGCGACCTACGATAGTGACATCTTCAACTATTTTGACGAGGGGGGACATACTGCTCTACATATCTCTGGGTGTAATCAGCGAGTCCTGAGATATGGAGAAAATCCCCACCAAATGGGCTTCTACTATGGAGACCTAGACAGATACTTCGATAAGTTGCAGGGCAAAGAGATCTCCTACAATAATCTACAAGATCTAGATGCTGCTGTACACCTTATCCAGGAGTTTAAGGCTCCGACTTTTGCAGTATTGAAGCACACTAACCCATGCGGTGTAGCTTCTCGCGAGACTATTGCAGAGGCTTGGCAAGCAGCTTATGAGGCTGATCCAGAGTCTGCTTTTGGAGGTGTGTTGGTCGCCAATAGAACTATTGACAAGGAGACTGCCGAGCTGCTCTCTCCGCTTTTCTTTGAGATCCTAATCGCTCCAGACATTGATACGGAGGCCCTACAGATACTGGGCAAAAAGCCTAATCGTATCCTACTGCTCCAGAAGGTCCCTCTGCCAGAGGGTGACAGTATACGCTCTGTCGCTGGGGGATATCTCGTGCAGACTCCAGACCATCTTGCCGAGGCAACGGTCTACACAACGGTCACTGAAACAACACCTACAGAGGATGAGCTGGAGGATATTAAGATGGCCGAGATTGTCGTTAAGTATTGTAAGAGCAATGCATTAGCTATCGTACGTGATAGCCAGCTGTTAGCTACAGGAGTAGGTCAAACATCTCGCGTCGCAGCATTACGGCAAGCTATCGACAAGGCTCACTCCTTTGGCTTTGACCTACACGGAGCTGTCCTAGCAAGTGATGCGTTTTTCCCTTTCCGTGACTGTGTGGACCTAGCAGCCTCTGCAGGTATTACGGCAATCGTACAGCCGGGAGGGTCAATACGAGATCAGGAGAGTATAGAAGCGTGCAACGAGCAAGGTGTAGCAATGGTTACGACAGGTGTACGCCACTTCAGACATTAAACACAAGGCACAACCGGGCAATTTTTATATGGGACTATTCAAACTACGACAAGAGCTGGCCGTAGATCTCGGCACAGCAAATACGATTATAATGAAAGATGGCAAGATCGTCTTTGACGAACCTAGTGTCATCGCCTTTGATAGACGCAATGATGAAGTCATCGCTGTCGGTACTAAAGCAAGAGAAATCTACGAAAAAGGACACGAAGATATCCGCTCCGTGCGTCCTCTACGTGATGGAGTGATCGCAGACTTTGACGCTGCCGAGAAGATGATTAGGGGAATGGTCAAGCAGATTAACAAGAAATCTCACGCACTATTTTCGCCCTCCCTGCGCATGGTGGTCAGTGTACCCTCCGGAAGTACCGAAGTGGAGATACGAGCTGTCAAAGACTCTAGCGAGCACGCCGGGGGGCGTGACGTCTATATGCTCTACGAGTCCATGGCCGCTGCCATCGGTATCGGAATAGATGTCCTAGCCCCAGAAGGAAATATGGTCGTGGACATAGGCGGAGGAACAACTGAAATCGCCGTTATATCCCTAGGAGGTATCTCCGCTAAAGAGTCTATACGAGTTGCAGGAGATGAGTTTACTCGCGACATCATGGAGTATATGCGCCAGACACACAACGTCCGCGTAGGAGAACGCACGGCAGAGCAAATCAAGATAAAGGTGGGTAGTGCTTTGGCGGAATTGGAGGACGCTCCTGAAGACTTCCTCGTGACAAGTGCCGATCTTATGGACTCCCTACCACGACAGATCAGAATATCCTACCAAGAAATCGCTAAATGTCTCGACAAGTCGATCGTCAAAATAGAAAGCGCTATCCTCAAAACCCTCGAGAGTACTCCTCCTGAGCTGTACTCAGACGTGACTCAAAACGGCATTTCCCTCACAGGGGGAGGAGCCCTCCTTAGAGGTCTAGCCGAGCGATTGTCTAGACGCTTTGCAATACAATTCAACGTCCCTGAAGATCCTTTACGAGCTGTGGCTATGGGTACTGACAAAGCTCTCAAAAATGTAGATAGTTACAACTTCCTTATTCACTAAGAGGGATCTGAGGAAATCTCCGTAGTCACTAGAGATGCATCGTCTCCTCGAGCTTCTTCGTTCTAATCTACACTGGGTACTCCTAGTGGTCTGCGAGGTTATCGCCTTGCTATTGCTCTTTAATAATAGTCTCTACCATTCCTTTGTTGGGGCGACAACAAGCTCAACTATCGTCGGGCATCTACATACGGAGGGTGCTCGATGGCGATCTTACCTCTCCTTATACAAACAAAACAGAGAGCTAATGGATCAACTAGCGACGCTAGAAGGTCGTTACTTATCGTTGCAAAGAGAATTTGAGCACCTCCAAGCGGATACGATAACACCACGGATCTTTTTGCTAGCAGACTCGACATCGCAATCTATTACACAGCCATTTACCTTCGTGACGGCACGTATTGTCAGCTTAACTTACCTCAAAGCTAACAATATGATGACTATAGATCGTGGGGTCAGTGACGGGATAAAGCCCAACATGGGTGTAGTTTCTGGATCTGGAGTCGTAGGAATTGTTGCGCAGGTCGGACGGCACTATGCCACAGTTGTACCCCTTATTAATGAGAGTCTCACGCTCAGCTGCATGACACTACGAGAGGGTTATGTCGGGAGCCTCTCGTGGAGACAACCGCTGAGTCCCGCAATGGGTCTCGTGCGAGGACTACCAAAGCATGCGCATCTCATAGTCGGCGATACCATTGTGACGAGTGGTTACTCTGCTATTTTCCCTTCAGGGATAATGATAGGACGTCTCGGAGGAGACTCACCTCTAGGGAGCTCTATCAAGTATAAGAAAGAACTCCCCATCGATCTTGCGACGGACTTTGGACGACTACACCATGTCTATGTAATAACCAGTAGTGAAGTGCCCTCTCCTGAGGAGATACGCGAGGAGATAAGATGAAGCTACAGATAGTCTGGACAGCACTCGGTATTGTGCTCTTGATATTACTTCAGGTGGAGGTCTTTAATTACATCCAGCTCTTTCGCTATGCAACTCCCTCCGTATACCTCTTCGCTCTGCTGCTATTTAATGTCGACACGCCTAGCGTGTGGTTAACACTCGCAGGGGCGGTCATTGGTCTTGCGATAGATCTACTGAGTGGTACTCCTGGATTACATATGAGTGCGTTAACTCTGGTCGGGTTCTTACGCAATTATCTCTTAGCTCCAGTTGTAGATATAGAGAGCAACCTTCATCGGCCTCCGTCGATGCGCATCCATGGCTGGGGCGTATGGTTAGCCATTTTAGAGATGGTAGCGATCCATCAGTTCGTCCTTTTTACGTTAGACTCTCTGGGAGGCTTTGACATTGGGTACTACTTCCTACGGATGGGTAGTAGTCTACTCCTGACCTACCTGATCGTTATGATCCTTCAGATGCTCTTCTTAGAGCGCACCCCTCGGCGTCAGAGCTGATAGGGATGTCTCTTGCTAGCCTGGTAGCAGATAGTTATGGAGCGCACACGCTATCGATTACGTATTGCTGTCTTACCGATGATCGCTATAGGCATTGTCGTGCTTTACGTGATACGGCTCTCTTATTTACAACTCGTGAGTAGCGAATATCGAGAGCGGGCTATGCGCAATGCTCTTTATGAAGAGATCATATTTCCAGATCGGGGTGTAATCTATGATCGCAAAGGGAACCTACTCGTATATAACGAACCTGCCTACGACCTTCTCGTCACTACTAAAGAACTCACAGACACCCTCAATACAGCTCTCCTCTCCTCTCTCTTACACACGACTGACGATGAGATAGCCATGCGTATGGCATCTCTACGAGACCGCACCGTCAATCCGGGCTACACACCCTTTACCCCCCAGCTATTTTGGTCTCAGTTGACTAGTTGTGAGGCAGGGTTGATCCAAGAGCAACTCTTCCGACTCCCGGGCTTCACCCTACGACCTCGTGCTGTACGCCGATCTGACTCACCAAATGCGGCATTGCTATTGGGTTATCTGGGGGAGTCCAACCCCGAAGAGCTCAAGGCCGATAGCTCTCTTGTCCTCGGGCAGTACGTCGGTAAAAGTGGCGTAGAGCGTACCTATGACCGCATCTTACGGGGGCATAACGGTGTCAATCTCCTATTACGTGATGCCCGTGGCAGGATACAGGGTAGTTATAACGAGGGCCTCGATGATGTAGAGGCTATCCCCGGTAAAGACTTGACCCTCAGCATAGATCTAGATCTTCAGAGACTGGGCGAGCATTTGATGCAAGGCAAGCGAGGTGCGATCGTTATGATCGAGCCAAAAAGCGGGGAAATTCTCTGTCTCGTATCCTCACCAACTTATGACGTAAGGAGACTACAAGGACGTGACCTAGGAAGGGCGCACGAACAATTAGTACGACAAGAGGGCAAGCCTCTCTTTAACCGCGCCATCATGGGCACTTATCCCCCTGGCTCTACCTTCAAACCTGCCATGGGTGCCTTGATGCTACAGGAGCATCTTGTTACCCCTGCTACTCTTCTGCCCTGCGCTCACGGCTATCCACGGTTACGAGGTCACCCCGCATGCCATAGTCATGCCTCACCGCTCAATCTACGTGCCGCATTGACTACTTCGTGCAATGCCTACTTCTGCTGGGGGCTACACTTTTTGCTTGATGATCGCTCTCGCTATGCGACCGTAGAGCAAGCCCTAGATAAGTGGAGGGACTACATGGTAGACTTTGGACTCGGATACAAATTAGGTATTGATCTCGCGGGCGAAAAGCGAGGATTCATACCCAATAGCAGTGTCTATGACCGGGTATACAGCCGATGGACCTCCTCTACTATCATATCCCTCTCCATCGGTCAGGGAGAGGTCCTCCTCACTCCACTACAAATGGCAAACCTGGCTGCAATCATTGCCAACAGGGGTTACTATTATCCTCCTCACGTCGTGCGACAGATAGAACACGCGCCCATAGATAGTCTCTATAGGATACGCCATCAGACCCTTGTCTCCTCGCTCTACTGGGAGGAGGTCGCTCAAGGGATGCGAGGAGCTGTCGTTGCGGGGACATGTCGTCGTGCGGAGTTTGCTCCAGGAGAGATCAA
Source organism: uncultured Porphyromonas sp. (assembly GCA_963543315.1). Taxonomy (GTDB): domain Bacteria; phylum Bacteroidota; class Bacteroidia; order Bacteroidales; family Porphyromonadaceae; genus Porphyromonas. The sequence continues at coordinate 215,097 of CAUUAW010000002.1, forward strand.
TGTCTGTGGCAAAACGGGGACAGCAGAAAATCGATTTGGCAAGGACCACTCGGCATTTATCGGGTTTGCGCCTCTAGAGTCCCCGCAAGTAGCTATCAGCGTATATGTAGAAAACGGAGGCTTTGGAGCCACCCTCGGAGTACCCATCGGGAGGGTTATGATGGAGTATTATCTGCATGGCGGACACCTCTCTAGCGCTACAGAGGCTATTGCCGAGCAAATTAGTAAACAAACGATAGCCTATGCACATGATCCATGATACTATTGACTTGAGGATGTACAGAAGAAGCTTGAATAGACCTTCCGAATAAATCAAACCTTTACTCCGTAATGGCAAAGGAACTACTCCGTAAATCCCAATGGGTTATTCCGTAATTACTAATTCGTTATTCGGGAAAGAATAATCCATCAATCCTAAAAACCGATGATGCGCTCCCTTACTAGACGACGTAGCAATCTCTTTAGGCGCCTTGACTGGCCGTTAGTCATCCTCTATCTACTCATGATAGTCGGGGGATGGCTAGCGATATGTGGGGCCACTTACGACTTTACACCTGGTCACCTACTCGATGCAGGCAGTAGACCGATGCAGCAACTTATCTGGATAGGTCTGGCCCTCCTGCTGGGCATAGTAGTACTGATGATCGACGAAGACCTCTTTGAGTCTGCGGCTCCCTATCTCTATATAATCTTTATACTCCTACTCATCGTGACGGCTATCGTCGCTCCTGACATCAAGGGGTCACGATCCTGGCTAGTTATAGGGCCTGTGCGTGTACAGCCTGCCGAGTTCGCCAAGCTAGGTACTGCCCTAATGCTCGCCTATTGGATAAATAGGCCCGAGTTTAAGCTCTCTACCATACGTGGCTACCTGGAGGTATTTACCATTATCCTCCTACCGATGGCGATTATTATCCTGCAGAGTGAGACCGGCTCAGCATTGGTCTTTTGCGCATTCTTTTTAGCTCTCTATCGTGAGGGACTCTCAGGCGTATTCCTCCTGCTCGTTTCGCTAGCAGTAACTCTCTTTGTCGTCGCTTTGATGCTCGCTAATGTAGCATGGGGAGCAACAGATGCAAGCCGGCTACTCATCTGTACGATTATATCGATCTCTACCTTTGCATACCTCAGCAATTTAGTACACTGGAAGAAGCATGAGCGACGGATCTTATGGCTCATCGGCGTATCCTATTTCGCTGGGATGTACATAGCCATCCGCTGGACACCACTAGATTATAGTTACGTGGCCTTAGTGCTGATGGGGAGCATCATCTTGCTCTGCCTATGGAGAGCCATACAGCACTACTCGAAGACCTACCTCTTGATCGGGCTAGCTAGTATAGGTCTTGTAGCCTTTTCCCTATCGGTAGAGTATGTCTACAACGATATACTCGCCCCTCATCAGCGGATGCGTATAGCAGTGTCCCTGGGGATAGAGCAAGACCCTCAGGGTGCCGGCTATAATGTAGATCAGGCTAAGATCGCTATTGGGTCGGGAGGTCTCCTCGGCAAGGGGTTTCTACAGGGGACACAAACGAAACTGAAGTATGTCCCTGAGCAAGATACGGACTTCATATTTTGTACCATCGGTGAGGAGCAGGGCTTTGTGGGAGCTGTAGTTTTACTACTCCTCTTCCTATCTATGATCTTAAGAATTATGTGGCGCGCGGAGCAACATCCATCAAGATTTGGAAGAGTCTATGGCTACAGCCTAGCGTGCGTGCTGCTCTTTCACCTAATGGTCAACGTGGGGATGGTATTAGGACTGGTTCCGGTGATCGGGATCCCACTTCCCTTCTTTAGTTATGGGGGCTCCTCTCTGTGTGGCTTCTCCTTGATGCTAGCTGTCTTCCTCAAGATAGATGCCTCGGGCAAAAGGAGGTAAAAACGTAATGGAAGTGACTTTTTATTAGTAGCTTTGTGACAATAAAGGACCAAAATCATCTCGAATGTAATGGAGCATTATTATTGTGTTATCATGAGTGGTGGTGTGGGAAGTAGATTCTGGCCGATCTCACGGCAGTCACGACCTAAGCAATTCTTAGACTTCTTCGGTACGGGAAGCTCCCTGCTGCAAGATACCTATAGACGCTTCGCACGTATCGTCCCCGAGGATCATATTTATATCGTCACACATGCTGACTATATAGACCTAACTCTCGAACAGCTCCCCGGACTATCTCGCGAGCAGATCCTGACAGAACCCCTGCGGCGCAACACAGCTCCATGCATCGCATACGCTTGTTATCATATCCAAAGACGGGATCCCAAGGCCTCTATAGTAGTGGCTGCATCCGATCACGTCATTATGAATGAGGATAATTTCGTGCAAACGGTGGGACAAGCCCTACACTTCGCCTCTCTACACCCGTATCTCCTAACTCTAGGTATCAAACCGACAGCTCCGGAAACCGGATATGGCTATATACAAATCGACGCAAATGAGACACCTCTTGACGAGCAGTATCACAAGGTCAAGGTATTCACAGAGAAGCCTGACCGTGAGATGGCAGAGATATTTGTCTCTTGTGGCGAATTTTTGTGGAATAGCGGGATGTTTGTCTGGCAAGTAAACACCATTTTAGACGCATTTGCTAAGTATATGCCCGAGGTTAGCAGACTCTTCTCTGAGAGAGCAAAAGACTTTGGGTCTAGTCGAGAGCAGGAGGCCATTGAGGAGATTTATCCGTACTGCCCCAGCATCTCGATCGATTATGGTATGTTAGAAAAAGCGGACAATGTCCTCGTAACGCCAGCTACTTTCGGATGGGCTGACCTAGGCACATGGGGGGCTCTTTATGATCAAAGCTCAAAAGATACTGCAGGCAACGTAACCAATCACACGAAGACACACTTTTACGAGGCAATGAATAACATACTCTACATCGACGATCCCAGGTTAATGGCAGTCGTGCAGGGTATAGATGACTGTATCATTGCTAAACATGACAATGTACTCCTGATATGCAAGCGGGAGGCTGAGCAAAGTATCAAAAACTATGTCACCGATATAGAGATAGAGTCTGGTCAAGACTATATCTGATTTGGCGAACAAAGACGACATTACGAGGATACGGCAAATGACCCTTAGGTGGTACAGTGCATAGTATGCAAGAAGTATGGTTGCATCAAATCTGGGGCAACAGACTCTATGAGTCTCTATCTTTTGAGCCACACCCTTATATTCCCGAGGGCGAAACGCCTATCGTTATCGATCCAGGACGGTATAATACCAATGGAGGTCCGGACTTTAGCAACCTAAAGCTGCGTATTGGGCACATCACTTGGGCAGGGAATGGGGAGATACACAGGAATGCCACTGATTGGCTCCGGCATAGGCATCAATTTGATCCGTGTTATAATAATGTGATCCTACACATCGTCCTGCAGGATGATGGTCCTATTACCCTACAGTCGGGGACACCTCCGATCACCTGTAGGATGCAGATTAATCCTAACTTACTGACTATCGCTCAGCGACTCGCCGAGGATCCCCAAATCCCTCGCTGTGGGTCGACCTGTAGTGCCCTCCCGAGCAAGGAGCGCACGGCATGGCTTGCCAAGCTGTTTCAAGAACGCTTAGAGCGTAAGTGCGAGCAGATCGACAAGGCGATGGATTTCTTTAAAGGAGATATAGCCTCCGCTACTAATCTCTTCCTGATGCGCTATCTAGGCAGTAAGGTAAACAATGAGCCCTTTGAGCAAATCGCTCGCAGACTATCCCCCTCTACTCTTTTAAAACACAAAGATTCTCTGCTCGCTCTTGAGGCATTACTCCTGGGCGTTGGGGGCTTACTCGAAAGTTCGGACTTAAAAGATCCGGACTTAATGCCTGCAACCTCAGAGGGCAGTCTCTACCGAAAGCGATTATCCGAAGAGTATTCCTTTTTAAAGCATAAGTACCAGTTAAGCAGTATTCCACAAGGAGCTATACGTATGATGCGACTACGTCCCATAGCCTTCCCTCATCGTCGACTAGCCTATCTGGCTGCACTATATTATCATAGTGAAAATCTCCCTGGGCAGTTACTCCGCACGTCATCCATATCCCAACTGGAGCATCTGCTCACTAGCGTCTCACTATCCGATTATTGGCATACCCATTACCATTGGGGGCGTCACTCCAGTGTAACCCTAGGGAACATCGGTCGCGAAACTATCGAGAGCATAGCCATCAACGTCGTCATCCCCTTGCAGTACTACCTATCACAGCAGGGGTCCTATCGTCTAGTAGACCCATCCTCTAGTACTCCAGGGCTTGACGCCCACGACATTCCCCCGGAGCAAAACAGCGTCGTGCGCCGATTCTCCAGTAAGGGATTAAAACCCCATAGTGCTTACGACAGTCAAGCTCTACTCCAGCTCTACGAAAGTTATTGCGAGCCACATCGCTGCTGGGACTGCCCCGTGGGGCGCATGTTATTACAAAACGACGGGGTTATGGGCCTGCCCCTAACAGCTGGAGAGTAATTAGCTGCGGAAGCTATATGTAGTAATGGTGCACTTATAATAGCTCTTCTGTTGGTGTACCCTTTTGTAGTTCAAGCCGGAGAGCAGAGGGGGAAAGTCCAAAGTTCGTCGAGCAGTAGCGAGAAAAACTCGACAAAGAGGAGAAAGATAGCATATCCGCGATCTCTCCGATTGAGAGATCATTGTCCTGGATCAGGAAGAGTATCTGCTTCTTGCTCTGCTGGTGTATCCACTCCACCGGAGAGATCCCAAACTCCGCTTTAAACCGCTTGTAAAAAGCCGACGTAGACATATACACCTGCTCTGCAAGCTCTGAAACTTTGATATTGCACTTAAAAGCCTGAACCACGTCTCCATGAAAGCGTGTTACACCAAGTATCGGATACATAAAGGCGCCTAACTCCTCACGACTATAGTAAGCTCGCAAATTCCAAAAGAACTCCTTGACCTTCAGTTCGTGAAGATAAGCGCACTGCACTCCATCCTCTAGATAAAACCTCAGCGTCTCCAACATTGGTTGCATAGCACCTCGTATCTCCATAGGAGTAGGATCGTAGCTTGTCTGCTCCTTAATCTCCTTTAGTTGTTGTAAGAGGATTTTGTCGCAAATAAAGTCTATGATATCAAAGTAGGAGACCATTAGGAATCCTCCGGAGTCTAATAAGATGCTCGTCGAGACGCCACTAGGGATAAACTTCATCTCCCTTTCCCTCAGCTCACATACTTCGTCATCTATAGTTACGACGGCAGTCCCTTTCATCCCAAAAAGTATCGAGTGAAACTCCGTCATTCCCTTGTAAGATCTCGGTTGCGAGTCGTCGATAAACAGCCATCCGCTGTCAGCCTTTGCTGCATAGTGGTGGCATGATCGATGTTCTGCAAGATTAAAGAGTGTCATAGTCTGAACTATCTTATGGTTGTATCAGGGAGCGTCGATGGAGCAAGCATCCAGTCACTGTCGAACCGGTATAAGAAACTACCAAGGACACTCTCAGTAGAAAAGGGACCAAATCCTCGGCAAGCTAACAAAAAAAGAACATACCAACAGAGTTACGTATCGCTTATACCCTTTTGAGATATATATGAAGCACAGAAAGAGATTCTCCTACCTCAAATGTAATGAAAAGTTTTGTAACACTCCCCTCTCGCCGAGTGGGAATGTATCAGGGAATAACTAACAATTTGAGTCAGACAGTGATGCCTATTATCCCACGGAGACTCAAAAATTTTCTGTATCTCCTCGGTCTAGGAGGCGATCCTGCCTAGATAATATCATCCATTAGTACAAGGAGGATCATCCTACTCCTTGTGGTGCAATTGCAAGAGGATTCCGGAGTCGTTTATAAACTCTTTCTGAGTAAACTTTTAGTCATTCCGGAATAACAGTTTAACCATTCCGTAAATCTCAATTGATCACCTCGGGATAATCGATCGAGGTCTCTGGATTTATCAAATGGATCTCCCGGTATGACGCCCCCTCGATAGAGGGGTTATCCATCCAAAACCTTGCTCCTAGTCGACTAAATGCAGCAAGACCCCTAGCACGACATACAGTCGACTAAGGGTCCCGTACTATAAATTTGTATGAGATGGGCGAAAGTATCTAGCAAACCTCACGCGCTACCTCACCTCGTGGCTTAAGCCTCCTCATGCTCGATCGCTAGCTGTCCACGATAATATCCACACTCAGGGCAAATGGTATGGTATACGTGCCATGAGCCACAATTACTACACTTGGCTAGAGTAGGCATTGCTACTTTATCATGCGTTCTACGCTTGGCAGTGCGCGCCTTCGACTGCCGTCTTTTGGGATGTGCCATTGTTTTATCTATTTATTTATTATCCTTATCGCATTGTAGTGCATCACGCAGAGCTCTTAATGAGTCCCACCGCCCGTCACTCCCGTCATGCTCTGCGCCATCAAGCGTCAGACGATCTAAGATCATCTGCATATCCTCAACGCACTCCCCATCGGGATGCACGCGACTTATGGGCAGCGAGAGTATAATTAGATCGTAAAGTAGGTCAGCACAGTCTAATGAAGGGCTGCTATACGAGATAATTATCTCCTCATCACTGACCTCCTCATACTGTTCCCCCAACTTGATGACCAGGCGCTGGGAGATGTCGATGTGCATACTCAATGGAGCTAGGCATCGATCACAGTGCGTCTCCACAACTCCGGAGAGAGTCAAGAGAAGATCAAAGGTATCACCGACACGGTCTATACGAGTACTACAAACAACAGGTCCTCCGCTAAGGTCAAACGTAGGGCGTGACTGCAAGAAAGCTTCGTCCACAACAAAGTCTACAGTTGAGACACCTTGCGGCAAACTCTTGAAGTATATCGTGTACCGACCTCCGTAAGACATGATGTGTATCTACTCCTCTGCTGAATACAAAACCTAGAGAGACACAATAAGTGCGACCTCTAAGGGTATGAGCACAAAGATACGGAAAAATAGCCATACGACAAATAGCCATACGGCATCCTATACATCCCACATCTCTCATACAAGGTCGTAGCTGCCCGTATATGAGAAGATCTCGCGCTTTTTTTGCTAACGAGAGTACTCGACTACCTCAAGATCGTGAGGGCGCCCCGAGGTAATCTGTAGACGTACTAGAGTACGTCTCTGATGCCATCCACTCTTACCGATCGCCCCGGGGTTAATGTGTAGAAGCCCAGGTCGAGACCTATCTGGCATCACCTTAAGTATATGACTATGCCCTGAGATAGTAATCATCGGATGCTCCTGCCATGGAGTAATATAATGCTCTAGAATAGGCTCATAGTGCCCAGGATATCCACCTATATGCGTCATAACTATTTGTACCCCTGCCACTGTCGTTTCTAAAACTTTAGGGAGTCGTAGTCGCATCGCGTCGTCATCGATATTCCCATATACTGCACGTGTCGGGGCAATGAGCGCCAGTCGCTCTAGCACCGCAAGTGAACCGATATCCCCTGCGTGTAGGATCAGATCACAGTCTGCCAGAGCTGTGCAGATCCTATCATCTATATAACCGTGTGTGTCACTCAGTATACCGAGTAATTGATGTGACTTCATGAGACTACATTTAGTGTGGCAAGAGTGCGGGACCTCTTATGGGGCAATCGCTTCGTCGGGAATAAATAGGCGATATAGACGGAATAATGAAATAAGGATTCCAGAGTAATCGAATGGGATTTACGGGATCGTCAAATCTCGATTACGGGGAAAATATTTGACCATCCCAGAGTCTTTTACATACATTCCGGAAGAGGTTGCAACGCCTTGCTCGTAGTGCGTCTTACTATCTACCTAGTAGTAGTGTGCATTCGCTTAGAGCTGCAGAGTACCGGGTAGGCTAGGCTACTTACCCTTCTGGGGCCGCCTATTTACGGATTGCCTCTTTTTCTGCATGGGTTTACCAGCGGATCTGTGCTTATTCCTCTGAGATCCTTTTTTCTTGGAACGCCCCCCAAAGGTAAATGGCGGAGCTTCACCTAGGGAAGGGTCAAGAGGAATGCGGTAAATCTCCTGCTCTAGAAATCGCTCCAAGTGAAGAAAATCCTGCTGATCACTGGGCGATACAAGTGTAATAGCCAGCCCCTTGCCATCAGTTCCTCGAGCTGTGCGACCAATGCGGTGTACATAGTCCTCAAAGTCGTGGGGTAAGTCATAGTTAATTACGACAGCAATATCATCAATATCTATACCCCGTGCTACTATATCTGTGGCCACCAATACTTTACTGCGCCCCATACGGAAGTCTCTCAGTACATCTTCACGCTTTTCTTGAGCTAGGTCTGAATGCATCTCGTCAACGAGCAGACCATCTCGACGCAGTGTCTGACTGAGCTCGTGGACGATACTTTTTGTCCCAGCAAAAATTATGGTTCGCGAAGGCGCTATCTGCTGGTTGGTAAAAAGACCTTTGATAATTGGTATCTTCTGAGCATCGTAGCAAATATATGCGGTCTGTATGATCGACTTGGGGGGCTTGGCAACAGCCAGCTCCACCAGTACTGGATCGTCGAGTATGTTTTCGGCAAGCTTGAGTATCTCCTTAGGCATCGTCGCTGAGAACATCACATGCTGGCATCCCTTAGGCAAAGCCTTAAAGATCTCTAGGATGTCTTCATAGAATCCCATATCTAGCATCCTATCAGCCTCATCAAGCACGAAATACTGCACGTGCGATAGATCACAGGCTCCTAGACGAAGCATCGAGAGGAGCCGCCCCGGAGTGGCGATTACGATATCGGCTCCTAGAGCCATCCCGCGACGTTGCTGCTCCCAAGCGATACCGTCGGTACCCCCATAGATAGCTAGCGTGGAGACTGACAAGTAATACCCGAAACCCTCGACCTGCTGGTCTATCTGCTTAGCAAGCTCCCTTGTCGGAGCCATTACGATAGCCCCGAGATGATCCGCAGGCAGCTCTCTGCGAGCGACCTTATTGAGGAATGGAAGTAAGTAGGCTGCCGTCTTACCCGAACCAGTCTGTGCACAGCCAATCACATCCCTACCCTCCAAAAGAGGGGGGATCGTCTGGGATTGGATTGGAGAGGTCTCCACAAAGTTCATCGCATCCAACCCATCCAAGACTTCATCCTCTAGATCTAGTTCGTAAAAATCCATCAGCTCGTTGTTATTACATTATATGGGAGTAATAAAAAAACAAGACGCAAGTGTAGGATAACCCTCTCCAAGAGTTCCTCCCTACTGCTTGCGTCGTGCCTTATAACTATTGAGAAAGAGCAGTGCGTGCTCTATAGATTACTTATTGACCTCAGCCATGTGAGCAATGAGACAGAGGACCTTATTAGAATACCCCCACTCATTATCATACCAAGCGACAACCTTGACAAAGGTGTCCGTCAGCGCAATACCAGCCTTAGCATCAAAGATCGACGTGTGAGAATCACCAACGAAGTCTTGACTTACGAGGAGCTCATCACAGTACTCCATGATGCCCTTGAGATAGGTCTCGGAAGCCTTTTTCATAGCTGCGCAAATCTCATCATAGCTAGCACCACGCTTAAGCTGTACAGTTAGATCAACAACTGAGACATCCATCGTAGGAACTCGGAATGACATCCCGGTTAGCTTACCGTTGAGCTCCGGGATCACCTTACCGACAGCCTTAGCTGCTCCTGTCGATGAGGGAATAATGTTGCCAATAGCAGAGCGACCGCCTCGCCAATCCTTAAGAGAGGGTGCATCGACCGTTTTTTGTGTAGCCGTAGCTGCGTGTACCGTAGTCATAAGCCCTTGCTCGACACCGAAGTTATCGTTCAAGACCTTAACAAGTGGGGCCAGGCAGTTGGTCGTACAAGAAGCATTAGACACATACTGAGTACCAGGCTTATATGTGTCGAGATTGACTCCTGTTACGAACATTGGCGTATCATCTTTAGAGGGAGCAGACATAACAACATACTTCGCTCCTGCCTCAATGTGCCCTTGAGATAGCTCTTTTGTAAGGAACCGTCCAGTACTCTCAACGACATACTCCGCCCCAACAGCCCCCCAATTAATCAAACGAGGCTCTTTCTCTGCGGTAACACGGATCTTACGGCCATTGACTACTAGCATACCGTCCTGCACATCTACGGTTCCGTCAAAGCGTCCGTGTACAGAATCATACTTGAGCATATATGCCATATACTCTACATCTATGAGATCGTTGATTGCTACTACCTCAATATCCTCTCGCTTCATAGAAGCGCGAAAGACCAGTCGACCGATACGACCAAAGCCATTGATACCTATTTTTGTCATGAGCGTTATACTATATTTAATTGT
>CAUUAW010000003.1:0-220019 GCA_963543315.1 uncultured Porphyromonas sp.
CAATAAAGGGGTTGTGATAATCGCTCACATTGGGGAAATTGTCGGGACTAACCTTGCCATATAATCCGCCAGGGTTTTGGATCTCGATGCGGTCGTCGTACTCATAAAACTGAATAGGAGCGTTACCCTCGTAATCCCTGTGCATAATGGCATTCATCAACAACTCTCGAGTAGCCCAATATGGGTACTTGGAAACTGTTTCTTCCCGAAGTACACTTACGGGAATGGGACGCTTTTGTGAGATACTTGTCTCGACAAAAGCATCAATCTTAGGCAATACACGGCAAAGATTACCGCTAAACTTATATTCGTTAAGAATATCACCCGCACGATCCTTACCCTTGAAGCGAACATATTGAATATACGCCCCATGTACGTGTCGCTCAGGATTCTTTCCGAACAGGACAATAGCCCCATTAGTCGGACAGTTATAGCGCAAATCATATAAGCCAAGGGAGGCGAGTTGATCTGTAATATCACATTCGTCTTCATCGAGAACATCCTCTGCCACAGCCTTAGGCAAAAACTCCTTACGAATGAGAACTACATCCAAGTCGTCAATGCTCGTTCCCAGACAAGGCATAACATCAAAAGTATGAACGTTGGAGAGTCGCCTTTCTGTGAGTATCTTTTCTTCTGCCTCTGTTGCAGTGCTCTTCCGAGGGCCGACACGCACCCAAACACGACCACGATAACGCACGGGAGGAAACTCTGAAGGTTGAACTTCTGCAACCAATACATCCCCCCTCACCAAAACTGAATTTCTCCACTGTCATGATGGGCTGAGGGAGAATATTACCATCTGACCGAATATTGGCAATCTGCAATAAAAGTTTATCATCAACCTGCAAGCCTGATAACTCTCCATTATCCTTGGCTCCAATAATCAGATAACCATTCTTGCCACTCCCCGACATATCATTTGAAAAAGCACATATCGCCTGACAAAACTTATCCATATTGCCAGTCGATTCTGTCCTCTCGATATTGTAGCTCTCAGTGTCCGAAAGCATTTATAGAAGTTCCTTCTTAGTGATCATGTTGCTTATTGAATCATTTCATGTTCTAGATAAATTTGTCAACCTCTGCTTCATCTTGCATTAAATTAATTAGGATATCTCTAACTGATAACTTAGATTGTTTGCCACACATATCTTGACGTATTGTCAGCATGAAGGACAAAAAGGCTCCCATTATTTCTTATTTCTTTCTGATTACTTGGAGCCTTTGAAGATTTAGTGAGGAATGAATTAAAAGCATAGAAAACAGCATCTGAGCCATACATGAATATATCCTTTTTGGAGTCAATCATTTTATCCATTATGGACTTGTTGGCAACTCGTTTATCATTCTTTGTATTTTTCAATATACCAAAGAATACAGAAACAACATCAGCATAAGCCTTGTATTTTTTATCTGATAGCTGATTCTCCATTATTTTTATCCGTTCAGTTTTTCTGTAAATTATCCATCCCAATATCGTACAGATTATAGGAAGTAAGACAGATAAAAATTTATAAATCCAATCGTTCATAATTACAAACCCTTCGGAACTAAGCCCAGATTATTGATAGACTCATTCACAAACTGTAGAGATTCGTGTATTTTTAACACTTCCTCGTAATCCCAAAATCGGACCTCATCCTTTATGGATAAAGCTGCGATCTCCCTTTTTATTCTTTCGATTTGCTTTTGGTCTGTTACAGCAACTATTCCTTGAACAGCTTTATTGTTTTTGGATTTCATCAGATTTAGGATGAGACTATCAATAGAACCTGCAGTTTGAACTTCAAAAACATAGATGACACGCCCCATATTACCGATAGTAACTTCCCAAACAGCATCGACAACTGCTCCATCTGCAACTCTCTTTTCTACTTCTGCTCTAAAACCTAAACATCTTCCGATTTCTGCAACTTTGTCTCTGATGTCATTATGTATAAAAGTCGCTTCTTTCGTAGAAGTCGGTAATAGCTCCTTGTCTTTCTGCTTTGATGTTGCTGCAGATTCTTTTGTTTCTTCCTGTAACTCCTGCCAAATAAAAGAATTAAGCGTAAGCATATCCGTCACGATCATATTCTCTGAGCACTTGATCTCGCTGATAATCTGCCTCCCGATTTCACATAATTTGGAATATTTATGCCCGTTCAATCGGGCTTCAAATCTCGGCAAATTAGCAACTTCAAGCGCAGAGAATCCATTGTAGGTTTTCTTGTTCCACAGAAGAAACAAGTCAGGATATGTTTTGCAGAGTAATTCGCTCATAATCGCAGGCCCAATCCCTTTAACTTTGGATCGAAATTCGTCCCACCGCTTTTCAATAGGAGACGTGCCATAAATCAAATTGGCAAACTGCTTGCGGAGCAAATCCATTCCATTAGCTTCTATGATATTGTCTATCTGATAATGTTTGTTGCCCCACATAGCCATCGCCCAAAGAGGAGCAATATAATCATAGAGCTGCTCCTCCGACATACCTAATAGCACGTCCCTCGTGAAATTGCGAGTATGGAAAGCAAGTTCTTCACGTTCTCTATGTTCAAGCATAGCCTGCGTTTTGTTCTCAACGAACCACCTTTGGTATTTTCCCAACGCCTCAAGTAAAATCTGTTTATTCATAACCTAAACTTCGTAGTGTTTTTCTAAACGTTCAACAAGCCCATCAACCAACTGCTTGTAATCTTTAAAACGCAATTGAGAGAGATTTCTTAAATTGAATCCAATAAACTCGTCAACATCTTGTTTCCCTCCATTGTATTCTGTGTCTTCTTTGTAGAGAAAAATCATGTTGGGAAGAAGGTTATTGGCTTGAGCAACTCCCATGGCATAACCAATCTCATGATATACATTGATATTTTTACTGCTTAGATCTGCAATAATTAGGCTACAAGACTTGATGGCCTCTAATATTCGATCTTGAATAGAGTAGGTACTTGATTCTACTGTGCGATCTATTCTTATTGGATAAACATTTAGGTGTATCCTCGTGTATTTGGTGTTAAACTGCTCAATGGCTCGTACAATCTTTTCATATATTAGTTCACAGAATGAGTCCCCAAATAATTTTTTGGTTGCGGACTATCTAGCTGAGAAGTAAGAGGTTACCGTTTGGAGCGATGCGGATAGGTAACGATTTAGAAATGAGCTGAGTGCTTTGAAGTACATCGTTTTGAATAGCCAAAGAACGCTCACTATTATCACTTGCAAAGGTAGTGATTCGTGGGAGAAAGTGAGCGTTCTTGCGTGATTTTCTTCTTAAACGTTTAGTCGGAGCCCAAACATTACAATGAAAGGGGAAGGAGATGTCTTGTCTCTACAGTCGTTGCGAGCAATTACGATTGACAAGCTGTTCCCACTTCTGTTCGCACCAATCTGGAACAGATAGTCCATTGATGGTGAGAATAGGCTGACGCTTCTCGTTGGTTATAATGCGTAGCTCCGCATTTTCCTCCATAAAGTTTCGTTTGTACATTCCCGAATATGCCGTAGCCGTACCACGGACGATTTCTTGATCTTTGTGCATCTTGACCACTGTATCATCATCAAAGCCCATTTTGCGGAGCATCAGACGGATATTGAGTAAGAGGTAGAAGCTGTGGAAGAAGCGTTTGATAAAACTCCGTTCCTCTTCGTACACCTTGAGTTCTCGGTGTTGTTCTGAGATAGTCTTGTCCTTATCTCTAATGGTGTCCTGCAGAAGAATGACCTCCTTGCGGATTTCGGCTTTCTCTTTTTCCGAAAGCTGTTGTTGCCATTTGACTTCTTGCTCCAACTCTTCTATGCGCTGTTCCGCCTTGTCAAGTTCAGAGTTGCCAAAGAGCGAGTAGAGCGTACCTTTTACTCGGAGCTTGCCTGCCTGCTTTTCCAACTCTCTGACCTTTTGAATTAGTTCTTCTTCCTCAAGTTGTTTCTGCTTGGTCTCTTTGAGTAGCTCTTTGTAATACTCCATATTAGTACGATGCTTGGCTTCAGATCCTTGAACCCCTCTACTCAGCCCAAAAGGTCGCATTTGCTCTGCGTAGGAGGTTTGATACTCCTCGAGCTTTTTGGGTGTAAGCAGATCATCAGCACAGAGCCGTATCTTATTTTTCTTTGTCTTGTACTTTCGCTTGCCATTCTCAGCTTCCTGTCTGGCTTTTCTCCTTTCTCCCGTGACAATCGGGACAACTGTCGCATGTATGTGCGGGGTCTCTTCATCAGCATGAAGTGTGGCTGCTACCACGTTTGCCTTGCCAAAGGTGGTATAAAGCCACTGCATCGTACTATGGCACCATTGATCTAAGCGTCCTTCGCTTTCAAGTTGGAGCATATCTTCGTGTGATCCTGATAGGATGAAACGAAGTGCTTTAACTTGATTGTCCGCAACCTTTCGGTAGATACCAGCCGTTGCTATGCGATGTGCAATAGCTTCTGTTCGGTTGGTGACATTTGCGGGGAATTGCACCAAGTCTCGATTGAGGTGCGTGCGAGAGGCATCGACATTGTTCGGCACGAATGTTCGCTCGATGTGGGCACTCATTGCCGAGTCGTTGCCCCGAGCCTTGTCTATGTGTAATACTGCGTAGCCCATAAGTTGAATATAGCTTTAAGGGGTATCCAAAGGGGCTGTTTCCCCTTGGCTCAGGAGGGCTTTTTTAGCGGGAACGGAGTGGAGCGTGAAGAAAATGCCCTAACAAGCTATGGCATTTCTACAAATGCCCGCTTCGCCCTGTCCCGCAGCCGGCCTTTGAAGTGCTTGCATTCTCTGAATGCACTGAGTCTTTGTTTCTAAGTTTGGCCCTGCAAACTTGCAACTCCAAGGGAGTGCCATAACTCTTGAAACAAAGGCTCCCATTTATACGCTTTACAGCTCTAGTCTCTTCGAATACCCGATGGTTCCGTTGTTGAAATTTCTCTCTTTTGCTTTATCGTCTAAGCCCCCTTTTGCGAGGGGATATTTTCTGCTTCTGCGCTTCTCGTTGTGCTACAAGAAATTCGTTGAGGTCTTTGTGTCGGGCATAGTGCCTGCTCATATCCTCTACGGTCACACCTGATGATTGGATAGTAAGGAGTGCCTGTCGTCCTACGGGGTCATTATCGAGGAACGCTCGAACGGAGTCAATGTCTTGCTCATGGAGATAGGCGATGGCTCGCGAAATATTGCTGACCGAGTTCAATACAAGGCAAGGAGCTGTTTCTTTTCCATTTATCGTAAGAAGGGAAAGGAAATCCATAAAGCCTTCAAAGATGCAGAGAAGGGCGGTGTCCTCTCGTCCTGCAATCACAGATATATCCTTTGGCGCAATAGTTCCCTTGAATGCTTTGTCATCCCGAAGCTCATATCCGCCAGAACGATTGGAAAATCCGATGGCGGAGTATTCTCGTCCTCCTACCTCGTAGTGAATGTGACGGAGATAAGCACTTGCCACTGCAAGATCTATCTTGCGAACCTCTCGAAGATAGCGTTGCAGATGTGAGGGCAACTCATCGCTGATGGAGAGGATATGCCTTCTATTATTTGCTCTCGGCTCATCTCTTCCGGACTCTATGTGAGCTTCACGATGAAAGGAAGAGGGTGCAACTATTGTCTCTCGCCTTCCAGCAAGATGCTTCATTGCTTCATAAGCACTACACCCTTGCATACGCATCACAAGGTCTATGATGCTTCCGCCTTGACCTGTGCCGTAGTCGTGCCACAAGTTCTCCCGAAAGTCTACCTTCATACTAGCATTGAAGTCTTCTCGGTAGGGTGCATGATAAAGAGCATAGCCGTTGTACCGCTTGGCAGGTTCGATACCATAGGCAGTATGCAGATAATCGGCTATTGGTATTGCCTTAAGATGTTGTAGATCGTAATATTCGTTGTTCATTGCTGTTCTCTTTGGATTGTTCGTATTCATTGTTCATGGGTTCTTCGTATTCATTGTTCACGGGTTCTTCGTATTCTTTGTTTGCAGTCTCATTGCATGTTCTGTTTTCTTGATTTTCTCTTTTTGGAGTTTTCCCCTTTTTATCTTACTACCTTTCTACACTAGTATAAGTGGTTGACAGTGAAAGAGAAAAGTGTAACACTTTGTCGGGATTTATCCTACTACACCATCTGTCTACACCACTTTTTCTCTATCAAGCTGTAGAAGCGTAGAAGGATTGTAGTAGGCTATGTCGTAAGATGAATGTCTTCTGTAATCCTTTCTCTTTCACTGTATTATCCTTAGTTGTAGTAACGTAGTAAGGAGAATAGGAAAGAAAAGCGAAAGGAGTATTACAAATGGGTCGGTAACAACAGGGTGCTATGGTGGTTGCTCGGGGTAAATCTTACGGACGGCATAGACATATACGGGATTGCCATTTATCCTGCGACACTCCCTTGTATAGCCCACCTTTCGCAGGGCTTCGCCCATCCGTTTGGGAGAGAGGGGTTGTCGGGTATAGCTAGAGAGATACCCTACAATCTCCGAGTTAGTCATATAGAAGCGTTTCGTAGCCATCTCAGCTTCTGAGGGAAATGTGACGTAGCGGAGCAACAGCTCCATCTCTGTCGTATAGACTTGGAAAGCCTCGCTGTTTCTATGCAACTCGACAATCTCTTCGTCATTGAACCAATAGCGAAAGCCTTCATGCAGTAGTCGCTTGGCGTCACCGTAAACAGCATCCATCGGGATCGCTTTAGCACTGTCTATATCTATTGCCAAGACTTCAAAGGGGAGGAAACGCCTGCTCCCCGTAGGGTCTGTGAGGAAGTCGTTGCCATTGACCGATGCCACGAAGCTTGCCAAGTGGGGTCGCTCCTCAATGTGCTTCTCGTAAGGCATACGGTACTTCACCTGCGGACAGGTAATAAGATTTTTCAGTTCGTTCTCATCTCGCTTGTTGAGAGCTTTGAGCTGGTCGTCAATGTTGATGATGAGGTTTTGCCCGATAAGGCTCAGCACATCTTTCTCCTGCGGATATATCTTTCCTGTATAGCGGTAGTCGGATAGAACTGGTGGGCAGAGCAGGTCTAGAAAGGTCGTTTTGAACTTGCCTTGTTCGCCTGTCAGCACAAGGCAGGTGTGATTGCGACATTGCTTGTCGTCCATAGCATTGGCTACTACGGCCACGAGCCACTTGGTAAGGTATTCCTCCCACTTCTCAGAATTGGTTACTTGCACGCAGTCGGCAAGAGCTGTGATAGCTTCCGCATTCCCTTTCGTCAGCGGTAAGGCTCGGAAATAGTCTTGCACGGGATTGATACGTGGGGAGAAATCGCTCTCAATAATGCTGTACAGATTATCCATTGAGGTCTGTATGTTGGCCTCCTTGTCCAAGGCTCGCTTGAGGGTATTGATACGATAGCGATCTACGGAGGTGTAATCGCCCTTACCTTGTGGACGATACTCAGCTCGGTGCAAGACGGTGTTGTACCGAAACTCGTACTGAGCTGAAAGATACGCTTCTATTTGGTCGTTTTTGGAGGGGCTATCCTTTTCTTCTAGCTTCATTGTGCAGGTTGCTTTGTATTACATTGTTTTGATGATTAGCTCCTTTTCGAGAGCTAAAGCCAAGTTAGAAGAGTTTTTTCGCAAGAAGCACAAGGACGGTTTTCTTGCTTCTGAGTGCATCGCTTTTCTCAGACATGACACAACGAAAAGCCCCTTTTCACAATCCAATTGGAGGAAAAGAGGCTCTACGAGTGTGCAAATAGCACTAACGAAAAGTGTGTCGTTTACTATGGGCTGCGTTGCTTTACTTCGATGGATTGAAGTGATTACTTGAACTGGTGACGCAATGGAATAAAGTATGGACAATCAGACAGTGGTCAAGAGCTACTCTTCCGAATATTTCCTCGTATATCCCGCTATCTCTGCGCTTGGAGGAATAGTGAAAGAGCCTGCTTACTTTTGCGTCAGAAAGTAATAACAACGCAAATAACACAACAACAAAATGAGATTTACAGCCATTGACACCTCCGCTTGGGAGGAACTGAAAGAGTGCATCGAGGAGCTGACAAAGAGTTTCAATGAACATTTTGCACCACCAGCTCAATTCCCTGACTTACTACACAATGGGGATGTATGCCGAATACTGAACATCAGTAAGCGAACATTGCAGCACTATCGGGACTCGTCCGTGCTGCCCTTTATCCAAATCGGACATAAGTGCTATTACAAGCGAGAGGATGTGGAAGCTCTCCTCGCTAACTCTAACACTCGTAAAGGTTAACGACTATGGAGTACGAAACTATCAATAAAGAAACACTAGAGATGAAACAACTCATCTCTGGCATTAAAGGTTTGACGAATCGAGTGAGAAGCATCGCTCAAACTCATCGTCCTCTTTTTGAAGGTGAAATCTACCTCACAGGACGGGAGGTTTGTGAGAGACTGTTCCTTTCCCCTCGCACCCTGCAAGACTATCGGGATAAGGGCATTATTCCTTACACCCAAATCGCAGGGAAGATTCTCTACCGGCTATCAGACATAAACAGAATACTGAGTGAGAACTATAGGAAGCGTGTTAACTTGTAATCGCCACGATTCTTTTATATTTAATCGAGTAGGTCGGGAAACGAAAGTTTTCTGACCTACTTTCGGTATGACATGCCCGTCATACAAAGCAAAAGTGGGTGTGTCAGGATTAGTTTTTGACACACCCAAACAGCATAGATACAAACACTTCATTCTTTTTTGACTGAAATATCTGCTCAAATATCTTTGTCAAGTTTTCAGCAGAATCTTTTGAAAGGTCATCAGGTTCATTGACCTTATTAATTCCATTGCGGACAGCCCAGTGTATAAATGCCTGCAATTGGGTCTTGTCGAGGAGTGAGTAGTACACCATCGCTGATAAAAATGCAATATTACCATATTCTTTCCCTTCAAAAGATTCATAAACATGTCCTAAAGAAATTATTGCCTTTTTGATTTCCGATATATCATTGATCTTTTCTAGATAATCAGAAAGTCGTTTAACTCTTCGTTCGATATGCTTCTGTTGAAAATCAAGATTTCGTGCTTCATTCTCCAGCCTTTGAATTTTATGCTTTTGCTCCTCTTGTTGTTGTAACGCTTTTTTAGGGCTAGACTGGGCTTGCTTTCAAAGTTTTTCTAATTCTGTTTTGTTTTTGGCAACATCTTTTTCTTTTTTACTCAACTTGTTCTTCTCTTCTTCTAAATCTTCCTTGATTGCAGTTTTTCGATTGAGGAGTAACTGTACAACTCTCAGGCAAGCGGTACGATAATAATCCTTATCAATATCATTATTGTTTTTGAGCCAATGAATACTATCAAATGTGTTATTTTTAGCTACGGCAATAAGTTCCAAGGCTAAAGGATACGCTTTGCCTAATTTTTCTTTATCGTCAAAAGTTTTTAGGTCTGATATGATTCTTAGGCTGGCTTCCTCCCTTAATGGCAACTGCCTGAAGTTAACATCATGGAAGATTTTTGCCTCAAAGGTATACCTTTTGACCGCGAAACGTATACCTTTTATTTTGATAGGCTATAGAGTCCATTTTAAAAAGCAATATTATTTAGTTCGTAAAGTAATATATTTATTTTTGATAGCCTATATATTTTACTATAATGAGCTATAGATATTACCCCAATGAGCTACTCTACATCATGGGCAAAATGCCTACATCTCATGGCATACCCCAATAGGTATATTTGCGAGATCCATGGCATGGGGAGGGGGCGGTCGGTAGGCTTTTTTCGCTAACTTTGTGGCATATGAAGGGAGATCCATTTGATATACGCCAGGAGCGTACTACGCCACACGACCTATCAGACCTGCAGCAGGAGGAGCAGCTGCGCCCGTCTTACTTCGACAGCTTCTGCGGTCAGGGGCACGTCATAGACAATCTAAAGGTGTTTGTCGAGGCTGCGCATCGCCGGGATGAAGCGTTGGACCATGTGCTACTCTACGGCCCTCCGGGCTTAGGCAAGACAACATTGTCCCATATCATCTCACATGAGCTGGGCGTAGGCATGAAGGTAACCTCCGGACCCGTACTAGAAAAAGCTGGAGACTTGGCAGGTCTGCTGACCTCTCTGGAGCCCCGTGATGTACTATTTATAGATGAGATACATCGCTTGAGCCATACCGTCGAGGAGTATCTCTACTCAGCTATGGAGGACTACCGGATAGATCTCATGATCGACAAGGGTCCCGGCGCTCGCTCTATACAGATAGATCTGAACCCATTTACACTGGTGGGTGCGACGACGCGTAGTGGACTGCTGACGGCCCCACTGAGAGACCGCTTTGGCATCAACCTACATCTGGAGTACTACGACGTGGATACGCTCACACAGATCGTATTGCGCTCGGCTCGCATACTAGGAGTACCCTGCGAGGAGGAAGCTGCTAGGGGAATAGCCCTCCGCAGTCGTGGTACTCCTCGCATAGCCAATGCCCTCCTAAAGCGTGTGAGAGACTTTGCCCAGGTTAAGGGTAATGGATCGATAGACCACAAGATTACGATGATGGCACTCGAAGCTCTCCATATAGATAAGCACGGGCTGGACCATACGGACCACAAATTGCTCCTGACGATCATCGATAAGTTCGACGGAGGACCTGTAGGACTGACTACTATAGCCACCGCAATGGGAGAGGATCCCGGAACTATCGAAGAGGTGTATGAGCCATTTCTTATTCAGGAAGGCTTCATACAGCGTACACGCACAGGGCGCCAAGCCACTCGTCTCGCCTATGCTCACCTAGGGCGCAAATACCAGCAAGACTTCCCCCCGGAGACTACCCTCTTTGACTAAACAGCGACTCCCCCCATGCCCCCACTCGAAATGCCTGCCCCTGAATTCGCCCCAAGGCAATACACGCTGACGGAGTTGCTAGGCTCTCTGCAACGATGCATAGACCATTACTACAACAAGCTCTACTACGTGACGGGCGAGATGAGTGGATATCGCGGACCTAATCAGAGAGGACATTGCTACTTCAATCTGATAGATAAGGTGTCTGACCCCCTGCACCCAAAGGGCAATGAGGACGGAGAGCTATCTGCTCAGATATCAGCAGTTATCTGGAGCAGTCGCTACACGCAAATAGCTCAGCACTTCCTGCAAGCAACGGGGCAACCTCTCTCTGATGGAATCAAGATTATGGCCCTTACCGAGCTCCAGTACGACCCACGCTATGGATTACAACTCACCATACAAGATATTGATCCTAGCTATACATTAGGAGAGGTAGCTCGTAGACGTCGTGAGACTATCCAGCTCCTAGAGCATATGGGGCTTATGCAGCGCAATAAGTCCCTGCCGCTACCCAGACCCATAAGACGTATAGCCATTATCTCCTCCCCGACAGCTGCGGGGTATCAAGACTTTGTCAGGCATCTTGAGGAGAGTGTCGTGGGACCTTTTGTTGAGAGGGCACTCTTCCGAGCTATAATGCAAGGCAAAGGCGCCACACAGTCCATCGAAGCAGCGATGAGACGTATACGAGGGCATCAGGCGCTCTTTGATATAGTTGTCATCATACGAGGTGGAGGAGCTACCGTAGACTTAGGGACCTTTGACGACTTTTCTGTAGCACGTACAGTGGCTGAGTATCCGCTCCCCGTGTGGAGTGGTATCGGGCACGACAGAGATGAGAGCGTCGTCGACCTAGTTTCACACAGAGCGTTCAAGACTCCTACAGCGGTTGCTACAGCAGTGATAGATGCTTGGGTCAAGGAGTACTCGCTCATTGAGGATGCTCATCAGCGACTCGAGCATGCCTGGCATGAGGTACGACAAGATGCTCAAGGACTTTTGGAGCGTTTCTCTCAACTTCTACAACAAACGACACTCAAGCAACTCCATCGAGAGCAACGCACAATATCTCTACTCCGCGAACAACTCTCCGCACACCCCCGTACACTACTCCGTTCACAGCAAATGCTCATATGCTCTGTACGAGATCGCTTAGTCATAGGAGCTAAGTACCAACCACAACGCTATCAGCAGCAGTGGTGTACACTCCTGACACAATTCCAGCACCGCTTTGCCCATCATCTCTCTGCTCAACTATATCAATTGGCGACAACTCAGCAAAGCTTATACGAGCAGAAGAAACTTATATTAGAGCGACACACTCAAATAGAATACCTATCTCAGATCATCCGGGCGATGGATCCACAAACTATCTTACAGCGCGGTTACGCGATCGTACATCACAAGGGTATGCTTGTCAAAAATCCTGCAGAGATTCATGAGGGCGATGCTATTGACCTCAGGCTAGCTGAGGGGGAGCTATCTGCAACCCTACGAGAGATCACAGTACAACAAATAAAGGAATAAATAGAAAAGGATCTAACACTATGGGAAGAAGAACTAACCTACTCCCCCACTACTGGGGGCTACTGCTCCTAATCGTAGGAAGCCTATCCGCTTGCCGAGTCAATCAACTAGGGTGCTCTGATAAAGGATCAACACTAGCTGTCGTCGCTCTCAACGATATTCACGCTAATATAGACCAATTACCTCGTATTGCTTTTATGGTAGATAGCATGAGAGCCATCTATCCAAATTTGCTGCTCCTTGCTGCTGGCGATTTACAAACGGGGAATCCAATCAATGATCACTTCGAGCCAAAAGGTCTTCCTATCATTGAGTTAATGAACGAAATGCGGTTTGATGCCTCCGCACTAGGCAACCATGAGTTTGATCTAGGACAAAAAGGTCTTGGACTCATCTCTCACATTGCGCAATTTTCCTTCCTGGCAGCTAATGTTTTCCCTGCCCCATCGTATGATATTGCGATTAAGCCGTATAAAACATTCACACTACAAGATGGTACAACGGTATCCGTGATAGGCTTGCTACAGTTAGGGGAGCTAGGCATTCCAGACTCGCACCCTAAGAATGTTACAGGTGTTGCTTTTACCCGCCCACTTGAAGAGATCAAAAACTATCGCTATCTAGCCAATTATAGCGATCTGCAGATTGCCGTCACGCACATTGGTGTACAAGAAGACACTCTCCTTGCTCAAGTAGCCCCTTATTTAGACCTAATTGTAGGCGGACACTCGCACACACTATTAAAGCAACCCAACGATCTACACTCGAAAGTGCCCATCCTTCAGTCGGGATACAAAGCGCATCATATCTCCTTAGCTTTGATACAGTACAAAGACGGCCAGGTAATATCACACCAGGAGAGTCTGCTTCCTGCAGATCCAAAGGCTGGAGGTGTCAATATGAAGATGCAAGAGATGCTTGATCGATACAATGCTAATCCGCTCTTTGCTCAAGTCATTACGTTCAACCCCAAAACCATTCAGGATAAGTACACTCTAGGTGCTATCTTCGCAGATGCCCAGCGCTGGTATAGTCATGCAGACTTTGCAATGCAAAACCCAGGAGGTGTACGCATTAGCGAATTACCCAAAGGAGATATTACGCTTAAAGACATACTGCGGATGGACCCCTTCGGTAATGAGTTGACACTGCTAACGATGACAGGGCAGCAGCTCAAGGATTTCTTTCTCCATGCCTGGACGACAGACCAGCAATCTCCGGCACACACCTCGGGGGTACGTATTGAGTACATTCTAGATGATACGGGATCTCTAAAAGACTGCACTCTCTATTCCACTGGGAGCGACAGACCTATCGATCCTAATCGTCTATATACATTAGCGACAAGCTCCTATGTACAGGCAGCCTATCAATACAAGACTTCCGCTCCTGATCAAAATCAGGGTATCACAACTGCCGAGGTAATTGTACAGTACCTCAAGCAAAAACCTGAAGTGCCCGAGGTGGACTATAAGAGTCGATACAAAATACTAAGATAGAGGCGGAGATATACAGGGGAGACCTACCTCAACCACTCATTATGATAAGATAGGGTCAGAGAGATCATGTGACTGATCCGTCCGATTGCAAACGCTTGGTGGCTCCACCACAAAGCCCCCTCTAGACGCAATTCACCGAACTGGGGGATGGTAATCTCTAACGACGGATAAAATCCCAATCGCCAATAACCTCTGTCAATATTATTAGTTGAGGGAGGCAGGAGAGGACCTCCATAGGGAGCATAATAACGGAGTCCGTACATGACATCCGTCGCTAATCGCAAAATGTTTCGTTGCCAAGCTAAGCGTGCATAGGAGGCATAGCCGAGCGATGGGTCGGGCTTTCCATCATGAGCCGAAGATCCTAAGATATGTATTGACCCCTCGAGAGCCCCCGCCTCAGTATAGAGCCACTGAGTAGCTACTCCTAGAGCTCCAGCTAGATAAGTATGTAAAGTGTCAGGGGGGGGCATCTGCTGTATCTCTCCAGCGCGATGATGAGCTGTAGCTTGTAGCTGTAGTTGCGTAGTCCAAGTCTTGGATATCCGTAACCTATAAAAGCTGGATAGCATAGATGCAAAAGCCTCCTGATGTGTATCTCCGGGGAAGATGAAACCCTGCCAATCGACAAGAGCTTCCAAGGCAAACCTGGGGTAACTTAACTGTACCATAGCCCCCTGAGCTGGGTCTCTAGAAAAACTATACTCCGGATCGTAAAGAGGAGAGATAAGTGAAAGACAAGATTGGCGGCGGTCTATTGATCCCGAAGCGATGCCTCTCAAAGAGAGAAGCTGAGCCTGAAGAAGTGTACCCATGGAGACTATTATGTATTCGTTGGGTCTATATTGTAGAGAAAGGACCGGGCGCAGGTGAATCCCAGAATAGCAATTTGCTGAAGATCTATCCCAATGAGGTAAGTGGTCATACCATCCTCCTGAAGGATAGCGCTGCGCTCCCAGAAAAGCCAAACTATATATGCCTCCAACGAGATCGACAAGACGACTCTCCAGCTTTACCGTAGGCGTCAAATGCCAGCCTGGGAGAGTATAACCCAGCTGATAGTCCGGATGATACTCATTGTTCCGAAAGAAAGTAGAAACATCAACACCTATCCCCAGACGTAGACTATCATCTCTCACCTCATTACCACCGTCCACAACGGTGTGTGCTGTAGACCAAAAGGCACTCACCGAAAATAAAAGCAACGCCACCAAAAAATGTCTTACCGTCATTACTCCTTGCGGACGAAGTGATAAAGTAGAGCACTAGCCCGCTGAGGCTCAAAAAGAGAACGGAAATGGTAAGATATTCCCACGCCAAATGCCTTGAGCCAGGTAATAAAACTAGTACGACCTCCTTGTTTGTAACTTTCGCTAAGTAGTGCAATGTAATAGACGTCTAACCTCTGAGCATAGATCTTCTTTAACTCGAAGCCATAAGGTTCGACCATTTGTTTTAAAGAGTGTGGTGTAAAGTGCCACAAATGTCGAGGCACATCGTAAGCAGCCCAAAGCTCACGATAATAACTAGCATCAAAGCTCTGCGCATTAGGGACTGCAATGCAGAGGGCTCCTCCGGGTTTGAGTAACTGCTGATAGCAAGTTAACTGATACTCTATGTCAGGTAAATGCTCTAAACTATGCCATAAACAGACAAGGTCTAACTGTCCAGAAAGAGTAGAGCCATGCATCAACCCTTGAGTAGTAGCAAAGAGTTGCTCTGCCGGTATCTGCTCAGCACAAATTTGACGGGCCACATCACTTTGCTCTACGACATAAGTCTTGCAATTCATTTTTTGCATCATCTGAGCAAAGCTCCCTACACCAGCCCCAACTTCTAATATCTGCTGAGGCCGTACAGTACAAAGCCGATGAGCTATTCTCACCCTCTGCTTCAGGCGATAAGACTTGACTATCAGATAGACTCGAGAGAGCATTCCCCCTCCCTTCTTCTTATGACTGAGATACTCAGAGCTATCATAGTAATATCCTATCTTCTCTATCGGCGGAGGGCTCAACGTCTGAAGTAAGCCACAATGGTTACAACGTCCGATCGGATATCGCTCGTGTGATACAAGATAATCCTCACACTCCCATAGCTCCGTGTAGCTACTATTATGACAGTGAGGGCAACGCTGGTTAGATAGACTACAAGCAATCATAGAGATTTATAAGCTTTTATGAGATAGATGGGATAGACACGACCGTTCGATTAAGTAGCGTTAGAAGTCTTTTCTTTAGCCTCTTGCCAAAGCGTTTCCATCTCGTCTAGAGATAGATCTGCAATAGTCCTACCTTGTAACTTTGCCATTTGTTCGATATATCCAAAGCGGTCGATAAACTTACGATTGGTACGCTCTAGTGCGTTGTCTGGATTGATACCATAAAGGCGAGCAGCATTGACGATGCTAAAGAGTAAATCCCCCATTTCTTCCTCCAGGTTCACAACCTCTGAAGAAGTCATCTCTTGCTCCACCTCTTGTAGCTCCTCACGGACCTTCGCCCAAACTTCTTGACGCTCCTGCCAATCAAATCCTACAGCTCGAGCTTTATCCTGTATCCGATAAGCTTTGATTAGTGTTGGTAGCGTAACCGGCACTCCCGACAAGACAGACTTATTCCCATCCTTTTCCTTTTGCTTCACCTGCTCCCACAGCTGTACAACCTGACTTGCTTCCTCTGCTTGCTCGGCAGCATAGATGTGTGGATGGCGGAAGATGAGCTTATTACAAAGCTTATTGCACACATCAGCTATATCAAAGTCTCCCTGCTCCTCTCCTATCCTTGCATAAAAGAGTACATGTAGTAGTACATCCCCGAGCTCTTTGCACACAGCTTTAGTATCATTTTGTTGTAGAGCCTCACTGAGTTCGTAAACCTCTTCAATAGTGTTGGTGCGTAAAGACTCATTGGTTTGCTTCCTATCCCAAGGGCAGTGTGTCCGCAAATTATCCAGTACATCCAATAGACGAGAGAAAGCCTCTAGGCATTGATCTTTGCTGTGTGTCATAGACCTTTTGAATTGTATCTCACTTAACTTGTACAAAGATACAGTTTTGACGATAAAAGGACTCAGGGTAATGGGAGGATGCGGCTCACTTTAAAGGCAGGAGAATGTACCTCTGCAAAAAGGAGTAACAAGTGGCGCAGCTCTTTGTACTCGGCAAGAGAAAAGACATTTGGGGCAAAAGTCTCTAGATCATATTGCAGAAGCCTCGGTAGTGCACCTCTGAGTCTCGATGTAAACTGAACGGACTTGTCCGTCTTAATCGGGAGCTGCAGCCATTGCTGTAAGTCTAACCAATATTCTCCAGTACCCTCATCTGGATTTTGACCGTTTAGATTCACCGGGAGATACCCTTTGACCCTCAAGATTGACACAAGCAATGCGAGATCAAAGCCATTTAGTTGTGCTGGATCTTCCATACTATCAAGTAAATCTAGGGCATTATATACCGTCGCATAGAGCTGCGAGTCCTCAGGTTCCTGAACAAGCAATTCTCTAAGCAATTGTGCTAAGTAAAGGAAGTAACTGCTACAAATAGGTCTGTGAGCTAGGGGTAGGGAGCCCACTAGTAGTCGTACATCTCTAATTCGTTTGACCGGGTGACTAGTTGGGGATGGTGTTGTTAGTTGTAAGACTCGTAGCGGTTGGACAAGAGAGCTAAGACCTCTACTCTTTCCCCGACCTCCAATGGGTATAGAGAACGCTGTAGCTCCCCACAAATCTGTATACAAAGTAGCTATACTTACTTGGTCAGAGTAAGACACGACTCGTAGCACAACACCCTCTACAGTTGTAATCATGAGATCAAGAGCGCATGTCAGTCAAGTATAGCCAGAAGGGTACGCAGATCTCGTATCTCATAGACAATATGACGCTCATCGTCATACTCCGGCATAGTCTCTTGCCTCAGGTTAACCCATACCGAGTCTATATTACAACCTTGGGCACCTACGATATCACTTTCCCAGCTATCTCCTATTACTAGAGCCTCTTCTTTACGACAGTCCACTGCACCAAGAGCATAATCAAAGAAAGCTGAGGCCGGCTTAGGCACTCCAACCTGATCTACTAGTACTACCTCATCAATATAAGGTGTCAGGCCAGACCCATTAATCTTAGAATACTGCGTTTCACCAAATCCATTGCTCACGATGCAGATCTTATAATATCTGTGCAGCTCTGTAAGGATCTCTAGGGCATGTGGAACGAGCAATGTTTGCTGCTTGACATACTCTAAAAAGCGATTATTAAGCTGCATAAACTGCTGATCGCTCCATGAGGGTAGGTATCTATTCAGCGGATAGCGCAGTCGATCCAGAAATAATTGTCCTTTACTTATATACCCCTTGCGATAGTCATCCCATAGTTGCTCTTGATGTGGGTAGTATACTCTAAAGAAAGAGTCGAAAGATCTATAGTATTGCCCCCATCCCTCCTCATCATACAAGAGGTGTAGGCTAGCTTTATTATTCTCAAAAGTAGCCCATAGCGTATCATCTAGATCGAATAGCAGCGCCCTATACTTCATCAATTTAGGAGTTAATAAGAGAACTATCGGGTCTCGGTCAAACCTCAGAGGGGAGGTCTTTGACAGCCTCCCCTCTGGTATAGATGTAATGACTGATTATAATTAATTGATGCGCACTACAAGGATCTTAGACAAACTCCAGAACTCCTGAGGATCGACAATCTCCAAGGTTAGCATCTTGTCTGCTCCCTTAACGAGCTTGTAGCTAGACTTCGGGTGCTTTGTCATTAGCTCTGCCTTCTTAGCATAGACAGGTATTGAGGTGACCTTACGTAGATCGATCTGTGTGAAGTAATCAGATTGATAACCATCCGTTACGACCTCTCCATTGCGGATTATGTTCATATCCTTAAGATCTCGCGAGGTACCGATACAGTAACGTACAGTGTTGAGAGCCGCATCTTGACGCTCTAGCTCAGTCTTTTGAGCTGCCGTGGTCTCACTAAGGTTCTCTACATGGCTGGTGAGATTCACAACCATCGAGTCGAGGACTCCGATAGCTAGATTCTTGCGTTTGAGCTCCTCTGTCAGGTCCATGATCTCTGTGTTCTTTAGTTTGAGTTGCTCTTGTAGAGTATTTATAGTACGTTGCAGGGAAGTATTGTTTGCCCCTGATTGAGCTAGCTTTTTATTGAGTAGAGCTATCGTCTGACGGTTAGACTGTAACTTCTCATTGATGAGGCGCAAGTTGTCCTCAATCTTAGAGCGTTGCGTTTGTGGCAACTCTCCATTGCTATCTAGAGAGATCATACCCTCCATCTGCTGTATCTGAGCGAAGTTCTGAATTACTAGGTTAATCAGTGAGTCTTGCTCAGCCACATGACTTCCGTAGTTTTGATTCTCTAATTGCAATTGGTTGTACTGCTCTTGCAACTCTTTATAGGCTTTGCTATTCTTGCCACAAGAGGTGAGCATAAGTAGTGCAAGTACTAATGCTGACAAAGTGAGAAATAGAGACTTTTTCATAGATTTGTGATTGTATCTTCTGTTGTATGTCTATTATTTTTAGTCGCTTTTGAGGGTACCGCACCTGCTATAACTAAGACAAACTCTCCTCTTGGAGCGGTCTCTGCATAATATTCGCTGAGCTCTTGCAGTGTGCCCCTTCGTATCTCTTCATGAAGCTTTGACAATTCACGACAAGCAGCCACCTGTCTACCAGGTCCGAAGTATGTTATCAGGTCTGTTAATGTACGACAAACTCTGTAGGGAGACTCATATATGATGATCGTCCGTGTCTCAGAGGCCAGTGCCTGAAGCAGTGTTTGCCGACCTTTCTTAATAGGCAAAAATCCCTCATAGCAGAAGCGCGCCGTATCCAGTCCACTCGTTACAAGTGCCGGTATCAATGCTGTGGCCCCAGGTAGACAGGTAACAGTAATCCCAGCCTCGATACAAGCCCGGACCAGCATAGCCCCCGGATCATTAATACCAGGTGTACCAGCATCACTAATTAGAGCTACCGATACGCCCTCAGCTATACGCTGCACCAACCGCCCGGAGGTCTTGAACTCATTGTACTTATGATGGCTCTCCATAGGCTTAGAGATCTCATAATGCCGTAGCAAGACCGATGAGGTACGAGTATCCTCAGCTAGGATGAGATCAGCCTCTCTGAGAGCTTGTAATCCGCGCAAGGTGATATCTCCGAGATTACCTATGGGGGTTGGTACGACTGTTAGTTGAGCCATTAGTTACACCGTTTTATTGATATTCAGATGGCAAGTACGCTGCAAACTTACAAAAAATCAATCTAACATTTTCGTTTCGCAGATCCATCTTATTGGGAAGTAAACGAAAATAACTTAGGTTTTAATGCTCAATGATTCCGGTATTAGCAATTAATTATCCCGGGGATAGCATTTGACAATCCCGGAGTTATCAATCGACAATTAACTAATCATGCGTCAAGCATGACGGTATTATAAGGTGGATTAAGACGGGATTATTTACTCCAAAGAGGTATTGCCATTTTATAATAACCATCTTATTGATGGATCATTACACCATAGATTTCTCCTACGATCTTAAGGAACCGAGGCATTTCCCCTTGTCGCAGGCGTACAGTGAGTAGATACTCAGAGGTATAGTCTTGTGCTATGATATCGGCACCAACACTCTTGACCAGCTGCATCACGGGTCCCATAAGATGCATTTGATAGCTTAGCGTGACAGTACTATATAGGATAACCTCTTGACGTGTAGACTGCCCCAGCACGAGTCCTGCAGTAGAGCGATAGGCCTCTATGAGCCCGCTTGTACCTAATTTGAGCCCCCCGAAATAACGAACTACTCCAACAACAACATTAGTCAAGTCGTGCGAAATCAGACGCCCCAATATAGGCTTCCCTGCAGTACCAGATGGCTCTCCGTCATCACTAAATCGAGTTTCATTAGTTTCGCCCGCATAGATCGAGTAAGCCCAACACACATGTGTAGCACTGTAATGCTCTTTACGTAGCTCTGAGAGAGAGTTTAAAGCTTCCTCCGTGGTTGACACGGGATAGCTATATCCAATAAATCGGCTACGCTGTATATTTTGCTCTGCAATGGAGGCAGATCGGATCGTATGATAGGTGTCTTTCATCAAGTATAGCGATGTCTACGGCTTCGCAAGAGGCTAATTGTACGTAGCTTATTGCGTATGATCACTATCTAATATATTGATATGCCCTCGCTCATTATAATGGATGCCATCAGCGCCCTCAGCCGTGATAATGTAGTAATAGGCTCCACTTGGGAGAGGTCTCCCATGGCTAGTGCCGTCCCATCCACCATCAGGGTCACTCCATCGATATATAAGCCCACCCCAAGCATCAAAGATTTGGGCATCAAAGGAGACAAGCGATCGATGGACTACCTGAAAGAGATCATTGACACCAGGACTACTAAAAGGTGTGAAAACATTAGGAATATCTAGCCGAGAGCTCTGCACCGACACGACAACAGGTTGTGAGCTCGCCGCACAACTAGCGGATCGATCGCTTGTCTTAGCATACATCGTGTAGCTCCCAGTTTTAGAAAAGGTATACTGCGCGTTACGTCCATTGAACTGCATCACGACGTGAGCCCCATCAGATGTTGTCGTCCCCTCCGTAATCAGTATCTGGTAAAATGCCGCCACGGGCTCGTTAGCTACTAGATCTATCTCTACAGTAGCAGGAGCCGAAAGTGTAGATGGGAGTTGTGCAATATCTTTGTCGTCAGCTGCATTTGCAGCATCCGATGTCTTGCTATCTCTCTGAGAGTTGAGAGGTCGATAGCGGGCATGTACCTCGACACGATGCGCCATCAGCACTGGACTCTCTATAGGAAGACCGTAGCGCTGAGACAAACCATCCGCTGTAAAGCGATCACCAATAATGGCAAAAGAGGTATCTGACAGAGGAGCTAAGAGGAGCCGTTCACGACCAGCTGTCTCAGGGAGTAACTCATCTTTTTGTACTGATGTGAATGCGTGTCGCTGCTCATCATAGACTAAATCCTGATAGCGCACAGTAAGCCCTCGATCTGCTTGCATCTTTACTCCCTGTGGCGTGATGTAATAGATCGGAGATGGCTCTCGTGAGAGGTTTAGCACGACCTGGTCACAAAGATCCCTAGCATCATAATCAGCTGTTAATGATAGCCCCCCTAGCGATACGAGATCATAATCAAAGATCCAGTAGTACTCCCGTGTCATCATAATCCGATCTGGTCGTGCCGTAAAATAGCAACAGTCTAGTGCCGCTTGGGGTACCGTGACCATTGTAGAGCTATACTGAGCCGTCGCCACGGGCTTAGCCTCATGTATAGAAGATGTATAGCTATATAGCTGCTCCCCAGACAATATAGGGAAAGTAAGAGTCGGCGTCTCCCCACTATGCTCCGAGGAATGATAGGCTATAAGTTGTACCTGTTGCCCTGGAGGCGTATAAGGCTTACTCAATAGTCCAGGCGAGGCTAAGACGCCCTGAGCCGATAATACTGTGACTGACATAGCTAATATGAAGATGCTTATGCCTATGCTAGGGATAAATTGTAACCATTTGGATGCTATTATCATAGTGTATCTAGGATAAATCATTTCCGTCCACAGATCGATTTATAATTGCAATGACCACAGAGCCCTAGAGAGGGATCCGCTTGACTAAATGTGCCATGAGGATCTACCACAAGACTTAAATAGTGTGTTACCACCTCTCTAATCTCATTGAGGTCTACAACTTCAAATGCAATTGTCCCTTCACGAGCCGGGACAGCTGGGGCTAGTGAATAGAGCGTCGGGAGCAATTTGAGACTCTCCCTAGAGGCATCCCTTAGAGCTGAGTCCGCATAGAGCATTGCATAGAGGTAAGATTGTAGCACGTAGCTCCCTAACTTTACATTTTTCGCCTGATATCGCCACTTATCGAGAGTAGATAGATCTACGCTCCTGACGGTCTTAGGCTTGGTTATTATACCTGTCTTATAGTCAACAATGCGCAATATTTGGTTGTCTACTAGATCTACTCGATCAGGTTGCCCCGTTAAGTATACTTGATATTCCTCCCCTTGCTCATCCTTCCAGACGAAGAGGGCCCGATCTATCTTCTCCTCACTAGTTAAGAGCTTTAGTTGATGCTTCCCTTTAAGTAACTGCCTATCTATCTCTAGGGCCTTGCTAATGTATCGCTTGAGATCTGTCAACAAGACTTGATCCAGGTCTTTGCGACTCGAGATTAGCTCTGAATAAATCTGCCGCAACCGCTCCTCACTGACATGGTGGTCTAAATCATGCTCCACAACGACTCCATCATGATCTACGTAAAAGTGACGATAGAAATCATTTAGGTAAGCATGCACTAGAGACCCCAGCTCTATTGGGGTCACAACACCGGGATCTGGTCGAGGATCCCCAACGCCCATCACCCGCTTGAGGTAAAACTGATATGGACATTTATAATAGGTAATTAAATCTGATGGAGAAAAAGCTTTTTCTCCACACGACAATTGATCTATGTAACTGCGCACACTATCCTCAGAGCCCAGGATAGTATGGTGCATTGTGTCCCCAGCTTCTAATGGATCTGCATAGCACTGCTCTTGAATCTGTAGTGGAGTTAGGTAGCGTATTTGCTCTACGTAACGGGATGGCTCCATAGATGATATGCTCTTAGGTCGTACATCTTGTAGTAAATAGACCTCCTTAGCCCCTTCTATTAAGCGATAAAAGTGATAGGCATTCGTATCATCCTCAGTCCGATGAGTAGTCATCCGAAAAGCCTTTCGCAATATGTCTGGTATGAGTGTCGTCGTGTGACTAGACTTTGGCAGGTAACCCTCCTGCACATTGAGCATAATTAGGTAGTCGAAGTTGAGTGTACGAGTCTCTAGAAAACCCATTACTTGTAGCCCCTCTAGTGGATCTCCCTCAAAGGGTATACTCCACACGGCTATCAATTGTTCCAATAGATAAGAAACATGCTGAGGCGTGTCAAGCATATTACTTACCCCCTGTGTAGATTTTAAGATATTGGATACTTGTACGACATAGCGATCTATTTGGTCTATACTCTCGTTAAGGATAACTCGATCCTCGTTTTCAGGGAGAGCATCTCCTGTTAACTTTTCTGTTTCGTCTATAAATGCTTTCAGCAACTCCAATAGCCTCCTTAAACGACGTAATAGCCCATGACCATCGATACTAGGAGAGAGCAAATCCATTAACTCTTGCTTAATATCCCCATTAAAGACCTCTGGACATTGCTCTAGTAGAGCTTGGACTTCTGCAGTGTCAACCATATAAATACGTGCAGAGAGCCAACTCTTTAAGTAGCTGGACAAGCGACCAAAGAGCCGATGAGTCAAGGGAGAGGAAAGCCAAAGGAGCAATCGGGATGAGCTCAATCTTATCCGCCCCTGCTCTCTATGCTGAGGAGCAGTAACGCCAAAAAGATTCAAGTATCTACGTATCCATGTTGCTACAGAGGTGTGTTGCAAAGGATAACCCATAGTTACATTGAGCGATGTATAGGCAGGTTGATGTAGGCTTTTCATCAATGGGATGAGAGTCTTCTCATCATTTAAAATGATTGCTAGACGTAACTCAGAGAGTGATGTCGGATCCTTTTGGACTATCTGAGAGACTAAATCATTGACGAGTTGAGACTGTAGGATGGTTGAGCTCAAGGAGATTAGATGAATCTCTGGAGATAATTTCGGATCATCACCATTGCCTAATACATCTCCTCCTAAAAGTCCCTTATTCCGATGGATAATTCTACTCAAATGTTCGGTAAACTCCTTTGCCGCATCTAAATAGATGCCTTGCCAATATAGTTGCACCCGTAGAGTATCTACACCTACTGATTGTAGCTTCTTGATAATTCGCAGCTCTGCAGTAGTAAGGTTATATAGCCCGACAAAGGTAACCAGACTCACACTAGACCCATTATAACGGTGTATATTCTTGAGCATTTCCTCTGTCGAATAAGCATCCTCTGCCACTCGCCTATATGCTCCAGCTCGGTATGCTACTCCCAATGAATCCAAATGCTCATTAAATAGATGATACACTTCTCTCCAGGTGGCAGCAAAATATAGATAATCTCCCTGTAGCCTATCAAAGGTATCAGATGATAGAGTATGCCAAAACTGTCGGATTGCCTCTTTTTCCTCTGGTGTTAGGAAGGAATAGTCATCAAACTCATCCAGTGCCTCGACATTGATTAATAGTTTGTCTACATCTGCCATCGCTAGATCCATATCCTGAAAGTCTCGCAGCATACGCTCCGTCTGACTTAAGTGGAGCATCTGGTCTGTAGTCATAGCAGCGGTCTCTTGCCCTCTAGACTGTGCAAGATATGTCGCATACACCTCATAGAGTTTTGAGACCAACGTAGCACTATCTAGTATCACTCTACCACTCAATTGAGTAATCCACTCATCTATGGTTACAATACATGGCAAGATTGTCGCATTTCCTGGTATATTAGAGATGAGTTGATGCTGTAGAAATACCCTGGTACGCTTTGTCGGTACGACTACTAGCTGATCTCGTAGCGGTATGCCATTAGAGAGCAAACGCTCCACTACTAAAGAGAGGAAGTCCGTGTCATGCGATACCATAAAGACAAATTGTAAGTATGTTATTGCAAATATGCAGCCCAATAGGTAACAATAGCGAGTTACTTACATAGCGGAGATAGCCCAATATTAGAGAGAGAAAAAGGATAGGTAGAGATCCTCCAGGATTAAGATGCATAGCCGTAAAGAGGATGGCGGGAAATAATATTACACTCCATTGAGGGAACCTCCTCTGAGACATCCATCCCATAATAACTCCTCTGAAAAATAACTCCTCGGCGATCGGAGTTAGCACTCCAACGACGAGGAATAACCAGCCCAAATTAGAGCCTTGGAGTAGTGCCATCTGTATCATTTCTGATTTATCACTCCATTCCCTCAACCATGTTCCTCCTATCCTATTGGGCCAGATCTCTACAATCTTTAGATTTATCCACAAGAGTAAAGAGTAGGAACCCACAGCAAGAGCACAATATATAATCAGGCGGCAGGGATTTAGTTGCCTTAAATATTGCTTCAAGGGCTTTATACTAATTCCCAGTAGCTCCACAACCTTTTGAGGATCTTGATAGTAAATAAGCGGAGCCAAAACGGCACTTATGCCAAAGGTCACAACGCCGCTCATAGATACTGGTAGGATGGGGTACGTCGCAAGGAAGAGTAATAAACCAATCAGTACCAAGAGCCCTAACATCATCACAACTTAAAGAAATATCCGATGCCGACAGTAATACTCATTTCGGAGGCGCGACTGTAGTCATCTCTAGCTGTTGTGGCAAAGAGATCACTTAGACCATAATAAAAGTATCCACTTAGGGATATCCGATGTCCTCCTTGCAGGTCCACGCTTAAAGTAGGTCCCCCTTTAAGTCCCAAAGACCACCTGCTCTGCAGTGGGTGTAGATGCCGCCTCCTTACGATAGGGCGCGTCTCTCCCTCTGGTGTAGGGCTACTCACATCTCGTAGTATATACCCGACACTAGGACCAATCTCTAGCCCGATCTGGTACGCCCCAATAGGATAGTAAAGATGAGTCATCAAGGTAAAGTCTATAAAATCCATATCCCTCGAGAATGTGTAAGCAATAGGCTTCATATACCTCTCTCTAAATCCTCGCTGCTCATAGGAGAGTCGCATAGTCATACCCGTATACTTTTGATTGGTCAAGAGTAGACTCACGTACCCCATCCCTCCCACGTGAGGTTGCTGCACCACCTGAGGGACTAAATATAAAATAGACCCACTCACACCACCACCCACTCCGAAGCGTACCTCCAAAGGTTTAAGTTGAGAGCTCTGAGACATCAAAGGGTTCTCTAGACTCAAGAAGATAAGGAGGAGTAAACCGCCCAATCTGCACAAGCACTTATCGTAACTTCTCATAGACCTTGTTATTGTGCCAAAGGGATCTGCTCTCGTAACTCACCTTGAGGCGTATAGGTGATGAAGAATAAGTTGAGATTTGTGTACCCTCCACTTCTGTCTTTTTGCCCAGTAATCGCGGGGGCAAATAGAAATCCCGACTGCAGACCATCATGAGGTAATTGATCAAGGTACCGATTAAAGTCCTTACCATAGGTAGATAGAGCTGATACAAAGTAGCGTACCAAATCATAGCCTAGTAGAGCATAACTCGGATAAGATATATCTAAATTCCTCCCATACCAGCGCTTATACTCTTCGTTCAGACGTTGACACTCTGGGAGAGATCTGTCCCAATAAAATGTTGAGAAGATCTTTGCCTTTACATCTCTCAAACGATCCGTAATCTCCTTGCCGTAGGTTTGCCACTGAGGGTAGCCAAAAAGTTGATAATCCTTGACTGACAGCTTAGCTTGAGTCACAATATCCAGCATCTCTGTCAGGTGCTCCTTTTTGCTAGAGTTTAGGAGTATGATCACCCGTTTTCCACCCTTACGAGGCCACTGTCCGATAGATAACTCTCGTAAAGATCTATTATGCAAAGGAATTTTAGCCTCTCGGCAGGCGCTTTCAATCGCCTTAAACTTATCCTCTTGGTCTCCATCAGCACATCGTACTAGTAAGACTTCACAATCTGCAAAACTAGCGACAAAAGCTCTCTTTAGTCTCTCCGTGATACGGTACTGCGCTGGATTTTGCTGGAAAAAGAGAGGATACAACTGCCCCTTACCACTCTGCCAGACGAATGGAGACAGATACACAGCATACTGCTCGGAGGCAAGACGAGACAAAAGTTCTACGCTCTGCTCCGAGTCTCCACCGATGATGAGATCATATTGCGGAGTCTCCTTAGTAGCCAATAGACTCTTGAGCGTAGGATAATCCACAGCACCCTCGACCTGCAAGTCTATGCTCACTCCTTGACGTTGTAGCTGCTCAATAGCTAGCAGGACTCCCTCGTAAAAGCGTAAGAAACGACTTGGCTGCCCAGACTCACTGATCGGGAGTAGCATACCGACCCTCACTTGCTCCTTCCTAGTGGAGCCATCAAAGGGTATATCTACTTTTTTGCGTAAAGCTTTCGGATCTATTACAAGCCGCTCTCCTACTGTAATGTGTGCATCAAGTTTCTGTGAATTAAACTCCAAGATCTTGCTGACCGTCAGCCCATACCGCCGACTTATACCGTAGAGAGTCTCTCCCGGCTGTACTATATGTATCCCCGGCTCTACCTGAGCATCCGCACTTCTAGTTTCTGGCTCGCGCGGTGGTATCAAGAGTGTTTGTCCCTCTCGGATACCCCACTGACTGCCATCATTAAGACGATAGATATCCTCTTCAGACACTCCGTAGTGTCTTGATATTGAGTAAACAGTCTCTGACTTTTTGACCACATGCTGCAGTGGAGCTTGAGCTAAAAGAGCTGTTATAGCACAAAGGCTGATAGCGATCTGTAAGAGGAAGGTATACAATATCTGTTTCATCGGTTAACTATGCTAGGGCTATCTGGTGAGCAACGGCTAATCTGACCTTTCGTAAACAAAGGTAGCATAAATAGCTCTCCCAGTCAACTTATCTGTCGATCTGGCAGGGTTACGCCGTGGTGCAAACTATTTGATATGAAATCCTCCAGAGATTGGTATGAATGATTGGGGTGTCTCGATTTTCTCAAGACTTAGAGCCCTCTTACGTATACAAAAAAAGCCACCAGCACATGCCGGTGACCTCTCTGTGACCGCGGCAGGATTCAAACCTGCAACCTTCTGATCCGTAGTCAGATGCTCTATTCAGTTGAGCTACGCGGCCGTAAAAACTAAACCCTTAACTTGACAATGGGAGGAGCGATTACCTCTCCGTTTGCAGACGCAAAGGTACAACAAATTTCGGAATCTACAACTACGCTCTAACAACTTTCTTCTAACTAATAAATCGTTTGTCTCAAAACGAAGTTATAACGCAAAGGATAACAATAGGATACTCCTGATCGTTAAATTATCCTTATCGACGTTATGATATCCACCGGACGCTGACCTACGACAATTAGGATGCCCCAACTTTGCCAGAATCCTGTTTAAGGAGCATCCTAAGCAGTATTAGCCTTACAAACCAAAGTCAATAAGAGATTACTGCTC
Organism: uncultured Porphyromonas sp.; assembly: GCA_963543315.1. Lineage (GTDB taxonomy): Bacteria > Bacteroidota > Bacteroidia > Bacteroidales > Porphyromonadaceae > Porphyromonas. The sequence goes on from CAUUAW010000003.1 coordinate 28,901, forward strand.
GTAGCCTCTCGCCTTAATCCGTGACCGAATATTCTGAAAATAGCTCCGGAGTGGCAATCTATTTATTCGGGAATACACAATTGATGACACCGTAATTGTCAGTCAAGTATTCGAGAATCATTGGTCCTCTATTCCGGAGTAAATCTACGGTTTCCCGATGGTTACTCTTACAGCACTCATTTAGGGGCTAGTGAAACTAAAAGAGGGGAATAGGAAATTATCTAAAGATCTCCTCTGGACTGTGGCGAGTAACGAGTTCGCAACCCGGCTAAGATACACTAATAGATGACCTGTCATTACTGGAGTCACTACATAGTAAGGGTCCCGACAAGGGGTAGATGATCACTTGGGCCTCCTAAGTAGTGATCCCCTCCATAAGTACGTCGAGGAAGTCCCCAAGGAGATGGAGACTCGTACATATACTGCTTAGGAGGTAAAGCAATACGTATACTCTCTGGATCTATGTGTGATTGACCTGTTTCATGGAGTAAATTGCTACTAACAAAAATGCGATCTATACGCTCCCAATAACCTTTGTAGTAGTAACTTCCTGGTGGCATTAAGTCTTGTCGCTCTGCAGTAAGAGGAGGCGTAAGGTCTATCATATAACCGCCACAGAGGAAAGGAGTCCCGCAGGTCTGGGAGTTATCTAGCATTCCCTTTATAGAGTGATCGGAGCAGTAAGGAGAGAGCGAGACATCCTTTGATGCTGCTAAGTAGATGGAATAAGGGAGAGCCCATTTATTAGTCAGGCTATCCTCTGGAGTAGCATTAAAATCCCCCACTACAATAATGCCTCGCTGAGGATTGGCTAAAAGTAAACTATCAGTACGCATCCGAAGCATATCTATAATGGCTGTACGAGCTACTTCCGCGGCTGTACCTCCACGGCGTGACGGGAGATGGCAGACAATGAAATCTAAAAGCTCTGATGAGGGAAGACGACCTGAGACATACAGTAGATTGCGTGTAGGATATATGCTATCGGCACCAATGTGTAAGCTCCACTCCTCAACCTCCTCAACGGCAAATTGATCTGCATCATAGAGCAGCGCTACATGTGATCCTCTCAGATCAGAACCTCTACTACAAAGGGCCTTGTAGTTACCACCTTGTAGTATAGTGTGATGCGTAAGCTCTTCTAGAGCAAGCTCACTCTCGACCTCTTGTAATGCTATGAGCGCAGGTATCTCCCACTCAGACACATAAGAGATAACCTCGGCAAGCTGCTTACACTTACGCTTAAAGCGCATTGATGTCCAAGCCTTAGTACTTGCAGGGAGGTATTCCCGATCATCCCAATGCAGACTGGGGATAGTATCAAAGAGGTTCTCCACATTGTACGATACAAATGTTAGTCTCCTCTGAGCATCTAGATCTTTGTAGCCGATCAGTAGGATAAGCAAGGCAAGTATATAGTGGCGACTAAACATCTGTCTGAGATTATGGCTTTGATGAAAAAAGACAGCACTCTCACAGAGACTGAGATCTCTATAAGAGCGCTGTCTATATTAGTATCGCATCTAGTTAAGCTGCGAGACTTATCTAAGTATTTTGATTACCAAACAACTACACGCTGCTCAGGGGCAATATACATGGGGTCGTTAGGCTGTATATTAAACGCCTCATAGAAGGTATCAATATTCTTTAGAGCCTGATTGACACGATTGATCCCTAAGCTATGAGGGTCGATCTTGGTAAGGCGCAGCTCCTCCTCAGGGGTAATATTTTGTCCCCAAAGACGCGCGTAGCCGATATAGAAGCGCTGAGCAGGAGTAAAGCCGTCAATCTTCTCAACATCTTGCCCCTTTAAAGCCTTTTGTAGTGCTAGATAAGCAACGAGTAAGCCTCCCTGATCAGCGATGTTCTCACCAAGAGTTAGCTGACCATTGGCATGTACCTCATCATTGATCTTGATCTGGCTAAACTGCTCTGCAAGTCGCTGCGTAGAGGCTTTGAAGTTTTTCTTATCACCTTCTGTCCACCAATTGTTCATGTTGCCAGTAGCATCAAATTCACTACCCTGATCATCAAATCCATGTGTCATCTCGTGCCCGATAACAACCCCGATAGCCCCATAGTTTACAGCGTCATCTGCATGCATATTGAAGAATGGAGGCTGGAGGATCCCGGCTGGGAAGCAAATTTCATTTGTCGTAGGCATATAGTAAGCATTGACATCCTGAGGATTCATTAACCAACGCGAGCGATCTACAGGCTTACCAAGCTCTGACATATTGAAGTCATGCTCAAATTGGATAGCCGTACGAATATTGTCTACAAAGGTTTTATCAGCAGAGATATCCAGTGCAGAGTAGTCCTTCCACTTGTCCGGATATCCGATCTTGACTGTAAAGGCTGAGAGCTTCTCAATAGCCTTCTTCTTTGTCTCATCAGACATCCACTCTAGCTGTGAGATCCGATCCTTGAGAGCTGACTGTAAGTTGGCGACCATTGTCATCATACGCTCCTTAGCCTCTGCAGGGAAGTACTTCTTGACATACACCTCACCAAGGGCCTCGCCAAGCGTCCCATTGAGGAGATTTACGGCGCGGCGCCAACGTGGATGCATCTCTTTGACACCAGAGAGCTTTGTCGAGTAAAAGTCAAAGCTAGCTTGCACAAAGTCGTCAGACAGATAACCAGCATAGCCGTCAATGGTTTGTGCGAGGATATAGTCCTTAAGAGCCTGAAGATCTGCAGTAGGATACCACGCGCTGAACTTCTTGAAAAAGTCTAACTGCCCCGCATTCCACTCATTTAGATTCTCAAGGTTACGTCCCATTATATAGCGTGACCAATCAAATCCAGGGTTCTGTGCTACGAACTCCTTTACCTGAACCTTATTGAAATTACGGGCGACATCACGAAGCTCAGTCTGCGAATAGCACATATCAGCAATCTTAATGCTCACCGAGATGTTGTTCTTAGCGATGCGCTCCGCCTCTTCAGCAGAGTAACCTGCAAGCGTAGCAATGCGCTCTATATACTTATTATAGGCCTCTATAATATCCTTATTGGCAGGATCCGTATAGTACTCCTTATTCCCCAGAGCCAGACCTGTCTGGTTTAGGTTAAATATATTCATATCACTATTCTCAGCATCGGCCATAACATAGGTGCCAAAAAGTGTACTAGCCCCCTTGTTATCTTCTTGAGCTGCAAAGTCTATAAGAGCCTCTTTAGTACCTATAGCCTCAATCATTTTTAGCTCTTCTAGGATGGGTTGCGCACCTAACTCATTACGCTTGATACTGTCAATAGCCTGTTTATAAAGGACTGACACTCGGTACTCATTCGTATTTGGCTTATAGGTCCCCTTAGCAAGCTCGTCGACAATCTCATGTATCTGATCTAGTGAACGGTCTTGCAGTATGTCAAACGTACCGTAGCGACTATAAGCGGGTTTGAGTGGATTAGCCTTGATCCAACCGCCATTGACATAGTGATAGAAGTCATCTTGCGGACGAATAAGGGTATCCATATCGGCTAGATTTATGGCTGGGACGATCTCTTCGCCCGTCTGTGCCCCTTGCTTCTTACTGCAAGAGGAGAGAGAAATAGATGCTACGCATAGAGCAGCAACTAATAGCTTGCAATTGTTCATAATTGAGTTCTCTAGTTTGTAAGGAATTAATTCGTAGTTAAAGGAGGGGCGTTGGGTATTCTCCTGCCCTAGTAAGTTGAGATAGATGTGCTATTACCATGTCTCTATCAGAAACATATGTAGCACCAAACCAGCGTGCATCAGTGCGCAACACTTGTACTTGTGCTAATCCCTGACGGATGAGTGTATCTACAACTGTCGGGATAAAAAATTCCGACGCCGGTTCATTTGCATGCTCTTTGAGGAAATCTATAAAGAGTGTATTGGAATACTCCAAATAATCAGGTGTAAACCCCCATAGATTCATAGAGACAAGAGTACCCCGCGCTATCGACAGTTTCTTACCATCGTGTATACTTACTATCTCTTTGCTCTCGGTCTCATGGATGTTCTTATGCTCTGTAATGTGCATGAGATAACCCTCTGGAGAAGCTTTACACACACCACGACTCACACTGCCCTCTGCAGTTAATGTACTCTGTATATCGTAGGCAACCATACAATATGCACCTCTGCTGCCAATGGGGAGCTGAGAGAGATAATTACTCATTGTCTGAAAAGCTTCTCGACCATAGAAGTCATCAGCATTAATCACGGCAAAAGGGCCCTTGATCTCAGGGGCTGCCATCATGAGGGCATGGTTAGTCCCCCATGGTTTAGTGCGCTCTGCAGGGGAGTGAAATCCAATAGGAAGGCTGTCTATCTCCTGATAGACGACGGCTGTTTCAACAATCCCTTGATATTTCTGTAGTACTTGCTCCGCAAATTGCTCCGCAAAAGCATGCCGAATGACAAAGACGACCTTGCCAAATCCTGCTCGTATAGCGTCAAAGACTGAGTAGTCCATTATGCTCTCTCCGGCAGGTCCCAACCGGTCCAATTGCTTAAGTCCACCATAGCGGCTGCCTAATCCTGCAGCCATGATGACTAATGTAGGTTTCATCTAAACTAGTTTGTTAGGTATTGCAAAGCCCAGAGTCATCCTTGTTTTACTCTGGATAGTGTGTATTGGATTCGTCAAGGTGTTTGAGGACCTCCTCAAGGTAACATTTCGCCTCCACACGAGCTAGCTCTAGATTGTGTAGCCTGTAGTTACCACAATCACGAGGAGATACACCTGGCACGGCACCCTCATAGTGAGCCACAAAACTAAAAGTGCGGCAAAGCAAGTCTACTATGTCAAACGGAGTGAGATCCCCAGACATGATGAGATAGTTACCCGTCAAGCATCCCATAGGCCCCCAATAGATGATTCGACCGCCCCACTCAGGGTCATTGCGCAAATAAGTTGCTGCTAGATGCTCTATCGTGTGCAAAGCACTTAAGTCCAGCACCGGCTCGCGGTTAGGAGCTTTCATGCGTATGTCAAAGGTGGTAAGCACTACACCCCCTACTAGATCGCGACGAGACACATAGACACCTCGCTCTAGACGCAGGTGATCTATTGCAAAGCTAGGTATATCTTTCATCTCCGGCTACTTAAATATTTCAGAGCTAAGCTCTCTCTCAGAGTACTCCAGCGTACCAGGATCTACTTCTAGCGGATTGTCGTAATGCAATGGATAGTGAAATAACCGAGCTGTATGCTCCCCCCATAGGAATATCTTGTCTCCCGTAATATGGAGCATACTACCCTCTCTCAAGCCGAGTACATAGTGATCCGGGTTGTACTTAACAAACTCTCGAATGCGCTGTTCACGAGTCTCCCCCCCATATCCCTCTGGATGCGCATCAAGGTAATGCGGGTTGATCTGAAAAGATATTAACCCTAAAGCATCTGTGGATACAGGCTCACAAATAGGCATATCATTTGTCGTCATAATGGTCGGACAGGCTAGATTTGATCCAGCACTCCAACCAACGTATGGGATCTCGGCTAAGAGAACCCGCTCTCGGATCAGTTGTATAGCCCCCATATCCTGTAGCTCATTCAGTAGAGCCCACGTATTGCCCCCTCCAACCATGATTGCTTGAGCAGAAGCTATCGCCTGCAAAGGCTCTTTACATGTGTGCAGACCCGTAACATGTACTCCGACACCCCCCAGAGCCTTATTGACCTTATCCACATACTCATCCCAGCTATATGTGATGGCTGCATAAGGGACAAAGAGCACCTCACGTCCTACAGGACCTAGGAATCGTCCTATCTCCTCCGCAGCATAGCCTAGATAAGGCTGACCTTGGGAGGCCGAGTTAGATATGAGTAGAAGTTTCTTCATGTCTATGTCAGATTGGTTGAGATTATCCAGCCACAAAGGTACAAAATAGATACACACAGCTCCAAGTTTTGTGTACTGATGCTCTATCATTTCTTCGGGCTTATCGTTTGATTCCTCTGCTAAAAACGTATCATCAATATACTTGTTACGACAATCAGCACTCTCCGTTTTTAACCTATTCATGCTATCAGCTCAAAAGACACAGCCAACATTCCCTCCATACAGGCTAAGCCAAGAGGATGGTCTACAAAGCTCTCTTCGGCATTTATTGTCAAAAGAGTGAAAGGCCTGAGCATTGGAACTACTGGGATTTTAGTACCGATCAATATGCTCTAACGAAACTAGAGACAATTGATGGCAAGAGCCACTTCACCTTAGGGAAAGAATATGAAAACGGATATACAAAGCATCTGCATCGATGAGAATGCTCCCGCATATTATCTTTTCACATAAAAAGTTGTACCTTCGTGACGGCACCAGCCTAACTTTATGGATCTAGATAATCGCGACACAGAGCAAGAGATAGATGCTCCCCACTCACCTACCTCATCTGAGGAGGTGAATGAGATCTACGTAGCTCCCGAAGAGGAGGAGGTTGGAGAGAGAATGCAAACGCTCGGTGGAATGTACCGCCATTGGTTCCTTGACTATGCCTCGTATGTGATCTTAGAGCGTGCAGTGCCTCACATAGAGGACGGTCTCAAGCCAGTGCAACGCCGAGTACTCTATACGATGCATTTGATGGAAAACGGGACTCTCCATAAAGTTGCCAAGATCGTTGGAGCAACCATGGCTTATCACCCACATGGTGATGCGTCGATAAACGATGCTTTAGTACAGCTAGGACAAAAGGGTTATCTCATCGATACTCAAGGGAATTGGGGAAACACACTCACGGGCGATGTCGCAGCCGCAGGTCGTTACATAGAGGCAAAACTCTCAAACTTTGCTCTCGAGATCCTTTTTGGAGACAAGATCACGCCCTGGATGAAGAGCTACGATGGTAAATCTCGAGAGCCTGTCTATCTGCCGACACGCTTTCCCCTCCTGCTAGCTCAGGGAGCAGAGGGCATAGCTGTAGGTCTCTCTTGTAAGATATTACCACACAATCCTAGAGAACTGGTAGAAGCGGCTTGCGCATACCTCCGAGCGGAACCCATTGTCCTATATCCAGACTTCCCTACTGGGGGTATTATTGATATAGATCGATACAATGACGGTAAGCGTGGTGGACAAATCAAGTGCCGGGTGCACATCAAACGTATAGAAGATCGTGTACTGAGCATCACTGACGTCCCCTTTGGCAAGACGACATCGGCACTCATTGACTCTATCCTAAAAGCTAATGATAAAGGGCTTATCAAGATCAAGCGTGTGGATGACTTGACTACAGAGACCGCAGATATACGCATACATCTGCCACTAGGAGTCTCAGCAGATAAGACAATCGATGGGCTCTTCGCATTCACAGATTGTGAAGTATCTATATCTCCTAATGCCTGTGTTATCGAAGACGACAAGCCGCGCTTCCTCGGCGTGAGCGATCTACTTCGACACTCAGTTGATCATACCCGCAGCCTGCTAGAGAAAGATCTGTGCGTACAATTACTAGACCGTCAAGAGCAACACATGTCAGCTTCGTTAGAGAGATTATTTATAGAGCATAGGATCTATAAATTGAAACCATTTGAGGAGGCTCCTAATCAGCAGACTGCGATTGACGTAATCCGTAAAGCATTAGATCCGATTGTGGGAGATCTGCTGCTCAGACCTATTACTGATGAAGATCTAGCACATCTCCTAGAGATCAAGATGGCGAGAATCTTAAGGTTTAATCTAGAAAAAAATGAACAGCTTATCCATCATCTCTCCGAAGAGATAGTGCAGCTACAGCATCATCTTGATCATATCACAGATTACACGATACACTATTATCAGACCCTATTAGAAGAGTATGGAGCAACCTGGAAGCGACGTACTGAGATCGGACACTTCGGATCTATTGAAGCCACTAAGGTAGCCGAGGAGAACTTAAAGCTTTATATAGATCGTAAGATGGGCTTTGCGGGGACGAGCATCAAGGGAGGCGAGTATGTGTGCGACTGTAGCGAGATAGACGATATGATTGTTTTCTTTCGTGACGGGACCTATTCCATTACGAAGATTGAGGAGAAAAAGTTCCTCGGTAAAGAGCGTGTCCTACATATTAACAAGTACGTGCGTGGAGATAAGCGTACTATATATAATGTAATCTACCAGGATGGTAAGACAAAGATCTCGTTTATCAAACGCTTTGATGTGTCTACCAGTGTACGAGATAGACTCTACGACATTACACAAGGCTCGCCAGGCAGCAAGATACTATACTTCTCCGCCAATCCTAACGGAGAGGCTGAGAGTGTAACGATCAAGTTACAACGCGGGGGGACATCAAGGCGTATTCTATTCTTTGACAAAGACTTTGCAGATATTGGCATCAAAGGACGTACGGCTAGGGGAAATATTGTGACTCGAGCCCCGATAGAACGCATATCTTTAAAAGAGCAAGGAGGATCGACCCTAGGTGGGCGCAAGGTGTGGTTTGACCCCGATGTCAATCGTATCAACTATAATGAACGGGGGCGTTACCTAGGGGAGTTTGAAGCGCATGATCGTATCCTCGTAATACTCCCCTCGGGGCAGGTTTACACGACAGACTTTGGCGAGAGCAACCACTTCTCTGCAACTCCTAAAGTCATTGAGAAGTATGATCCTAATAAGGTCTGGAGCATCATCTACATGACGCCCGAAGGCGTTACTTATGTCAAGCGTGTATGGATAGCTGACAGTAAGAAGCCCCAGGCTATCGTAAACCATGAGGAGCAACTGCTAGCTCTCACGGATAACCCTACAGCGTGCTACACCTTAACAACTGAGCCTCTAGGGCGCAAGAAATCCACAACTATCGATATATCTGTGTCAGACTATGAGCCTCTTAGGAAGGTTTCCGCGCGTGGAAAGCGCCTAACATCGCTACCGCTCAAAGCTTTTAGCTCCATGGAACATACGATAGAGACGGAGGAGGTAAATGTGGATAGCTAAAGATAATACATAGACCTTTATCGACACATTTATGAATAGACCAAGACTAATCGTCTTTGCAACCATCTTCTTGCTTCTCATTTTTCGTGGGCTGTTGACGATATTATCCGCTCAGGAAGGGCTTGCAGCAGGCATCTCTATGGCGAGTTCGGCAACAGATACCATTGCGGATGTTCAACCTTACAAGCTACACTATTTGTCACATGACATAACTCTCGGGTGGAATACACTGTACAATGAATATCTATCTCCACTATACTACCGAGGAAATATGTTAAGCTACCGCTTCAGTATGGAAATACCCATCACGCAGTCACACCCAGAATGGCTCGTCATGCAACAGACAAATGTAGGGTACGGACTTTTCTTAAATCCAGCCCGCACGGGAGCAACTCGACATATAGCCTTTCGGACTCTGTGGGGCTTCGTACATCAGTGGCAATTACCCTGGGGTATTGTTATCGGAGCAGGTCCCGGTGCAATAATAGAAGGTGCAACCTCGTACAACAGTCGCAATCAGAACAACCCTGCAGACCAGCAGCTCAACGGCGACCTGATGGCGCAATCTCTTGTAGCCTACCGCCTACGTGTTAGGAGATTTGTTGCAGATCTTCGACTACATCTAGCTTGCGCTCTTGTGGGAGTAGGGTTTGCGCCCTATTATAATGAGTCCTATCTGCAGGCCTATTACTACGACAACCTCCTAAATCACTTTGCACCACACAGCTTTGGCCGGAGACACTTCTATCACATAGGCGTCTCTTTGGACCTACCCATCTGGCGTATCACAACGCTTCGACTTACTTACAACTATACTACCTCCGCAAGACGGATAAATTTCATCTATCGAGGTAGTTCGGGGCATGAGTTCGGAGTCGGTTTTGCTACCTACCTTCGCTCTTTCAATGGATACCAAGAGATCCATGACCCAGCACATACGACAGCTATCAGTCTATGAATACCAAGCAGTCAACCACACTCCGGGGAATCATTTATACTCTCCTATCCCTGTTATTCTTCTCATGTACTCAGGCGCCGAAAGAGAAGGGATATACGAGAAACTACCAGACTAACTTCGAAGCGCTATGGACCATCCTCGATGAGGGGTACTGCTTCTTTGAGGAGAAGCTCCCCACTTCGTGCGATACGACATGGGAAGATCTAAAGCGTATCTATACACCTTGGGTGCAACAATGCAAGTCTGAGGATGAATTTTTTGACCTGATGGTACGGTTAATGTGTCATCTCAAAGATGGGCATGTCAACCTCTTCTCATCATTTGATGTAGGTAGGTGGGACATTCGCCACGGGGCGAGGCACTGTTTAGATGGGCGTATACGCAACCTTTACTTAGGTTCCCGTGCTCGTCGTGCAGGATCCATCTACTATACACCCATTACCTACAACGGGCACACCTCAGACTCTATTGGGTATTTGGTTATACCATCCTTCTCTTCGTCCATATCATTGGTGCATCTACATGCCGTCTTAACACGTCTAGCTCATTGTCATGGCTTGATCATAGATATGCGCAGTAATGGCGGTGGGCTGCTCTCAAACGCTGACAGATTAGCTAGTGTCCTGATCCCCAACGATACCATTGTTGGCTATATGAGCACGAAGACCGGTCCGGGACATAGTGACTTCGGGGCACTCAAGGAGATTAGGCTTTCTCAGGCTCCTATTAACTGGCAGCGACCTACGGTCATCCTCATAGACCGTGGTACATATAGCGCGGCGAACTCTCTAGTGGCTTATGTCAAGGGAACGACCGATCATGTTCTCTTCATTGGTGATAAGACTGGTGGTGGAGGTGGCTTGCCACGCAGCAGCGAGCTACCCAATGGATGGTGGCTGCGCTATTCCTCCTCACGCATGTACGATGCACAGCGACACAGCATCGAGGCTGGCATAGAGCCACACATTATACAGGAGCAGACAGCAGAAGCCACAGCTCTCGAGCGTGATGCACTCATTGAGCGCGCCATTGAGCAGCTACGCCAATCGGCGAAACGATAGTAGCATTCGAAAAAAGTATCCGTTTTGTGCCAGAAGAGTATACCTTTTGATTATTACACGCTTGTATAGCAGGTTGTTTAATTACTATACACGTTCACGGTAAGAAGCTCTCATTTCGCAATACTGAAACATTCGTTTTAGACGATAATAGGTGTCGAGTATCCATACCTTCCGGTAAGTTACCCGACGAAGTCTTACAAAAAGTGGACTAAACGAAGCCATAACTTCGTCTAGTCCACTAATCTATTGTCTAAACAGATCTCCCCAAGCAGAGGGTGCGCTCCATCAGACAAGTGTATGCAGCAATCCCTCCACGACAAGATCCTACCGGGTGACGATGAGACGATGCGTCTCTCGACCGATCTGTAGTATGTAGTTACCCTCTTGTATCTGCGAGAGATCCATACGCAGAGGTGTAGTCTCTGCCTTGATGTCGAGCACCAGTTCACCCTCTAACGTGTAGAGAGCCACATGAACTCCTACAGAGATGCTCTCAAGAAGTAGATAATCATTTGCAGGATTCGGATAGAGACGTACTACTGACGTACCTATCGATGACACCCCTGAGTGATCGATAAAGAACGCCTTGACTTCCGTATCAGTCGTGACCGTAAAGCTCTTAGTAGCGAGAATATCCTCTCCGTTTGCCGTAAGCGTCTTGAGCTCGCACTGATCATTCTTAGCTCGCACTTGTACGGTCAGCTTAGTCCCGCTGGGGACGGCTTTCAGATCAACATCCTCGGCGATGCTGATTGTCCCATACTCATTGCTCGTCAACGTGACTGTATACGTGCCTGCCTTGCTAAAGACTCCCTTGACTCTTGTCTCGGATGTAACGGTAAAGCTTTTCGAAACCAGAATATCCTGACCGTTGGCCGTAAGTGCTACCAGCTGATAGCCTTCTGCCGGTTTTGCTGTGACGGTTAACTTTGTACCACTGGGGACTGCACTGAGGTCGTTAAATCCAGTAATAGTTAGCTCTCCATCACCCTCGACTTCCTTAGTAACAGGATAGAACTTTTGCACAGGAGCACCCTTCTTACAATAAACCTCTATAGCCGGATCCCCTAAGGTAGGCAGACGATGCTTGGTCCCATTGGTCTCAACTTCAAAGAAGCTCATCGTTAGCTTAATGGTCTCACCTCCTATAACCCCGAGCTTCTTCAACAACTCCATGAGCTGCGGTGTTAGGACTACCTCACCCTGAGTTGCTACAGAGATCGGCATCAGATCAGTCCAGACCTTCTCTAGACCATACTCTAGTATATAACGACAACGCACCTCATGCTGGGGAAGTGTCGTACCAACATACCTAACACGAACCTTAGATAGCTCACCCGTGCCGGTATTCGCCTCCATCTGCTTGCCCTCATCTGCAGGAGCTATCGTAAAAGCAGGTCTGATAGATGAGGCGGCCTGGACAGTCGCATCAGGTAGCTCGAAATACTGCATTTTGCCAAAGTCCTCCGTCTGATAGGATATCCTAAGAGATAGCTTACCCTTAGCATAAGGGCAACGGTCAGCCTTAAAGGTTACCTCTTGCGTCTCCCCGACCTGTATTGCAGGTAAGACGTCTGTATAAGCTCTCCAGTCTCCACCCTCAGACTTGATCTCTAAGAAAACTTGTCTGAAGAACTCTCCTCGACCGGTGTTCTTTAGTTTTAGTGTGACAGAGCTCTTCTCATAAGACTCAAAGGACGACTGGACGCTACCATCCACCAGCTCGACTTGACTAAATGGGTGAGAGAGATCCTCTGCGACGCTCCAAGTGAGCGAGCTCTTTTTCTTAATTGTATAGGTATGACGCCCCTTGCCATTTTCATTTCGACCTTCACGGACGTCCATCGCGCAAGGTCTCCAAGCCTTCTTACCATTAGGTAGCTCGACTTGGTAGGCTAGGAAGAAATCCCACGTCCCCTCCGAGAGGATATTTGTTACATCAAGTAGTACATCAAAGTTTGTGACGAGATCGTAGAGACTAGACAGGTACTTATACTTAGCAAACTGATCCATATAGATCGTGTCTGTAGACCCCAGTTTTGTGGCAGCATAGGTGATATTGCCATCATACTCAAAGGTCCCATCACTGAGCCAGATCGCGTACTGAGCATCTCGCAACTTAATTGTCTCACCCCCGACGAGGGTCATAGTAAACTTGCGCGTAGTGACGAGAGGCTCCTCTGTTACCTTAGAGTTGCCTGCACGATCAGGAGTAATGCCTACGACAATACCCTGCTCCATACTGAAGCCACCACCGGCACCGCCGCCGATACCTAGGTAACCAGGAGCTAAGAAGTTAAGGTTAAAATACCCATTAGCCAAACCACTCCACCCCCAGTTGATATGGTAGAATCCCTCGGCGTTATAACCATCGCAGACGAAAGCATGTCCACCTCCCGTACCAGTACCACTATAGATAACGGGACGCTTTGCTGCAAGCTCCTTACGGATGATCTTGTCCCACTCTGGCTGAGTGTAATTGATACGTCTCTTGAATGTCACACTCTTGTCGTAGCGGAAATGATTGCGCATAGCACGTACGATGAGTGGGGCAAAACTACCGCTACCATCAGCGGCATAAGTTGTCTCGATTGCAACGCCTGCATGATAACAGAGTGTACCAAGAGCCTCGACCTCCTCAGCAGTAGGCGTCCTGCCATCTGGATAAGATGCCGGCATATGCTTCCAATCATAAGTTGCCGTACCAAAGTTAACTTTATGCTTTCGTTTGGTCTCTGGCTCTTTGTATTCAAAAGAACCCTCCCCCTTATCAGGCCACTGATAGTAGCGCATCACCTGAGAGTACGCAGTAGCTACACATCCTACAGGCATGTGCACGCCGTTTTTGCTTTCGGGAGTCTTAGAGTTCCAGGGGGCAGACTGATCCCACATGATGTCACCTAGGAGAGGATTAACTTCTGTAGGCTCTGCTTCTCTCGGTAGGGTTGGAGCTAAGAGTGATTGCCACCCGACTTGAGTAGTCAACTCATCCATTCGCTGCTGGCAAGCCTTTAGAAATGCGAACAAATTATCTGGGATATTCTCTATAGAGAAGCTCCCTGTGACAGCATAACCTATGTAGGGGGCGAAACGATCATCTCCTGCGACGATCACGAAACCTCTACCCTCTCCTCTATTATACACATAGTAGTAGCGAGCAGGCTCACCCATAGACTGCGGCTCGTATCCGTTGGTGGTACAAGTGGGAGCAGAGACAAGTGTCAGCTCAACAGAACGCAGCTGTTGCGTCTGCGTACTCTTTTGAAAAAATTGCTCAGCAAGCTCTCTAGCCTCTTGCTCTCTAAGTGGACGAGCAAAGAGCTGCACCACACCACAGAGCAATAGACTCATCATCACGATCAGCAACTGCGACCATCTGGATTGGATATAATTCATAGACGAAATGTTTTGTTAGTAATACACAGCCCGCAAAGATAAGGAGAAAATACAAAACGAACCTTCCCTTTTGAGGCTATGTCTTACAGATTTACTAGAGGACGATCTGCGATAAACTCCGGGGAGGAGAATTTTTTATTCCCGGATTATCAAATGATAATCCCGTAATGCTCAAATGACTATTAGGTAATAATCACTTAGGCATTACGGAATAAATATTTTCTGCTCCTAGAGCTTCGCTTGACTTGCTCGGTAGCTATCCGTAGTCTATCTCACACTCGATCGCATCATAGGTCGGCAGTATCATCATGCTCTACAAGAGGAGTGAGGGATATTGTGGATAAAAGAGCTTGTTCCGAAGCAAAGGTCTCAAAATGATCTATCGGATTCATCAAGACTGGTGCTCCGTAGTTAGAGATACTCTTGATCTCTATCCTATAATCATTATTGCGTACCACGCCGTACTGACCATAACCTTGCTGATCAACCTTGTGGTGTATGGGGATGTAATAATAGTTATAACTCCTGAGGTAGTATCGCAATCCCTTGAAATCGATCCCGTATAGCTCTCCTTGATACGCAGGGGTCTGAATAAACATTTTATCTCCGTAGCTTGCGGCATACTCCTCACAGATGGCTTGCAACCGTTGAGGATAATTAGCTGGTACCGTAATCGGTGGCTTAGGATGTACTCCAGACTTATTACGCTTGTAGATAGCCGTAAGGTATGTTTTAAAGTCTCTCCCACGATAATAATCTCCGTTGAAGCTAACCCACCCCTCATCTGCAGTAAAGTCTGTAAGAGAGGCTAGGCTAGTTGGATAAACCTTATAACCTACGAGTACGGCTGGAAGGAAGCAATAGGACGTATGCTTAGGATCAATCGTTGTCTCAGAAATGTAGTACAACCTCTGCTTAAGATTACAGGCGTCTAGTGTCTCAGGGACTAGCCTGAGAGCCTCTATGTTAAAGATCGTCTTACTCTGATTATAGATTCGATAGTTCTCTACAAGAGTGCGATAATCACTGGGAGAGCTTTTGGCTATCTCGTGATAACCAGGTGAGTATGCGTAGCGCGTAGCATAGAGAGAGCTATCCCCCGGTTGCTCCATGGGCTCCCCTGAGACCCCGACAAGAGGAGCTAGCTCACGCATGAGATAGCTTTTACTCGCTCTAGAAGCTGTCACAAATACCCCTCCATGGGTCGCATCCAAAGAGATATATCCCGGCGTTTTAGGCTTACCGAATAGTCTGATACGTGCTACCGAACGTGTCAGAGGTATCCGTACTGCCGTAGCGCCTTTAGCAAAGGCACTCTCGTCAATACGTATCGGGCCCTGATCATTGCTCCAGACAACAGAGACGAGTTTATTGTTGTCTATCGTATATAGATCCACAAGCCTTTGCGTGACACTGGATAGTTTACTCCAAGAGGTCCCCAGTCCTAATTGCTGATGGACGGCTGGCGTCGCATTTAATACTGCAACTAGATAAAATGAACTGACGGGAAGCGTTACAGATAGAGGCGTATGGCTTGCAAGAGCACTCCTCCCAAAGGACCTATGAGCGACAATCGTTCGTTCCTCTGGCTCAGCACTGCCAGAAAAGAAATAGAGATCGAGTGTCTCCATTGCAGACATGGGATCTTCGTCTCCTGAACGCAAATCAATACCACGACAGTCAAGCTGTAAGGATAAGTTGCCCTCCACAGCAGGAGGTTCAGGACCTTGGAGAGTCTTATGACAAGCTGTAAGCAAAAGCAAACAGGAGCAAATGGCTATCAATCGGATAATTCCGGAGAAAAGGCGCACAGAGAGGGGTTTCATGACGTAAGGGAGGTAGGAAGTTGTTATACGATACCTAAATAAGGGAGTGGTCGGAACTTTTAATTTACGACGGTTTATCTTGCTGATCTCTTCACAAGATCAAAGGTGAGATGAAGAGCTTAGTCAAAAGCATTCCACCCCTGTGCCTTGAGCTCATGCTCAGCACCATCTGTAGATACCCAGCGATATCCCTCAGAGACGTCTGTGATGTGCCCTATTATAGATACTCCCTCCATAGATGATATAGAAGCAACTTGAGAGAGAGGTACGGTAAAGAGAAGCTCATAATCCTCCCCTCCATTAAAGGCTGCTGTGACCGGGGATATATTCATCTCCTCACACAGCTCCAGGGTTTCCCTATCTATTGGCAATCGATCTTCAAAAACCCGAACCCCTACACTGGAGCGCTGCGCTATGTGAAGTAGCTCTGAGCTAAGACCATCACTTATATCGATCATAGCTGTCGGAGTAATGCCATGCTTAGCTAGCTGCTCTCGTAGCCACGTTTGGGCTGAAGGCATAAGTTGCCGCTCGATAAGGTATTCATACCCCTCAAAGTGCGGCTCAAACACTTCAGTTGGAGCACTTAGGAATGTACGATGCTCTCGCTCTAAGAGCTGGAACCCCATATATGCTGCACCCAAATTGCCCGTCACGCAGACAAGATCGTTCGCCTTAGCTCCTGACCTCTGAATCGCTGCACCTTGCTCTACAGAGCCTAAGCATGTGATACTAATAGCAAGTCCATTCTGTGAGGCACATGTATCTCCCCCAATTAAGTCTATGCAATAACGCTTGCACGCCAAGGATATTCCCTCATATAGCTCGCTGAGCATCTCTACAGTATACTTTGCTGAGACACCTAGAGAGACCGTTATTTGGCGTGGAGTGCCGTTCATGGCACAAATATCTGACACGTTAACTACGACAGCTTTATATCCCAAATGCTTCAAGGGCATATAAGTTAGGTCAAAGTGTACGCCCTCCAATAGCATATCCGTAGTCACTAGGAGCTGCTCTTCCGATCGCATCTTAAGGATTGCAGCATCATCACCGACAGCTACCTGAACGCGCTCTGGGGATGTAATGTCAAACGAATCCGTAAGCCTATGTATCAAGCCAAACTCCCCCAGCTCAGATATAGGTGTATTCATATATTATTCTTGTCTTCTTCTTAAAGTTGTTTCTGCGCAAAGTGGACTATATGCTCTAAAACAGCCTCTCGCATTCGCTCCTCTCCATGGGATTTAAATCGCATCTGTATTGGCAAACGCAAGAATCGTTTACGCAACTCTTCACTCATATAGGACTCTAATTCATAAATCTTGACAGCGTCCTTGTCGGTACAGAGGAATACAACCTCAGCTCCTCGTATCATATAGTCAGTAAGTATATTCTCCCAGGTAGTTACATTGCGTATCGAGTAGCGGTGATGATCCGAATATGGAAGTGTCGTAACACGTGAAAAACCTCGTCGTAGGTAATCAAAAAACTCCTCTGGATGAGATATTCCTGATACAGCGACCACGACAGCATTTGTATCAATCTTCGTAGGTTGTATGTCTTGTCCGAAAATGGGAACAGGATCATCATATATTACCTCACTAAAGAGAAGCATCTGATGTGGATAGAGATCCAGACGACGCTCTGTAAAGGTACAGTCTATCGGCTTCAGTAGAGGAGGACATTTCGTGACCACCACAATATCTGCCCGATATCGTCCACGAGCGGATTCTCTCAAACGTCCTGCTGGGAGCAAAGCATCATCCGTCATCAACCGATTATAACTGGATAGGAGTATAGATAGCGATGGGAGCACTGAGCGATGCTGAAATCCATCATCCATCAAGATCACATCAGGACGCTGTGAGTATGGCTGGTTGACTAGATGATTGATCGCACGTACTCTATTACCATCTACAACGATCTGTATCTTATCGCCAAACTTGCGTAGCAGTTGTGCGGGCTCATCTCCTATACGATCAGCATTATCCCCGAGGGTAACCTCCTTGAGTCCCGTCGACTTACGTCGATAGCCCCTAGAGACAATTGCAACCTTAAAGTCGCCCTCCAAGATCCTTGCTAAGTATTCTATCATCGGGGTCTTACCTGTACCTCCTGCCACCAAGTTGCCAACACAAATGATCGGAATAGGGAAAGTATGACTCTTTAGTCGTCCCATATTGTAGAGGCCATTGCGTAGCTGCACTCCTGCTCCGTAAATCCAGGAGAGCGGCAATAGCCATCTATTGATCTTAGAGATCTGAGTCATACCCAAGGAGCCGCAAGCGATAAGACGATCCGATTGTCAAGGTCGAGTGGGACCTATATAACTAGAGGTCTATAACTAAGGGAAGGCGAGCTTGCAATCCAGACATTGCACGTAGCTCACGCAAGTGATCGATCGTGCGTATCTCCTCTTCTGTAAACCAGGTAGACATAAGTTTCATCCGTACAGTCTGTGTAGAGGCATCAAACAGCTCTTGGAGCATATTGATCTCACGCCTGTCGTACTCAATGTTGTAACTATCGTACCCAGCAAGTGATGCAGCATAAGCTATAGCATCCTTTAGACCTCCGAGCTCATCAACCAGTCCTAACTTCAGTGCTTGAGCGCCAGTCCAGACACGACCTTGAGCGATCGAATCGACCTGCGCAGTGGTCATGTTACGTCCTTCAGACACACGCTTGAGGAAAAGATCGTACCCTCGATTGACATACTGCTGGAAAAGCGCTTGCTCTTCCTCTGTCCAGGGTCGGTCTAGTGCCCCAAGATCAGCATGGCTAGCCGTCTTGACCATATCTTGATGTACTCCTATCTTATCGGACAACTTGGCAGCATTTGGCACTACACCAAAGATCCCAATAGATCCCGTGATAGTCGATGGCTCGGCAAATATATAACTAGCACCAGATGACATATAATATCCACCAGAAGCTGCATAATCTCCCATTGAGATCACAACAGGCTTTGTGTCGCTAACCTTGTGGACTGCATACCATAATTGCTCAGACACATAGCTACTACCACCAGGTGAATTAACACGCACTACGATAGCATCATAATCATCATCCTTGCCCATATCCAGGATTCTGTCGGCAAGGGCATTTGTAACTACCTTCTCGGAGGAGAATGGAGAGCTCGTTGACTCGGCATTGATTTCACCCTCTGCAAAGAGGACTCCTATGCGTCCACCTCCTCTATGTTTCGTTTTTGAAGCAGCATGTACATCCCGTAGAGACACAAAGCGCAGATCGTCTACATCATCCTCCCCAACCAGTGAGCAAAGAGCTTCTAGTACTTCATCTTGATAAAGGATACCATCAGCCAGACCACTGGATATATAGGACGTGGCTGGTTGCAGCGATTGCATGCTATCAGCTAGGATTTGCAGGTACTCTACGTCCAGAGTCCTGCTCTTTCCTACTTCACTGAGTATACGCCCCCATATATCCCCCAGATAAGAGGTGATCTGCATTCGGTTAGCATCACTCATCCCATTGAGTATGTAGGGCTCTACGGCACTCTTGAAGGTTCCCACTTTAAAGACCATCATCTCTATGCCTAGCTTATCCAAAAGATCTTTAAAGAAGATACTGCCTCCCGTTAAGCCGTCAAGGGCTATAGAGCCTTCCCTATTAACATATATCTGATTTGCTATAGAAGCCAGGTAATACCCTTTGAGCGAGTAAAAGTCCGAATATGATACAATAAACTTGCCAGACTCTTTAAAATCTTCCAATACCCCTCTCAGTGCCTCAGCCGTAGCAAAGCCACAGCCAGGATCCGTCATATTGAGATAAATACCTCGTATGCGGTCATTATTCTTAGCAGATTCGATCGTCTCGAGGATATATGAGAGAGGCAGATCCTTATCTGCTTCACCCTTATTGAATCCTAGCTCTGTCCACGGATCTGACACATAGGTGTCGGATATGTGTGCTAGCTCTATCTTAAGGATACTACCGTCTCTTATCTGTTGGGTAGTTTGTGTAGTACTAAAGCTCAGCGTGGCGACAAAAGCAATGACTGCAATGGTCGACAAGGCAAAAAATATAACACAGCTGACAGCTATCGCCAGCAATGTGGCAAAAAAGGTTTTCCAAAATGACGTCATAAGTGATGTATCTATACGATATGTCTATTAGCTATACTCAGCAGCACAAAGGTAACAAATAAAATTGTCATTATGTGAATGCCTCCAAATAATTACGGCGCCAAGGATTAGCAATTACGGAATCCTCAATCGACCCCTCCGGAGTACCTAATTGAGTATTCCCGAATAAAAAACTTATTATTACGGCATCATTTCCCGATAACTCTGGGATAAATTCCCCATTAGACCACTATCATCGCTCAGATAAATCCATCTTCAGATGGAAGACTCCGTGTAGCAAATCCACGCTCTCGGACTCTATTAACCTATGTGGCTCTCGGTCGGCATCCAAACACAAGGAGCATCTCGACCTTTTTCTGTAGCTTTGCTTATGAGATACTATCGACCGGAATCCTAACATTTCGTAGACCTTAGCACAACAATTAATCCCAGTACGACACTATGAAAGAAGATATGATCCACTACATCGGGAGCAATGCCGGTCTTGTCTGGAATGCCCTAGACAAGCTAGGCAAGATGGATGTCAAGCAACTCAAAAAGGTCACAAAGATCAGTACGGAAAAAGATGTCTACGCTGCCCTCGGTTGGCTCGCCAAAGAGGGAAAGCTAACATTTGACTATGACGACAAGACCCTGCTAATCTCCTTACGGAATTAATTACCCAAAGGGCAGCCCACAAGCTTTAGGCGTCTTGCTATCATGATTGACTCTCTCTATCCGTAGGGGTATACTCTGTACTCCTTACAATAAACAACCAATATGCCAGTAGTACAAGTCAAAAGGCACACTGACACTGTAGAGGTATCCGCAATAGGTCAGTGAGTTTCCCCTCTTTGGACCTGGGACTCTAGCAGTGGCAGCTTTGCTGTATTTGCTGAAAGAAATCATTCCCCTTGTCATCAACAAGAATAAATGCGGGGAAATCTTCCACCTCTATACGCCAAATAGCCTCCATACCTAACTCTGGATACTCTAGGCACTCGACTCGCTTGATGCTATCCTTAGCTAGGATAGCTGCGGGACCTCCGATGCTACCCAGATAAAATCCCCCATGAGCTTTGCAGGCATCCGTTACCTGTTGACTACGATTGCCCTTAGCAATCATAATGAGGCTCCCTCCATGACTTTGGAAAAGGTCTACATAAGAGTCCATCCGTCCTGCCGTCGTTGGCCCGAAAGAACCGCTTGGCATCCCTTTAGGTGTCTTGGCCGGACCAGCATAGTAGATAGGATGATCCTTGATATATTGTGGGAGCTCCTCACCTCGGTCTAGACGCTCTTTGAGCTTTGCATGCGCTATGTCTCGCCCCACAACTATTGTTCCCGTAAGAGACAGACGTGTAGAGACTGGATACTGACTGAGTTGCTTGCGTATCTCATCCATCGGTCGGTCAAGATCTACCTTAATTACCTCGCCTTCGACACCTCGACGCATCGTCTCGGGGATGAGACGTGCTGGGTGCTTCTCGAGCTTCTCTATCCAAAGTCCATCTTTATTTATCTTAGCACGCACATTACGATCTGCCGAGCAACTGACGCCTAGTCCGACAGGGCAGGAAGCTCCGTGACGAGGTAACCGTATAACACGCACATCATGAGCAAAATACTTACCCCCAAACTGTGCGCCCAAACCTATCTCATGCGCTGCTTGCAGGAGCCGTTGCTCCATTTCAATATCCCGGAAGGCATGCCCTAGTTTATTGCCTTCTCTAGGGAGCTCATCGTAATACTTCGCACTGGCAAGCTTAACTGTCTTAAGATTTGCCTCAGCAGAGGTACCCCCAATGACAAAAGCAATGTGATAAGGAGGGCAAGCAGCAGTGCCAAGAGATCGCATCTTCTCTACAAGAAATGGGAAGAGACGCTCTTCTGTGAGTAGAGCCTTTGTCTCTTGATAGAGATAAGTCTTATTGGCAGACCCACCTCCCTTAGCGATAAAAAGAAATTTATATTCACTCCCCCCCGTCGCCATGAGATCGATCTGTGCAGGCAGGTTACATCCCGTATTGACCTCACGATACATATCTAAGGGAGCATTTTGAGAATATCTAAGATTGTAACGAGTGTAAGTATCATAGACTCCATGCGATAGATACTCCTCATCACATACTCCTGTCCACACTTGCTGACCTTTTTTGCCAAGGATGATAGCAGTTCCCGTGTCTTGGCAAAATGGTAATTGCCCAAGTGCGCTCACCTCTGCATTACGTAAAAAGGTAAGTGCGACGAATCTATCATTATCTGAAGCCTCTGGATCTGATAATATTGAGGCAACCTGCTCCTGATGTGCTGGGCGTAAATAGAAGGCTATGTCGTGCATCGCTCGCCCAGCTAGTACACGGAGAGCCTCTGGTTCTATCTCTAGTATCTCGTGCCCACGACAGTCGACAGTGCGGACGTAGTCAGAGGAGATCAGCTCGTACTCAGTCTGATCAGGACCTACGGGAAACATCGGCTGGTATTTAAACGGTGGAGTCGGCATATTTTATAGGTCTATTTCTGTTAGTATGGAGATATGAAACCAAAAACTAGATGCTTTGGGGGTATCGTTTTATGTATTCACGCCCCCTTACATCTAGTTTTTGGTAATTTGTCAAAGGGTTATACCCTTTCTATCTTACCAAGCGAAGATAGGTAGTGGAGTCATCATCTCATTGACCTCCTGACGTACCTTAGCTATTTCAGTCTCATCCTCTGGATTGCGTAACACACGATCGATTAGCTCGACAATGAGAGGCATTTTGTCTTCCTTGACGCCACGCGTCGTGATAGCGGGTGTCCCGACACGGATTCCTGAGGTTTGGAATGCAGAGCGTGAGTCAAAGGGCACCATGTTCTTATTAACTGTGATATCGGCGCGTACGAGAGCATTCTCAGCGACCTTACCAGTTAGATCAGGATATTTAGAGCGTAGGTCGATTAGCAAGCAGTGGTTATCAGTGCCACCTGAGATGCAATTGTATCCCATCTTGACGAAAGCCTCGCCTAGAGCCTTTGCGTTTTTCATCACTTGCTTCTGATACTCCTTAAATGAAGGATCTAGAGCCTCGCCAAAGGCAACAGCCTTTGCTGCTATAACATGCTCTAGAGGACCGCCCTGTATACCTGGGAAGACGGCAGAGTTAAGTAGCTGAGACATCATCTTGACCTCGCCCTTTGGAGTCTTAAGCCCCCAAGGATTTTCGAAATCCTTACCCATAAGGATGATACCACCACGAGGACCCCGTAGCGTCTTGTGAGTCGTCGACGTGACAATATGTGCGTACTTAACAGGATTTTCAAGCAGGCCAGCAGCGATAAGCCCTGCAGGGTGAGCCATATCGACCATAAAGATGGCGCCAATCTCATCAGCTACCTTGCGGAAGCGTGCATAATCCCACTCACGGCAGTAAGCAGATCCACCAGCGATAATCAGCTTAGGCTTATGTTGACGAGCTAGCTGCTCCATCTCATCGTAGTCTACTGTCCCCGTTTCCTTGCTAAGGTTGTAGCCAACAGGTTTATATAGGATACCAGAGCTATTGACAGGAGAGCCATGAGATAGGTGACCTCCATGATCAAGGTTTAGTCCCATAAATGTATCTCCAGGCTTGAGGCATGTGAAGAGAACTGCCATGTTGGCCTGAGCTCCGGAGTGCGGCTGTACGTTAGCATACTCTGCATCAAAGAGCTTCTTGATACGATCTATAGCCAGTTGCTCAGATTTGTCCACAACCTCACAACCTCCGTAGTAACGCTTCCCCGGGTAACCCTCAGCATACTTATTAGTCATACAGCTACCCATAGCCTGCATAACTTGATCGCTAACGAAATTCTCAGAGGCGATCAGCTCGATACCTTTTTGCTGGCGCTGATGCTCCTGCTCGATTAGATCAAAGATCTCTTGGTCTCTTTTCATTATTCTATGTAAAGTTTATCAGTAAGTTAATTGCCTTAATCCGATGTGTGAGTGGTGCTACCTCTCATCAAAAACCGAGGTCCACCAAATTCTCACGCAAAGATACCAAGAATATCTGAGCTAGGACTTACCTCTCACATCGTACTGATTACCTATCTTCTGTAGGAATAGCTACAAAAGAGGTTATTGCACGAGGGTGATCACCAGTCATAACTCCTAAGCAATTTGGGTACAAAACCGGGATGAGATCCATTTTATACGGGAATGGTGAATTGAGTATTCCGTAATTATCATTTCACAATTCGGAGATTATTGATCTGTAGTTCCGTAATGATTTCTTGAGCCCGAGATGATTGTAAGCGATGTTATACATAGTACATAGTGATTTCGTATCTTTGCAGAGCATTTAGATTAGCACATTTTGCTCCCTACAGATTATGATGACAGCGCACGATATACGACAATCATTCCTCGACTTTTTCCAAGAGCGAGGTCACCGCATAGTACCCTCTGCTCCGATGGTTATCAAGGATGACCCCACGCTTATGTTTACCAATGCGGGGATGAATCAGTTTAAAGATATTATCCTCGGCAATAAGGAGCCTCAGTATCGCCGTGTCGCAGACTCGCAAAAGTGTCTCCGTGTAAGTGGTAAGCACAATGACCTGGAGGAGGTGGGGCGTGATACCTATCACCACACTATGTTTGAGATGCTTGGCAACTGGTCCTTTGGGGATTACTTTAAGCGTGAGGCCATTGAGTATGCCTGGACTTTCCTTACGGAGCGTCTAGGGTTACCCTCTGATAGACTTTATGTAACTGTCTTCGGGGGCAGTGCTGAGGAGGGACTAGGCCGTGATGACGAGGCGGCAGAGTACTGGTTACAACACACGACTCGGGATCGCATCATCGACGGCTCTCGCAAGGACAACTTTTGGGAGATGGGAGATACAGGACCTTGCGGTCCCTGTTCAGAGATACATATAGACCTACGTAGTGACGATGAGCATCAGACAATATCGGGACGTGAGTTAGTCAACAAAGATCACCCACAGGTGATCGAGATCTGGAACTTGGTCTTCATGCAGTATGATCGTAAGGCCGATGGACATCTGGAGCCTCTCCCACACAAAGTTATAGACACGGGCATGGGGTTCGAGCGTCTCTGTATGGCTCTACAGGGTAAGCGGTCTAACTATGACACGGATCTCTTTACGCCACTGATACGAGCTATTGAGACACTAAGTGGAGAGGTTTACGGTCAAAACGCTCAAGTCGATATCGCAATGCGGGTCGTCGCTGACCACATTCGCACTATTGCCTTTGCCATTGCTGACGGGCAGCTCCCAAGCAATGCTAAGGCAGGGTATGTGATTCGACGTATCTTGCGCCGTGCTGTACGATATGCCTACACATTCCTCCATGCTGATGAGCCTATGCTCTATGCACTCTTACCTACGCTCATAGAGGTCATGGGCGACGCTTACCCAGAGATTGTCGTACAGCGTGAGTTAATATCCTCCGTAATTAAAGAGGAGGAGGAGAGCTTCCTGCATACTTTGGCCCAAGGGTTAAAGCTCCTAGAGAGTAAGATACAGGAAATACCTACTGGCGAGAGGGTCCTATCAGGAGCTGATGCCTTCGTTCTCTACGATACATACGGATTCCCTCTAGACCTGACTGAGTTGATCCTATCAGAGCGTGGCATGACTTTAGACCAAGTGGCCTTCGATAAACTCATGCAAGAGCAAAAAAGCCGTGCACGACAAGCTGCCACTGTCGACACGGCTGACTGGCAAGTAGTGGATGAAACCACGACAGAGAGTACCTTCGTAGGTTATGATGCTCTGGAGACTGAGACACATATCCTGCGCTACCGTAAGGTAGCCGACAAGAAGCATAACTACTATCAGGTCGTACTAGCCGAGACGCCCTTTTATGCAGAGATGGGAGGTCAGGTCGGAGACAGGGGAGTATTAATTGCCAAGAGTGGTAAGGAATATCCCATCATCGACACAAAGCGAGAGAATAACCTCCCCGTACATATCTTGCCCATACTGCCTGAAGATCCGACACAAACGTTTATCGCTCGTGTAGATACCGAGCTGCGCCATCTGACGGAAGCCAATCATACGGCTACGCATCTGATGCATCATGCTCTGAGAGTGGTGTTAGGTAGTCACGTAGAGCAGAAGGGGTCGCTCGTCACTGCAGATCTACTGCGCTTTGACTTCTCGCACTTTAAGAAGGTAACACCCGAGGAGCTCTCTCGAGTTGAGAGACTTGTCAATGCCGAGATCCGTGCTGATAGGAAATGTGATGAGCGAAGGAGCATCCCCATTGCAGAGGCTAGAGCTATGGGAGCCATGGCTCTCTTTGGGGAGAAATACGGTGATGAAGTGCGTGTCATCAGGTATGGCGACTCCATTGAGCTGTGCGGTGGAACGCATATGTCCAGCACCGGGCAGATTGGCTTCTTCAAGATCATCAGCGAAGGATCTATAGCTGCGGGCATAAGACGTATAGAGGCTGTCACGGGTCCTAAAGCTGAGGAGTATGTGCACCATCTTGAGGGACAAATACGACAGATTAATGAGCGGCTCAATAACGTACCCGATATACTCAAAGCTCTAGATCGACTCGTAGCAGAGAATAATGAGCAGCGCAGAGCTATCGAGCAATACACTAAAGAGCAGGCAGAGCAAATAGCTTTGCAAGCACTCTCCGACCGCACACAACGTGGAGAGACTGTACTTATCACTATCAATAAGCCCATGAGCAGTGAGGTTGCCAAAGATGTCGCTGGAATAATCCGGGGACGACTACATGGTTCTTACGTAGCACTTGTAGGAGCGACAGAGGGAGACAAGTGTACCCTTACAGTGATTCTCTCTCAAGATCTTACGGAGAGGGGGCTAAATGCGGGCAAATTGATCAAGGAGGTCTCATCGCTTATCAAGGGCGGTGGAGGGGGACAGCCCCACTTTGCGACAGCGGGAGGTCGTAATCCAGAAGGATTGCAAGCAGCTATCAATCATATCATTGAGCTGATAGACTAAGAGCCTGGAGTAGATGCCGTGCCTATCCTTTATATCCACCAAGGAGCGAGTACTCATAGGGTATCAAATGGCTGACTACCTAAATGAGCTACTACGTCATGATAATTATGGAGGGTACTATCTATTTGCTGATAAAAAGGCGTGGCAACTAGCGCATGATAGGGTATCCCCTATCTACTCCAAGCTAAACAGTCTCCCCTGCTATCTAATATCAGATCCTGAGCAGATGAAAGGCCTAGAGGGGATCGCCCAGATGGTGCACTGGCTTCTTGAGCAAGGGGCAAATCGTAGTGCTACACTCATTGCCGTAGGAGGTGGGGCGGTAAGTGATGCCGTCGGCTTTCTAGCGCAGATCTACATGCGTGGAGTATCGCTCATACTGCTCCCTACGACGCTTCTCGCTATGGCTGATGCAGCTATTGGGGGGAAGTGTGGGGTCAACTTCGCCAGTGTCAAGAATCTACTTGGGGTTTTCACATCTGAAGAGCGGACACTTACACTCTGTGATACGGCTTGGTTAGAAACTCTTCCTTATGAGGAACTACTATCAGGCTTCGGAGAGCTGCTCAAGTACGGGCTACTCATTAGCGAAGAGTTATGGCATCGGATCATCCAGCTCATCGACGTGCATCTGACAGATATCGCACAGCTTACTCCTATAATTCGGGAGGCTGTGCTATTCAAGTTAGAGATTGTCTCACAAGATAGATTAGACTTAGGGCTCCGTCATCAGCTCAACTTAGGGCACACCTTCGGGCATGCATTCGAAGCTTGGAGCTATACGCATAGCAACAGAGCGCTACTCCATGGAGAGGCTGTAGCACTAGGTCTCATCCCAGAGCTATACCTATCTTATCTCAAACTTAGTCTATCCAAGGAGATACTCCGCCAATTAATTACTACGGTTAAAGAGCTATACAGCCCACTCCAGATTACCTGTCAGGACTATGGTAGACTCAAAGAGCTTATGCTGCACGATAAGAAAAACAGCGGCTCTGAGCTCATCTCCACCGTCGGACTCGAAGCCATCGGTCTCACCCGAGGTTTGAGACATACGTCGCAAGAGATTACTGAGGCTCTCGACTTTTATCAAGATACTATGCTCTAATACGTGGCTTATGGTAACTCTAGGGTCTATATTTATCGTTCTTATGCCCCGGAACTGACGACCGTGTATTCTATAATTAATGATAGGTCATTCGGTAAGCATGTCCATGTAATAGGGGCAGAGATAAAAGATATATCCCCCAATATTTTGAATAGATTGTCTTGCTGTTTCAATATTTTTTGTACCTTTGCACCACGTTTCGATAGAAGGGTTGAGTCGCTAGCTCAGTAGGTAGAGCACAACACTTTTAATGTTGGGGTCATGGGTTCGAGCCCCATGCGACTCACTCAAGGATATTGTGGGTTTCATTTATTGGATAATCTTTGAGTTCTCGGCATTTGTTGGGGACTCTTTTTTGATTATCTTCCGTACTCTATCACCTAGACAGCAGAGAGGCTCGAGTCTCTCCAGGGGGTGAACAATCTGGTTGGTAGTAACCAGGGGTAAGGTATATTGTGCCCCATGGTAAATGAAAGCTACTCGTAGAGTCACCATTCATTTCGTGTAGTATTGGCAAAATCGGCAAATGGGGTAACGCACTCGACGGCACAGTCAAAGCGGTCGTAAGAGGTGTAAAAACGTTTTGTTGTCTGGAAAGTTTGTTGTACTTTTGTGCCGTCGAAGAGCTGCCGAAATAGCTCAGTTCGTAGAGCAACTCATTCGTAATGAGTAGGTCGCCGGTTCGAGTCCGGCTTTCGGCTCTTTTTCTCCTTAATTATGGTATCAGGTATCGTCTATGGTGGTCTTTTCGACTCTGTGGAGGGTACTTTTTATTTTATATCAGTATAATCAATTATGAAATCAGATATTCAAATCGCTCGTGAGTGTCAGCTCAAGCCCATTGAAACGATTGCTCAGGAGCTCCATATCGCAAACGAACAGTTAGAGCCATACGGACACTATATTGGTAAGGTGTCTCAAGATCGTATGGATTCAGAGAAAATCAAGCAGAATAAGCTCATCCTTGTAACGGCAATCACGCCCACCAAAGCTGGCGTCGGAAAAACAACCGTGTCCATTGGATTGGCTCTCGGACTTAATAGAATTGGTAAGAGTGCTGCTGTTGCTCTGCGTGAACCCTCATTGGGTCCCTGCTTCGGAATGAAGGGTGGCGCTGCCGGAGGCGGTTATGCACAGGTACTTCCGATGGAGAACATCAATCTTCACTTCACGGGAGACTTTCATGCGATAACCTCTGCACATAACATGATAACGGCTCTCCTTGACAACTATATCTATCAAAACCGAAATAGCTGTGAGGGTCTCTCTGAGGTGCTTTGGAAGCGAGTCCTCGACGTTAACGACCGCTCTCTGCGCTATTGTGTTACAGGCCTTGGGGGTATAAGCAACGGTATCCCTACGGAGACGGGCTTTGATATTACTCCCGCGAGTGAAATTATGGCAATCCTCTGTCTCGCTACGGATCTTGATGACCTACGCCGTCGTATAGACAACATCATGCTCGGCTACACAAAAGCTAAAGAGCCTTTTCGCGTCAAGGATTTGGGCATCGGAGGGGCTATAACTATCTTACTAAAGGATGCAATTAAACCGAATTTGGTTCAGACGACAGAGGGTACTCCAGCGTTTATCCATGGTGGTCCCTTTGCAAACATTGCTCATGGGTGCAATTCTATTATCGCAACGAAAATGGCCATGTCTTGCTGTGAGTACACAATCACGGAGGCTGGTTTCGGGGCAGATTTAGGTGCCGAGAAGTTTCTCGATATCAAGTGTCGTGTAGCTGGTATTGCTCCCGAGTTAACAGTGATAGTGGCTACACTAGCAGGTCTCAAGATGCATGGAGACGTTAGCGAAAAGCAAATCTATGAAAAAGACATAGAGGGTGTACGTAAAGGTCTCGCTAATCTAGATCGTCATGTACACAATCTTCACAACTTTGGGCAATCGGTTGTAGTCGCTTTCAACCGGTATGCCTCTGATACGGACGAAGAGATCGAAATCGTACGTAGTCACTGCGAGCAGGTGCTAGGGTGCGGCTTTGCTATCAATGACGCTTATGCAAGGGGTGGCGAAGGAGCTGTCGAACTTGCAAAGTTGGTTGTCAGGACAATCACAGAGAAGCCTTCGATGCCAATAGACCACGTGTATGATCTCAATGAGTCTGTAAAGACTAAGGTCGAGCACATTGCTAAGCGTATCTATGGAGCAGACAATGTTACTTATAGTAGTAAGGCAGAGAAAAAGTTATCTCGCCTGCACGATCTAGGTATGGAGCATTATCCTATCTGTATAGCCAAGACACAATACTCATTCTCAGCAGACCCTAAGGCTTACGGAGATGTGCGGGGCTTTGATCTGAAGGTTGAGGATGTCGTCCTCAATAGTGGGGCTGAAATGATTGTGATCGTCATGGGTAGTATCATGCGTATGCCTGGTCTCCCCAAGGAGCCTCAAGCAGTACACATGGATATTATCAACGGTCAGATAGAGGGATTGAGCTAGTATCTTCCTAATTAATTCTCCGAGGACGCACGGGAACTATTTTGTTATAGTTTCCGTGCGTCCTTATTATATCCCCAATATACGAAACAAGAATAGTACAGTTTTAAAGCTGAGTTCCTTGTACTAATTCCATACCTATTCTCACATTTAATGCAAACACCACTGCGAGTACGATTATCTCTACTGAAAACTTTTATCACAACTGCATTTTCATAATTGTATAGCATATAGTATATTACAATATTTATCTGGACAACTTTTCGACAACCATTCATTTTGCTGTTGTCTTATTTGGTTATTTCGCAGGAAGATTGTAATATTGCAGTTGCAAACAAGAAGGAACGCTATACGACTTTACCTTAAATCAATCTCATGTATCTCAAACGATTTGATTGGTCTCTTATCTTGTCACTGGAGGACTGATATAGATTCGGCCTAAGTGAGACCCTATGATTCTCATTAGTATAGGTTCATTGTCCACCGGCTTGATATCACAAGATGGGATATGGATCTCATCCAAAAGAAAAGCAAGAGGATAGCTCTTGTAATTAATAAGAGCTAGGAGGTATTAGAGTATAGGTATATCTTACATTACTTTCAGAAATCAAAAGTATGACAACTACAATTACACACATCATCAAGCGTGATGGACTACAAGAGCCTTTCACTCCGTCTAAGATTGAAAATGCCGTCCTGAAGGCATACATTGCAACAGGACTTATGGAGTGCCTGCAAGAGGCTAAACAGGTTACACTGGGTGTTATGGAGCGGATAGAGCAGGAGGTTATCTCTGTAGAAGAGGTGCAGGATCTGGTCGAGAGTGAACTAATGAAGGTGCAACCGGAGGTCGCCAAGCGGTATATCCTTTACCGAGAATGGCGTAATACGGAACGCCAGAAAAAAAGTGAGCTTAAGCGCAATCTTGACGGTATCGTAACAATTGATAGCAACGATATCAATCTAAGCAATGCTAATATGAGTAGTCATACACCTGCTGGGCAGATGATGACCTTTGCTTCTGAGGTGTCTAAGGACTACACTTATCGCTATCTACTTCCTACACAGTATGCGGAGGCTCATCGTCGAGGAGATATACATATCCATGATCTGGACTACTACCCAACGAAGACGACGACTTGCATTCAGTATGACTTGGCAGACTTATATGAGCGAGGATTTCATACGAAAAATGGGAGCATTCGTACTCCCCAGAACATACAAAGCTATGCTACATTAGCCACGATAGTCTTCCAAACGAATCAGAATGAGCAGCATGGTGGACAAGCAATACCGGCATTTGATTTCTTCATGGCTCCAGGAGTTTATAAGACTTTTCTAAAGCATGTTGCTGATATGACACGACTCTTTTTCCACTGTATAGGGGCAACGGATATACCCTCTACGAAGGAGATAAGGGATCTAGCCGGTAAGCATCTAAAGAGTATAGTCCCATCATCTACGGATATCAGTGATTTATGCAGTGCCTTTACGGAGCTAGTAGGTAAACATGTGCCCTGTGAGGAAATAGCGTATCTAATAGATCAGGCTATAGGCCGCACACGCCGTGACACACATCAGGCGATGGAGGGCTTTATTCATAACCTTAATACAATGCACTCTCGTGGTGGCAACCAAGTGGTGTTTAGTTCTATTAACTATGGGACAGATACCTCTGCGGAGGGGCGTATGGTCATTGAGGAGCTTATGAAAGCTACGACTGAAGGTCTCGGCGTAGGTGGAGAGGTGCCTGTGTTTCCGATACAGATTTTCAAGATCAAGGAGGGGGTCAACTATTCTGAGTCTGACTTTAATCGAGCTATGAAAGACTTTGACCGAGCTGTTGCTGGGGAGATAACCTTTGATACGCCAAACTTTGACCTCTTCCTAAAGGCTTGCGAGACGACAGCCAAGGCGCTATTCCCCAATTTTGTATTCTTAGATGCACCTTTTAATCAGAATGACGAATGGGAAGCATCAGATCCGAAGCGCTATCGACATGAGATAGCAACAATGGGTTGCCGGACGCGTGTCTTCGAAAACATCAATGGAGATCGAACCTCTATAGGGCGAGGCAATCTATCCTTTACAACAATCAATTTACCAAGACTTGCTATCGAGGCAATGAGGCAGGCTGAGCAGCAGATAGGTGCTGGAGGAGATCGAGGCAAGATACGGAGTATAGCGATCAACAAGCTTTATAATTCGGTACGGGATATGGCTCGCTTAGTCGGGGAGCAATTGCATACACGCTATGAATTCCAATGTACAGCGCTAGCGCGTCAATTTCCTTTTATGATGGGCAATGATGTTTGGAAGGGAGGGGGGTCTCTACGGCCTAACGATCCTGTGGGGCACGTCATAGACTCTGGTACTCTAGGTATCGGATTTATCGGGGGGCACAATGCTATGTATGCTATCTATGGTGAGGGGCACGGGTCCAACAAAGATGCCTGGCAAACGCTTTATCACTGTGTTGAGATTATTGGAGAGGTTGCTCAAGAGTATAAGGAGAAGTATCACCTCAACTACTCCGTACTAGCGACGCCGGCCGAGGGTTTGTCGGGGCGCTTTACACGCCTTGATCGCAAGAGATATGGGGTCATCGAGGGAGTTAATGATCGGGCATACTACGTCAACTCCTTTCACATCGATGTTAAGGAGGAGATCCGCATTGCTGATAAGATACGGCTGGAGGCTCCCTTTCATGCTCTGACTTTGGGCGGGCACATCACCTATATAGAGCTAGACGGAGAGGCCAAAAAGAATGTCAAGGCTATCGCAAAGATCGTCAAACTAATGCAGGAGCACCATATCGGCTATGGGTCGATCAATCATCCCATAGATACCTGTAGGGAGTGCCACTATAAGGGTGTCATATACTCTAAGTGCCCTATCTGCGGGGGGGAGGATATACTTCGCATGCGGCGTATTACGGGCTATCTGACTGGAGATCTTGCTTCATGGAACTCTGCCAAACGCGCCGAAGAGATAGACCGTGTCAAGCACCACTAACTCCTACCCAGGGTGAATATCCTTAAGGTAATACCTGAGACAATCCTAGACGGTGATGGGATACGCTATGCTATTTACTTAGCGGGCTGTAGCCATCACTGCCCGGGATGTCATAACCCCGAGAGTCATAGTCCGCTTGCTGGGGTGCCACTGACGGAGGAGTATCTAAATGAGATCATTGACGAGATCAATGACAATCAGCTCCTTGATGGTATTACGCTGAGTGGGGGCGACCCTTTGTACAATCCTATCGAAGTCTTGCCGCTCTTGCAGCGCCTCAAGCGCGAGACTAAGCTAGAGATCTGGTGCTATACAGGGTATACCTTAGAGCAGATCCAGCAAGATCCGACGAGGGCCGATCTCTTAGAGTATATCGACGTGCTCGTAGATGGACCTTTTATACAAGGGCTATATGACCCTCAATTATCCTTTAGGGGGAGCAGCAATCAGCGTATCATCCGGCTACATAAAGGGTAATCCTACCGAGCTGGGCGAGGATTACCCCTCACACCTCCTACCGAATAGCTTTTATCGCAAAAACCATTAGGCCCTATTTACTTAATAAAAACCGGGCGAATACCAAATATATTGGATATTCGCAATTCCCCAAAAGCTAGCCCAAGCAATAGATATTACATATTTCACGCCTGCCAAAACCCCGCTCCAGTAAACGGTTTTGGGAGGGTGCCCTAAAAGATATATCTTTGACCGCGAAACGTATACCTTTTGTTTTGATAGGCTATAGAGCCCATTTTTAAAAGCAATATTATTTAGTTCGATCGCTAATATATTTAGTGGTATGATCCAATACATCTTGTACAAATTAACTATACATCTTACATGAGAGGGCCGAACATTTCCACCCGAAAAGCTTTGTATCTACCACGTGAAACCTATATCGATTGCATAAAAAAGGTATATCTACTCGACATGGGAGATATACCTTTTATTTGTATAAGCTATGAGGCACTCCTACCAAAAGCAATACTACTTACTGCGACGAGCTATATAGATTGCCGTATATTGGATATTAAGTAAGTGCCTCCGCCGTATGCCTGCCGCTATAGCCTCTATTTTGTTACCTTACCTTTATAACTGATGTCCAAGGTTTCTTTAGCCTATTTGTTGTTTCCACTTGCCCTCTTATTATAAATGATCTGAATGGCTCAAACTCTCCTCCCCCCTAAGGGGAGAGGGGTTATTCGAATGGGAAAGTCCGGATAAGCTGCTCGGCCTGCTGGATCTGCTCGTACATGACCACGTCATCCTCCACACGTGGGCAGACATTGCGCAGTGTAGCTAGGAAGCCCTCCAAAGGTGCTGACGTACGCATAGGACGACGGAACTCGAGAGCCTGAGCTGCATTGAGTAGCTCAATGCCAAAAAGGCGATATAAATTAGCAATAAGTGGCATAAGCTTCGTCGCTGCATTAGCCCCCATAGAGACGTGGTCTTCCTGACCATTGCTCGAGACGATGCTATCACTAGCTGCTGAGTGGCAGTACATCTTATTTTGACTAACCATAGCCGCAGCAGCATACTGTGGGATCATGAAGCCACTGTTAAGCCCAGGATTAGCAACGAGAAACTCGGGCAAATCTCGTAACCCGAGGATGAGCTGAGCCACACGACGCTCCGAAATATTTCCTAGCTCGGCAAGCGCTATGGCGAGAAAATCATAAACAATCGCCAACGGCTGTCCGTGGAAGTTACCTCCGGAGACAACCATATCGTCATCGGGGAAAACGGTTGGGTTGTCCGTAACCGAGTTGATCTCTGTCTCCACGACGCTGCGAACGTAGGCAATGGCATCTCGAGAAGCTCCATGCACCTGAGGTACACAGCGGAAACTATAAGGGTCCTGCACCTGAGGCTTCGGACGGGCAATCATCTCACTGCCCTTGAGCAGCTCACGCATATGCGCTGCAACTTTGATCTGCCCTTGGTGGGGACGTATCTGATGCAGACGATCATCATAGGGAGCGTCGAGCCCTGCAAAGGCCTCCAGAGAGAGTGCTGCACACCAATCTGCCGCTAGGGAGAGTCGCTCTGCCTGAATAAGAGCGTAAACGCCGTGCGAACTCATGAACTGGGTCCCGTTGAGCAGTGCCAGCCCCTCCTTGCTTTTGAGCTTGATGGGTTCCCATCCGAACTTAGGCAGGACATCGCGAGCCGGTAATCTCTCGCCCTTGTAGCGCACCTCTCCATAGCCGATCAACGGAAGGAAAAGATTTGCCAAGGGAGCTAAGTCGCCAGAAGCCCCCAATGAGCCTCGATCGTAAACAATGGGGAGTACATCGGCATTAAGCATATCTACGATACGCTGCACGGTGACAACCTGCACCCCACTATTCCCTATCTGCAGTGCATGCGCCTTAAGCAAGAGCATAAGCCGTATGATCGGAGCCGAAACCTCGTCGCCACAACTACAAGCATGACTCTTGACAATATTCTCCTGCAGCTTGGTCAGTTGATCTGGTGAGATGGTACGATTGCAAAGAGACCCAAAGCCCGTCGTGACACCATAGATTGGCTTGTCAACCTCCTCGACCTTGCGGTCTAGATAGTTGCGACAGTGCTCAATACGCTTGATGGCCTCCGGAGAGAGGGTTAACTCAAAGCCTGTCTCCAGATACTCTCGGCATAGCTCGATAGTGAGCTGCTCGCTACCGATGGCGAATGTTTTACGTGCTGACATATTCCCTTATTTACAAGCTTCCTTGGTGTATTCGATAACCTTTGCTTCACGCTCGATAACCTCCCTCTCCAGGCGATCGGCCTCGGCAGACATATCTGCGACAAACTGCTCGTCCTTTATCGACGTCAAGTTGATACGGACGTTAAAGAGGGCCCCAATGATTGCATTGCGCGCAGACATCATAGCCACGCAACCGTCTGTAACGGCATTCTGATTACCATTGGATATGACAGCCTCTATATCGCTCAAGATACTATACACACGTCGAGCTACCTCCATAGGTACGAGGGCGGCATGCTTAGTAGCCTCCTGTATCTGAGCATTACGCACTGCCTTTTGCTCATCGGTCTCTTTGGGCATTTGGAATGCTGCAAAGACCTCATTGTAAGCATCACTATCGCGATCTATATCGAGGACTAGCTGCTCACGGACCTCGTGAACTCGCTTAGCTAGCAGCGTCATCTGCTCTTCAACCTCTGCGTACTTCTTCTTACCGATAGTAAGCCCTGTGACCATTTCGGTGAGGGCGGCAGCTATAGAGCCTGAGAGAGCAGAGATGCTACCACCTCCAGGCACTGGATCTTTGCCTGCGGTGGTGTCGAGAAATGTCTTGACAGTCAAGTCTGTTAGACTATTATTCATAAGATGATTGAGATTGTTTGTTAGTGAAAGATTCATAAATGACCAAAGCCGATCAGAGAGGCTCTAGTCCAGTGTGACAAGTCTATTCTCGTAGAGCGTACCGCCCTTGACGGTAGCCCGTACGAGGTTCACACCAAAGTGATATGAGAGGAACTTATAGGAAGGGAAGCGTAATAGAGCTAAATCACCGGCCTTCCCGACCTCTATACTCCCTATTCGGTCAGCACGACCGATGGCGGCAGCGCCATTGAGAGTTAGAGCCGTTACCGCCTCCTCAACAGTCATACCCATGTAGATGGTTGCTAAAGCAAACATAAGAGGTATCGAGGAGCTAAAGCAGCTACCGGGGTTGAGATCCGAAGCCACTGCCACGGCACAACCAGCGTCGATCATCCGCCGCGCTGGGGCATACGACTCTCCTAGGCTAAAAGCCGTGCAGGGGAGACATGTCGCCACAGTGGTACTCTTAGCCAGAGCCTCTATACCCGCATCGGAGATCTGTAGTAGGTGATCAGCCGAGAGACACCCCAGTTCAGCTGCTAGCTCAGCTCCGCCAAAAGAGACGATCTCGTCAGCATGCATCTTGGTCTTAAGCCCGAGTTCCTTAGCTCGCGTTAAGAGGATCCTCGTCTGCTCATGATCAAAGACTCCCTGCTCGGTAAAGATATCGCAACACTCGGCCAGACCTCGCTTGACGACCTCGGGCATAACCACATCACAGAGGTAGTAGATGAAGTCCGTCGAGCGCCCTTTGTACTCAGGAGGAGTGTCATGAGCTCCCATAAACGTGGGATAGAGGTCTATCGGATGTTGTTTTTGTAAGGTACGGATTACCTCTAGCTGTTTAAGCTCAGTCGTGAGTTCCATCCCGTAGCCACTCTTTGCCTCAACAGTGGTAACACCCATAGATAACATTGCATCCAGATGCTCTGCAGCTCTTCGGGTAAGCTCATCAGCACTTGCGCTGCGGGTTGCCTTCATTGTGTTAGCGATACCCCCGCCACGCTCCATGATGCTCATATAGCTATCACCAGCTAGTCGCCACTGGAATTCGTCTTCTCGGTATCCACCGAATACGAGATGAGTGTGACTATCCACAAAGCCCGGGAGCACACAACCACCTTGAGCATCATAAGCCACGCACCCTGCATGATCTACACGCTCGGCATCCTGCATAGAGCCTACAAAAGCGATCTTCCCTTCTCGTACGATGATCGCCGCAGGTCCCTCAATGACTCCCAGATTTCGCATAGCCTCTGCACCGTGCTGTGCCGTAGAGCCGGGACGGGTCACAATCTGACCAATGTTGTGTAAATAGAGGTTAGACATTAGACGTTAGAGATTAAAGGTTAGACACTAGAAACTGTAGCCAGACATTGGACGTTAGATTGCATACGCTTGGGGAGTCCCGAAGGTCAGCGTTTAGCTTCTAACGTCTAATGTCTCACGTATAACCTCTTGATTACTCCATCATGCGGAGCTCTAGGATCTGACTCTCGCAGAAGTTCTCAATGCCGAGATAGTACTCAGCACAGTCTATCAAAGCCTTCATAGGTACAAGACCAATAACCTCGGCACCGACGATCTCGACACCGTAGCGACGAGCCTCCATGCGCACCATCTCGTGAGCACGATATACAGCTGTCTTAGTAAAGTCGGTCAGGTTCATAGAGACCTGTACGATATGCCTGTCTGTCAGCTCGACTCCCATCGCCTTGCAGAAACGTAGACCACCGCCAATGAAGCGGACCTTCTTAGCAATAGCATCGGCGATAGAGAGATCAGAGGTATTAAGATTGACGTTGTAGGCTACAAGTGGCATACGAGCTCCGACAGCTACGACACCAGCTGTGGGATGAATGTCCGCAGGACCAAAGTCAGGGTGCCACTGATCCTCATGAATCTTCTGCGCCATTCCCTCAAATTGCCCCTTGCGGATGCTTGCGAGGTTCTCACGATGAGGTGCTGAGGCACTCTTTTCGTAGAGAAATACTGGGATACCAATGCGCTCTCCTATCTCCTTAGCGACAGACTTAGACAGTTCGATAGCCTCATCCATCTCCATATTGCGGATGGGGATAAAGGGGATTACGTCAACAGCACCCATGCGAGGATGTTGCCCCTCATGCTTGGTCATATCAATGACCTTGACAGCCACTTCGACAGCCTTGAGAAGAGCTTTGCGCACTGCCTCAGGGTCTCCCATCACAGTCACTACGCAACGATTGTGATCCTCGTCATTACTATAGTCTAAGAGCTTAACGCCTTGGGTAGCTCTAAAGGGTTCTACAATTTGCTCAATCTTTGCCTTGTCACGACCCTCGCTAAAATTGGGGACGCACTCTACGATTTTTGTTTGGATAGCCATTGTATTATGATATTTATATGTTGTTAATCAGATGTCTTCATAAGCCTTCGGTGACTCGTCCGATAGGTCTCTGCAAACATTTTGCTAAGGTACTCATTATTTAGCGAACCATCAACCTTGCCAAGTATTTTAAAAACAAAAATCAGCTCCTACCGCCCCCCAGAGATCCTCTCCCAGCTTTAGTCTAAGTTTCATCCCATAATAAATGCCTTACATCTCCCGAATGAACAAACAAGAGCTCTGGAATTAACAAGCGACGATTACGGGATAAGCAAGTGGCTACTCCGGGATCACTAGTTGGTCATTCCTAAGTCATGGATCCAAAGGGTCGTATGAAACTTTTGAGGATAAAGAAGTCTCACAGATAAAGCCCTGAATATCTAATAAATGAGCATCCCTGTAGAGGAGATGCGATGAGAGTAAAATGCTACAACGATTTATACTTATCGTGCTAGATCTCAACACTGGGGATATACTGCTCTACCTGACAGCTCCCTTCAAGAGACTTAACCCTTGTAATAAGTACGTTTGATACGTGGTGATAGCTTCGAGATAACCTCGTAAGGTATGGTACCTATTCGCTGAGCTAAATCACTAACTTGTAGCCCCGGCACACCAAAGATGATTACTTCATCACCCTCTGCGACCTTGCCTCTTAGCGCAGTTAGATCCACCATACAGGTATCCATACAGACATTACCAACAATAGGGCACAGGGTGTCGTGGATCATTACGCTACCCACACCACAACTAAATCGACGATCATAGCCATCTGCATAACCGATAGGTATAATACCGATCTGACCTCCAGGAGTGATCTGTCCGCGTCGCCCATAGCCGATTGTCTCGCCATCGGGGATCGTCTTGATCTGCAAGAGTGTGGTACGCAGCTTGGCGACGGGAGCTAGAGCAAGGCTCCCCGTGGCGCTGATACCATACAAGCCAACTCCTAGACGTACCATATCGTAGTGATGATGTCCATATCGCTCGATACCAGCCGTATTTTGCACATGGCATAGGGGACGGTAAGAGAGTAGACTGGAGAGATAGTCGGTAGCCTCATCATAGAGTTGGAACTGCCTCTCAGTGAAGTCACTCATCAATGGCTCATCAGCTGCCGCAAGGTGGGTAAAGATACTCTGCACCTTAATGAGAGACTCTACTTGATGCAGCGTCTTAGAGAGACAATCTAGCGTGGCTTTATCAGGTGTAAAGCCCGTACGGTGCATACCCGTGTCTAGCTCAATATGTACAGGATAATGATTGAACCCCTGACGCTCCACATGTCGTGCGAAGTCTAAAAGAATGCGCTCGTTGTATATCTCCGGCTCTAGACGGTATTGCGTCATCACATCAAAGGCTTCCACCTCGGGATTCATGACAATAATGGGCAAGAGGATCCCCTTACTACGCAACTCTTTGCCCTCATCAGCGAGAGCTACCGCAAGGGCTGCAATATCCTGCTGCTCTAAAGCCTTGGCTAGCTCGTAGGCCCCGATACCATAGCCCTGAGCTTTGGCCATGACGATAATACTTGTACCGTCAGGCAGGAGAGCTTTGTAACTCTTGAGATTACTCACCAATGCCTCTAGATTTATCTCTAGTGTCGTCTCGTGAACTTGCTTAGCTAATCGCTGTACAATACGCTCAAACTCGAACTGGCGAGCCCCTTTGACCAATATCTCGGCATGGCTCAAAGAGCCGAGTATCTCGTCTGCAAGGAGCTGGTCTGTCGTCTCGTAAAAGGTGGCTTCACCACCTTCCGATCTATGGAAATAGTCTTGATAGTTGCACAACTCTCGCCCTATGCCGATAAAGAGCGTGTGAGGATACTGCGCTATTAGCTCACCGACTTGCCTGTATAAGTCTCGTGGTAGCTGCTCGCTCTGGAGGATATCTGAGAGGATTATGACAGCCTGCTGATGCGATGTCGTAGTGCGCTGCTTCTGGAAGTCTAGAGCTATACGTAGAGAGTTGATATCATTGTTATAGGCATCGTTGATAAGGCTATTACCTCTTTGTCCCTCCTTGACCTCTAGCCTCATCTCAATAGCTTCTAGTGTCGTAAAGCGTGCCAGGATCGCTCGTCGCTGCGACTCAGATAATGGGAGCAGGCCGACTAGACAAAGGCAATGTGTCGCATTTTGTATAGAGGCTTGATCTGCAAAAGGGATAGTAGCTGTAATGCTTTCACCAGTATGACAAGCTGTGATCGTCGTAGTGCCTCCAGCATTGCTATAGGAGATGTGGTAGTACGCCTTGTCTGGCGTGAGACTCCATCCGATGGCTTTGTCAGAAAGTCCTAGACTATCTATACTCCGTTGTATCTCATCGCTGTCAGCTTCGTAGATAAAATAATCAGCATCTACAAATAGTTGGAGCTTCTCTTCAATCTTTTGATTGAGCGATACGAAGTTCTCTTGATGCGCAGATCCGATATTTGTCAGAATCCCTATTGTAGGTCTTATGATGCGCTGTAGGCGTAGCATCTCCATAGGCATAGAGATCCCTGCCTCAAATATTGCAAGGGTGTGCTCCTCCCCCATGTTTAGTATGGAGAGCGGTACCCCAAGCTGTGAGTTATAACTCTTTGGCGAGCGCACGGTACGATAGCACTCTGAGAGGAGATGGTAGAGAAACTCCTTGACGACTGTCTTACCATTACTCCCTGTAATGCCGACGACGGGGTAATCGTAACGCATACGCCAGTGACTCGCTATCTGTTGTAGTGCCCGAAGGGTCTCTTGTACCTGCACAATATTCGCATCGGGATAACGGGCTATGTAGGGTTCGATAGGTTCACAAATAAAAAATGCTCGCACGCCATGCTCGTAGAGCTGAGCGATGTACTTGTGTCCATCTCCTGAAGCGGTACGCATAGCGAAAAAAAGGCTATCGCTAGGCGATGTAAGCTTACGACTATCTGTAAGGATATGTCGTATAGGACGCTCGTCAACTATATGTGTTTGTATCGGATGGAGGTAGTCAAGAATGTTTTGCAGTGTAGACATTTTGGTATAAATGATTCGTAATAGGTCAAGGCTCTACAATAGAGTTTATGCAAAGTTTGTCTCCATAGCGGTTACGATACTTAGCAATACGCTCTGTTATCTGCGTTTGTACCGCCTGAGCTCCTTGAGATGTCTTGGGTCGATGCTGTAAAAGTTTGCGCAGACGCCTGGCTGCTTGACGCATATCGCCCTGAGGTGGGGATTGATCAGCCCAATAAGAGACAAAGGTCTCGGCAATATATTCAATAGCAATCGGTGACGGATGAGCCAAATCATTAGCATAAAATCGATAGTCTCGCAACTCGTCATGCAATATCTCGTATGCGGGGAAATAATGACATGCTGGTAGCTCATGGCATAATGCGTCACAAAGGACGCGTAGCTTGCTCTTGGACAAATTACTCTCAGCCAATCCATCGTGGAGATAACGCACTGGGCTCACCGTTAATACGACTTGCATAGGACGTATGCTCAGCAAATGAGAGAGCGTAGACAGCATACGCTCTTGCAATAGATCTAGTGATAGATCTCGTCTATCGAAGAGATAAGCTGGTAATTGCTGACAATTTGCCACAGCCTGACCACTATTTGCCCAGTAATAAACCTGTGTAGTACCCAGGGTTATCCACAACCAGTCTGCTTGTATCAGCCTATCATGTGCTGTACTCCATATTTGCTCCATTGCAATACGAATATCCTCAAGAGTCTCACCATAGACAGAACTGTGATGACGAAGACTATAATATAGTCCATCTCGCTCTACAGTATAGGAAGTATAGTCAGGACGATGTGACTCATCGAGGAGCAAATCGTCTAGTGTATCGCAGATGCTTATCGGGTTGTAGAGCGTGCCGTAGGGATTGACTAATATATCGTAGCCCAGTCGTCGCATATACTGCCCTATATGCTCGCTAAAGCATGATCCGAGTGTCAGTATCTGCTCCCCATAGTGACCTGATATCGTAGTAGGGAGTGGGGTTATCTGAACTGGTGTAGACCACTGTATGGTTGAGGGCGTGAGCATCTGATGGGTAGTAAAACAACAATGCTAGCGCAAAGATATGAAAAAAGCGGGCAGCAGTTCCACAGACTGCTACCCGATATTCCGAGAGTAAGGCGTATTGTCTCTCTGTCCTCTTGCTAGACACTTCAGAAACGGAAGACGAGACCCAGCGTATAGTCTCTCGTACTTACCTCTGCTAATGCTGGTGGTATGGTATTGAGAAGGCTAATACGCCCGAAGAGCCCGAGCAGACTGTATCCAATCTCGGCGCGTAGATCCACACTGTAGGGACGTACATTCAGGTCATCGCTCACCAAGGTATGGACACGCTCATCCAGAGAGCATGTTCGAGATTTTTGCAGGCACAGTATCTTAGGCACTACAAACAGCGAGCTCCATAGATTTGTCTCACCCCATGAGAGCGACAAACCTATAGGCATTTCAAGATAGATGAGATCTAGCC
This sequence comes from uncultured Porphyromonas sp., assembly GCA_963543315.1. Classification (GTDB taxonomy): domain Bacteria; phylum Bacteroidota; class Bacteroidia; order Bacteroidales; family Porphyromonadaceae; genus Porphyromonas. The sequence continues at coordinate 72,895 of CAUUAW010000003.1, forward strand.
TAGATTGTGCATACCCCATGCCACTGGGATCCGTCTGCAAGACAGTATGCCCAGAGAGGTTTCGCTGCATCATATAGTGCTTCCCCAGCGAAAAGCTGCTACCCGTCAATGATAACCCTGTATTTAACGCCCACGGGGTACGACCTATCGGGAAGATTGCCTGATAACCTAAAGAGTAGGAAGTCGATCCCCAGAAGTGGATTTTATCGCTCCATTCGGGGGCTGTGAAGGAATCAAATCCAAAGGAACAGACGAAGCTGTGCGAGAGATCACCCACGATGGTCCGGCTGACTCTCTTTGCCTTGCTAACCTTATCGTCCTGAGTAGAGATAGATCGCACACGTTGCCAATTCCCTAGCCCATCTACTCCTCTCGTCCATACTCTATCGACGTAGAGAGGAGCCTCTATTTGCTGCCCATCAGATTGCCTTTTGAAAACCTGCAGATAGCTATCCTTTGCTCCTCGTGTTACATAGATCGTAAGGTCGGAGAGCTCTATGGTGTCACACGGTATTGTCTTCTGCCCCAAAGCTCCGTGAGAAACAATGAGGAGGAGCATGATAGAGAGCAGTGGTAGTATATATTTTTTTGGATACATAATGCGATGTGATTAGAGAGTGATACTTATTCCAGCAGTTAGAAGCCCCCGATTACTGTACCCACTTTTAGAGTTTTGGATGAGAAGTAAGCTCTGTGGGGTATAGTGTATGTAGAGCCCAAAGGGTCTAAAGTCTACAAAAGCGCCATAACTCATCGAGAGCGGAGGTGTAGCCTGTGTCGTAGTGCGCTCCTTATGTCTATTGGCATACTGCTCATGCATTACATACTCCTTGTACTTAAACTGTGGTATCACCTCAATCCCCACACGCATACGGCTCCCGGCCAGTGGGAGCATCCCCAGTGTGATCGGCAATGATATATAGCGTGTCACCAGCTTACTGCGTCGCAGCCCCACGTTATTACCATATCGATCTTGAGTAAGCTCATTATGCTCCTTATTAATGGAGAAAAAGTACCCGTCTCTCAAACTATAGTCTCGCCCTTCAAAAGCAATGTCGAGCCCTACAAAAGATCTATTGCCTATGTAATATCTGTACCCGATAGGAGCGATTAAGTAATGATTAAAGCAAGGAGTCTTGGCATGGGCAAATGCATCCCCGAGCATCATCGTCGTACCAAAGTGAATTTTGGGAAGAAGACGCACCGTGCCCCATCGACGACTGTTGGCGTCCAGCACTCCAGCGGTACTCCAGATGCCCGCCAAAACTTGCTTTATACTACGATCTACCTCAAAGGCCGTTGTCTCCACTTTTCGCACCTCGTGTCTCTCATTATAATCGATCAATTTGAGATCAGTCTGCTCTTTTCCCATCTTGACGACAAGTTGATAGTCGCCCCTCTCGATGATCGTATCAGGAGACTGAATCACTAGAGGGCGTCCCTCTAGTAGGCTAAAGGTGACAAGAAGAAGCAAGCACCCCGGCAGACTACGCCGTAGTGAGAGTAGTAATTTGTACTGCATAGGCTATAAAATATCTGTGTTAAGTAAGAAGATTTCTAAGTCTTGGCATTGCCAAGTTAAGGATTATAACATCCTCTCTCTAATAACTTGATATAAAAACTCTCCGACCTTGAGAGCTTCCGTCGATTATCGGTAGATATGGAGGTTCAGATCATGCATCCGCCGTCGCTGGGAGCAATGTCCTATCGCAAGAGATCTCACTTGACGAGCTCGAAAAATAAGACTGGGAGGTTATATCCAGACCCTGCATGTAGGGTAAGACGGTTGTAACGCCAGTCAACCCTCGCAGGGAAAGTTTCTGGAGTTTGCCCTATCTTAAAGGTCAGCAAGTAGCCATTATTTACAGGATCATAGCTATAAGTCAGCTTAGCCGTTATAGCCTTATTGCTCCTTGGGATAGAGACCAGCCCCTCAGTATCGGTAGTAAAGAAGAGCTCGGCAGAGACACCCTTCAGCTCCTCCAGATCGATACCAGATAAGATCTCACCGATCCTCGATATATCTAGAGTCGACCTCCAGCGAGTCCCTACGAGAGCCACCCGAGGATCCTTCTCTTTAAGTGCATCCTCCTTATGACACGAGGTGAGCAGCGTTGTCATGCTTACAAGCAATATTGCCAAGCTTAGGCGGGTAAATCGGTTCATAGCCATAGTCGTTGCTGTATAGGCTGAATGGATATAAGTAAATATCCGACGCTAAGATAGTACATTCGCAATAAATGTACAAAGATTCATTTGACCTCTAAGATGAGATGAGTGATCGACACTTCCAGAATAAGTATTTGATAATTACGGAGTCGTCAAATGTCTTCTCCGGAATAAGTGATCGACAATTACGGGACCGTCGAGCGATTATTACAGAGTAAGCAAACCTCCACATCGCGGACAGCTCCCTACAGCTCCATAGGGATGAGGCTCTACGATCACTTGTCAGAGCAATTGTATTGTTGTACTTTTGTCTACACACCCTCAGAGACAACAACTCGTGTCTCAAAGCCTTGCTGGTGTGATTATATAAACCACTTATCCAATCTATGAAGATAACAGTCGCCGGCATGGGATACGTAGGGCTCTCTATGGCAGTCCTCCTAGCACAGCACCATGATGTATTGGCAGTAGATATACTCCCCGAGCGGGTCGCGCTAGTCAATGCTCGCCGATCGCCTATACAAGATGATTATCTTGAGGAGTATTTGGCGACAAGACCCCTTAGCCTGCGAGCTACGCTTGATGCCGTGGAGGCTTATCGTGAGGCGGACTTTGTCGTAGTAGCTACCCCGACGAACTATGACAGCGTGCGAAACTTCTTTAATACCTCTGCCGTCGAGGAGGTGATACGCACTGTAATCGCCTGTAACCCCATGGCCACCATTGTAATCAAGTCGACAGTACCTGTCGGCTATACGATCAAGGTTCGCAAGCAATTTGGGTATGAAGACATTCTCTTCGCACCTGAATTCCTCCGTGAGAGCAAAGCACTGTATGATAATCTCTATCCCTCACGCATTATAGTGGGATATGATAAGTGCAGTACTACAGAGAGAGAGCATGCCGCCCGCTTTGCCGAGTGTATACGCGAGGGAGCCATTAGGCAGGATATCCCTACCCTACTCATGGGCACCACAGAAGCTGAGGCCGTAAAGCTCTTTGCCAATACTTACCTTGCGCTGAGGGTATCCTATTTCAACGAATTAGATGCATACGCTGAGCTAAAAGATCTAGACAGCAAGAGTATCATCGAGGGCGTTTGTCTGGATCCTCGCATCGGCGATCACTATAACAATCCTTCCTTTGGCTATGGAGGGTACTGCCTACCCAAGGATACGAAACAACTGCTCGCCAACTATGAGGACGTACCCCAAAACATCATCGGAGCAATCGTGGCAAGCAATCGCACACGCAAGGACTTTATTGCCGATCAAGTCCTCACCAAGGCGGGATACTACAGCTATCTCGAGGGGAATGTCTACGACCCCAGCCAGGAGCACGAGTGCACGATCGGCATTTACCGGCTAATGATGAAGAGCCATAGCGACAACTTCCGTCACTCCTCCATACAAGGTGTCATGAAGCGTATCAAGGCAAAGGGTGCGAGAGTCATTGTCTACGAGCCGACATTAGAGCATCACACGACCTTCTTCGGCAGTCTCGTCGAGAATGATCTGGAGACATTCAAACAGCACTCGCAGGTCATTATCGCCAATCGCTACCATCATGATCTGGACGATGTGGCAGAGCGGGTCTACACACGAGACATCTTCCGGAGAGATTAGCCAGAGGCACTCTTTTTGTTCAATCATATACAACTTCTTCCAACTACAATCATGGTACAACCCTTTACATACTACAACCCCACGAAACTCGTCTTTGGCGAGGGGCGCATTGCCGATCTACCTCGACTTATTGATTCCAAGCACCGCATACTTCTCGTCATGGGCGGTGGCAGCATACGGCACAATGGTGCCTATGATGCCGTGAGAAAGGCTCTCGAAGGGCGTGCCATCACAGACTTTTGGGGCATTGAGTCTAACCCTACCGTCGAGACTATCCGCCAGGCTGTCCAGTTAGGTAGGCAGGATCAGTGCGACTTCGTCCTCGCTGTCGGAGGCGGATCCGTCATCGATGCCAGTAAACTGATCGTTGCTGCTATGTACAGTGACAAAGACCCCTGGGAGATTGTCTTGCAGGGAGGGTACAAGGGCGAGCATCTACCTCTAGGAGTCGTACTCACCATCCCTGCCACAGGGTCTGAAATGAACAATGGAGCGGTCATCTCCTGCCGCGAAACACAGGAAAAGTACGCCTTCACTAGCAAGCATCCACGCTTTTCTATCCTTGATCCCATCATACCAACCTCGCTACCACACTACCAGGTGGCCTGTGGACTCGCTGACACTTTCGTGCATGTCATGGAGCAGTATATGACTACCATGCGCAGTCCGAGACTCATGGATCGTACTGCCGAGGGCGTACTCCAAACACTTATAGAGATTGCACCTGGACTGACACGGCACTCTGACGATGCTGATCTGATGAGTGAGTTCATGCTTTGTGCTACAGTCGGGCTCAACCGCTCCCTATCGTGGGGTGTAGATCAAGACTGGAGCACACACTTTATCGGGCACGAGGTTACAGCCCTGACTGGACTAACGCATGGACATACACTAGCCATCCTCCTACCTGCCACACTACATGTAATGCGAGACCTCGGCAAGCACGACAAACTGCTACAGTACGCTGCACGCGTCTGGGGGCTGACACCGCAGACCTGCCACGGCGAGGAGGGAGCCATCACGGCAGCTATCGAGTCCACCCGTCAATTTTTCGCCGAACTAGGGCTCTCAGTCACTCTACGCGACGCTATGGTAGCACATGAAGTCATCGACGAGGTTGTAAGGCGCTTCACCGAGCGAGGTACAATCCTTGGCGAGCACCAGAATATGACGCCCGACATTGTACGCCAGATCCTAGAGCTAGCCTACTAGCGTCCCATACTAGCTCTACAAAGATTTATCAATCACGCCCCCACAAAATACGGTCCATTATCTGGATGTCGCCCTACGAGAGAGAGCCCGTACCCGGCAGACTATGACTCCATAGTCTGTCAGGTACTTTAGCCCTATCGGTAAATATTGCGTAGCCTCACTCGTCTCATTACTACGGCATGCCCCATGGTGCGTAGCACAGCATTCGGACATGCTGTATATCTATCCCCAGATTCCCAAACTCCTGTCTCTGCCGCCTTAGCTCACTAGAATGAGCTTCACACCCTTATGGAATAGACATACCAACATTCTCGGAGCAAAAAGCTTTTGGGACGGTTTCAGAGGCTCCAGACTCCACGGAGCAACAGTCTCTAGTATAATGCGATCTTGTAGCTCTTGCCCGCAATTGTAATGATGTAAGATCCTCCAGAGTAGCTAGCAGTAGGAATGACCACCTCTGTCGAGCTCAGTGAGTTATATCTTTGTAGCATCTCACCTCGCATGTCAAAGAGAACAACAGACGTATGAGGTGCTAATCCCTGTATATGAGCTCCAGTCGCAGTATATGAGATATGCACATTGTCAGACTCTATGGGGTCACATACAGCACTAGGGGTGGATCCCTCATACTCTACGGAGCTACTCTCAAAATCCTGAGGATCTCCCCCATTGGCATCATAAGGTGTCCAGCCTTTTTTCTTAAGTTCGGCGATCTGTAGTGTGTTACAGACGTTGCTCTTTGGAGAAGGCGTGTTAACCACATAAATGTTGCCCCAAAGATTTGACGGCTCATCTTCTCCCTCCGGGTCAAAAGGTTTGCATTCTGGTATCTTAGCAACAATCTCCCCCATCATTGACTCTGGAATATTATTATCATATAGAGTGAGGAGGTGTAGCTTCGTGAGTGCGGAGAGATCTAGGGCCGTAAGAGTATTGACATGCACAGTAAGCTCTCTGAGTTGGCTGTTCTTAGAGAGATCTAGTGTACTGATTTGGTTCTGCTCTAGCTCTAGAATTTGTAGCTTAGAGAGCTTGCTGACATCGATCTTTGTTAGATTATTATCGAAGAGACTAAGATAGGTGAGATCAGGTACATTTCTGAGATCTATGCTAGTCAGGTAATTAGCTCCTAGAGAGAGTAGATCAAGGCTGGGCGTTGGGGTCAGATCGATCTCAGAAATAGCCGTCTGGCAGAGGTACAGCTCCGTGAGAGCAGTCGTCTTGCTGAGATCCACCTTGGGAATCTTTGTAAAGGAGAGATCTAGTACATCCATCTTAGGACATTCGCTTAGCTGGATGGTCTCTAGATTTTTATTAAAGGAGGCAACTAATACGATGAGACTCTTGAGGCGGGATAGGTCTAAGGCTTTAAGCGGAGTATATTTTATGTACAAGACCTCGCAACAATCATTCTCTTCTCTAGGGAATGTTATCCCCTCTAGATCAGAGCACTCATAAGCCTGGAAGTAGTGAAGCTGTGTACACTGTGTTAGGTCAATAACCTTAGGTGAGCTATTGGTCTCAGAATTCTCGAAACGAATCGCCTCAATCTGTCCATAGATATTGAGGGTCTGTACATCCTCTGTCAGTGCAAAAGACTCAATCGTTGGTCCCATGTAGAAAACATCCGTGTAGTCATCTGGACGATCACTGCTGCGTCCGACACGCTCATTAACCTGACATTCGCCATCACCATTCAGGTCGATCCAGGCATCATTGTTTGGGGCAAAGAGTCCCATGTTCAGGACCTTGTCCTTAGTCTGTGACATCTCGATCTTAATGCATTCACCTATAGTAGGGGCATCAGAGGACTGAGCATCCAGAGTAGACGCTGTGCAAAAAGCTATGATTGCTAGGAAGAGTGATATGTGTGTATTGGATAGTTTCATAAGTTTTTATCTCTAAAGTGATTGTAAAAGGGTTGACGATCCTAGGCACCGATAGCTATAGAGCTCTCCCGTGAGGGGGGCTATGATCTGAATGAATAGGACTGTCCCTGCATGAGGCTTAGCTAATTGGTAGTGTCCCGTAGCTGACAATTCCCCATGCTCTATGAGGACGCCCTGAGCGGTATAGATAGAAATACGGTGATTCGCAAGCTCAGGGACGTAGATCTCCCCAGCAGCAGTCATCTGTAGCTGTGGAGAAACCTTATTAATTATAGGAGCCTGAACTGAAGTATGCGCTCCTAGAGGCTCTGTGAACTGTATGTAAGTACCCCGAAATGCATAAGGATTCTCGAGGTTAGGACCAAAGAATGCAAGCGTCTTACCGTCCTGACTAATGTTAGGCCAGCCGAGGACAAACTCACCATCCTCGTCAGATGAATAGATCTCCTCTATAGGTATACCCGTACGCTCCTTAAGCCAGACTCCGAGATTGACCCTCTCTCTCGTTGATGGGGTGATACAGGAACAATGGTAAAAGGACTTTGCCTCCTCTATACAGAGGAGTGTCCCATCGTCAAAAGATTCCGTTGCAGTAAAGCCCTTAAACTGCTGTAGTATTTCACCTTGTTGCTTCTCTACATCCCAGTACCCAGGCATCAAGATCTGATCGATGCCTCCGGTCTCTTCATTTAGTACGAGATTGCGAGTCGCAAAGTGGATACGCTGTGTAGATGGAGAGTAATACCATCTCATGGGATCAAGCATTGGCTTCTTGCAGTAAGCACGAACTAGGTTGTCCCAAGCGTCATAAGCCTCTTCATACGCATCATCACTCTCATAGTCACTAGGCTTAGGTTGTGCCCCTGGCTTTGGCAGATCTAGATTAAAGAAAAGGCTCTCCCCTGGGAAGGTGTACCCCACTGCGCTCTCCTGCCCCTCGGGGATTGTCCACTGTATTAGCCGAGGATAGTAGCTATCTGAGTTGACTTGTCTTCCCAGTAGAGTCTTTCCATCAGGAGAGATAGCTAGTACTGAAGTCCCCTCGGGGATTCCTCCGAGGGCATCCTCAGCAGGATAAGGGAGCACCTTTATCGAGTAGTCTCCCTGTGCCGTCCTATTTGCGACAAAAGGTTTGCTATCTCGGACGAGAGGGTCTACGTTTTTTAGGTTTCCCACCAGACGATCCCCTTGTAGAGAGGATCCCGTAACCTCTAGCACGGGATAATCCTTGTCGGTAGAAGTAATCACGATATCCTCTCCCCCGGAGTGTGAAATGTAGAGTGTAGTCCTACGATCCTTCTGATAGATGATGTCACCCTCATTGGTGACATACTTGAGATCTATCTCTCTACCAGCATCACTCTTTTGCCAGATGCACTTCTTGAGCTCTGTGTCATACACATAGGCTGCCTGATTGTGATAATAGGCAGCCCAGATATAGCGCCCATTAGGAGAGACCCCTCTGACATATGCCTTGGTCTCGAGGACTCCATCTATAGAAATCTCTTGTGGAGGAGTCTTAACGCCTTCGTAAGTAGCTTGAGCTACTAACCATTGATTAGTAAGACAGAGCGTAGCAACGAAGAGCCAGCTCATATAGAGCTGGCCTCGCATGGAGAAATGCCGTCGTATGTTCAAACACATATGAATACAATTACTTTGCTACGGGAAAGAGATACATCTGATATGCATACTTGGACTGCCCCAGACGTACTAAGTTGATCTGACACATATCTCCACTAGCATTGTATACCTTCAGGACATTATCCTTAGAGACGGAGTAGTTCTGGTCAAAGCCGTTAACCTTGAGATAATCTTTCAGCTCCTTAGAGCGTAAGTCTTGCTCACTCGACAAGCAGAGGAGCTGAGTTATGATCAGTCCATTACCCTCCTGCTCTGCGGGGAATATATAGAAGGCATACTCGAGATTTGTATTTGGGATCTTCTCATCCGTAGTACGGTAAAAGAGGTGTGTCGTACGAGGTGATTCGTCAGCTCGGAAAGTGCGTAATCCCATCTTCTCCTCAAAGCCATTGATCTGGTAGGGGTCTTTTGTCAGCAGCTTCTCAATCGAGGGGAAGTCCTTGACGTCTGTCAAGATCTTGTGCTGTGTCTTGACGAAAGGATTGCTCTTCTCACGTTTAGCAAACTCGATGAACATAGTCGTCCCCATCCCCTCATTGGAGATATCCATCAGTGATACCATGATGCTGGGATCTGTACTGTGGATCGCTCTCAAGCCCTTAAGCTCGTCTCCTAGGTAATTACTCACTGTGCCTTCCTCTACATGAGTAAAGCCGAGCATGGCTAGCATGGCTAGAGTGCGCTCGCAATTAGAGACAGACTCCTTGCTATAGGCTAGGATTAGATCGGCATCTCCTTCTATATGTATACCATAGACTACAGCCGGTATGGTGGAAAGGTCCTTCTTGAAGAAGCCTGATGGGCGAAAGTCGACCTCCTGCTGGGTACGCCCGAGTGCATTTTCGTAGGCGATCACTTCGGCATCCTCGATTTTCTCATCGTCATTGAGCGGGATGCCAAACTTAAGCATAGGCATCTCTTGTGGTACTTGGATGGGAGCTTTCATGACAGATACGGGGACCTGAACCGTAGTGTCTCCAGCCTGAATGAGGATGGCGGTCTTACCTACAGCCACTCCTGCTACGAGCCCCTGGGCATCGACAGTAGCGATCTCGGGAGCCTGGCTCCGATAGGTCGGAGTGAGCTGGCTGTCCTGTGGGGTGATCTGTACTGTGAGCTGCTGGCTATCCCCGACATGCAAGGAGAGTTGTGCAGGAGTGACCGTAACGGTGACCTGCTTCTTGCCTGGCTGAGGCGTGGGTGTTGGATCGGGGGTAGGGCACGTACATGCCGACCAGAGGAGAAGCATGAGAGGGATGATTGCAATACGTAATCTTGACTTCATAGGTTTGTAGTTAGTTATTGTTATATCGCGAGACCAAGTTAGTCCATTTTATTTAAATATGCAACCCCGTCATACCCTTGTACCAAATAAGGCTGCGGAGAATACCCTTCGTAGTTTCACAAAGATTGGGGCCCTGCTATTGGAGTTTACGCAACACCAGAGAGGACACGGTAATGGTGAGGAGCGTATCTCGTACATCTAAAATACTCAGCACGTACAAAAAATAAGTTCCTTAACTATGAAACTCTAGTGCCTCACGTATGAAACTGCGGCGCCATACGGACGAAACTATAACGCCACACGCATGGCAAAAGATTTTTGTACCTTTGACAGAGCAAAGCAGTGAGGGAATACACGGCGTATACTTCATGGCAAGTGATAATCTCACCTCTGTACCAATCGCAGAGACAAACGGAATGTGAGAAATACCTTAACCGTAACGCTTAATCTCATGACCACCGAAACAGTCAACGCAACACCCCCCGCGGAGTACCCAGTATGCATCTCCAGGAGCTGCGCACAGCGTACACATTGCCTGCATACTCGCATTGCATCCGAGGTGTGTAGTACAGCACGCATCTACCCACTGATCAATCCGCATCACCCCAGCCATCAGGAGGGCGTAACGTGTGACCTTTACCGCTCTGCCGAGCCGGAGCGTTATTCGAGAGGCTTCACCCAAGCGATGAGTGAGCTGAGCCAGAGGAACTATATCGCCTGCACTAACTACATGATTGGGAGGTCCTCGAAGTCACAGTTTTATCGCTTAAAGCGTGGCGACCTACCGCTCTCACCTAGCGAGCAGGAAGAGATGTTGGATATACTACGAGCCTATGGCTATGAGGGAGACTCGCCTTTTGACGACTATGAGATGCGGTACACCTGGGACTAAACGTCGATCTCCACGGATCGGAGCGTTACAATCTCTGTACATAAAGAGCATAGGAAACCTGCCCCTCTCTCGTAATATAGAAAATAGACAGGCTACTAACTAAAACAAAAAAAGGTGCGCCTCAAGGAAATCCTTGGGCACACCTTTTATCATTACGTAACGTGCGAAAGCGCACTCCGACTAGAAGTTGGCATTATTAGGAGTACGGGGGAAGGGAATGACGTCTCGGATATTAGTCATGCCCGTGACGAAGAGAAGCAGTCGCTCAAAGCCAAGCCCAAAACCAGCATGAGGCGCAGAGCCATAGCGACGAGAATCTAGATACCACCAGAGATCCTTGTCCTTAATACCGACCTCCTCGGCGCGCGCCTGCAGCTTATCGATATCAGTTTCTCGCTCGCTACCACCGATAATCTCTCCAATGTGCGGGAAGAGGACATCCATGCCACGGACGGTTTTACCATCTTCGTTTTGCTTCATGTAAAAAGCCTTAATCTCCTTTGGGTAGTCGGTCATGATGACTGGGGCCTTGTAGTGCTGCTCGACGAGGTAACGCTCGTGCTCACTGGCAAGATCTGCACCCCAATAAACGGGGAACTCGAACTCTACCCCACCACGGACCGCCTCCTCGAGAATAGCAACTCCCTCAGTATACGTGATGCGAACAAAAGGTCGCTCGACGACGAAATGGATGCGATCGATCAACTCCCTGTCATAATGCTCGGCAAGAAACTCGAGGTCGTCCATACAGTGACACAATGCCCACCGCAAGCAGTGCTTGGTAAACTCCTCCGCAAGGTTTTGATTGCCCTCATTATCCATGAAAGCGACCTCTGGCTCGACCATCCAAAACTCTGCTAAGTGACGTGGGGTATTAGAGTTCTCTGCTCTAAAAGTTGGACCAAAGGTATAGATACCTCCTAATGCTAAAGCCCCGAGCTCTCCCTCCAGCTGCCCGGATACGGTAAGGGAGGTATGCTTGCCAAAGAAGTCTTTGCTATAGTCGACAGTCCCCTCCTTAGTAAGAGGGAGCCTATTGCAATCTAATGTCGTAACAGTAAACATCTGCCCTGCACCCTCGGCATCGCTTGACGTGATAATAGGGGTGTGCAGATAGTAGTACCCCTTTTCATGAAAGAAGGTATGTATCGCAAAGGCCATATGATGTCGTATCCGCAGTACTGCAGCAAACGTATTAGTACGTGGACGCAAATGTGCTATTTCTCTCAAAAACTCAAGGGTGTGTCCCTTCTTTTGCAGTGGATAACGTACAGGATCCGAAGTCCCGTAGACAATAATCTCCTGAGCTTGTATCTCGAAATCTTGCCCCTGCCCCTGAGATGGCACAAGCGTGCCGACAACACCAATAGCAGCACCCGTAGTTATCTGCTCTAATAGCTCTGACGCCGTCTGAAACTTATCTATAACGATCTGTACACTATGTATTGTTGACCCATCATTGAGAGCAACGAAGCATACGGATTTGTTGCCCCGCTTCGTGCGTACCCACCCCTTGACACAAACAGTTTGAGGTAACTGCTGACTGGCAAGTACGGGGAGATCTTTAACTGTAGTACGAGAGAGTGATTTATTCATAGTATGTGTGATATGGGTTATACGTTAATCCTCAATAGCCTCCGACTCGAAAGGATGCTCTTGTAGAGGCCCTTGCTTGTGATATACCTTGGTTGTCGGGCTAGCTCCAACCTCCTCTTGCTCCTTAATACCCATACGGAGATAGCGTACCTCCTCTGGGGTGAGGTAACGCCAGCGCCCTCTAGGCAAATCCTTCTTAGTGAGCCCAGCGTAGTACACCCGATCTAGATGCACGACTCTATAACCCAGATGCTCGAAGATACGACGCACAATACGGTTACGCCCCGAGTGGATCTCTATTCCCACCTTATCATGTGTCTGACCTGTTATATAACTAATTGCATCGGCATGGATTTCACCATCCTCTAGCTCGAAGCCCCTTGCGATCATCTGCATATGTTCCACCGGGATTTCTTTATCCAAAGCGACCTCGTAGATCTTTTTCTTACGAAAAGCTGGGTGCATTAGTCGCACAGCAAGATCTCCGTCATTGGTCAAAAGTAATACACCCGTCGTATTCCTATCAAGACGTCCTATTGGATAGATACGTTCCGCACAAGCGTTATGAACCAAATCAATGACAGTGCGACGCCCCTCCGGGTCCGTCAGTGTGGTCACACAATTCTTTGGTTTGTTGAGTAAGACGTAAACCTTCTCCTCCAGGGAGAGCTGTTTGTCATCGACCATCACTTGGTCACTCGGCATAACTTGGGAGCCAAGCTCTGAAACTATGACCCCATTAACCTTGACTCGCCCTGTAGCAATATACCGATCCGCGACACGACGTGAACAGAGTCCAGAGTTAGAGAGGTACTTGTTAAGTCTGATTGGTTCTCCAGCCTCTACAAGAGGAGATGCGTAGCGTACTAGTTCTGGAGTGGATTTTTGTTTTTTAGGTGTACTATGACTCTTACGTTTCGGTCTTAGGCCATCCCTCTTGGAGAGATTTGCGGATCGTTTATTTCTCTTGTCGGATGAAGAGTTTGAATCTTTTCCTCTCTCTCTGTACGAGGAGGGTCTTTCGATCTCCATACTCAATGTATGAGGACCTTGCATACCTCCTCTCTTCGCATAGGGGTATACGGCACGATCTCCTCTCAAATTGTCGTTCACAACGGTTGGGGGAACTCGAGACTCCCCTCCCCTATCAGCATAATTATGATCTAGCTTATAGTACTCCTCAAAGCCATCCCTTCGTTCGTCAGCTTTCCCGGCATTGACGTCTCGCGCTTTTACCATCTCGGAGGAGTTCATGTTACGATGAGTCACCGTCGCATTCTCCTCATTACTGACAGTGACACGGATCAGAGACTGACTCGACGATTGTCGTGATATGCGCGGTCGACGGCGCTTGCCTGTGGATAATGTTTCAGACATAGATTGAGCAATCGTAGGCTGTGTATCGGGAGTTTGATGAGACGTAGGATTACTTGCTGTAGACATGAACGGACTTATATAACTAAACTAGCTATATATTATAGAGGTCATACCGAGATGAATCAATAATCACAAGTGGGGAACGGAGTAAGTTTACCCATGTACACCAAAGCTTCAGCGGAGACATCACAGCCTTAGACAATGAATAGAAGAATACCAAGTTGAAACTGTTTTATCAGGCGCACGAGGGTCGTACAAAGGTAGCAATTAATTGACAGATCAACAGCCGATATAGTTATGAGGCGTGATATGACGAAGCTCCTGCTTTACTTCCTCTGAAACCTCAAGTGTGTCGATAAAGTCTCTGATTGTTTTTTGACTAATTACATCTCCCGTACGCGTTAGCGCTTTAAGCGTCTCGTAAGGGTGAGGATATCCTTCTCGGCGTAAGATTGTCTGGATAGCCTCCGCAACAACAGCCCAATTGGCATCTAAGTCTTGAGCTATACGCTCTCGGTGTATAACTAACTTGCTAAGCCCCTTAGACAAGCTACTCAGAGCTATGAGCGTATATGCCATTGGGACCAACTGATTGCGTAATACTGTCGAGTCCGTTAGGTCTCGCTGTAGGCGTGATATAGGGAGCTTGTTAGCCAAATGTAGGGCCACGGAATTTGCTAGCCCGAGATTCCCCTCGGCGTTTTCAAAGTCTATCGGATTCACCTTGTGAGGCATTGCACTAGATCCTACCTCCCCTGACCTGATCTTCTGCCCAAAGTAACCTATGGATATGTAGCTCCAAAAATCTCTTGCTAGATCAATCAGAATAGTATTTACCCGACTCATTGCCTCGAGGAGTGCTGACAAGTTGTCGTAATTAGATATCTGTGTCGTAAACTGCTCTCGCTCCAGACCTAGAGTAGAGAGAAAATGGTTGGCAAACGCCCCCCAGTCCTTCTCGGGATAAGCGACATGATGAGCATTAAAATTTCCCGTCGCACCGCCGAACTTACCCGATATAGGAAGCTGCTCCAGACCTCCAAGCTGCTGTTCCAGGCGATAAACAAAGACCTTTATCTCCTTTCCCAATCGTGTAGGACTAGCAGGTTGTCCATGTGTACGAGCTAGCATCGCAACATCTCTCCACTGCTCTGCAAGCTGAGATAACTGATCAATAAGCCCCTTGATCTTCGGTAGGTAAACCTCATTAAGAGCCTCCCGAAACATTAGGGGGAATGCAGTATTGTTGACATCTTGTGAGGTTAACCCAAAGTGTACAAACTCCTCGATACTATCCAACCCTAGCTGAGGTAGATGCCGCTTGATGTAGTATTCGACTGCCTTAACATCATGATTGGTCGTTGCCTCAATCTCCTTGACTTCTTGAGCAGCCTCTATCGACCACTCTTGATAAAGCCTGCGTAAAGCTTTTCGTTTCGAGTCCGAAAGAGCTTTACCAAGCTCTGGGATAACCTCTGCTAGTGCTATTAGATACTCGACCTCAATCCGTACACGATAACAAATGAGAGCTGATTCAGAACTATAAGATGCTAGAGGGGCGGTCTTACCAGCATAGCGACCATCGAGAGGTGATATAGCTTGAAGGGAAAACATACTATACGATAAGGATTAAAGATTCAAAGAGATTACTAGAAAACGAGGGTATGACAAGCAGACGCAAGACCCCATGCGCAGGATGCTATCAGTCTAGCATCTTGCGCCGTGTGCCTTGCGTCTCTAAGCAGTTTCGTATTTTAGATAAGACTTACTTAGCCTCGAACCTTTTGGCAGATAGACTTAAAGGCTTCAGGATTATTCATCGCTAGGTCTGCAAGAACCTTACGATTGATTTCTATCCCCTGCTTATGAAGGGCGCACATAAGTGTAGAGTAGGTCATACCCTCTAGGCGTGCTGCAGCATTGATACGCTGTATCCATAGAGCACGAAAAGAGCGCTTCTTATTCTTACGATCACGGTACGCGTAGGTAAGACCCTTCTCCCAGGTATTCTTAGCTACAGTCCATACATTTTTGCGGGCACCTATGTATCCGCGTGTCAGTTTGAGTATTCTCTTACGCTTAGCTCGTGAAGCGACGTGATTTACTGATCTAGGCATTACTTGTGTCGATTAGTGTGTGAGTATTGATACGTACAATGTTGTGACTATATAAGTCATTAGTTAGAGGTTCAACATCTCCTTAACCCCGTGCTCATTGTGCGGATGCACGAGAGCTGAGTAGGTAAGATTGCGCTTACGCTTTTTACTCTTCTTGGTGAGGATGTGACTCTTGTACGCATGCTTACGCTTAATGCGTCCACTACCCGTCAGGGAAAAACGCTTCTTAGCTCCTGATACTGTTTTTTGCTTAGGCATTTTCGATTATTGTTGATGAAGTTATTATTAGATACCCCTCCTACTACCTAGAGGCACGCCTATGCCTGTTCGGATAGTCTATTCGCTTAACTCTTCAGTAAAGAGTGGAGGGAAAGATTGAGTATGAGTATATATGTCCCTACTATCGTTATCTATTACACTAGATCCTATACCTGTTTTTCTGCAGGCTTATCTTATCCAAGGGTTGGCTCTGTGTCAGAAAGATCCTTCACGGGTTGACCCGGATCTTTCTTCTTACTACCCTTTGCAGAGGCTGGTTTGGGTGCGAGCATGATGGTCATACGCTTACCTTCCAGTACAGGCATACTCTCTACACGAGCCAGATCCTCTAGATCATTTGCAAACCGCAGTAATAGAATTTCTCCCTGATCCTTAAAGAGGATACTGCGCCCACGAAAGAAAACATAAGCCTTGACCTTAGACCCATCCTTGAGAAATTCCTCTGCGTGACGTAGCTTGAAGTTGTAGTCATGATCATCTGTCTGAGGTCCAAAACGAATCTCCTTGACGATTACCTTTGCTTGCTTAGCCTTTTGCTCCTTCTGTTTCTTCTTCTGCTGGTAAAGGAACTTCTGATAGTCCGTTACACGACATACTGGAGGATCTGCATTTGGAGAGATCTCTACAAGGTCCAGACCTTGTTGCTCAGCTATACGGCGAGCTTGCTGTATGGAGTAAACCCCCTGGTCTACATTATCACCCACGAGACGGACCTCTCGATGAGTGATCTGCTCGTTGATGCAATTGGGCTGCTCTTTAAGTTGTGGACGTCTAAGATTTCTACTGTTTGCCATTCGTCTGCGGTAGCAGTTAGTGATTGTTTAGCAGTGAGCTATTCTAGGTTATCTACAAAGGTTGTAATAATTAGGTTCTATCCAGCCAGAGAGTGCGAACAATAAATCAAGATCCAGCATTCATCTGATCGTCTATCTCTCTGAGGATACGCTCGGCAAAGGTACAAACTTTTTCCGTACCTGTATCACCCTCACCCTGTTTGCGGATGGAGACGGTGCCATCGACCTGTTCTTGTTCACCAACAATGAGCATATAGGGTATACGTTTTAGCTCATTGTCTCGTATCTTACGTCCCACTTTTTCATTGCGATCATCGACAGAGACATTCAAATCTAGCTGACTAAGCGTCTCTGCAACTTGATGTGCGTAGTCATTAAATCGCTCGGATACGGGCAATACGATTACTTGGTCTGGGGCTAACCAAAGGGGGAACTTACCTGCTGTATGCTCTATTAGGACAGCGACAAATCGCTCCATAGAGCCAAAGGGCGCTCGGTGTATCATCACTGGGCGATGCTTCTGATTATCCTCCCCCGTGTACTCTAGGTCAAAGCGCTCTGGTAAATTGTAATCCACCTGAATAGTCCCCAATTGCCAACGTCTACCGAGGGCATCCTTGACCATAAAATCCAGTTTAGGCCCGTAGAAAGCCGCCTCGTCATACTCAATATGCGCTGGCAATCCTGCCTCCTGGCACGCCTCAATGATAGCTTGCTCAGCTCGATCCCAGTTCTCCTCACTACCTATATACTTGCTTCGGTCGGTCTGGCTACGCAAAGAGATCTGTGCCTCAAAATTTTCGAAGTCTAGAGCCCTAAAAATAATGAAGATAATATCCATAACTTTCAGGAACTCTTCCTTTACTTGATCTGGACGACAGAAGATATGGGCGTCGTCTTGTGTAAAGCCTCGTACACGAGTCAATCCGTGTAACTCACCACTCTGCTCGTACCGATACACCGTACCGAACTCTGCTAAGCGTACAGGTAAATCTCTATATGAGTGAGGCTTGAGCTTGTATATCTCGCAATGGTGAGGGCAGTTCATCGGCTTAAGCATAAACGCCTCCCCCTCCTGCGGAGTCGTAATCACCTGAAAAGAGTCCGCACCATACTTAGCATAGTGTCCACTCGTCTTGTAAAGCTCCACATTGCCTATATGTGGTGTCATCACCTGCTGATAGCCATAACGCTTTTGGATACGCTTTAGGAAGTCCTCTAGTTTCAACCTAAGCTGGGTACCTCTGGGTAACCATAAGGGTAATCCTTGCCCCACTCGCGGAGAGAAAGCAAAGAGCTCCAACTCTCTACCTATCTTACGATGGTCCCGTTTCTTAGCCTCCTCTAGCATGGCTAGATAGTCATCTAGGAGCTTTTTCTTTGGGAAAGTGATCCCATATATACGAGTCAGCTGCTTACGGCTCTCATCACCACGCCAGTAAGCTCCAGCTACGCTTAGTAGTTTTACAGCCTTGATAGGCGCCGTGGAGAGAAGATGCGGACCTCTACAAAGGTCTGTAAAAGCTCCTTGCGTATAGGTCGATATGGTACCGTCCGGGAGATCGTTGATCAGCTCTAGCTTGTAGGTTTGCCCTTTCTTGCTAAAAAACTCCAGAGCATCACTCTTTGAGATAGACTTACGCACTAAGGTCTCCTTGCGACGAGCTAACTCCAGCATCTTCTCTTCTATCTTAGGAAGATCCTCTGCCTTAATCACCTCTTCACCACTATCTATATCGTAGTAAAACCCTGCGTTGATAGCGGGCCCTATACCAAACTGGACTCCCGGGTAAAGCTCCTGTAGAGCCTCTGCCATTAGGTGAGCAGAGGTATGCCAAAAGGCGTGCTTACCACCCTCATCTTCCCATCTTAGGAGTTTGATCTGGGCATCGTGCATGATGGGCGTACGTAGATCAATAAGTGCACCGTCACACTCAGCAGCTAGCACTTCTTGAGCTAGTCGCGGGCTAATGCTATTGGCGATATCAAGTGGGGTAACTCCCTGCTCCATCTCCTTGACACTACCGTCAGGCAGGGTGATACGAATTTGATCGGACATAAGTAAATCTTCTTGATAAACTAAGAATGCAATACCTTACAAAGGTACAAAAAGCACTACACATTCCACTATTCTAGTCTGCAATAATCGAAGAGGTTGGGAAATGACTCCGATGTCTCCAAATAAGGATTCCGAAATAAACAATTGTGCATCCCGGGGCGAGTAAATAAACATTACGGAATAAACTATCGATGATACCGTAATTAATCCTCTATTGCTCCCGGGCTATCTATTTTTGTCCCGGGAGTAATGACGAAGCCTCGGAGAGTGGTTTAATCAATCCTCCAGTATCAAGGGGCTTTGAGTCCGTTGAGACAAGCCCCCAAAGACCATGTAGCCACTCCTCGTGTCATAACATAGCATCGCTTAATCTTTTGGGCACGGAGACAAGATAGATAGCTGCTGCTTTTGGATTGTAACCTCAATGCGTCGCCCTAACTCTAACAATTCTCCATCAGCCTGCGCTAGCCCGTCACTATCTCGCTCTATGATAAGATGATTCGTGCGATATATATCTATCGAAGCATTGTTGTCTATCCTCTTTGTAAAGAGACTAATCGCCACATGAGGAGCTGTCAGGAGGGAAAGATCTCGGATGACAACGACATCAAATAGCCCATCATCTAGCTCGGCATCTGGGGCTATGATCGCATTATTGCCATACTGATCTGCATTGGCACAAGTCACAAGAAAAGCGCGTTGCTCTATCACCTCTCCGTTGAGATGAAGTCGATATGGAAGAGGCTTGTGTTTGATAAGTTGGTCAACCGTAGATAAGACATATGAGAGAGGACCTCGGAAGCTTTTCTGGTCGTAACTAGCTGTCACCTGTGCATCAAAGCCCACGCCAAATGTCACAAAAAATGGAACCCCGCCCGCCTCACAACAATCGATCTGCTTGACATACCCCCTACGGATTACTGCTAAAGCTCCTTCGGGATTCATCGGGATGTCCAGCGAACGAGCTAATCCATTGCCAGAGCCCATCGGGATAATCCCCATCGTCATATCCGTAGTGCGGACGGCGTCAGCCACTTCATTGATCGTACCATCCCCACCAACTCCGATAACTGTGTCGAAGCCCCGCCCAGCTATATCCTCAATAATCCGGCGCGCATGCCCCTCGCCATTGGTGTAGACAAAGTACAATTCCCGCTCTCCCCCCTCGGAGAGGAAATTGTTTGTCAGCTCAGGGATATTCGTCTTCTTGGTCGTTCCTGAGTGAGGATTAATGATAACTAGATACTTCCTCTTGTCACTTTGCATATTGTACCAGTCAATTATTTGCAGAGATATGGTGTCTATTTCTCCAGATGATAACGAGACTAGTGGTGGAAGGAGTGCATACGCTCGCGAGCATATGCCTCATAGGGTGTACCGGGACGACCATAATTGCAAAAGGGCACAATGCTAATCCCACCACGCGGAGAGAAGTCTCCCGTCACCTCTATATATTTAGGATCCATCAAGCTTATCAAATCATCCATGATAATATTGACACAATCCTCATGAAAAGCTCCGTGCGAACGGAAGCTAAAGAGGTAGAGCTTGAGGCTTTTACTCTCCACCATACGCACATCAGGTACATACTCTATATAAATCGTTGCGAAATCCGGCTGCCCCGTAATAGGACACAACGCCGTAAACTCCGGGCACTCAAAACGCACTCGATAGTCCCGGTCCTGATGCCTATTCTCAAAGGTCTCCAGCACCTTAGGAGCATAATCCTGAGCATAAACCGTACACTTATTTCCCAAGAGAGAGAGTCCCTCCACGGCACTATCACGCGAAGTGGTGGAGGGTGACACAATTTCTTTCATCGTCAGTACACCTAATTACATTACAATAGGTGAGATGCCAGCTCACTAAGTTCACTACGCTCTCCCTTGATGAGGTTAACATGTGCAAAGAGTGTCTCACCACGCATCTTATCGATCATATAGGCGAGTCCATTGCTCTGAGTATCCAAGTAAGGAGAGTCTATCTGCTCGACATCCCCACAGAAGATCATCTTGGTCCCCTCCCCAGCACGCGTAATAATAGTCTTGACCTCGTGGGGCGTTAGGTTCTGAGCCTCGTCAACGATCACGATCGAGTCTGCCAGACTACGTCCACGTAAATAAGCGAGGGCTTCGATAACGAGACGATTCTCCTTCTGCAGATTATCTATTTCAATCAGCTGTCTACCACCTTTAGATTGAGATTTGATCACATTTAGATTGTCAAAGAGCGGCTGCATGTAGGGTCTTATTTTCTCCTGCTCCGTACCGGGTAGTGCTCCTAGATCCTTATTAGCAAGTGCTACAATGGGGCGGGCCAGCAGGATTTGCCCATAGCGATCTGTCTGATCCAGAGCAGCAGCCAGAGCTAGAAGCGTCTTGCCAGTTCCAGCCTTACCCGAAAGAGCTACAAGAAGTACCTCTGGATCCATCAAGACATCAAAGGCAAATGTCTGCTCCGCATTACGAGCTGAGATACCCACATGCCGATGCTTGTCCACTCGCTTCACCACTGCTTCAAAAGGATTGTAGCGCGCCAGGACACTATTCTGGTCACTCTTTAAAACGAAGCACTCATTGGCAAAGATCTTACTCCCGAACTCTAGCTCATCTAACGGGATACCCCGATCATCTGCGTATAGCCGATCAATGAGCTCTGCGTCAACCCCCTCGAAGACAGGCTGTGCCTCATCAAAAAGATTCACTGTCTGCACCTTGTCGTTAAAGTAATCCTCGACGGGGATGCCAAGGGACTTAGCCTTCATCCTCAGATTGATATCTTTGCTCACCAGGATTGTCTTCTCACCCTCATTGTCCTCAGCGATGTGCAGTGTCGCACTCAGTATCTTGTGGTCTGGAATATTCTCTCCAAAAGCCTCTGCGACACGCTTGTGTGGTTTATTCCCCAAATAAACATAAAGGCGTCCTCGTCCATCTCCTAGATATGCACCTCTCTCGAAGAAGTCCGCACCTGCTAGCCCATCTAGCTTGCGAATGAATGCACGAGCATTGAAGTTAACCTGATCCGATCCCTTCTTAAACTTATCCAGCTCTTCCAGTACCACAATGGGCACGTATATATCGTTATCCTCAAACTTATCGATACACTCATAGTCATGCAAAATGACGTTTGTATCCAAGACAAAGTTTTTACTGCGTGAGGCCCTAATACCCTCACCCTTTCCTTTAGACTGTGAGGCATTGGCACGCTGCTTCTTGTTGAGTAACTTCTCACCCTCTAGTGGAGCAGAGGGGATTCCCTTGACTGATGTAGACATATCTCTTTGTGATTATTACTTAATCCATACAAAAGCGGAGCAAGCATCCACTTGCGCGTATCAAAGGTAGTCAATTTGCATCAAACGATCGCAGCCCCTATCTCTCCGGAGTAATCAGAAGAGTATTCCGGAGATCTCTCTTAAGTACTCCTGAAATCCCTTATAGCTATTCTGGAATTATCATTTGGGGATACGGGAGATATCCCCCCTCTCCTATAGTAATCACCCTATCGCATACCAAAGTATCGAAGCGCGCAGGAGGTAGGATCATGAGGAGGATTGTGAAGTATACTCTTTTTTCGTACATTTGTGATAGATATCATATAGTCTTAAATAATCTATCGTGCAGTCTCCCGTAAGCACTCCCCCATCACAACAGTTAGGCATGCTCTTGAGGCAACTGTCGGGCATCCCGTCAACAGCCCAACAGCAATTAGAGGCCCTCTACCCACTGTATCAGATGTGGAATGCTCGCATCAATGTGATATCTCGCCAAGATATAGACAACCTGTACCTGCACCATGTGATGCACTCGTTGACCCTTACCTGGGTACTACCAAATAGTACTAAGCACTATACCATCGCTGATGTGGGCTGTGGAGGCGGATTCCCCAGTATCCCCTTGGCGATACTTTATCCTCAATATCACTTCCTACTGATAGACAGCACGGCAAAAAAGCTCCACGTGGCTCAATCTGTAGCTAACGAAATCGGACTAGCGAATGTGTCTACGCATCATACACGCGTTGAGGATTGCGATCTGCACAGCGATTATATTGTATCTCGAGCCGCAATGCCGCTAAACCTGCTCTACGAGAATTCATGGCACCTTCTCAACCATAGGTCCACAGCCCCTCAAAGAGGGATTTATTGCCTCAAAGGAGGAGATCTCAGAGAGGAAATCGATCGCTCTAAACTCTCCGTACAGCTCGTCGCCATCAGCTCATTGGCCGATTATCCCGATTACTATCAGGATAAATGGATTGTATTTGTAGGCGAGCAAAACAAAAAGAATCCCCCATATTGACTAGAAAAGCAATGAACTGCGAAGTATCTACATTCGTCTGTAACATTATCCAGGAAAACACCTATCTCCTCTCCACAGTCGACGGTCACGCGGCAATCATCGATTGTGGCTGCGCCTCCTCAAGAGAACGAGGATATCTCTCGCAGCGCATTAGCCAGTGGGGGCTGAGTGTAGACCTCCTACTCTTTACGCACTTACACTTTGACCATATATGGGGCTTGGGTTGGGCGTTGCAGACCTATCCAGGAGCTAAAGCATATGCCCATCCGACTGAGTTAGCACAAGCTGTATCTCCCGAAGTACAAATGCGTGCATGGGGTATTATTGCCGAAGAGACAGCCTTAGATCTCTCTCAGATCCACCCACTTCCCGACGATCGCCCACTAAAGCTTGGAGAGCTATCGATCTATGATCTCTTTGTCCCAGGGCATACGGCTGGACATGTAGCCTATTATTTACCTAGCGAGCATATCATCTTCACGGGCGATGTGCTCTTCAAAGGCGACATAGGTCGCAGCGATCTGCCTGGAGGTGACTACGAAACACTATTACGTAGTATCAAGACTCAATTACGTCCTCTGCCCGATGACACCATTGTCTACCCAGGGCATGGACCATACACAACTATACACGACGAAAAAAGTAATAATCCTTATATCAATTAAATTAGATGGATACAAGAATCTTTGCCAACCGCCATATAGGTATTTCGGCAGCAGACCTGCCGGAGATGCTTCGGACTATCGGTGTCGGGAGCGTGGACGAACTAATGCATAAGGTTTACCCAGAGGGGATCTTCCTCGACAAACCCCTCAACCTACCAGATCCTATGACAGAGCGCGAGCTGAGCGAACACCTATTTGAATTGGGATCCCGCAATCGCATCTTCACGTCATACATCGGTATGGGCTGGTACGACACGGTAACACCACAACCTATCGTACGTAATGTACTAGAAAATCCGGTATGGTACACGAGCTATACGCCCTATCAGGCAGAGGTTTCACAAGGTCGCTTGGAGGCTCTCTTTAATTTTCAAACGGTCATAACAGAGCTAACGGGGCTCCCTCTGACTAATTGCTCGCTACTTGACGAGGCAACTAGTGGAGCAGAGGCGGCTTTGATGTTATACAACGAGCGTTCTAGGGAGCAAAAGAAGGCAGGAGCCAATCAGCTCTTTGTCGACAAGAGAGTCTTTGACTCCACGCAAGCTGTCATTAAAACGCGTATTCCTCAGCAAGGTATGGAGATGATTGTCGGAGATTACGAGACATTTGAGTTCACAGACAAGGTTTTTGGAGCTATCATTCAGTACCCAGATGCCAATGGTCGTATTAATTGTTATCACGAGTTCGTGGAGCGTGCTAAAGCATCCGGGGCCCGCATAGCCGTCGCTGCCGACTTGATGAGTTTAGTACTTCTAGCACCTCCAGGAGAATGGGGTGCAGATATTGTATTTGGGACTGCACAACGCTTCGGGATCCCCATGTATTTCGGAGGACCTAGCGCAGGATATCTGGCTTGCACCATGGATTACAAACGCACAATCCCAGGGCGCATCATCGGTATCTCAAAGGACACCAACGGACATCCCGCATATCGTCTAGCACTACAGACACGCGAGCAGCACATTAAGCGGGAGCGCGCAACTAGCAATATCTGTACGGCACAAGCTTTACTCGCTACAATGAGTGGCTTTTATGCCGTATATCATGGACCTGATGGTCTACGCAATATCGCACATCGTATACATGCCTATGCAGGTTATCTGTCTGAGCAACTAAAAGCTATGGGCTATAAGCAGCTCAATGACAATTTCTTTGACACGCTATACATAGAATTACCAGAGGAGCTCTCTATGGATAAGCTGCGCGAGATAGCTCTGGAGTGTCAAGTTAACCTACGCTACTACGGAGATTCACGTCATGTCGGGATTAGTATTGACGAGACCACACAGGAGGATGACGTATCTGTCCTCATTTATATTTTTTCCCAGCTCAAGGGTACTGACAAGGAGATTGAGGGTATCGAGATTTATGAAGACAAAGTTTACTTCGATAATCAGTTTGCTCGCCAGAGCGACTTCCTACAGTACGAGATATTCAAGAGATATCACTCTGAGACGGAACTAATGCGCTACATCAAGCGGCTAGATCGTAAGGATATCTCTCTCGCTCAATCCATGATTTCTCTCGGGTCGTGTACGATGAAGCTCAACGCTGCCTCAGAACTGGTCCAGCTAAGTAACCCACAATTTGCCAACATTCACCCATATGCTCCTGACGATCAGGTAGAGGGATACCTAGAGATGATACAAAATCTCACCGCTCTACTCTGTGAGATTACAGGCATGAAGGGTACATCACTCCAACCAAACTCAGGAGCTTCCGGCGAATACACGGGACTACGAGTCATCCGTAGCTATTTAGAGGCGACGGGTCAGGGGACTCGTGACCTCATCATCCTACCAGCCTCCGCACATGGTACAAATCCCGCAAGCGCAGTACAAGCAGGCTTTGAGACAATAACAGTCCGCACGGCAGACAATGGAGACATCGATATGGATCACTTCATGGAGCTAACCGAGCAGTACAAGGAGCGTATCGCGGCCATCATGATCACCTATCCGAGTACTCACGGCATCTTCGAGAGCAATATTCGCACGATTATAGGCCGCATACATGAGATTGGTGGGCAGGTCTATATGGATGGGGCTAATCTCAATGCTCAGATCGCATGGACAAGTCCAGGATATATGGGGGCTGATGTCTGTCACCTAAATCTACACAAGAGCTTTGCCATCCCTCATGGTGGTGGTGGACCCGGAGTTGGGCCCATCTGCGTCGCAGAGCATATCGTACCTTATCTACCTAAGCACATAGTACGTTGGTCTGACGGCACCAATCAAGTTTCTGCAGCTCCCTTTGGCAGTGCCGGCATCTTTGTCATTACTTATAGCTACATACGTCTACTAGGCTATCAGGGTCTACGCAATGCTACGGCGATGGCTATACTAAATGCTAACTATCTGAAGGCTCGCTTTGAGGAAAATTACGGAGTTGTCTACTCTGGAGATAGAGGATTTGTAGGGCACGAGATGATACTTGATTGTCGTGGAGTCAAAGCTCAGACAGGAGTAGACGAGGGAGACATATCCAAGCGTCTGATGGACTTTGGATACCATGCCCCTACGGTTTCATTTCCCGTACATGGTACTCTAATGATTGAGCCGACAGAGAGCGAGAGCAAGGCTGAGCTAGATCGTTTTGTCGAGGTGATGAATCAGATATACCAAGAGGCTCAAGATATCGCTAATGGCAAAGCCGATGCGAGTGACAACGTAATCAAAAATGCCCCGCACCCACAGTATGAGATTTGCGCTGATGAGTGGCGACACCCTTATACACGTCGGGAGGCGGCATTTGCACTACCCTATCTGCACGAAAATAAGTTTTGGGTAAATGTATCTCGCATAGACAATGGCCTCGGAGATCGTAACCTGATCCCCGCATTCTGTGCCTGTACTCCTGAGATTATCGAAGAACTCACAAAATAAGCTCGCGACAACTATGGCTAGTTTTAGAAAGGAATTCAAAGAGTTTGTCTTACGAGGCAATGTCATGGACATGGCAGTGGGTATCATCATCGGAGGAGCCTTCGGCAAGATTGTCTCTTCTCTCGTCGATGACATCCTAATGCCCATCATTGGGATACTTACCGGAGGGATCAACTTTACAGAGCTCAAGTACGTGATCAAACCTGCCGAGATCAATGCAACCGGAGATGAAATCGTAGCCGCTACGACGCTCAACTATGGTCTCTTCATCCAAAACGTTGTGGACTTCCTAATCATCGCACTCGCTATATTCATAATGATCCGCGCTATTAACGGTCTTAGGAAGAAAAAAGTCGAACCCAAGACACCTGCACCCGCTCCATCAGAAGAGGTGAAACTACTTACTGAGATCTGCAACCTACTAGAGAAGAAGGGGTAATCCTCGCGACCTCTCAGGATCTATGGATTAAAATCCATTGAGATCTCATACATACAAAAAAGGCATCGCCCATGAATTGCTATTCATCAAGCGGTGTCTTTTTTCACAAGATAAGGCTGTCATAACAAATTGTTGCCTCCATGAAATAGGACTTTATGGGGGGAGATCGACAAATATCTCCCTTATCATCCCACTATAATTCCAGAATAGCCATTTGACTACTCCGTAATTATCTTTTTAATATTCCGGAATTAAGTATCGATGATCCCGTAATAATTAGCTCTCCATTACCAGAAGCCCTCACCAATGTTTAGACTCGAGGGGCTATGGGGTCGCACTCCCCCACTCTTTGTCGCTTTATCCTTATATTTGCACTCTACTAAGGTGGGTAGCATATGCAGCGCAAAGATCCTAAACCTTTAGGTGAACTTATATCTGATTGGCTCTCTGAGAGTCCCGAGATAGACCAGCATCTCCTTGAGGTCAAGGCTCTTAGTTACCTGCGCTCGTACTTTTACCCTCTCAAGCATCAGATACGAGAGCTATCCATCTCCGAGCATACGCTACGGATACGCATTACATCTGCCAGTCTAAGACAAGAGATTATGCTCCGCCAGAGCCAGCTCTTAGAGCAAATCAATACACACCTCCACTACGACCTTATAGACGAGATTATAATCCGATGAAGCATAACCACGCTCTTGCACTACATATCAGACAGATCGTTATATCCGTACTGTTGATACCAGTAGCCCTAGTACTCCCTAACGGTTGTAGCAAGTTGGGCAGTCGGGTCTTTAGCTCCCCCCCGCTCCTAGTAGACTATGTGGATGTACATCAAGGTACTTGGGACAGAGAGCACAGTGAGGAGATCTTCCCCATTATACAGCTGCCGCACAGCTTGCTACGCATCATTCCCTTTAAAGAAAGCTTGCGATCTGCTCGCATCAAGGGTCTACCACTCTACACTCCCGACATAGATGGTCGACCACTATGCTACCTAATCCCGGAGGGGACACATACTAATCAAGACATCTCAAGGCAACTGAGCTTTGACTTTCAAGAGGTCACCCCATACAGCTACCACCTTTATCTGGATGAGTTACAGACGAATGTAGACTTCTCTCTATCATCTATGAGTGGGCTCTACGAATTATCTTCGCGGGAGTACGACGGAGGTAACGATCGCAGTATATACCTTTACATAAATCATCAGGACTCATCGGCGTGGCAACAGGTATCTGAGGATGCCCTTACAGCAGAGGTCGCATACGGAGGTACTGCTCCCACACGAGTCTACCTATACTTGCAGCTCAATACTCCCATCAATCATCTCGAGAGTAGTGTCGAGAGTAGAGATACGACCTACGAGCGCATAGCTCTACAACTACAACGCCCGGACAAGCGCATCGTGGTGAAATATGGTATCTCGCTCATCAGCTGCGAGCAAGCGAGACGAAATCTATCCTCCCAGATACAAAGCTTTGAGTATGCCCCCCTAGTGAAAGCCGCCCGCAACGAGTGGCAGAAGATCCTTCGTCGGATAGAAGTATCTGGTGGTACAGAAGTCAATATGCGTAAGTTTTACACAGCTTTATACCGCTCTCACCTATGGCCCGTGCGCATCTCTGAGGATGGTTGGTACTACTCCCCTATCGATGACTCTGTACACAGGGATGACGGTGTCACGCAGTACAGCCAAGACGATCTGCGCTACACTTTCGAGACAAACTACCCCCTACTAATGCTCCATACTCCCGATATAATGGAGGAGATTATCGTGTCTTATTTGCGCGCTATAAGTGAATCCAAGGGGCGACTGCTAGAAAGTCTTGATCTCGGTAGCGTCATCTACACAGACCAATCACCACTACTCTATCTACTCACAGACGCTTTGTCCAAGGGAATTCTAGACCAAGACATCAAGCAGGCTTTTATAGCGCTTCGCACACCTATCGATACCAATCCGAAGAGGCGTACGGGATACAAGCTCTGGTGTCTCTCACGATTGGCTAATAGCGTCGGAGCTACAGCCTTAGCTAGAGAGTATGCAGAGCTGAGCGAAAGCTACCCACCTGCTCCAGGGAGGCTTACGGCTCAGCAAGTCTCCTCTATCCTAGAGCATCCTAACGGCTCTGCTCCCGTATTGCTCCCAGATGGTTTGATCAATATAGATAGTCTCTTCAGCAGCTCTCTGCACTCCCTTAATGTAAACTCCGATCTCTTTGCCTTCCTCTTTACGTATAATCTGATGGGAAGACCTCATGATGCACAGAAGTTTGTCAGACACACCATCGATTATTTCTTCGGCGTCGGGTCTTTTGGCTATCCAGGTCCTGACGATTATGGGTCTCTTAGCTCAGCCCTTGTCTTCGCTATGATAGGACTATACCCTATAGCTCCAGGCATCAATGGCTATTCCATCGTTGCGCCCTCCTTCAATGAGATAAATATCAATATGGGAGGTGGGAGACATCTATCCATTAAAGCACACGGGGCTTCACAGGTCAACAAATATATCTCCGATCTTACCATCGGAGGACGCCCTTATACCGATTACTGGGTCAAGCACAGCCTGATAGCTAATGGCGGTACCATATCTATGTTTCTCTCTGACACTGATAGTTGATCTCTTATGTCATCAGGACTTGTTTATGTAACAAAAATGTCGTAAGTTAGTAGCGAGTTAAGAAAACTCGCATACAAATTATTTAGTTCATACAGCTATGGCAAAGGAAACAATCTCATTCAATGAACTGCGTCGCATCAAGGATAGTCTCCCAGACGGGGCTGTCCACAAGATTGCGGAGGAGCTAGGTCTTCGTGTAGACACCGTTAGGAACTACTTTGGTGGGGCTAACTACGAGGAGGGTCGTGGTGCCGGAGTGCATATAGAGGCAGGTCCGGATGGCGGTGTCGTAGTCATCGATGACAACACTATACTCAATAGGGCTCGCACGATCATAGGAGAGGAGCCCGAACTCTGATATTTCGGCAGTCAGTGGTTAAACCACTGACTGCTAAAGTCTCAACCAATATCTTCCATTACCCACATATCTATGTCAGAAAATAACGATCAGTCCAAGCTGGTGACTGTAGCCATACATACCTATGAGAAGGCTCAGATCCTACAGAGTCTGCTCGAGAGTCAAGGGATACCAGCTACATTACACAACGTAAACACCGTGCAGCCCATTTTCTCGACGGGCGTTCGGGTGCGTATAGCCGAGAAAGATCTCCCGCGTGCACTAGCATACATAGAGGACCTCAAGTGGAATCTTGACGAGGCTTACGATGCAATGCAAGAAGAGTCAGATTTATCCAACGAGAAGTCTGATAGCACCCACGTAGCAACCTACAAGGGGTACGTACTCATCCCTGTGGACTTCAGCGCCTACACAGAGAAAATCACCAAGCTCGGCTTTCACTTTGCCGCACGTAGACAGCTCCATGTGCTACTCATGCACGTATATACGGGCTCATTACCGCAAATGCAATTCCCGTATGGGGACTTTACAGCTCTACTACCCCAGATCCAAGCAGCCTCAAAGCAGGAAGCAGCCAGAGCTGAAGCGCAGATGGATGAGCTGACTAGAGAAATAGACGAGAAAATCGCCCTGGGTACACTTCCCGCAGTCACCTACCGCACCACGATCCGTGACGGAATCCCTGCCGATGAAATACTCCACTACGCCAAGCGCAATACACCTGCGATTATTATCATGGGGACACGTGGTAAGACCGAAGACAGTGATTACATCGTAGGAAGTGTTGCTGCCGAGATCATTGATCGTGCTCAAGCTCCTGTCCTTGTCGTACCCGAGAAAGTAGCAGTAGATGATCTGATGCTCATTAAGCATGTCGGTGTCGCCACGAGCTTTGATCAGCGAGATCTTGTACTCTTTGACCAGATGATGCAACTAATGAAGCCCCTAACCCCTGAGTACCGGCTCTTTAACGTATCACGTACCGAAGGTCGATGGGGAGATGTCCAGCTACAAGCCATCCAAGAGTACAATAAGCAGCAATATCCCGATGCAGATATTGCGTGGACCAAGCTACGTGATGGAGAGCTATACACAGCGCTTGAGGAGTTTGTCGCTAATTATCAGATTGAGCTTATAGTGGTCAATACGTACAAGCGACGTGTCCTCGCCAAGCTCTTTAACCCGACAATGGCAAGGCGTATGCTCTTCCATGCGGGGACTCCTATACTTGTGATGCACAGCAACTCCTCTAGATAGGGTCTTCGAAGACTTATGATAGGGGCTTCTAGCAGTAAGCGGTAGACTCGGGACAAGGCACCACTAAATGACATAAATAGAGAAGCTCCACGAGCCCTTATGGATGGGACTTGCGGAGCTTCTTGTATGTAGGATGGAGAGTTCTCTCACATCTTGAGTAGCAACTTGTCAATCTCACAGCAGATCCTAAAGGAGGTTGACTACTCTTCTTGGCTCTCTATTAGGTCCGATAGGGATGCAGACGATATCAACTCCTTTATCTCTTTAGGAGTAAAGGCTCCCGTCAAGCCGACTACAATGTGTTCATCCTCATCCAGCACTGAGATCAGTAGCTCACGACACTTACGCCAGCAACAAAAGCCCGACTCACGAGACACTATTTGCACCTTGAGATTATCCTCTGGTTGATTGACCAAGAGGATTTGCTTTATCGATCGATGAAGACCTGGTGTCAGCATTGGGGCAAAAGCTTCCTGTAACTTTTTACTAGCCTCTGGAGTATCAGCTATATAGATATTGAGTGATTTCACTTTTTTGAGCAGAGGCTGGACATTCACCGGGATAAACTGAGCGCCCTTATCCTTGGATGAGCCTAGGAGACTCCCGAGAGGAAGCATCTGGAGCATATCGCCCGTAAAGGAAAATGCTTGTATCCCCTCCGTTGATGTAGGTAAAGCCTGTGCATCGACATACTTAAAGGGGCTAGACTGAGCGACTAGACCCATAGTGGCGGTAAGTGTCAAAAGCATCGCACATAGTCTTGGCAAGAGGTTAGTAGTACGTTTCATATTAGATTTGTTTAGATGAATAAATGTTTTGGCAGTTTCTCCAGACTCAGGGCCCATCTCAAGAGGGGTGGGAGCACAGGCTTCGTTTCTAAGACGATAAATAGGGGGAATTTGTTGCAATAAATAGAAAAAAGCCCAGGTCTGCCCCTGAGATTATCAGACCTTCATGACCGAGCTCCGAAATGATAATTCCGGAATAACCAAATGAATATTATGGAGACGTCAATCGGGCTTTACGGAATAAAAGAACGGTCATTCCGTAAGCAATCCGAAATGATTTCGTAATAATCAAGTGCATACGTACCCATGCGACGAGCCTACCGTGGTGATAACCTCGGAGGGGGCGGCTAACCGTAGAATTATTGTTATCTTTGTTGCTACAAGGGGTTCTTGCTCCGAGTGATAATCCCCCACAGTACTGCATCAACCTTATGCAAAGCAGCTCTGACTTCATCCTAGAGCCAATGAGACAGCAAGATGGCACTAAAGACACTTATCCCTTCTTTCATACCTCATCCCACCCCTCCAAACTATTGCTACTACAACGTCCGGACTGACCTAGAGCGCCAGGATCTAATGCTCCAATGCAAGCAGCGTCTCGATGAATTACAGCGTATATCTCCTCTCAATCGAGAGGACTACCTGTCTGCCTTGCAGCATCTCCTGGGCTCCCTAGGGGAGGAGAGTTGGATAGTTCCTCCATTTTTTTGTGATTATGGCACCAAAATTAGTATCGGGGAGGGCTCCTTTGTCAACAGTAACTGCACCATCCTAGATGGAGGCTCTGTAACTATTGGAGATCATGTCCTAATAGGTCCCTCGGTGAATATCTACTCCGTGGGGCACCCTCTTGACCTAAAGGAGCGAGCTGACGGGTGGGAGTTTGGACACTCCATCTCAATCTCTGATCACGTATGGATAGGGGGGCACAGCGTACTCCTACCAGGCGTATCTATCGGTCTAGGATCTGTAATCGGAGCTGGGAGTGTCGTCACCAGAAGTATCCCCCCGATGAGTCTTGCTGTGGGCAATCCATGTCGTGTGATTCGGTCGCTGAGAGAGACCGACGCGGAGACCCTCTAGCATTTATTATTACCCTATTTGATTATGCCGACCCTTTATTTACTGGATGCTTACGCCCTTATATACCGAGCTTACTATGCTTTTATCAATCGACCACTGATAGATGCCCAGGGGCGTAACACGAGTGCACTATACGGTTTCGCATCAACGCTGCAAGATATACTTGATAAGGAGCATCCGGAGTATATTGCCATAGCGATAGATACCCCAGGGGGGACCTTCCGCCACCAACTATACTCAGAATACAAGGCGAATAGACCCGAGACTCCCGAGACAATCCGCTTTTCGATGCCCTATATACAAGAGCTAATCCGAGCATACCAGATCCCACTGCTAGGAGTAGCAAACTACGAGGCCGACGACCTAATCGGCACTCTCACATGTCAGGCCGTTGATGCAGGCTATGAGGTACGGATGGTTACGCCCGACAAAGATTATGGTCAGCTTGTAGGACCTCATGCACAAATGTATGCTCCTCAGCGCACTGGGTCGGGATTTGAGTTGCTAGGAGTACAAGAGATTGTCTCTAAGTATGGTCTTCGCAGCCCCCTACAAATGATAGACTACCTGGGGCTTATGGGTGATAGCTCGGACAACGTCCCCGGATGCCCAGGCATTGGCAAGGTGGCCGCGACAAACCTCCTCCAGCAATTCGATACGATCGAGGAGATATATGCGCACATTGATGAGGTAAAGCCCGCCTATGCCAAGAGACTTCTCGCGGCAAAAGAGCAGACAATGCTCTCCAAACATCTAGTCACGATCATAACGGATGTGCCCAGTGTCACCTTCGACCCCAAAGAGATGAAATGGCGTGGTGCCGACCCTCTGGCCGTAGAGCGCATATTCAAGGAGTTCTCTTTTAGTTCACTATTGGGTCGTATCGCCAAGAAGTCCAGCTCGTCTCAGGCGAGTACACCCAAGGCTACGCTCTTTGACCTAGACACAGCTCCGACAGAGTCTCGCAACACTATCCATCCGCTCATGCCGTCTAATGGTCTGGCAGAGACATCATCCCCCCTTGCTACATACGAGACAGTTGGAGTAACATTCTTACAAGTCAATAGCTACGAGGAGATATCCCAGCTTGCGGAGCAGTTGTCTCACTCATCTGTAATTGCTTTTGACACAGAGACTGACGGGCTAGATGCGCTATGTGCTAACATTGTTGGCGTATCTCTATGTGCTAGTGAAGAAGTCGCCTATTACATACCCCTGCCTCCTAATCATGATGAGGCGACACATCTGTTAGCACCGTTGAAGAGAATTATGCAGGATGGGCAAATACTCAAGGTTGCACACAATGCTAAGTTTGATCTAGAGGTACTAACTCGTTACGGAATGCCCGAAGCTAGACCTCTCTATGACACTATGCTTGCTCATTATCTCATAGATGCAGATCAGAGTCATAGCCTAGATGAATTGGCGGGGGGACTGCTACGATACGATACGATACGGTACAAAGATCTCTCCCCTCAAGAGCACTTTGACCTGCGCACAGACGTAGATCCCGAGTTACTTCGTAACTACGCTTGTGAAGATGCCTATGTGACGCTGCGGCTCTACCATACGCTACATCAACAACTCACTCCTACAGAGCAACGACTCCTAAACGAGATGGAGATACCCCTGCTATATGTCTTAATGCACATGGAGCAACGAGGGGTAATGCTGGATATAAAGGCCCTCCAACGCTCTCGAGAGGAGCTGTTGCAGCGCACCATACAGTTAGAGCAAGAGATACAAAGCTACTCTTCGAGAGGGTTAAACCTCAAGGTCAATAGTCCAAAGCAAATCGGCGAGCTCCTCTTTGACGAACTAAAGATCATAGAGAAACCCCGGAAGACTAAGACGGGTAGTTATGTAACAAATGAGGAGACTCTACTCCCTTTACGAAATTTACACCCAGTCGTATCCCTAATCCTAGACTACCGTGAGGCGCGCAAGCTACTCAATACCTATATAGATCCTCTCCCTAAAATGTGCTACCCTGATGGCAAGCTGCATACATCATACAATCAAGCGGTAACCGCTACGGGGAGGCTCTCCTCTAGTAATCCGAATCTACAGAACATCCCTATCCGTAGTAACCTGGGTCGCCCCCTGCGACGTGCTTTTGTTGCAGATCCCTACCATACAACCCTTTTGTCTGCATGCTCTCCTATAGATCATAGTAACCAAAAGCCTGTGGGAGCTCTCCTACTCAGTGCAGACTACTCTCAGGTAGAGCTACGAGTTATGGCATACTTAAGTAAAGATCCCGCTATGATCAATGCTTTCCTATCTGGGCATGACATACACACAGCCACAGCTGCAAAGGTCTTTAAGGTAAGACCTGAAGATGTGACTCCTCTGATGCGCAGTAAGGCTAAGACAGCCAACTTTGGCATCAATTATGGTATTACACCCTACGGACTCAGTCAAAGGCTCAACATACCAGTTGGCGAGGCTACAACACTCATCAATGATTACTTTGATACCTTCACCCAGATACACTCCTATATGCATAAAGCGGTTGATCTAGCGACGGAACGAGGATATACAGAGACCGCCTTCGGTCGTCGCAGACAGCTACGTGACCTGCGGACAGCTCGTGGAGCACAGCGAGGGAATGCAGAGCGCAATGCTATTAATGCTCCAATACAAGGGACCGCTGCCGATATTATCAAGATGGCAATGATACGTATCGACCGTGAACTGTCAGAGCGTCAGCTACACAGCTTCCTAGTCCTACAAGTACATGATGAGCTCGTGCTCAACGTCTATCTCGACGAATTGGAGATTGTCTCCACACTCGTCCGTGAAGCTATGGAGGGGGCATGGCCTGAGTGCTCCGTGCCGCTCAGTGTAGAGATCGGTACTGGGCACAACTGGCTAGAGGCCCACTAAGTATTTTATAGTGCAATAGGACATAACGATCCTAGAGTAATTAATCAATATTCCCAGAGCCATCGGACGATATTTCCTGAATAGTAAAATAACAATCCCGGAATACTAAAATAAGAGTTCCCAACAAATTGATTGGCAATTCCTGGATGGATCAGACGATAGTTAGAAAATAACTGGAATTCTCCCCCCAGGAGCAGACGATTCATTGAGTCCATTTCTGGCTAGGGATCTCAAAGTGTAGTCTATTTGAAGAAATAAAGCTATCTTTGTTTAGTCAAACCGTGGATGTAGCTATTAGCGATCTCAGCTCATGCTCATCCACACTGGTCTGATCATACTACTGGTAAATAGACGCAAAGTCGTACTTTTCCCAAACGTTTAATCCTAATTCACTTCACACATAATACATGACCGACTGCAATAAAGAGTTCGTCCACTACGCTCACGCACATCTTAGGATGAACACAAATGCTCTCAATGACTATATAACAGCCTCTAGTGGATATATCAATCCCACGATTATCGAGGAGCGACAACTCAATGTAGCTCAAATGGATGTCTTTAGCAGATTGATGATGGATCGTATTATCTTCCTCGGTACAGAGGTAAATGATTACACAGCTAACGTGATCCAAGCGCAACTCCTTTACCTAGACAATGCGGATCCTGGTAAGGATATATCCATCTACATCAATAGTCCTGGAGGATCTGTCTACGCAGGTTTCGGTATCTACGACACAATGCAGTATGTGGGGTGCGATGTCTCTACGATGTGTACTGGTATGGCAGCCTCTATGGCAGCTGTACTACTTGTAGCTGGTGCTGAAGGCAAGCGCTACGCTCTACCGCACTCTCGCGTCATGATCCACCAACCTATGGGGGGAATGCAAGGACAAGCCAGTGATATAGAAATAGCCGCCAAGGAGATTCTCAAAGTCAAGGCAGAGCTATACCAAATCATTGCTGATCACTCTAAGCGTGCCGTCGAGGATATTGAGAGAGACAGCGATCGTGATAAGTGGATGACAGCCTCCGAAGCTCTTAACTATGGCATGATAGACAGAGTCCTTGTGTCAACTAATCGTACAGACACAGGCAAGAAGGCATAAGCAGATGGCAAAAAAAAATAATACTCTGGAGCGACGATGCTCCTTTTGCAACCGCCCTGAAAGTGAAGTTCCCATACTCATTGGCGCTGAGGGATCGGCACAGATATGTAGTGACTGCGCAGAGCAAATATATACCTTGCTGTATCAAAACGGTCTCGTGTCTCCACAAGACCTACCCTCAGCGGGGCAATCAGAGCATGAAGATAGTCATATCTCCTTTGCCCCACTGACTTATGAGTCTCTGCCCAAACCTCAAGAGATAGCATCCTATCTAGACAACTACGTCGTAGGGCAGTCTGATGCCAAGAAGTATCTCTCGGTCGCTGTCTACAACCACTACAAGCGTATCCTAGTCCAGCAAAAAACGCCTGACGGTGTGACCTCGCACTCCTCCAAGCTGGATGATGTAGAGATCTCAAAGAGTAATATCATCATGGTGGGCCCTACCGGATGTGGTAAGACTCTTCTGGCACAATCCATAGCTCGTATGCTACAGGTGCCCTTTGCCATGGTAGACGCTACAGTATTGACGCAGGCAGGATACGTAGGAGAGGATATAGAGAGTATCCTATCGCGTCTCCTGCAAAACTGTGATTATGACGTAGCTGCTGCAGAGCGTGGCATTGTTTTTATCGACGAGATCGATAAGATCGCTCGCAAGGGCGATAATCCTTCTATTACTCGAGATGTTAGCGGTGAGGGCGTCCAGCAGGGCTTACTCAAACTCCTAGAGGGGAGCGTCATCAATGTCCCCCCATACGGAGGGCGCAAACATCCTGAGCAAAAGTTTATTCAGGTCAATACGCAGCAAATTCTCTTCATCTGCGCTGGGGCTTTTGATGGCATCGAGCGGATCATCGCATCTCGTCTAAACACTCGTGTCGTGGGGTACAAGGAGCAGCAAGAGGAGTATCAGACGATACGAAACAACCTCCTAGCCCACATCACCCATCAGGATCTTAAGCGATATGGGTTGATCCCTGAGATCATCGGGCGTCTGCCTATCCTAACCTACCTAGATGCACTAGATAGTGACACTCTGCTTAGGATACTTGTAGAGCCGAGGAATGCCATCACAAAGCAATATCAAAAGCTCTTTGAGATGGATGGAGTACACCTTAGCTTTGACAAAGAGGCTCTCGAATACATCGTCAGTATAGCTGTCAAGACTAAACTCGGAGCCCGCGGGCTTCGCTCTATCACGGAGAAAATTATGATCGATGCGATGTATGAAATGCCTTCTCTTAAGCGCAAATCTCTCCGCATCACAGAGCAGTATGCTCGCTCTAAGGTGTCTCCGAGTATGACTACCTCTTTGATCGATTAATGAGTCTGTCGCTAATTGAGCGGATCCCGTCTAATCTATATGCGCTTTTCCCTAGGGGATAATCTAGATCTCTTTCTTACGATTAATCTCACCAACCATGAAACACAACCTAACAGAACTATTGGGCGAAATCTTCGGCTTTGAAGAGTTCAAAGGGGACCAACAGGAGATTATCCAGAGTTTGCTAGAAGGTCATGACACCTTTGTGTTAATGCCAACAGGGAGTGGCAAGTCCTTGTGCTACCAACTCCCGGCCCTTATCATGGACGGTACGGCCATTATCATCTCTCCACTCATCGCCCTGATGAAAAATCAGGTGGATGCATTGCGGGAAATAACAGGGACTAAGGAGGTAGCCCACGTACTAAACTCCTCTCTCAACAAAGCCCAGCTCGAGCAAGTATATCATGATGTGTCAGCCGGAGATACTAAACTACTCTATGTAGCCCCAGAGTCTCTTGGGAAGAGTGACAATATAGAGTTTTTCCGTTGCAGTAAGATCTCCTTTTTTGCTATTGATGAGGCTCACTGTATCTCTGAGTGGGGGCATGACTTCAGACCAGAGTACCGTAAGATACGCCCTGTGATTGATGAGATCGGACGCAGACCAATCATAGCCCTAACAGCTACGGCAACGCCAAAAGTAGAGCATGATATCCGTAAGAATCTGGGGATCTTAGATGGGCAGATCTTTAAGTCCAGTTTCAATCGTCCCAATTTGTACTACAGCGTACAAAAGAAGGAAGACGACGTCAATACACGCATCATCAAGTTCATCCATAGGAGACCCGATAAGAGTGGTATCATCTACTGCATGAGCCGAGAGAAGGTAATGACTCTTTCAAAACTCCTGCAAATGAATGGAATCAAAGCTCTACCCTACCACGCAGGGCTTGATGCTAAAGAACGATCAGCAAATCAGGATGCATTCCTCAGTGAAGAATGTCGTGTAATCGTAGCTACAATTGCTTTTGGGATGGGTATTGATAAGCCTGACGTGCGCTTCGTTATACATTATGATATGCCTAAGAGTCTCGAAGGTTATTATCAGGAGACTGGACGTGCAGGTCGAGATGGTGGAGAGGGGTATTGCTTAGCCTTTTATAATGAGAAAGATATACAGAAACTAGAAACTTTCATGCAGGGGAAACCTATTGCTGAGCAGGAAATAGGTAAGCAATTACTCGCAAAAACATCTACCTTTGCACTCACGCCAATGTGTCGACGGGCATATTTGCTCTACTACTTCGGTGAGAAATATGCCCCTGAGAACTGCGGAGCATGTGATAATTGTGCTAAAAGAAGACCTATGATGGAAGCTAAAGAGCTTTTGAAACAAC
Source organism: uncultured Porphyromonas sp. (assembly GCA_963543315.1). GTDB lineage: Bacteria > Bacteroidota > Bacteroidia > Bacteroidales > Porphyromonadaceae > Porphyromonas. The sequence continues at coordinate 112,912 of CAUUAW010000003.1, forward strand.
TACTCCAAACAGTATTGGAGCTTAAAGAACAGTTTAAAAAGGATCATGTTATTGATGTAATCCTAGGATGTGACACAGCTCCTATTGAGGATTTTCGTCACAACAAACTCGACTCCTACGGTATAGGATGTGATTATTCACGAGATATATGGGAACTAGTCGTAGAGCGAGCTCTTGTGATGCAGTATCTCACCGAGAGCACTGAGACTTATGGCATATTAAGCGTTACTCCTAATGGAAAAAAATTCTTGAAGAAGCCAAGCTCCTTCAAGATCGCAGCCCCTGACATAGACAATCTAGATGAGGAGGATGAGGAGGACTTCGACGAAGATGATGAGGTTGACAACCCTACTTCCGGAGGTCGGGGTCGTACTGCAGCAACAGATCCAGCTCTGTATAATATCCTAAAGGATATGCGCAAAAAACTCAGCTCTAAAATAGGTCTAGGCACAGCAGGGATATTTCCTGATATAGCATTAGAAGAAATGTCTACACTCTATCCTATCACACTCGTCGAGCTAAAGAATATATCTGGGGTAAGTGCAGAGCAGGCAGATAAGTACGGGGAGGAGTTTGTCCGGGTAATACGTAACTACGTAGAAGAGTATGAAATCGAGCGTCCAGAAGATTATAAGATCCGTACTCTACCTAACAATTCCAAGCAATATATCTCCATCGTGCAGCAATTAGACCGACAAGTTTTATTGGAGGATATAGCTATTTCTCATTCGATAAGCACGGATGATCTCCTCACTGAATTAGAGCGTATCGTACGTTCCGGGACTAAGGTCAAACTAACCTACCTCATTGACTCCGAGCTCGGAGAGGATAGTTACGAAGAGCTAAGAGACTACCTTATAAAGCACCCTAATAGTACACTTGATGATCTGATCCGTGAGTATGAGGACTTCTATAGTGAGGTCGAGCTACGTCTAGCAATGATTATATTTTCGTGTCATAAATAAGCTCCTTTAGCAAATGTCTAGTCATAGAGTACACAAATCAGTCTACAGAGTCTTCCTTCCCTTTTTATTCCTTTTTGCCAACTCCAACATAGTGGCAGGACAAACGACTAACAGAAATGTCTCTATGGGATCTATCATTGATGAAGTTGTGTGGACTGTAGGTGACGAACCAATACTTAAGTCTGAAATAGAGAATCAAAAGCTCTATCTACAATCTCAAGGGATGTCTCTCGAAGGGGATCCAGACTGCTACCTAGCAGAGCAATTAGCCGTACAGATGCTCTTTCTCAATCAAGCAAAGATTGATAGTATCACTGTCGACAATAGTAAGGTAGATCGCTATGTTGACAACTTTATGGAAAGCTTAGTACAGCAGGTTGGGTCACGTCAACGTCTCGAAGAGTACTTTAATAGGCCTTATTCTAGTATTCGAGAGCAACAGCGGATTATGGCGATTAATAATGAAATCGTACGGCAGATGCAACAGAAAATAATACAGGGTGTTTCGATAACCCCCTCCGAAATCCGCTCCTACTATGCTCAACTGCCAAAGGATAGTCTACAGTATATACCCGAGGTTGTCGAACTCCAGGTGCTTAAAATAACACCTGAAATAGAGCTAGCATCAATCGATAAAATCAAGGAACAGCTCAGAAGTTTCTCGAATGATGTTATATCAGGGCGCCGAGACTTCTCAACAATTGCTCGTCTTTACTCCCAAGACACTAGAACCTCCGCCCATGGTGGGGAGTACGGATTTATATCACGGAGCTCTCTTGAGCCTGAATTTGCACAGATTGTCTTTGCTCTATCTGATACTAAACAGATATCTCCAATAATACATACTGCCACAGGTTATCACATTGTACAACTCATAGAGAAGCGCGACAATACAATTAACTTTAGGCACATTCTACTCAAACCCAGTATTGCTCCAGAAAAGCTTCAAGCATCTGTCAATAAAGCAGACTCCATCGCTGTGCAGATACGTAATGGGGACATTTCCTTTGATGAGGCTGTGGTAGCCCATAGCAATGTGGCAGAGTCAAAGAACAACTATGGCTTACTCCTCAATGAAGATTACAACAGCGACCGCTACGGCACAGCTCTTTTTACCATGTCTGAGGTCCCACAAGATTATGTTTCCTATATAGATCGTATGCGCGAGAGTGATGTGTCTCCCGCTTTTGTATCTCAAGATCAAGAAGGCAACACACAGGTTGTATTACTTAAGCTGAAGCAACGCACGCCTGGGCATAGAGCTAACATGGCAACAGACTTTCAGCAGATCAAACAACTAGCCCTTCAGGACAAGCAGCAGAAGAAGCTTGATGAGTGGATCGTAAAACACCAACAAAACACTTACGTCAGCATCAATCCAAGTTACCAGCGGTGCAATTTTAAGTATCCTAACTGGATTAAAAAGTAATCCAAATACAGATTGAGAAAGGGGGGAGAATAACAAGCCCTAACTTGTATGCTGTTTTGCACATGAAGTAGATGGATAATAGATCGACGATACGAATATTGCTTCTCTGTATAGAAATATTGGGAGGAGCTATCACTCTCTTTTTCGTAGGTCTACCACTATGGGGAAATGTGTTTATGTCTCCGCCTGCCACCCAATTAGTAGATCAAATCCCCCCAACAATCGTACATGGCAGACGACTTATCATCTTGGAGCATGCGGATATATTACAACATGATCAAGAGCTAACCCCAGACATTGTCACCCTATCGGGTAGTGTACGTCTGCGACACGGTGGCTGGCTTATGCTCTGTGACAGTGCTAATCTGAATGAAAGGACAAACTCCTTTGAAGCTTTTGGACATGTCAATATCCACGAAGGAGACTCTATAACAATTACAGCAAACCAAATGCTGTATGATGGGGGATCTACTCTAGCTAAGCTCCGAGAAAATGTAATCCTAACAAAAGGTGTAACGACTCTTTTTACGGAGGAGCTCTTCTATGATCGCTCCCAACAGGTGGCTTATTACGAGAACTTTGGCACCCTTGCAGACTCTGTGAATACGCTTTCTTCGATATACGGAGAATACAACACGTCGTCAAGTGAAGCTCTATTTCAAAACGAAGTTCATCTAGAAAATAAAAATTTCTCTCTCGATACAGAGATCCTACATTACAATACTAAGACTTCTATTTGCCGGATTATTAGTCCTACGCTTATAGAAACTACAGACTCCGTAACGATCGAGACCAATCGAGGATTCTACAATACTAACACAGAGCAAGGCATCTTACTTAACCGCTCATTGGTTACACATCCCAATGGAACATTGACCGGAGACTCTATACAATATGACAAGCGCCGACAAATCAGTCAGGCCTACTACAATGTAGAAATCGACAATCAAAAAGATAAAGTTACCTACTATGGGGACTACGGATACATGGATGAGACAAATAGGTATGTCTATGCAACTGGGCGAGCTTACGTTGTTGACTATTCAGAGCCTGACACTATATATATATCAGCCGATATTATGGAGGGTGTAAATAGGAAGCTCCCTCCAATCGAACACTCCACAGACTCTATTGACGTCAAATACACCAAGGGATATCACAATGTACGCCTCTATCGCAACGACTTTCAAGCTCTCGGAGACTCCATACGCTACTTCTCCGTAGACTCTCTCATCAAACTCTTTGGGACCCCAATACTTTGGAATGACTCTACCCAGCTAAAGGGAGATACCATACATGCACATCTTGCCAACGATACGATAGACCGTGCTTTTGCTTGGAATAATGCCTCCAGCGTACGTTGGCTCAATGAAGAGAAGCAAGACCGTATCAAGTCTGACACGATCCAGGCGTACTTTAGCAAAGGGAAGCTCGACCATGCTTATTACTGCTCCAATGTCGAGTCTCGCTACTACCTACTACAAGATAAGACAAAGAACTACTACGCTCTAGCTCAGGTAAAGAATCCTCAGATGGATGTATACATTGTCGATGATAAGATAGACCGAATCTTTTGGCATGGCAAGGCTGAGGGAACTATACACCCCATTCAAGACGTTACTGAAGAGCTTCGTAACTTGAGTGGTGCAGAGTGGCATGGAGACAGGCGACCTCTCTCCCCTTGGGATGTAATCCCAGACCGCTCATCTCCCCCACCTTCGGCAGACTCCCTCCCCGCTCTCATGGATCAGGACAGTACCATGAAGGCTGAATTTGATGGACTAGCCGCTTGGTTAGCCTTTGACAATGAGTACCAACAAGCTATTCAAAAAACTCAGCAACTTAAGCCTGTCATAGCCACTCGTGTAGACAGCACAACTCAGAGTCCTCAACGACATGATCCATTGTCAGATCTCTCTGACCAGCTATCCATTTACATCCGTCGTCCATCGAGGAGTGACATTACACCAGAGTTACCTCCATCCGATCCATCACAGAGCTATACACACCTTTTGCCTTTATACCCATGGGACTCATATTTAGACCTCGACAGCCACGCCACTTCAACCATATCCCCATTTACTGGGATCCTAAGAAAGAGCAACTCAAGCAACGCGTTGAGCAAATCCGTCTCGAGCTCGGATCTAACGAATCCCAGGTCGATCTCGGCACCTCAAAGAAACTCAACGACATAGTAACCCACAGCCCATCGGCAGAGGATCTAAGGGAGACCCTCTCGAATAATCTCTTCAGTGGCACGCGGCATCTTAAGAGGCAACGAGATCGTGGCATAGACAGTTATGCTCGTACTGGCATTATCTTACGCAGCATCTTAATCCTTTTACTCTTGGGCTTTATCGTTTGGGTGCTATATTATAGACAAGGCCCCCTACTCTTCCTATGAGCGAGATTATACATCTACTACCCGATAGTATTGCAAATCAAATCGCGGCTGGGGAGGTCATTCAGCGTCCATCCTCCATGCTCAAAGAGCTCGTCGAAAATTCCATCGATGCTCATGCTACACAGATAACTATTGAACTGCAAGATGCTGGCAAAGAGTTAATGAGAGTCATTGATAATGGTGTCGGCATGAGTCCCTTAGACGCACGTATGGCTTTTGAAAGACACGCTACAAGTAAAATTTCCAGCGTTGACGATCTCTTTACATTACGATCTATGGGGTTCCGAGGGGAGGCATTAGCCTCCATCGTCGCCGTAGCCCAGATCGAGCTCATCACGCGACAAGCAGATAGCGAGATTGGACACAAACTACTCATTAATGGGTCTGAGGTTATCTATTCAGCCCCTACGATGGCAGAGGTTGGGACATCCATTACAGTCAAAAACCTCTTTTACAACGTCCCGGCACGGCGTCGCTTCCTCAAAGCCTCGGATACAGAGCTAAAGCATATCTATCGCCAGTTTGAGCGCATCGCACTCGTTTATCCAGAGGTTTCATTCACTCTTTACTCTGAGGGTAAAATCGTCCGCACCCTTCCCAAGAGTGACCTACAGCATAGGATTGTAGACCTTTTAGGCAAGAGCTATGCTAAGCAACTCATCCCGATAGCCTATCAAGGTCCTCTGGCAAATATTTCTGGCTTTATCACCCTACCCCGTGATGCAAAGCGCAGAGGGGCTCAGCAGTTCTTTTTTGTCAATGGGCGATATATGAAGCATGCTTATTTCCACCGTGCCGTCATGAATGTCTTTGAAGACCTTGTAGCTCCCAATAGCCAACCCAACTACTTTATATACTTTCAAGTCGATCCTAGTCGCATTGATGTCAACATCCATCCGACCAAGACTGAGATCAAGTTTCTGGATGAGCAAGCTATCTTCAAGCTCCTCATGGTGGTACTGCGAGAGCACCTCAGCACAACAAGTGCAATGCCTGCCATTACATTCCAGAAGGATCAACTTATCAGTATCCCAGCATACGATGCTCGCGCTAGGGAGTGTGCACTCACTCCACCCCCCGTACAGATAGACCCTTCATACAATCCCTTTAATACCGTTTCATCCAAACTTGTAGACCCTCTAGACACTTTTAGGAGTAGTGCATCGGATGGCTGGGCCGGGTTTATAGAAGACTTCCAGCAGAGACCCGGAGCAGATAGCAGTCCCCTCACGACATCGGCAACTCCAGATACCCTCTTTGCCGTATCATCTGAAACCTCCCAACCAGTCGACGGGGCAAATTTAGTCTATACCTTTCAAGAGCGGTACCTTTTCACCGCTATGAGCGACCGCTTAGCTGTCATAAGCATCGAGCGTGCTTTGCTACGTATCTACTATGAGCAGCAGATAGCAACCCTGCAGCTTGAGCCAGAGCAGGCGCAACCGTTACTCTTTGCCGAGGAGCTATCTTTACCCCCGGAGGTATACCCCACTAGCCAACAGCTTATAGCAAGTCTACGTCTGATAGGCTTCGAGATCTCAGCTCAAGAGTGTGAGACACAGAGACCGGGAGAAGACTCTTCTTACCCTCATGGCGAGCTTTGTAAGGATACAGTAGATCCCATCTACTCCATCTATGCCGTCCCCAAACCTCTACGCCCTATAGGCGTTGCAGACTTAGTCACTGAGATACTAAATAAATACCTCACCCGAGAGGAGCTCGAGAAAAACGCTCCTGATCTCACTCAAGCAGAGATCCTAGCACAACTCTTTCTCTCTGACGAAGCTCTCCGCAGAGCTTCTGATCTCGTCCGCAACACACTACACACGCGAGCTGCACAACCCAGCCAGATTATCTCAGACCTTTTCCTCACGCCCGACTCTCAGTTCGACCCGCTCGGACGATCTATTATGATCTCCCTCTCATCCGACGAGATAGCCAAGTGGTTTTAATCCCCTACACTTACTCAGCCCTAAGCCTTTTGGATTGACTGCTCTTCGCGAGGGTCCTTTATATTCGCTCCCAATCTTCGTTCGTTGCTAGACGATACTGCAATGTGTCGATCTCGCATCTGTAGGGATGATTTGCAAAAGACTCCGGAGAGACGAATTCGTAATTCCGTAATGCTCGATCGAGGATTACGGAATTATGAATTGGCTATTCCAGAGTATTTTGTCTCCCCCGATGAGATCCCTCGCCTCTTAATGCCAGAGCTTTTATCCCTAACCTCCAAATAATATATCTCTGGCAAACACGACTCTCCCCCAATTTGAGATATCTGTATAGAGACGACTAGCGATCTCTCGCAGAGCTTTTACTAGCCTTATGTATCTGGTAGGCATTAAGCAGATTTTGCCAGATAGAGTAAGCTGCCATAGCAACTGATGAAAGTGGGTTAAGATAACTCTGGGCAAGCCAGATAGCTATGGTAGAGTTCTTCTGTCCAAGACTTTGCCCCAATGTGATAGACTCCCCGAGGATGCGCAGGCTAAGCCACTTCCCTAAGGCAAACTGTACGATGCACGCTATTAAACCCATACCACCTAGGAGGATCATAGTTGGGATCATCGCCTTAGGCTCCTGGGCTATAAAGTAGACCGTCTTCGCCATAATCAATGAGAGACTGATGATCCAGACCCAGAAGCTCGCTGAGGGGATCCTTGTGAGTCGTCGATATACTGGCTTGACTCCGTAGCGCACGCACCAAGCAGCAAGGAGTGGTATCGTGATAACTGGCAGCACACGGGAGAAGATCTCCACAAAGGCAGCTCCATAGTCCACCGCTGCGCTGCCGAAAAATCCCAGCAAGAGTGGGGCTAGTACGATAACCCCTACACTGGTCAGTAGTACATAACTTGTGCCCAAGGCCACATTGCCCCCAAGGAATCCGATGACGACAGGCGATGCTGACGCTGCTGGACAGAAGAAACAAATCATAAGCCCCTCGGCAAGTAGCCGACTTTCGTTTAGCCCAGAGTAGCGTACGATCAGGTACCCCCCGATAGACAATACGATCTGTATGAGCTGCATGTAAAGATGTATGGGACGTATGCGCAAATCTCTAGGTGTAAGCTTGAGAAAGCTAAAGAAGAGCATCAATACCAAAAGATATGGGATTACAGGACTGAGCAGTGATAGTGGTCGGTATCCCACGATACCTATACAGATAGCTAGAGGTAGCCCGTAGTCTTTCAGCCGGTGCATGAAGCGCCCTCGTAGGCTTGCTATATTATATTGTCTTCGAGTCATAGAGATTTTGAGCGATTGGCTAGGACGGCTGCAGCGTTTCTTTTGAAGTCCTCGTAGGCACAACGTCTCATCGAAGAGCCTATCGTTAGCGTATCATAGAGTTGTGGTGTAAAAAGCTCTAGCTGAGTATAGGACAGCTGAGCAATAGCAGGGCGGAGCATAAAGTCGAGTTCGTCGTGAGGCATACAGTGTGCATTGTGTGGACATACTAGCTGGCAGACATCACATCCAAAGAGTCGATTGCCAATCCTCTCAATAACATCCTCTGGCCATTCCCCACGATGCTCGATGGTTAGATAGCTCAAACAGCGATCTGCCAGGAATTTGCCATCAGCTTGTAGTGCACCCCCAGGGCAATGATCGATACATCTCCGACAACTACCACATAAGTTGCCAGCGATTGCCCTGCCATACTCTAGAGGGAGTGAGACAACTACAAAGCCATAAATAAAGAATGTCCCTTGCTTAGGTATGATCATCATCTTGGAGTGCCCCTGGTAAGCCAATCCGCTCTGCCGAATCCAGTAACGCTCTAGTAGAGGAGCTGTATCACAGCACACACGTCCCGTAGCCGCTGTGTCTATATCCGACTGAATGTAAGCTAATAGTCGCTCTAGCTTCTTTCGGACTACCTTGTGATAATCCCGACCATAGGCGTAGTAAGCTACCTGAGGAGCCTCTAAGGACTGCCTAATAGGTGGATAATAACTCTGAGCTACAACGATAATAGACTGGGCTCCTGGTAGTAGCCTCCGGGGATCTGAACGCACATCGTCGTAACGCTGTAAATAATCTAGCCCAGCGTATGAATAGCCTCTGATAGTTCGCTGATAAGCATCCCAGACATCCGAAGGGACAGCCTCAGCATGCGCAAAGCCGATAGCTGTCAGATGGAGCTCTCTATACGCATAATCTGCTATTTGCTCTGTGACAAACAGTCGTCTCTCAGTCGTCATCTTGCCTTGGAGAGGTGTAGAGCCTCCGCGCCTGCCTCTAAACGCTTGAGATGACAGACTAAGAGCTTTCCCTCATCATCTCGTAGATGCATCCCATTGCCTAGACAATACTTCCAACTTTTACAGGATGTACATTGCCCCGTCTTAGCCCACGAGCGATCTCGATAACTCACGAAACCCTTCTGCCACACACGCCATAAATCATCTTGATACACGTTACCCTGCTTGTGATCAAAGCGAATACTAGGACAGGCACTGATAGATCCGTCGCATAGTATGGAAGCCACATTGACCCCGGCACGACACTGGTAAAACTGCTTACGACTCTTCCCCTCAAAGGCCCCTAAATAACCCTCACAACCATACTGCGCCTCAATGTCTCCTTGCTCGTTAGTCTCAACAATAAATTGCATCATCTGGTAGTATTGCACATCAGAAAGTTGAAGGTCTTTATTGTATGCAGCTCGTCCTACAGGGAAAATGGAGAATAGCCGCCACCGCTTCACCCCAGCATCTATCAGTTGCTGACGAAAGGCTGGGAGAGAGTCAAAATTCATCGGATTGACACAAGTCACCACATCCCATACTAAATCCTCTGCCAATACGAGCAATTGGATTGCTCTCCAAGCATGATCATAGCTAAGAGGATGGCCTCGCAAGGCATTATGAGCCTCGGCAAAACCATCTAAACTTACGGTCGCCGTATGCAGTCCGGACTTTCGTAAGCTCTCCAGGCGCTCTGCACTCAGGAGCATCCCATTTGTTACAATTCCCCACGGATAGCCTCTACGGTAAAGGGCTATACCTGCTTCCTCTATATCTCGCCTCACTAAAGCCTCTCCGCCTGTGAAGATAATAAGCAACTGATGAGGATTAACGTGAGGCGTCAACCCATCAATGATGCGGATGAAGTCCGGGACAGACAGCTCGTCGACTCCGCTCTCTACACGACAATCACTACCACAGTGCCCACAGTGCAGGTTACAACGGAGGGTGCACTCCCAGAAGAGCGTCGTCATCGGGTGTTGACGTACATTCTCATCTCGCACCAAACGATGCAAATCTAGAGCTATCCGTTGCTTCAGAGTGGGGCGCAAGAGCGATGATCCCACGGATGTGAGTTTGCCAAATCCCATCAACCTTCAGATATTACGGTCTCCACTTACTCCTCTGACCCGTCGGGCGGGACGATTTCCTTAAGCTCAAAGGTCGTAGTCGGTGTACCGTACATCAACATTCCAGTACCTCCCGGTACAGGTCTAGACACGATATGGTCTGTCGAGTCTGCATGCTCCGTATTATCTCTCTTATTTGTCGTATTGGTAGCACGACTCTTACAGCCAGCAAACCCCAGAGAGCCGATAAGACTAAGCAGCCCTCCGATGATCAGATGAGAGAAAAAATGAGATAGGGATCGCTTCATATATCTATTCACATATAGGGGCTACAATTAAATCACATGTCAAAGCGCCCTGCGCTCGACCGTAATCTCTATGCTTTTCTCAACTTTGCCGTTATTCCAATGACCGTTACCCTTGCTAACGAAATCACTCTCTCTAATCTCAATAGTCGTCTCCTTGTCCGTCACGACTCCACGATCCTCCCCATCAATGTCCTTAACCATTAGGGTGATCTTATGATCTCTACGAAAGCCCGTATAGGATCCATCCAGCTCGACGTCTCCCTGGCCATCTGTTAGACCTTTTTTCTCTCTATGATCCTCTGAGATACCCACCTGAAGACCCTCGACCGGCTTGGCGTCTTGATCCGTAACATGTACTTTAACCTCGTACTCAACCGTCGGTGTCCCATACTCCATCATTCCTACATGAGACTCTGAGCAGCTGGAGAATCCTAGCCACCCCAGCAGTATAGACGCCACAGTAGAGAGGAGAGAACGTACAGACCAGTATACACTTTTCATATTCGCAGAGGGCTTTAACCAGTACCCTTTGCAAATGTAACACAAATACTAAACTCCAGCAACAAGACTAGCCCTCCGCCCTCAGCGGACTAAATCGAGCAGCATACCTGAGTAATCCAAAGATGATCCCGGAATGGACAATGATTTATCACGGAATAATGTATCGACAACTCTGGAGTAACAGATTAATTATTTCGGAACTATCGATTCGCAATTCCAGTATAAAAGTTCACCCTCCCCGTATGCTCTCCAATCTTATTGTCAAATATGTATCTAGCCTAGGCGAGCATGAGCATCTATGTGCGTCATAAGTCGTACATTTGCACCAAACGATATGTACGAATATGCTCGGGGAGATGTTTCATCCACAACAGATCGACATAGGCTCCATCATCAATCGACGACGCAAGAAGCCCCTGCCAGCCTTTCTATCTAACAGTATCGCTCGGCTCATCCATCAGCGAGAGATCAATGACGTCCTCAGACGTTATGGGCGTCTAGAGGGTGTTCCCTTTATGGATGCCTTGATTCGGGAGTTTCGCATATCCCTAACTCTCATCGGTGAAGATCGGCTGTTGGCTAGCCCCCGTGCGCTCTTTATCAGCAATCATCCCCTAGGTGGTCTAGACGGGATCTGCCTAACTCACCTAATAGCTAACCACTATCAGTCTGATATTCGCTACATCGTCAACGATCTCTTACTCAACCTGAAGCCGCTAGCCAAGATTTTTGTCCCAGTCAATAAGTATGGAGCCCAAGCCCGCGACTCTATCAAAAAAATGCATGAGGCTCTAATGGGAGACCTACCCGTAATTACATTTCCCGCAGGTCTGTGCTCCCGGCTGCTGGACGGGAAGATACAAGATCCTCCATGGCGACCAAGCTTTATCAAGCAGGCAAGGCAGTCCAAGAGACCTCTCGTACCCCTATACTTTCATGGTCGCAACTCAATATGGTTCTACCAAATCGAACGACTACGGAAAGCTCTAGGTGTGCGCTTTAACATAGGCACTGCATTACTGCCCCACGAGATGTTCGCGGCCCGAGGCAAATCTTTTTCCGTCGTCGTCGGAGATCCTATACCCTATAAAGAGTTCGATGGGCTAAGCCCTAGTGAATTACCTCACAAGGTGGAGCTTATCAGGCAGCAAGTGTACCAATTGAAAGACCAATTACCCCAATGAGTAGTGCCCCAGAGCAACCCGTCATAGCACCGATAGATCGGCAATTAATACGACAAGAGTTGACAAAAGATCTCTTCATTCGCACGACAAATAAAGCTGATAACGAGATATATGCTTTCTATGCCTCCCAAGCCCCCAACACGATGCTTGAGGTAGGGCGCCTGCGCGAGGAGAGCTTTCGGGCTGGCGGTGGCGGGACCGGTCTAGAATGTGACGTGGATAGGTACGATCTAATGGATGATGGATATGTGCAGCTTATCGTATGGAATCCGGAGCTTGAGAAGATCATGGGCGGATATCGCTATATTCTCGGCGAGGCAGTACTGCGTCATCAAGAACAGACAGACGCATTGGCGACCTCGCATATGTTCACCTTCAGCGATCAATTTATACAAGACTACCTCCCCTATACGATTGAGCTAGGACGATCATTCGTAAGCCACGAGTTCCAGACGACACGTGCGGGGCTTATGTCCTCTATCTATACACTAGACAATCTATGGGACGGTCTCGGGGCTCTGACGGTGATCTATCCCGAGATCAAGTATTTCTTTGGCAAGGTGACCATGTACAAAACTTATAATAAGTACTGCCGCAACTTGATCCTTAAGTTCATGGAGATATATTTCGCAGATCAGGATAATCTAGTGGTCCCGAGGAATCCGGTAGATATCGATATAGACCCAGAAGAAATAGACAGGCTTTTTGTCAAGAATGACCTAAAGAGTGACTACCGCACGCTCAAGGCTGAGGTGCGCAAATATGACATCAATATTCCCCCTCTCTTTAATGCCTACATGTCACTCACACCAGAGATCCGAATCTTTGGCACGGCAATCAATGACGAGTTCGGAGATGTGGAGGAAACAGGACTGCTAACTCCTATAGCAGACATCATACCTGAGAAAAAGGAGCGGCACATAGACACCTACCTACTCTCTCGTACACCACAAAGCATCCATGGCTCTATCCAATGAATTAGGAGCTGCTGGCGAACGAGCTGCTCATCGTTATCTCTTATCCCGGCAGATACATATCCTAGAAGTCAATTGGCGCAAGGAGCATTACGAAATTGACATCATAGCAACAGATGGTCGTCATCTGCTAGTCGTAGAGGTAAAGAGTCGTATGGAGTTTACCGCTACAACACCTTTAGACGCTATAGATCTAAACAAAGCTCGCCAAATGGTACTTGGAGGGGAGCACTATGCACGGCACATGAGAATCTCCTTGCCAATACGCTATGATGTTGTCGAGGCTCTCTACTGTCCCGCGAGTGATGTCTTTGCAATTAAATACCACAAAGGGTACTTCTCTACCGAAGAGATAGCTTTACAACACGGACGATCACGCTACCCTGCGCAGCTCTAGTCTGTATTTTATTGACAGACAAACCCTAGTGCCCCGAGCTGAGTCCGACAAGATGCCGGAGCATTGCGGAGTATATAGTCCCGTGGTTCGTAAGGATGATGGTAAGAGACACGCTGCTGCTCGAATGTTGAAATGTTAGCACGCAGCTGTTGTGTGACAAGTTTTAGATCCAATGTGTGTAGCAAAGCCCGCCAGACAATCTGATCTTCATTTACTCCAGACAGGTCTATGTACGGTTCTATGGGTTCCGTGGGATGAGCAAAAGCTAATCGCTCGTCATTGAGTTGGTAAAAGTCACACAAGTGTTGTAGACTTTGTACAGCTCCTTGTGCCTTCCCGTGTACAGAAAACCCGGCAATATGCGGTGTAGCTAGGGGGGCCCTATCTAACAAAGCCTGCGAAATCTGTGGCTCACCCTCCCAACAATCTATGACAGCACCAGATACTTTCTTCTCATCCAGAGCTTGAATGAGAGCTTTCGTGTCTACAACCGATCCTCTGCAGGCATTAATAATCCACGGTCTTCGTTCTAATCCATGCAGAAACGTGTCATTGACCAGATGATACGTCGGAGCCTCTCCTGCCTTAGTCAGGGGGACATGCAGAGTGATAAACGTTGCCTTGGAGAGTAATTCGGGCAGGGTGACATAAAAATCTCTAATATCCTCCATCTCATTAGCAAGGTATGGCCGAGGCTCTCCACTCTCAGTCAACTTATCTAGATATCCCGCCCAATCGTCATGGGTGTCGAATGCTGTAATCAATGGAGGATCATAAAGGAGTACTCGCATACCAATAGCCTGTGCTCTCTGATAAACGCGTCCTCCTGTATGTCCTGTCCCAATGACTCCTAGAGTTATATCCTCTGGTTGCAAGCCTTGCTCTAAGGCAACGTAAGCGATCGCCGTCAAGACATACTGAGCTACGGAATCAGCATTACATCCCGGTGCGTTAAACCATCGGATCCCCATTTCGCGACAGTAGGCTATATCAATATGATCAAAGCCAGCAGTCGCAGAGGTTATCAGTCGTACGCGACTTCCCTCTAGCAAAGCCCTATCGCAATGCGTCACACTGCGTATCATCAATGCGTCAGCATCTGCGACATTATCTGCTGTAATCTTGCCACTGGATAAGTAAAGAGCATCCACACCTAGGGGCATCCCATTTGCCATGTAAGGTATCGAGCTGTCGACAACTACTCGAGGAGTCATAAAAAATAGGGGTTATAAAAGGAAGGTGACTAGGACATCCCTCCTATTGATTAGGGGGTGTCTCTAGTCACCTTACCTCTAGCTTGCTAGATTATTATCTATAGATTTACTTGATGACACCTAGCTCCTTGCCAATCTTGATGAAAGCTGCAATAGCCTTGTCAAGATGCTCACGCTCATGAGCAGCTGAGAGCTGGACGCGGATACGAGCCTCACCCTTTGGGACGACAGGATAGTAAAAGCCCGTCACATAGATTCCCTCCTCTAGAAGTCGTGCGGCATAGCGCTGTGACAGAGGGGCATCGTAGAGCATCACGGCACAGATAGCACTTTGCGTGGGTTTGATATCAAAGCCGGCTGCCAGCATCTTGTCTCGGAAGTAGGAAACGTTTTCCATCAACTTGGTATGCAGTGAGTCGTCCTCCTCGAGCATCTTAAAGACTTCCAGACCCGCACCGACGACAGCCGGGGGTAGAGAGTTAGAGAATAGGTAGGGTCTAGAGCGTTGACGTAGTAAATCAATGACCTCCTTGGGGCCTGCCGTAAAGCCTCCTATAGCACCACCAAATGCTTTACCGAGTGTACCCGTATGGATATCTATACGATCGAAGCAATTAAAAGCCTCAGCTACACCTCGTCCTGTCTTACCGACGACACCAGCAGAGTGACACTCATCGACCATCACAAGGGCATCATACTTATCTGCTAAGTCGCAAATCTTATCCATAGGAGCGACATTTCCATCCATACTAAAGACACCATCGGTTACGATAATGCGGAAGCGCTGCTCCTGAGCCTCTTGAAGGCACTTCTCGAGCTCCTCCATATTAGCATTTGCATAGCGATAGCGTTTAGCTTTGCAAAGGCGTACGCCATCGATGATAGAGGCGTGGTTTAGCGAGTCACTGATAATTGCATCCTCAGCTCCAAAAAGGGGCTCAAAGACACCCCCATTAGCGTCAAAGCAAGCTGCGTAGAGAATGCAATTCTCCGTATGGAAGTAGTGAGCGATAGCCTGCTCTAGCTTCTTATGAATATCTTGCGTACCACAGATAAAGCGTACGCTACTCATACCATAACCACGGGCATCCATCATCTCCTTAGCCGCCTTTATGAGGCGAGGATTGTCAGAGAGACCTAGATAATTATTGGCGCAAAAGTTCAAGACCTCCTTACCCCCCTGCACTTTTATCGCGGCGGTCTGAGGAGTAATGATGATACGCTCCTCTTTGTATAGCCCAGCATCCCTTGTGTCTTGGAGCTCTTTTGTGAGGAAATTCTTCAGTTCTTTGTACATGATATTAATGTAATAAAGTATTGGACGATAGGATATGAGCCCTGACTGGGCTCTAACTACTTACGCCTCTGCCGCACCCTCAGCGGGCTTCTCCTCCTCGGCACTCTCCTTGGACTCTGGCGCTGAGAAGTCTGTATTGTTAGTCTCTACAAGGATGTTGTACCAGCGAAGGATTTTCTTAATGTCATTGTCGTGTACCCGCTGACGATCATACTCAGGGAGTACCTCTGCAAAGAACTCAAAATAGGCCTCCTTGCCATCGAGGCTCTTAAGATCGATCGGAGCAGCCTCATACTTATCTAATAGTGTCTGAAGGATTATGCGTAGAGGCACCTCTTCACTCTTCGTGTAAATAGAGATATCCCCCAGAGACACTACGCGATCCGAGGCGTAGGCTGGCATACGACGCTTGGTCTGCAGATCCTCAACGAGGATACTATTCTTGGTATGCGTAAGGAGCTTATACAGCCCAGGTCTACCAGAGATAGATAAAATTTCTTTGAGCATAAACTATATTATGTACAGAAAGCCTATAGGCTCTCGCTATATCATCCGCAAAGATAACAAAATAGTCTCGTATAGTCTTCATTTTGCAAACCTCATATCTCTCACCTCCATGTAGAGGGGCTCAGCTCTTCATCTAGGGGGATAGGAGAAACAGCGACGTAGCGGTAAAATATTTACTCCCGAATAGTGTACTGATCATTCGCTAATACTCGATCAAGCATCCCGTAATAATCATTTGGCTTCTCGGGAATAAATATTTTACCGCCACGGAGTCATTTCTTCATTTACTTAGGAATCATTTTTATCAGCCTCACAAGGCCAAAGCAAGGGAACGTACATCCTCTATGCCTAGGGAGCTCGATCTTAGGTCAAAAACGCCTTAAGGATTTAGCACCTTGTAGCTCTTGCCTTGTAGGGTTACGATAAGAGCTCCTCGTGATATCGGGATGCAGGTCGTATGACTAGTGGTAAAGCCATCAGCAATCAACATCCCATCTGCAAAATGTACTGCATAATGGGAGCCAGGCGCACTCTCTATGACGAGCTGACCTCCCATGAGATATACGTTACTAAATGGAGTCTTTAGCCCTTCTACACTCATCTCTTCCTTGAGCTCAGCAATGACCGTAAGCCGATTGTCGAGGACTGTCTCCTCGGATAAAGTAATGCGCAGTACAGGGCGTGTGCTACCGGTGCCATCGATCTCTGGGGCTACGGGGCTCCCATTTACTGACCACCGAGAGAGTTTATACCCATCTTTTAGTGTTAGTCTAAACTCGATCGCTGTCCCTAGCTCTACCACCGCCGGGCTGACCAAAGATTTCTCTGGCTCCACACTGACGTTAAAAGCAGACAGTGTACCTCGGCTGGTATCACTAGTCGAGAAAGTGACTTGAACCTCTGGAGCAACCTGTGGAGCAAACTCAACCCGTACATCCAGAGGTTTGTCTGTCATGGTGATCTCTAGGGTATTCCCTACGTATAGCTTCCCGTCCATCTGGTAATCCACACCATTGACCACCCAGCGAGCCACCACATGGTATGGGTTAGGAGTGGCCGTAAAGATGATGGTCTTACCTTCTTTTACGGGAGCTTTAGACTGAAGTTCCTTGCTCTCAGACTGAGCTGAGAGAGTGCCAGACTCTCCAATCGGAGCAAATGTCACATGAGGGTCAAACTGAGCAATGACAGACACGCTCTCTATTAACTCATCAAGGATGAAAAAATGAAGCCCACTATCATCCACTTCATAGTCTCGACGAGTACCAGAGATATAGAAAGCTTCTAGCGTATAGCCTGTAATAGCTGCAGCAGAGAATCGTAAACAACTCCCCTCAGGGAAGGAGCCACTGAGAGATGGCTGCGGAGTAAAGAGGTCATCCCCCGCCTTAATCCAAATGGTAAGACTCTCAGCAGCATTGCTTGGAGCTGCTGCCAATGTCACATTATGCTGTGGGATAACCTCAAAGGAAACCTCCACATTAAAACTCTTTTGCGGAGCGTCTACTTCAAAAACTCGCTCCAGAGGTCCGTCTTGACGGACACCATCTAGATACCAGCACGAGGTACGATAGCCTCCTTCAGCCGTCGCATAAAAGCGATAGCGCTTACCACTTGTAGGGTCAAACGGATCTCCAGAGGCTATAGGCACCTCCAAGCCATTGGGATCAGCCGTACAAACTCTAGCCTCTAGTGTACCACCGGCTCCTCTTACCGAATAAAGGACTATGTCTCTAAAGGTAATACTGACGAGTAAATCATTATCCTCTACAGGTAATCTCAAAGGGAGCTCCGTAAAGTCATGGTGAGTCACGCCCCCATCCTCTGACCAATAAGCCTCCGTGAGGTGACGATCATTGTCTTGCTCTGCATCGATGATTAGGATGCGTCCTTTTTTGACTTTATAAACTCCGTCTACTGGCGCGACGGGCTCCTCGTCCCCCTCATATTTGACAGAAAGATCTTTACCTCCTATCAAAGAGATTGTAAGCGAATGCTCCTCTACAACCGGAGAGTCTGACTCAAACTCTACCTCGACATTGATCGAGATCTTAGGCTGATTTATAGTATACTCCAGGCCTTTCTCACCTTCGATGACTTCGCCATTGAGATACCACGCCTTAACCCTGTATCCATCTTTTGGCGTCGCCTTGAACTTAAATGTATCCCTATCCTTGAGGAAGAAACGGCGGGGTGGTGTAAAAGGAATTTCCTCAGGGTACCAAGCGTATGGATCTGACCTATCTAAGAAAAACCCTTGCACTGATCCTCCACCCTCTCCTCTCACAGAATAGGTAACCTGATACTGGAAGGTAAGGCTAATGCTTAGGTCATAGTCAGCCCTTAGTTCTAGGGGCAGAGACTTGATATCATTGCGATCGCTCTGCCCTGTTTTCCACCACTTACCTAGATAAAAGGTGCGCCCGTCCTTGCCCTTTGCGTTGATAACGATCTGATGCCCCCTGATAACATCCGCCTTATCATCTATGACGGTAAGAAACTCATTGAAGTCTTTGTCAAAGATTGTAATCCCCTCTCCTGAATCATCACCAAAGGTAAACTCGACAAGGACGCTCTCCCTTGCACCCTCATCTAGAGATCTCGGGGAGATGTCCCGAGCCTCTACTCTAAGATTAAGAAATCCAAGCAAGCATCCAATCGATGCTAACCAAAGGATATGTCTTATTTGTGCTTTCATGTCGTAAACTCTTTTAATGGATTATACTCATTACTCCATCAGCGTCTGTCTAAATGGTCGAATGCTATTCCCATCTATCTTTGCGTAGAAATCCCTAGTCCTCACTTGTGGATCAAGGACCTCCATAGCCCAGGCTTGCTCTACACCGGCAGAGGTAGAAGACCAATAAAACCCACACTCACCAAAGTATTCGATCCGATTATTGTCTGGCTGTCCAGTATATGGGTTCCCCAATGCATACCCAGGAGTAGAAAAACATCTAATGACTACCTGATCTCTATCTTGCTCCCAAAAAGTATCATTGGAGATACTCTCTAATGTCCAACTAGCCTCTGGCGTCATATGACGCTCCTCTATCGTAAGGATCTTCCCGGATCCAGATGGATTATCCTTATAGACATACCGCCAAACAGATTGCTGCTCCTTATCTCCGATAAAGCGGATAGCGTAAGTCGTATGCGTACTCTTGACATTGAGATAGTGATTCTTAGATTCTATCGTGCGTCCTCCCACCATACAAGTTTCGCTTAGATTTAATTCTAATTTGTCAGAACGACTATAAACGCCCTCAATAGGTACTATACTCAGCCACTGCATACAGGATGGCAAAATATAATTTCTACCTTCCACCGTAACAGGCTGAGCAAAAAGTGTCGTTGCATCGACAAAAGAGAATAGGGCTTTCTGATTTTCCTTATTATCATGTGTCGTAATGAAAGCCAGTTTTCTGTCCACATTCCATTCCGCGACATAATTTAGAGCCAGGCGATCCCGAATATTTTCGGGTTCATGCAGCTCTTTCTTACCGTCTTGTCTGATCTCTATGATAATCTTTTGGGCAGGTGCCTTGGTGTTATAGAACTCTATTGAACCGGCACGACTATTTGGCGTCCCGTTTTGCTGGATATGTAACCTGAACATTCGTGTTGTGCTACCGCTCATCCCTGTAGATTGCTCCGATAGGCTAAGCCAATCTCCAAAATGGACTCTCCCAGCTGCAGGAGAGGGCATCCCCAAAACTTCAAACAGCAGAGCGTAGGTGTCATGCGTTCCTACCTTTATGGAGGTAAAAGGAGACGAAGTAATATGCTTAGGATTGACGAGTGGCTGATCATTCATCGGATTAATCGCCACTACGGACACAATGACCGGCGCATACTCGTCCGTATCACCGGACGTTGAGCTACCCCTTTGATAAATAGAGACGACCCTTCTCTCTTGAGGGAATTTGTCATTAACGAGAGCCACGACACCGACACGTCCTGAGGCTTCGCCATTTCCCGATAGTACGATAAGAAAGAGCTGCTCTTGATCTGACTCATTCGTCAGCTCTCTAACCTTGAGCCAACCATTCCCCGAGACTACAGTTGCTGTAGCCCGCGCCCCTTTAGTCGTAACTTTTAGACGGAATGCGAAAGCGTCAGAGACATCTAAACGTATTGTCTGATTACCATCTGATACGCTGAAGTGTTCTTGCGCACTTAGAGGCTCTCCCGTGTTAATGTCAGCCGCAGATACAGACTCGATCACAGGAGAGGAGGGGATCGTTGGTTCTGTTGTCCTCCGATCGTCACCATCACATCCATAGAGCGATATGATGACTATCGATAAGAATAGTGAGAGAGATAGTATATTCCGTTTCATATTACAATCAGTCTAATCAATTATCTATCTGATAGGGGCGGATGTTGACTCTTAATGTTTTAAAAGTCATATTATCCGTATATGCCAAATGTTGTGAGACCTTGGCTGCACTCACATAATCTCCATCATCTGAGCTGCTCCAAAAGTATCCCATTTCCCCTGAGAGTGTAATCTCAGATCCGTCAGCATTTCCCAATCCGGCGAGAGCGAACTCACGCGTAACAAGTCCCTCGTGATGCTCATCCCAGAAGGCTTCGCTCGCGACATCTGTCATAGTCCAGTTGGCTCCATCTGGGACTGGTAGCTGTTTGATAACAAGGGAGCCCCCAGACTTACAATATCTCCACACCGAGTATTGTTTTTTGTCCCCCTTAAAGCGGATTGCGTATACAATATTAGTTCCCTTGCGTCCATAATAGTCGTTGGTCGAGGTGATTGTTCTATTCTTGACTACGACAGTCTCCTCAGAGTTTTTTCGATCTACGTCTTCATTAAATCGGATCGTCGCGGCGATATACCCAGGGTCCATATTGTTTGGGATCACACTCAGACACTGCTCATAAGTTGGCATAATGTACATGTGCCCTTCTATACTCCGCCCGGATAATGGAAGTATCTTGATAGCCTGAAGCCAATTGACCATTCCTTTCTGATTTTCATACGGTGAGTGACTCTTGATAAATACCCCATCACGATCTATATTCCACGGAGCTATATAACCAAGAGCTAGCTGCTCTGAGGATGTGCCTCCCGAAGCTACCTGATCGACCATTACTATAAAGTTCAAATCTTTAGCCTCTGAATTCGCCAGTTTAATCCTTGCCATGCGAGACTGATTAGAGACATTTGCAGCGAGTGTCAGAGTAAATGTTTGCACGCCACTCTCCGCATCTTGCTCTACCTTACCCAGTGTAAGCCAAGAAGATCCCTCCTCAATAGCAACCTCTAATAGATTAGAGCAGGTCACACTAAAGAGGAGCGTGTAACTCCCACTCGTATTGACGGAGATAAGACCAAAGGGGGCACTACTCGTATGCTGTTGCTTAGGGAGAGGCTCTTTACCAGGCATGGAAACACCCACGACGGAGGTAACGACCGGTGCACTCTTGGGCGGCTCTGGGGTAGCACCCTCTCTTTGTGAGATGTTTACCAGTAGATGCTTAGACGGATCCTTCTTGCTAAAAATGCGGATCACGCCGTAACGCATACTTGTAAGCTGGCTAGCTGAGATAGATACTCTAAATATTTGTACCCGATCTGTCTCCTCCTTAAGCAGCTCCGCGTGAAGCCACTCACTACCTGACGTAACGACAATGTCTGATGGAGAGCCCTTAGACTCCACTTTGAGGTTGATAGTATAAGCTTCGGGGGTATCTATCTCTATCATCGTGTAGGGAGACTCCGTTTTATGCTTTATCTCTGAGAGTGGGATCCCCGTTTGGTTATCTACAGCCTCGACGGCTAATATGACGGGTGCCGACTCCTGAGATGGGCTATTCCCTCTTTGAGTTATCATAAGTGTGACGAACTTGCCAGGGTCTGCCGTATTGACAAAGTCTACAAAGCCTATGCGCCCATCCTGAGACTTATTGGTCGTTACTTGTAGTACGAAGCGTACGATCTCTCCTCCCTCTCTACCCCCGCCGGAAGCAGATAGCCAATCTGATCCCGTCTTAATGACAGCTTTAGGCTCTACAGATGGGAGCTTCAGATCTACAGCTAGTACATATGACTCTGAGGTAATGATATCCACCGTACTCCTATCTGCCGAAACTGTATGGGTAGGATGCGCCAATGGGATCCCCGAGGCGTCCAAGGCCGTAATAGAGACAATCTCTGGGGGCTTGGGTACGGCTCCCGGCTCATTATCTCTATCGCAAGAAATTGCCAAGAGCAGAGTCAGTGGCAATAATAGATACAAGAAGCTCTGTTTCATAAATGTTGTGAGTTTTAAAGGTTATACTTGCGTTGTCATTTTATTTAAAGTCAAACATTCCTTCCTCCCAATACCTTCGCAGGAGCCAAGATAATAAAAAGAGATCTATTAAGCAAAACGACTATTAGGCGTATATTGCTCCAGGTCCACAACCGTACCTGCAGGAGTTTATTACAAGGGCTGAAATCAGTCCAATGGTTATTTCCTCCGATGGATCTTGGCTAAAGAATCATCCCCTCCCCGAGTAAATTGCAAATAGCTCCGTATGCACAAAATATTTATTCCCGAGAGGTCGAATGTCTATTACGGGATGCTCGATTAAGTATTCGGTAATGAATGATTCGCCTTTTGGGAATAAATATTTCAGCTTCAGTAGAGCGAGAAATAGATCTTTACGAGGTATAGATTTACCCTTTTTGCACTAATGCCTAGTTTTAGCATCATAAGAGTCGCCCTACCCTGCCTCAGTTTGCAAACCTCTCTATACCTGTGGAGACTTCATGTGCCAGCTACATCTCTAAAATTTGACCAAGCGCTCCCTAGCATTCTCCAAATTGAGGGGTAGGTCGTAAGATTTTATTTTTTACTATCTTTGCCAACGGAGTAGTCTATGAGAGAACTCAGATATATCCATATACCGACGAGGTCGACAGCTTTCCTATTAGGGCTAATCTATCTATTAGCTCTGGTCGGTAAGGGTGTGCACCGGCATAATCCTGATGTTCTCTCAGCAGCATCTACCGGTACCGCTCTCCTATCAGTCCTAATCGACGACAAGGATGATAACGCAAGCAACTCTGGGGCAAGGGCGTCCATAGTTCCTAATTTAGATTGCGACATCTGCGACTTTTATATTGGGATCACGGACCAGTGCCCCTTGGCTCCTACGTTTGCCGTAGAGGAGTGGAGTGAGGTAGCTCCGACGATACAGCTGAAGGCTGTACACATAGCCCTGAGGAAGGGTAAGGCCCTTCGGGCTCCTCCAGTAAGATATTGCTGATAGTATTGCGGGGACTAGCCTCCGTAGTATGAGTGCACGCCTATAGTCTCGCCCTAGTATTGAGACTTTAATTTCCCCGCCTCGAGATAAAGGTCTTCGGGTCTCTGCACTCCCCAAGCCGTTTTTAATTGCACTAGAGCTAAGTAATCTAAACAAGCGTGTGCGTATACCTCCGTGAATCGTGGAGTAAGCACCTCTACTCTTAGCCTCAACCAGCCTTTCTATCTACAAGGCAAATCTCCAAGTACGTTATCTACATATCTCGTTAGTTCCTATTGATAATAAGTAGGAAGTTGCAGATATCCCCGTCCAATCACCAAAATGATTATCTCTAATCTTCATCCCCTGAGACCTTAATATCCGTCATAATCTCTAGAGATACAGGACTCCTGTAGATGGCAAGCAGCATCATTGAGGCATTACATGGACAGCCCTGACTGTGGATTTATAAAGGTCTACATTACAATCCTAATCTCTGAATAACCCTGAGTACAAAGCACCTCAAAAAGGCGAGAGAAATATCAAATCCATTAATTTGTTTAGTGTATGTGAAAGAGGGGGGTGTTACCGTGATGGTAGCACCCCCCTCGCCCATAACTCTCCTTTATATCAGAGTTTCTCTCGTAGGCTACTTTCGCTTAGGAGCATTCTTGAGGATAGCCACGAGGTGTCTCCAAAACATCTCTACTGTCTTGATCTCCATGCGCTCTGCAGGAGAGTGGACATCGCACATCGTAGGTCCGAAGGAAACCATATCTAAGTAAGGATACTTTGCTAAGAAGAGTCCACACTCCAAACCCGCATGGATTGCCTTCACCTCCGGATCCTTGCCAAAAAGATCACGGTAGGTACTCTGTGCAATCTTTAATATCTCGGAGTCTGGATTAGGAGCCCATCCAGGATATCCATCTCGGACCTCAGTACGTGCCCCTGCCAGCTCAAATAGAGCTAAGAGCATATTGCCCACATCCTCTTTGAGAGACTCTGTAGAGCTCCGCTGACTAGTCTCAATGCTAATCACGTGATCTGCCTCATGCATCTTGACACTAGCTAGGTTGGTTGAAGTCTCGACCAAGCCCTCTAGAGAGTGACTCATGCCCATGACACCGTGAGGACATGCATAGAGCGTCCGGATGACCCTATCTGCAGTCTTAGTATCGACAACCTCTTTTGGAGTCTCAACCGTTTGAATGCGGATGTTAACCTTTGGATCAACCTGCTTGAGCTCATTACGAAACTCAGCATCCATCTGGTTCGCCCAGATGGCTAAGTCTTCCTTGCGGTTAGCAGGAATTGCTATAACAGCCTTTGCTTCACGAGGTATGGCGTTGTGCAGGTTACCGCCATCGATAGACGCGAGACGCATCTGAGGGACCTGCTTGAGGACCTTATATAGATAACGCACGAGAAGTTTGTTTGCATTGCCCAACCCTACGTGGATATCGCCGCCGCTATGACCGCCCTTGAGCCCACTCACCTGTACTTCCACTGCTATGTAACCAGCAGGCGTCGGCTCGGCTGTGTAGTCAAAATAAGCCATAGTTCCCATACCCCCAGCGCAGCCAATGAACATCTCACCCTCATCTTCACTATCAAGGTTGAGAAGGATACGCCCTTTTACGAAACCGGGCTCTATGCCCATCGCTCCGGTCAGCCCTGTCTCTTCGTCTACTGTAAAGAGACACTCTATAGGCCCATGCTCTACTGTAGGATCGGTTAGTACGGCTAGTCCTGCCGCCACTCCAATACCGTTGTCAGCTCCAAGCGTTGTACCACAAGCGTGGATCCAGCCATCAGTAATCTCTGTCTTGATGGGATCCTTGAGGAAATCGTGCTTTACATCACTATTCTTCTCACATACCATATCTATATGCCCCTGTAGGATGATTGTCTCTCTATCCTCCATCCCAGGAGTAGCTCCCTTGCGGATAACGATATTCCCCGTTTTGTCCTGAGCATAGTCTAGTTTATGCTCTTCAGCAAACTTCTTAAGAAAAGCGATTATCTGCTCC
The DNA here is from genome assembly GCA_963543315.1 of uncultured Porphyromonas sp. Lineage (GTDB taxonomy): Bacteria > Bacteroidota > Bacteroidia > Bacteroidales > Porphyromonadaceae > Porphyromonas. The sequence goes on from CAUUAW010000003.1 coordinate 138,702, forward strand.
TCATGCTTTGAGGGGCGTGGGACCTTAGTAATTTCGTAAAAGTGCTGCCAGATAGGCATGTGCGTAAGATCTGTAATTTGCATCGTCTATTGCTTTAATAAAGTTAGTTATAAACTCATCCTACTAGGTGCTACACGTGGTCTGCAATACCTAATGTGTGCATAAGTCCGACAAAAGGTCTACCTTTGTCTACCTGCAAATATACTAAGAATAAGTATGAAACTCATCATCATATCAGCTCTAATCATTGGGCTCGCCGTCTTACTGCTCGCCTTAAGGCTCCTAATCATGGGAGAAAAGGTCATGCGCAGCTCTCACATTGATGACAGCAAAGCTTTAAAGAAGAGAGGTATAGAATGTGCTAATAAACAAATGTCTGAGCTATCCTCTAGGCAAAACCTTACAGAGCGAGTAGCTGATAATCCACAATAAATAACTACCTAACTACACCCGACGACCATATTCAACCCTACCAATTTATGAAACATAAGTTTATCCTACTTCCACTACTCCTACTGATGACATTACTAGGTAGCTGTCAGCAGAAACAAGAGCAGCCAACCTCAGCATCAAGTAGTGCTATCCAGAGTGAACCTGTACCCTACCAAGCTCTTAAGATTGGGGTCGTATCCCTTGACTCGATCTATAAGCACTATGAGTACTATCTAGACGCAAATAAACAGATCGAAGCTAGATTAAAACGTAACCAACAAACCCTTGCAAACAAAGCTCAGCAAGCTCAAGAAGCCTATGGAAGTTATATGGAGAAGGCTCAAAAAGGTCTCTTTACCTCCCAAGCTCAGGTGGATGCTGAGGAAAAGCGCATCACCACTATGCAACAAGAAGGGGCACAACTAGAGCAACGCTACGCCGAGGAGGCGTTGAAAGCTCAAGCAGATGCGCAGCAAGCTCTACACGATGAGGTCGTAGCGCAACTAAAATCCTTTAATGCTGACAGAAAATACGACCTAATCCTCACCTCAACAGGTCTAGAAGGGGTCATGTATGCTGGGGAAGGCTATGACATAACTCAAGAGGTCATTGATTTCCTCAACACTGCATATAGGGCTAAATCTAAGGGATCTAATAAGAAGTAATCGATATACTGTGCACTATGGAGAGGGTTCCTCCTCCTGTGGCACACGATCCCTTTCTGCACTTATCGAACTAAACACTATCACACAATGAAAATCGCTATCCTAGGATACGGACGTATGGGGCATATGATCGAAGAGATCTCCACTCAGCGTGGGCATCATATCGTGGCTCGGATAGACAAATCTGACGCCGCATCACTGGAGGATGAGACATTGCGAGAGGCTGATGTAGCCATTGAGTTCTCTACGCCGGAGAGTGGTTATCAGCTATGTCGACGAGCTTTACAGGCTGGGCTACCCGTCGTGACCGGTAGCACTGGCTGGAAAGAACAGCTGGAGATGCTAAAATCAGAGATACTTCATACAGGTCGAGGGGGAATTTTAGCGGCATCTAACTTTAGTCTTGGGATGAACCTAACGATGATCCTCAACGAGCAGCTAGCTCGTCTCATGGCACCCTACCCCGAGTATATACCACGCATTCAGGAGATCCACCACAGACATAAACTCGATGCACCTAGCGGTACTGCGATTACTCTTGCTGAGGAGATCATTGAGGAGATCCCCTCATTACAGCATTGGCACTTAGGACAGACGACTCATGACGACAGCCTAGCCATAGAGGCGATCCGTGAAGGTGAAGTGCCCGGTATCCACTCCATTATCTATCATTCGGACATTGACGAGATCACCTTAAAGCATGAGGCGTACAATCGCCGAGGCTTTGCTCTTGGAGCTACACTTGCCGCAGAATATCTTGTAGAGCATCCTGTAGGGGTTTGGTCTATGAGAGACCTTATCCTACGCGGCTAACGAAGATAATCCATCCCCACAACCCCTTACACTCAGCATTTTCCACCATCGTCTACTTATGAAGATCCAGATACACTGGCAAGATAAGACTATACTGCAGAAGGTTACAGCTGTTATCGTACCCCTTCTCTATACCTTGCTCTCCATTTTTTGGGCAGGACCATTTTGGTTGATATTCCTACCTTTGATCGTGGACTACCACTTCACCAAGATCATCAACTGGTCTTGGTACCGAAGTATTAAAAACAAAGCCGTACGTAGTCTTGTCTCTCTACTGGCAGATCTCCTGTGGGCTGTGATCGGAGTACACCTGCTGAGTATCTTCCTCATCCAAAACTTTGCTATCCCAACCTCTTCTCTAGAGAAAACTCTTCTAGTCGGGGACTACCTTTTTGTAGACAAAATAACCTACGGACCCCGTATGCCGATGACTCCGCTACAGGTTCCCCTGACACAGAACCGCTTCCTAGGTCATGAGTCCTATCTAAGCACCCCCCGACTCTCCTATAGGCGACTCAAAGGGATACGGGGCATACGGCGAGGGGATCTCGTTGTATTCAACTTCCCAACGGGTGATACCGTAACCACCAAGGTGACTAATCCCGACTATTACTACCTCAAGCAAATATATGGGGGTCGTGAGGCTCTAGAGGCGCATCCCGAGATTTTTGGAGAGATTGTCTACCGCCCCGTAGATCGTCGAGACCATTACGTCAAGAGATGTGTGGGACTACCAGGAGACAAGATCGAGATACGTAACAATGATATCTATATCAATGACAAGCTCCAAGAGCGTCCTAAGCAAATGCAACTAAACTACTGGGTAGGTACTAAGGGAGGATACTTCTCTACTAACGAACTAAAGCACCTCGGGATTAGTCTAGATGATCAGCACGTCCTACCCGCCTCCAAGCTATCCGAGACAGATCTTGAGACGCTAGGCATAACGGGCATTACCCCCCGCGACATACAGGCTATCTACCTACTACCACTCACAGAGACTATGAGAGAGACCCTAGCTAATGATCCTCGTGTCTGTATGATAACTGTGTCGCAAGACCACAATACAGATCTCTATCCCGTGGGCTATAACTTAGGGTGGACTCGCGACAATTACGGACCTCTACAGATACCTAAGAGGGGCTTAACGATCGAACTAACGACAGAAAATCTAGCCCTCTATGGAAGATGTATCCACAACTACGAGAATCACGATCTCGCACAGCAAACGGATGGCACCGTGCTAATCGATGGTCAGCCTACATCACACTATACCTTTGGTATGGATTACTACTATATGATGGGTGACAATCGACACAACTCCGCAGATAGTCGCTATTGGGGCTTTGTCCCCGAGGATCATATCGTAGGGCGCCCCGCTCTTATATGGCTCTCTTTAGATAAAGACCTAGGCCTTTGGGATGGGAAAATACGCTGGAAACGTATGATGCACGCCATACATGGACAGTCTCTCTAGGACTCGTCTCCCATAAATGTAGATAGGGACTACACACCCTCACTAGTAAATAATCGCTATGAGGGCACTCTTACTTAGAGATTAGAAATGCTCCCCCCCACAAAATAAATCGTAACTATCTAGGTAATGGCTGAAGATTTACTCCAGAATATCCATACCTTTACTCCGTAATACTCATTTCATAATTCGGGAATACTCATCTGGTTACTCCGTAACTATATTCTTTTTATCATCGACTGCTTACGATGTTATCAAAGCGAAATCTGCCGAGACTACGGAGCCTGCTACTGCGCTGGGTGCTTCCGATCGTGGTTGTTACGCTAATTATCATAGGGCGGCTCTTCTTCTTCATCTACAGACAACCCACCTCTAATGGAGGGACACACGTATGGCACCTCATGAGTCGTAAGGCAGCCCCCCGACGAGGTAGTAAGGCTTTACTCTCCTTATCCTCCAGCGATATGGAGCAACTAGAGAGGTCTATTGGGTTGACCCGTCAGCAACAGATAGGAAGCGTCACTCCTACTCTGCTACGAGTAGTTGCTGAGCCCGGAGATACGATACGACTCGAGCATGATGCAGTATCGGTTAGATGGGATAAGGGATCAGAGAGACTTGCCATGCCGCTACCCGAGGCTTTACAGCAGGGGGACTATGTGATCGTACTGGATTTAGATGAGTACTGGCTCCTAGCCACACGAGACACATCTCCAGAAGCTATTGACTCTCGATACCTAGGTCCCATACATCGCTCTCTTATCACGGCAATTGCTATATGGTAGTCTTACCATGCGTATATGCCCCATCTGTAGCATATATGAGCCTACTACTAGATAGCTCTACGCAGATTGAGGCTCACGAATACTACGAAAAGCAAACCTATCGCAACCGCTGTGCAATTATCGGCGCCGAGGGAATAATGACTCTATCCATACCCATCCTCTCAGGAGCCTCTCAACTGTGTCCTATACAGTCGGTGCAAATTGCCGAGCATGACAATTGGCGACACAAGCACTGGCTCACGATACAGAGCTGCTACGGGTCATCCCCCTACTACGAGTATTATGCCCCTGACTTAGCCCCCCTATATCTCGATAAAAGCATGCAGCATCGCTCTCTGTACATGCATAATCAGCAACTCATCATACGTATCTGCCAATTAATACATCACCCATATCACTGGCAAGAGACAGAGCAATACGTAGGGATCACCACCCTACACTTAGCAGAGCTTTTACACCCGAACCAATCCCTTCTCACTCCTGTCGGGTGCGTATCGTACTACCAGGTATTTGCCCATGAACTAGGATTCATAGGTAATCTGAGTGTCTTCGATCTACTTTTTAACATGGGACCAGAGGCTCTTATTGTCTTACAAAATATGTATGAACGGATAAGTCAAAGTTGGGAACTAATATAACTTTACTTGCACAATGTCTCCCCCTCTACCAGACATTGTAGCAACTTGTTTATAACTTCCTAAACAGCCATTTACCTTAGCTGTTCATTACCGACAATCAACCGTTTTAACACAACTGTAACGAACATATAATAAACGGATTACAATGCGCATCTTAATTGTCAACAACTCTAACACTTAACCATTTGACAACAATACAGATAAGTGCATCGAGGGTATAATCTGTCGTTTTGTCCTATTGCATGACTACAACAAAGTTAGGATCTTTGTAATCGAAAAGAGAGCCCTGCGCTTAGCTGATCTTAGCCCCCATGAGATAGACCCCTGTGGGAGGGGGCTCTTAGTTCAGATCAGAGTTTGACTCTACCATGATGTAAAGATCGACTCTGGTACTAGTATCCACCTTTACCCAACTATCCATATATGACTGACAGAGAAGCGGCTCTGAGTGCGTGGTCTGAGTGTACAGCCCTCCTCCAAGGGATGATCCAACCAGAGGTTTACAACGCCTGGTTCCCTCACATCAAACCCGTATCACTCATCGGAGTGGAGATAACATTAGGTGTACCCAGTCAGTACTTTTGTGAGTATTTGGAGACACACTTCATCAATGAACTCAAGAGAGTCCTACAGCGTGTCATCGGGCCCAACGTAGTCCTCAAGTACAAAGCTCTGATAGACAGTGCCGCATCTCATCGCAAAAACTCGTCAGTCACGCTGCCTACACAGAGCTATTCAAATGGAGCCTATAACTTTGCTAGTAGTGCCTATGCCCCTATGACTACAGGCACAACTTCTGCACTAAAGATAGAAACTCGGGGGTCACAAGACTTTGACTCACAGCTAAAACCCCAGATGAGCTTTGCCACTTTCTACCAAGGAGAGTCCAATCGTACAGCTTGCTCTATAGCTCGGTCTATAGCCGAAAAACCAGGACAGGGAGCTCTCAATCCTTGCTTTATCTACGGACCTTCAGGTGTCGGTAAGACGCACCTATGCCACGCCATAGGACTACGGACTAGAGAGCTGCACCCTAATCTCAGGGTTCTCTACGTCTCCTCTCATATGTTTGAGATGCAATATGTAGCAGCGACACGAGCTAACACGACCAATGACTTTATAAATTTCTATCAGCAGATAGATGTCCTATTGATCGACGATATACAGGGCTTGATTGCTAAAAAGAAAACACAGCTAACCTTCTTTCAGGTCTTCAACCATCTCTACATGCTGGGCAAGCAAATCGTCCTAACTAGTGATACTGCACCCGTCAATCTTGCTGGTCTCGAGGAGCGCCTTATCTCTAGGATAGCAGGTAGTCTAACAATCGAGATAGAGCGTCCCGACTACAATCTGCGCAAAGAGTACCTACGACATAAGAGTGAGGAGAGTGGCAGTATACTACCCAAAGAGATGATCGAGTACATTGCCCGTATGGTAACAAGTAGCATCCGAGGGTTGCAAGGGATCTTTTTTTCACTTATCACCCGAGCAGCAGTAGAGGGATGCGATATTACTAAGTCCTTTGTCAAGAAGATTGTCTGTCAAACAGTCAAACAAGAAAAAAAGGAAATCACGGTTAGCTATATCGAAAAGACTGTCTGCGAATATTTCCATGTGACCGTAGAGCTCGTACGTAGCCGCTCCAGGAAAGCAGAAGTCGCTCAAGCAAGGCAGATTATTATGTACTTTGCAAAGCGATACACAGACCAGTCTCTCAGCGCCATAGGGGAGCTGCTAGGAGGACGCTCTCATGCTACCGTGCTACACAGCTGTACCGTCGTCGAGGACCAGTTTAACATCTCCCCGAAATATCGAGAGGATATCAGAGCTATTGAGTCTCTTATCAAATAGACTACTCGAACTTATCTCTCTATATGTCACAGATATCTCATCCCCTCAGGCTGGACTCTTACATCGACCCCACAGCTATTGTTGACGACGGAAGCCATATAGGAGCGGGGACTACCATCTGGCATTATTGTCACATCATGCACGATGCATTTATCGGTGAGCAGTGTCATCTGGGACAAAACGTAGTAGTTCAACCTCAAGTATCTATAGGCAATCGATGTCGTGTACTGAATAATGTAACTCTTTTTACTGGCGTGCACTGCAAAGATGAGGTCTTCCTTGGACCTTCTTGTGTCTTTACCAATGTGATAAATCCCCGTGCCGCCGTATCCCGTAAGCAAGAGTTTCGTCCTACATATGTAGGTCAAGGAGCTTCCATTGGAGCTAATGCGACTATCCTTTGTGGCATTGAAATAGGAGACTATGCAATGATCGGAGCTGGCAGCGTAGTACTTCAAGATGTTGCCCCCTATGCTCTTGTAGTAGGTAACCCAGCTCATCAGATAGGATGGGTGAGTCAAAAAGGATACAAACTAAACTTCTCCGATAGTTTAGAGTGCTACATAGCTGAGGAGAATCAAGTATATCATTTAAGTTCCGACCACAACTCCATAAGTTGTGGTCAATAAAAAATTTAATATCTAGGCAATGAGAAATAAGGCAGACATAATAACGAGACAGTACACCATAGAAACAAAGCATAGTGCCATAGAGATCGGATCAGGAGATATGCCCGTCCTCTCCACTCCTTCTCTCATAGCTTTCATGGAAAATGCCGCAATGCTCCTAGCTCGTGAATACACAGAGGTAGGGAGTACAACCGTAGGCACTAGAATGATGACTGACCACCAGCATGCAACGCCCATAGGAGAGATCATAACTGTCACAGCCAAACTATCCGCTATAGATGGCCGCAAGCTCACTTTTTCAATTGAAGCGACAGACCAAGCTGGTATAGTTGCTCAGGCTACACATGAGCGTTTTATCGTCACCAGAAAACGTTTCTTGGAGCGCTTAGGTATTAAGGAGTGATATTTCAGTACCTTTGTGCTCAGAATCACGACATAGTATAGTAATGCAAGACGAGTCTATCACCTCACAAATAAGTAGCGTCTATGATCCTGCAGGAGTCGAAGCTAAGTGGTATCAATATTGGATGGACCACAAGCTCTTTGAAGCAGATGTAAATCATACAAAGAAACCCTACACTATTATTATGCCCCCCCCTAATGTCACAGGAGTGTTACATATGGGGCATATGCTCAATAATACTATTCAAGACATCTTCATCCGTCGAGCTCGCATATCTGGTTATAATGCTTGCTGGGTGCCTGGCACAGATCATGCTTCTATAGCTACTGAAGCTAAGGTTGTGGAGCATCTTGCTAGTAAAGGAATTCAGAAAAGTCAGCTAACAAGAGAGGACTTTCTCAAATATGCTTGGGAATGGACAGAGAAGTATGGAGGCATCATCCTGGATCAACAACGTCGCCTAGGCATATCGTGTGACTGGAGACGCACGTCCTTTACACTAGATAAGACTAGATCAGAGTCAGTCATCAATGCCTTCTGTAAGTTATATGAAGAGGGGCTTATCTACCGAGGTGTACGTGTAGTTAATTGGGACCCTAAAGCGCAGACAGCTCTCTCTGATGAGGAGGTTGTATTCAAGGAGCATCAAGGCAAACTATACTACCTTCGCTATCGGATTGAAGGTACGGAAGAATATATTATAGTAGCGACGACTCGCCCTGAGACCATCATGGGTGACACGGCTGTCTGTATCAATCCAGCAGACCCTCGTTACCACCATCTACGGGGTAAACGTGTAATTGTACCGCTAGTAGGTCGTAGCGTACCCATCATTGAGGATGAGTATGTAGATTTAGAGTTCGGCACAGGTTGCCTAAAGGTAACTCCTGCACATGACATCAATGACTATCAACTCGGAGTCAAGCATCAGCTAGAGACTATTGACATATTCCATGACGATGGCACACTCAATGAGCATGGCGGCAAATATGCTGGCAAGGATCGATTTGTCGTGCGCAGGGAAATCATTACTGCTCTCAAAGATTCTGGCTTATTGGATCACGAAGAGGATTACACCAATCGTGTGGGTTACAGCGAACGCACTGACGTAGCGATCGAACCGAAACTCTCCATGCAGTGGTTCCTAAAAATGTCAGAGCTTGCACAACCAGCCCTGAATGCTGTACTAGACGACTCGATACAACTGGTACCAAAAAAGTTTGTCAATGTATACCGCTACTGGTTAGAAAACATCAAGGATTGGTGCATCAGCCGTCAGCTTTGGTGGGGACATCGTATCCCTGCCTATTACCTCCCCGACGGAGAGGTTGTCGTAGCACCGACAGTTGAAGAAGCATTGATACAAGCACAAAAATTGACGGGAAACGCAACCCTAACTGCAGATCAACTACGACAAGAGTCAGACTGCCTAGATACATGGTTCTCCTCTTGGCTGTGGCCCATTAGTCTTTTTGGAAAGATAGATGGATTTGAGCCTTCGGAGGATCTCAAGTACTTCTACCCAACTTCTGTTCTAGTGACAGCACCTGACATAATCTTCTTTTGGGTAGCACGTATGATTATGGCGGGTTACCACTTCATGGGGGAAAAGCCTTTTGAGAAAGTGTACTTCACCGGTATCGTGCGAGATGATAAGGGGCGTAAAATGTCAAAATCCTTAGGGAATTCCCCAGATCCGATTGAGTTGATGGACAAGTATGGCGCGGATGGGGTTCGCTTAGGACTCATGATGTCAACCTCTGCAGGCAACGATCTGCTATATGATGAGGGTCTCGTAGAGCAGGGACGTAACTTCTGTAACAAAATCTGGAATAGCTACCGCTTTCTGAAGACCCAGTCCATCTCAAGTGATGAGCAACCTGATCGTGCAAGCCTAATCGCTATGCAATGGTTTGAATCTCTGCTTGCCTTCACGAATAAAGAGGTAAATGACCTCTTTGAAAAATATCGAATCAGTGATGCTATTACCCTCTTATACAAACTAGTCAAGGACGACTTCTCTGGATTTTACCTAGAGGCGATTAAGCCGACTTTTGGAGCTCCTATGAGTCGTGTCGTCTACGAGCGCACTATTCACTACTTCGAGCAGCTCTTTATTTTGCTGCATCCTTTCATGCCATTTATCACAGAAGAGCTGTGGCAAGACATTGCGCCTCGCCAAGATGGGGAGTCCATCATGTATGCACATCTGGACAACTTAGTACCCGCAGATGCCACTATACTAGCAGATATAAGGCATGCCGTAGAGCTGATTAGCAAAATCCGCAGTATACGTAGTACATATCAGATCGCAACGAAGCAGGCTCTCTCGCTCAGCACGAGTTCCAAACACCCTGAGCGCACGAATGAACTTATCATCAAACTTGCCAATTTATCTGGGATCTTCATCAAACAAGAGGAGAATGAGTCCCACCAAAGACGCACGACAGAGCAATTTATCATCGGTACAGTTCCCTACGCTGTCGAGCTCTCTGGTGCTATTGACGTGAGAAAGACTATCGAACGTCTGCAGAGCGAGCTTGAGCACCAAGAGAAATTCCTCGCAAATGTCCGGAAAAAACTCTCCAATGACAAATTCACCACCAACGCTAAGCCCGAAGTTGTTGCCCTAGAGCGCAAGAAAGAAGGTGATGCTCTCCTACGCATCAAAGAGGTGCGACAACAATTACAACAGCTAGATAACACTATCTAGACCTTCATCCCGGGCTATTCAAGCGGTGGTGTTGAGTAAAGAACAGACATCTTGAGCATAAAAAAGGGCTGTCATTACGACAGCCCTTTCTCATTAACCTTAAAATCTAACACCATGAAAAACACGGCGCAAAGTTAGTGCTTATTCTTCACATACGCAACACTCCTGATGCTTTTCATTGCTTTAACCAAAGAGAGAACAACTCTTTCTGGAGTCACTGCTAGGTACAACAGGAGCAAACGAATAAGGCGGGTAGCTAGGATTTCTCCTACGCTACTCGCCTTTCCTTCATCTATAACTGGTCTGTGTCAGCTTTCCCACGAGGGGGAGCCCCATCTAAGAGATAGGAGATAGCTTCAAGCGACGAGTTATAACTCCTTTCTAATTAACATCCTCTGAGTGACGTATGATAACCTTAACGAGGTTATTCTGCTTGAGGAGATCTTTAGCCACACGCTGTAGATCTTCTGGCTTGAGATCATTGAGGGTTTTCTCATAAGTCGTCACAAAATCATGACCATCAAAGAAGAAATCTATCATGTTTTCTAGCCAGTAAGCATTCTTCTTTATCTCCTCAGCATGATCCTTCTTCATATTGAGGATTGTCTTGTCGAACATCTCCTGGTTAGGACCTTCCTTAACGACCTTTTCTAACTCTGTGAAGATAATCTTGTTGAGTCTGTCTACCTTATCGGGATCCGTTTGATAGAATATTTGGAATGCAGCCTCACCCTCTGGTAAATCACTAATAGAACCACCAGAGCTAACGCCATAAGTACCGCCCTCATCCTCACGAACTGTTGCCGTGTAGACTTGATCCATTACAGCTCCTAAAGCCTCCATAGCTAGCTCATTCTGCAGAGTATAAGGTAGTGTACCCGTATAGCATGCAAAGACCATAGCCATCGGAGTAGCCAGATTCTTATTAAAGTCTACGACAATAGATGATTTTCGCATTTCAGGGACCAGCTCCTTGTACATGTTATGCTTGGTGTGCTTAGTAGGCACGGAAGCCACATAAGTCTCGAGGAACGGTATCAACTGCTCTGGAGTTACATTTCCGATAAAGTAGAGCTGCAGATCATTCAGGTCAGAGATACGCTCCTTCCATATCTGCATCACGCGATCATAGTCTATAGCCTCGATATCTGCCACTGTGGCACGCTTCATCAGAGGATTATTGTTATAGAGTGCATACGTGAGTGAGTCTTGGAACGGGACCATCGGATTAGACTCCATATTCTTAATCTGCTCGATCGTATTCTTACGCCAGTTAGCAAAGGCATTAGCATCCTGTCTAGGCTGAGTCATACGCAGGTACAGAAGCTGGAAGAAGGTCTCCATATCCTCAAGCGTTGTGGATCCGCTAAAAGAGGTTCTTGTATTTCCCATAGACCCAGATACAGAAGCACTACGTCCAGTAAGAGCTTTGCTGAGACTAGGGTTGTCAAACTTGGCTACGCCTCCGAGAGCAACGATAGAACCCAAGTTTTTGATGTTCGGTAGATCCTTAGGATTCTTCAGATAAGCATTCGTACCACCGGGTGCGATAGCTGAGAGAGAGAGCATATTCTTCTTATAGTCTGTCGTCTTGAGGTAGACAACCATCCCATTGCTTAGGGTAAAACGTGTCGTACCAAACTGGAGATTATCCTCTCGCTTAGTCACCTTACCTGCTTTAGGAGCCTTGTCAATAAGTTTGACATCTGACACAACATCCTTAATAGGCTCTACGGGGAGCTTACGATATTCATCGATCTTAGCTAACAGCTCTTGCTCTGTAGGGAGTACCACCCCCTCTTTGTCTGGAGCTGTCAGCATGACAACCATATTCTTATCACTGATAGCTGACTGCACAGCCTCGTTGATATTTTCTAGAGGGAAGGCGGCAGCGATCTGCTCGATCAGAGCCTTCTCCATCTCAATACCCGGGATGTACCCTCCAGTGGTGAAGTAGTCCTTGTACTCATTGGCATAAGCACTATTCTTACGCGTCTCACGCTCATTGTAACTATTCTCATAAACCTTGAGCAGATTAGTGCGAGCTCGATCGTACTCACCCTGTGTAAAGCCATACTGATGGACACGCTCTATCTCTGCCATCAGAGCTTTGAGAGCCGCATCTAGCTCACCCTCACGGGCTGTAACACTAAAGGTAAAAGCATCCTTCGTCTGTGCAAGGAAGTAATTACCCATATACGCATTGGCACTTAGGAATGCCGGGTTAGGTTGATGGAGGATATCTGCAAATCGCTCGTCCATGACACGAGCCACAATACCGTTGATGTAATTATGCAGTACACCAGCAATGGTACGTGTTAGCTCGACGGGTAGGGCATCTTCCTTAAACATAATCATGATATCCGTACTCGTCGCCTCCTTATCTTTCTCAATAGCTACTAACGGCTCGTCATTGTCCTCTACAGGGAAGTAAATGCGCTCTGCAGCATTAACAGGAGCTGGGATATCAGCAAAGATTTCCTTGATCCTCTTCTCGACATAGTCTACATCGACATCACCGACAACGATGATAGCTTGCAGATCCGGGCGATACCACTTATGGTAGTAGTCTCTCAGCTCCTTATACTTAAAGCCGTTGACCACACTCATCAAACCAATGGGGAGACGCGCTCCGTATCGATTGTTTGGGTAGATCTTGGGGAGAGCCTTGTCGAGCATGCGCATCTGTGCGTTGTCTCGTGAGCGCCACTCCTCTGTGATCACGCCACGCTCCTTGTCAATCTCTTCATCAGCTAGGGTGACAAAACCACTCCAGTCATGGAGGATGAGTAAGCAACTATCTATAAACCCCTTGCGCTGTGTAGGAGCATCCATGAGCGTGTAGACAGTCTCGTCAATACCTGTATACGCGTTTAGATTGTAACCAAAGCGCATACCATTGGACTCTAGGTAGCTTATCAGAGCCTTATCGGGGAAGTTTTTCGTACCGTTGAAGCACATATGCTCTAGGAAGTGAGCCAAACCACGCTGACTCTCATCCTCGAGGATAGAGCCTACACGCTGGGCGATGTAAAACTCTGCTCGATCCTTAGGCTGCTCATTGTGCCGGATGAAGTAGGTCAAACCATTGGAGAGCTGTCCTGTACGCACTTGAGGGTCTATGGGCAATGGTTGCAATTCCTGCGCAGTAGCTACACGAGGTAGTAACATTGCTAGGGCAACTAAAGCCACAGACAACATTCGTTTTAGATTCATACTTCAGTGTTTAAAAAGTTATTTGTTATGAGATCATATTCCATTTTAAAGACTCTACCGCCGTATCACGCACATATGGATGGATACAGACTCCGATTAAGGAGACGGTCGGGGATCCATATATGTTGCAAGCGGCACCTACTAAACTGCTATCTCTAAACGCAAAGATACTCACTTTTTATAAATCAATGCTAGACGCTCAATGACTACAGCGCGCACAGGTTTTGGGAATCACAATAGAGTATTACTCCCTCCTCCAGAGATCTAAACCGATTAAAAGGAGGAGGCAATCTCGACTCATTTGCAAATCTCTCCAGGATGAAGTATCGCTTATTCCGGAATTAGCATTTGACTACTCCGGAATCCTCCTTTCACAATGCCGTAACTGTAGATTAATTACTCCAGGACTATCCATCGGGCACACCGTAGTCCCCTAGAGGTATCGCCCGGACAAGCTGTGCCCACGCTCTGACATAGCAATTTGCTATTGTGTAGACTACATCCCATCTTATATTATTCTAAAATGGTAAGTTTTGTCGATTGGTGTCTTTTTTTTCTCTATCTTTGGGTGGCAAATGAGATTTACCGATAATTATTCCACATAACACATCACACAACATTATGAAGACTACTCCATTTACAGAGCGCCATATAGCACTAGGGGCTAAGATGCACGACTTCGCAGGGTATAATATGCCCATCGAGTACCCCACAGGGATTATCGAGGAGCATATGAATGTGATCAACGGCGTTGGCGTCTTTGATGTGTCGCACATGGGGGAGTTTTGGGTCAAAGGACCTAAGGCTCTCGAATTCATACAAAAAGTATCTAGTAATGACGCCTCCAAACTCGCTGTGGGGCAGATACAATACAGTTGCTTTACGACAGAGCAAGGGACTCTGCTCGACGACTTCCTCGTATATCGTTATGAGGATAATAAGTACATGCTCGTGCCAAACGCAGCCAACGTGACGAAAGACTGGGCTTGGTGCCTCAAGCAAAACGATATGGGGGCAGAGCTAGAAGACGGATCTGCCAAGATAGCACAGCTTGCTGTACAAGGACCTAAGGCTACGGCAGTCCTACAACGCCTTACGGAGGTTGACCTTAGTGCAATCGCTTATTACCACTTCCAGGTTGGGACCTTTGCCGGTTGCCCCAATGTAATTATCTCAAACACGGGCTACACTGGCAGTGGAGGCTTTGAGCTATACTTTTACCCTCAATATGCAGACAAGATATGGGAGGCAATCTTTGAGGCAGGTAAGCCCGAGGGTATTATGCCAGCAGGCTTGGGAGCACGTGACACACTCCGTCTAGAGGCGGGGTTCTGTCTCTACGGCAACGACATAGACGATCAGCATACAGCTCTGGAGAGCGGATTGGGCTGGATTACTAAACTCACGGACGATAAACCCACACTCATCGGACGGGAAGCTCTACTTAAGCAAAAGGCAGAGGGAGTGACACGTAAGCTCGTAGCCTTTGAGATGATAGACAAGGGGATCCCCCGTCAGCACTATGATATCGTCAACGAGGGAGGAGAGAAAATCGGTGAGGTTACCTCAGGGACTATGTCGCCCGCACTTAAGATTGGCATCGGCATGGGGTATGTTGCATCTGAGTACAGCAAGCTAGACAGCAAGATCTTTATCTCCGTCCGCAAGCGAAACCTAGAGGCCAAAGTGGTTAAACCTCCCTTTCGCAAATAATCACAGACTCAATAGCCATAGCTACAGAACTATTTATTTAGACCAACTGTAAGACAGATGAAGCCCTCCACGGCGAGACCTATCGACCCTCGTGGAGGGCTTTTGTACCCATATTACTACCTCTATAATCCCTCAACGGGACCGCACTACGAGAGCTAGTGAAACCTCTATCTTTAATGCCATTGCTCCCGACTCCTCTTTATTCTTCAATTCTCCTTACCAATCGGACTTGAGACCTGAGGGTGTCGTCATCAAACCATAAAGATCAGCTATCCTTTCGGTCATCATCCCATACATGTCATTTCCGATCTTCGATATTTGTCCTTGCCCTGCTCTATATCCCTACTATCATCAAGAGAATAGTATTGTCGTAATTGTGGATGTACTGCGAGCTGGCACCTCAATAGTGGCGGCATTTGCTCATGGAGCTAAAGAGATAATACCCGTCGCGACCATTGAAGAGGCGAAGAGCTCCCTTCACAAAGACCATATTATCGCTGCAGAACGCAATGCTATGAAATGCTCTTGGGCGGATCTGGGAAATGATCCCTCCGAGTTTACAGCTGAGCGCGTCGGAGGTCGTAGCATCGTATTCACCACAACAAATGGGACTCAAGCGATCGATGCTGCTAGAACTGCCGGAGCACACGAGATTATCGTAGGGGCTTTTAACAACTTATCCGCTGTTGCCAACCACTGTATCACGTCAGGAAGATCTATTACTGTGCTAGCATCTGGATGGCAAAACCATTTCTGCCTAGAGGATACTCTCTATGGCGCTGCTTTGCTTGACACATTGCAAACTCTAGGGTCCGACTATCCACTGACAGATAGCAGCCGTACTGCCCTCGAGCTGTACTATGCCCACGCAGACCATCTATATAACTATCTCGCGTCTTGCGACCACAATCAACGGCTTATTGAGAGAGGATATCCCAATAGTCTCCGCTTTTGCCTAGAGCGTGACTGCTACCCACTCGTACCAAAGCTGCATAGTAGTGGCAAACTACTGGTTGAATACAATGTCACGAACTATCCTCTTGCAGGACTCTAAGCATATTATCCTATACAAATAACGAAATTGTCCTCTCTTTGTCATCTATTTTTTGATATACTTCCCGACTATGACACCTCCATTACCCCCGATGCGCTACATGAATGTGATTAAATCTTTTTGCACAATACTAGTCACAAGTATTTTCACCTTACTGACAATCTTCTCCCTACCCTCTTGTGGCAGGAATAAACATTGGCGAGATACTGGCAGAGATCATCTACCCGCTTTACGTATTGGAGCGATGTCCTCAATGGATTATTTGCCTTATATCGTTGCGAAAAAGCTAGGTATCTACGATTCTCTAGGTCTAGATCTAGAAATCGTTAAGTTTTTCTCAGCCAATGATCGTGACGCCGCCTTTAGAGCAGGACAAGTAGACGGGACAGTTATTGACTATACTGGAGCGGCCATACAGCATGCGGCTGGGGTTCCCCTAGGTCTTGTTGTCAAGCATGACGGGTACTTTGAGATGATGGCACAGAGTGAATGCAAAGAGATGCAGGACTTAGTTGGCAAGCAAGTCGCGGTCTCTCGCAATACAGTCATAGACTACGCCACAGATATGATGCTGCGAGCAGCCCAGATGACAGAGGATGATGTACAAAAGCCCGAAATCAATAAGATCCCCCTTCGCATGGAGATGATGCTCTCAGGTCAAGTAGACGCTTCAGTTTTCCCTGATCCTTTTATTACCATCTCTAAGTCTCAAGGCTTCATCTCGCTTAGCTCGACGCGTGATTTAGGCATATGCGTGACTGGGACAATCATGAGTGGTGATGCTCTAGCGAACAAACGGTCGTCCATCCTGGTATTGCTCGAGGGGTACAATTTAGCTGTGGACTACATATTGTCCCATCCACTTAGTGACTGGCAAGAGATACTTGTGGAGGATGCTGGAGTCCCAAAGGGACTGGTCAGTCTGGTACGCTTGCCACACTACACCCACACAATGCTTCCTAGCGAGAGTGACCTGCAGCAAACTATCGCATGGCTACATGATCATAAGCTAATCCCGGAGGGATATTCTGGCGAAGGTCTAGTCGTATCTCTCGACTGATGAAGGTGACTGCAAATACCTTTTCGAACGATCCAACGGATGTCTGCTATCATTATAGAGCATTTATCTCTTAGTTATTACCATGGGCGGCGCGAGACCCAAGCTCTTGATGATATCTCTATGAGCGTTGCTGATGGAAGCATCGTTGGGCTAACGGGACCATCAGGCTGTGGAAAGTCGACTCTATTACATATCCTCTCCGGCATCTTAACTCACTATAAGGGCTTAGTAACGATAGATGGTGAGGCGCCCAATCCCCAAAAACACTCTATAGCCCTCGTACCACAGAGCTTTGCTTTACTACCCTGGAAGCCTGTCCGTGAGAATATCCTACTCCCCCATCTCCTCGGCAAGGCATGTCCTCACGAAGATCGTTTAGATGAAATTACCCAGCGACTGGGGATCAAAACACTACTAGACCGATATCCATGCCAGCTAAGTGGAGGGCAACAACAGCGAGTTGCTCTTGCACGAGCCTTTGTACAACAACCGGATCTACTCTTACTTGACGAACCTTTTTCTGCCCTAGATCTTGACACAGTCCACAAGAGTCGCGAACTCTTTGCTCAGTTCCAGCAGGAATTTAGGGTGACCACCATACTCGTTAGCCACAATGCAGAGGAGATAACCACTCTCGCAGAGCGAATATTAGTGCTACAGGGAGAACCCGGGCGTATCATATCTGATAGATCTCGACCCACTGCACAAGAGATCAGAGAAGCTATCTGTCAGCAATCAATTCATGAAAGGTAATTCATCTGCACACATCCGCCTCGGAAGTATCTTATGGCAAGTCCTCGTGGGTAGTCTACTCCTCAATCTACTTTGGTGGCTTGCATCGATTATTCTAGACCGTCCGACTCTTATTAATCCATGGATCGTATACCAGCACCTTCCACAGCTGATGACTAGTCGAATGGCAGAGCATCTCTGGGCTAGCTTACTGAGAGTCTTGATCGGCATCCCCATAGCCATGGTACTAGGGATTGCAGTAGCCTGGTTAATATTTCGCTACCGCACTGCGGGGCGTATCATCAGTGCTTTTACTTATCTGAGCTACCCGATCCCCAAGCTAGCATTACTCCCCGTTGTGATGATTATCGCCGGTCTCGGCGACGTGGGTAAGGTTACTATGATTGTCTTGATACTGCTATTCCAAGTTATCGTCAATGGTCGTGATAGCCTGACAAACATTCCCAAGCAAAGCTTTATGATTGCTACCTCTCTAGGGGCTAGAGCCTCGCAGGTATTACGACACATTATACTACCTGCCACCCTCCCCGATATCCTATCTACGCTGCGAGTTGCCATAGGGACGGCGATATCTGTACTCTTCGTCACAGAGACTTATGGCACAGATCGAGGGATGGGCTACTTTATTATAGACTCTTGGATGCGTCTCGACTATCTAAGTATGTACGGGGGGATCGTCATCCTCAGCCTGATAGGCTTCCTCCTTTTTGTACTAACAGACATCATAGAGGTCTGTTTCTGTAGCTGGCGAGAGACAGTATCGCCACCTCTGAAATGAAGTGGTAGACAGGGGGATCGCAAATATAAATGTCTACATGGGGTCATCTCTAGACGATCATCTCCGGATAATTTGAGAATGACTCCGTAATGGCGACGGATTGATTCCGAAATACTCAATTGACTACTCCTGAATAACAAGAGGAGTATTCCGGAGTAATCAACTCCTAATGCGGGAGTTATTCCCCAATTTCCACTGAGAGCACCTCCAGCAGAGTAAGGCTATTGTTAGGAAAGATCCATAACATATCATTGGATTGACCTCCTAGAGATAGAAAAAGGGCGGAAACTAGCCTTAGTCTAGTTCGCGCCCTTTTATCATTTTAGGCCTCTTGCTCTTTTAGTCTCTAGGAGACTAAAAGAGCAAGAGGAGAGAAGCTGTCTCTTAGAACTTCATCGTCATACCTGCGTAGACAGTACGTGGCTGTGTGGGTCCATAGATATAACCGCTATCACGTCCCCCACCGAGATCAAAGTCCTTTTGGAAGGAATTGAGGATATTGTTAGCCCCCACAAAGAGCTGCAACGATGAGGATGTAAAGATGTCGAAGTCGTAAGAGATTCGAGCACCTAGATCGAAGAATGAGGGTGTCTTCTCAATGCGACCCCACTTAGGAGCGGAGCCACTCGCATCTACACCAGCCTTACGCTTCCCTGTGGCTACGAGGTCGCGATCTATCACAGCACTTTCTGCTCCGTACTCAATAACATGAGGAGCATACATACTGCCAGTATAGTTACAAGTAGCTGTCAAATTAAGTGTAGAGACCGGATTATAGGTTAGAGTGATGTAGCCATAAGTCATAGGAGTCCTCATAAAGTTACGGCTGTACAGCTCTGTATTGACAAATTTTCCCTCAGCATCTTTGAGGAAGTCATCAATCGTTGCTGGTCCATTATCTACCAGCGTATTGATATTCCTTGGATCACTGGCTTTTTCCCCCTTAATGAGCGAACGCTCTACACCCGTACTCTCAGCCTTATCCCAAAGACTCTTAGCAAATGTAAAGCCTGCCTGTGCTGTAAACTTCTTATAAGAAACCTTACCCTCCAGATTGGCTCCATAGACACTTGCGTCAGAAGCATTATAGCGCTCGAAGTGACTAAAGCCATCCCTCTCCTCCAGTGGACGAGTATTGAAGGCGCCCTGGAGACGTGTAAAGAAACCCTCCAAAAGAAGGTTCGCCTGCAAGCCTCCATGAGCAAAGTACATGTCGTTGCTTATATTGAAGCTATGACTGTACTCAGGCTTAAGCCCCAGAGCATTTGACACCTTCTGTGCTTCACCGGATACGACGCCCACGTGAAGATCCTCGTCAAAAGTTTGAGGAGCTCGGAAGCCCTGAGCATATGAAGCTCGGAGATTCATCCAAGAGAACGGATTGTAACGTACCGTAGCACGAGGTGTGAAGATGGGCATTAGAGCATCGCCCTTTGCCGTCTTAACCATAGTGTGCTCATCAAGACGACCACCTAAGAGGAGTGTAAAGGTCTTATTCGTCCACTCCACTTGAGCTATCTGGCTAAAATTATGGATATGCTGATCCAGATCTGTAGCACGGGGCGTGCCGTCAGGCAGTTTTTGGTATCTTAAGATCGGCATCTGATCAAACAGATGATCATAGAGATACTCGGCCCCTACAAGAATATTACCTGGCATAAACAAGAGTCTATCAGTCTTGTATGTGTACTGAGCGCCACCCATCGCTACATTGCCTTGGGTACGACCATAGTTATCTCCGTACGCCTCCTTAGGTGTCGGATGCTTATCATCGGCAACATTAGATTCGTCTATACCGCCATAATAGCTATTGCGGAGGATATGCTGCCCTGAGGTATAGAGCTGTAGGTTGTGCTTATAGTTGGATGAGTTAACGTCATAGCGTATATTACCACTGATAATAGAGTGACCGACGCTCTCAGCAACGGCAACTACATGCTCAGGACGCTCGAAATGGTCGCCACCACGACGCTTCTCCTGTATAGAGTGTATCTCTGCCGTAATTTTGTTGTAAGGATTCAAGCGAAAGAAGACTTGAGTGCCAAGGGCTCGACTCTCTAGTTGCCCTAGCTCAGAGAATCCGTCTCCATTAGCATCCCAGCCGGTACGAGTCCGATGCTGCCCGAAGAGCATCGCTCCCATCTTGCGATCAGGGCTGAGGATAGTCCCATTGAATGCAATAGTGTTGTCTGGCTTCTTACCGTCGATTAGCGAGATGTTTTCGCTCAGAGAGAAACTATTTGTCGTCGGCTCCTTTGTAATCACATTGATCACCCCGGCAATCGCTGACGAGCCGTACAGAGCTGATCCCCCACCACGCACAACCTCTACACGATCTATCATATTTGCCGGGAGCTGTTCTAGACCGTAAACGCCTGCTAGTGCAGAGAAAACAGGTCGACTATCAATGAGAATCTGCGAATATCGTCCATCAAGGCCGTTGATACGTACCTGATTGAAGCCGCAGTTCTGACAATCATTCTCCACGCGAATCCCAGGTTTAAAGGTAAGCCCTCCAGCGAGGTTGACCGCGTTATTGAGTTGGAAGCTCTTATTATCTATCACTGACACAAGCGTAGGTGCGTAGCGACGCAACGTGCGCTGGCGATTTGCCGTGACCACAACCTCTTCCAATTGGGTATTATCGATGACAGCCTCAAAGTTGACCTCCTGTGTCTCACCCTTCTGTAGAGTGATACTCCTAGACTGTGCCAAGTAACCATCAGCAAGCATTGTAAGAGTTAGCTTACCAGGTTTCTGATTGCGAAACGAATAGTGCCCGGAGGCATCAGTCGTTACAGAAATATTGTACTCCTGAATAATGACTGTAGCTCCGGCAATATGCTTTTTTGTCGAGGCATCTACCACGTGCCCTATGATATGAGAGTCAGTATGCGCGACCTCTGTAGGAGACTTGGGACTGCCTGATAGACCCATTGGCATTCCTGTTGCCAAGGTCAGTGAGCAGAGTGTCACCAGTAGTGCACTCATAGCCCTAGTTGATAATTTGATGAATTGCATAGATTATGAAATTATTTAGATTGAAGCATTTGTTTGCCAGTTAGGTTTCTTTACTTGGGGTACAAATGTAAGACAACTTTTAGTCCCAGAGTACGCATATAGCTCTTTTTAACGCCTACTGGGTAATATACAAGGATGGCTCATACCGACACATAGGTACCTCTCCGACCATCGCCCGGTATAAGTGGGGTGAAACAAGACATCCTCTACACTCTCCGGGCGAGTGTCTGTTTGGTAAATCGGATTTTTATTGTACCTTTGCAACCGTCATCAGTGGTTCGTTGGCCGAGTGGCTAGGCAACGGTCTGCAAAACCGTGTACGGCGGTTCGAATCCGCCACGAACCTCGTTTGGTTTTTTCATTTCTTTTGGTCCCTTTGCAAGTTCCACTTGGAGAGGGACTTTTTTCATCCTTGACATAGACCTAATCTATAAATTACGGAGTAAGCATCGCCTGATTACGGAATCATCGAATGACAATTCCGGTATAGTCAAACGACGATTACGGAATTATTACCACACGATTACGGAATTATCGATCAAATGTAACGTAAAATACAGTTCACATCAGGGGAATATCTATCTGTCTATAAGAGACAGGAAACAGCCCCTCAAGCATAGTTCAAACGGACCAGAGACGAAACTTTTATCCATGCGAAGAGAGAGAGATGTTTGCAACATGTCAATTCTTTTCATACCTTTGAGCATAAACTTGAGGATGTGGTCCACTTAATAAGTCTGGATTTAGAGCTCCTAAAGTGCCTATTTTCATAGCGATGTATTGGGCCACCACACGGTGTCTGTTATGGGTTTGCATTATTAATCAACTCAATAGTTTTAATATGAATAAAAAGGTCCTTCTATTATGTACAGTCCTTGTAGCTCTATTGAGCTTCAATGCGACTAAAGCTCAGGTCAAAGACGCCAGTATTACACTGGGTGCTGGTCTAGAGTACGAGTTCCTCGACAAGGCTCTTAACATTGACAACGCCATGCTGTGGGGTGTGCGCGCTGGCTTTGGATTCGGACCTATCGTAGAGCTACGCGGTGTGTATGACCGATCTTTCGGCATCAAGTCTAAGCTCGAGCAAGGCGCCGAGTGGAATATCGACCCCATCTTCAGAAACAAAATGTCTGATCGCAGGATAGATATTCAGCGTTATGGTGCCGAGCTTAAGTTCAATCTCCTAGACGGATACATCCTAGCCCCTTATGTCCTTGTTGGGGCTGGTGTACAGAATATGAAGTATGAACTACCCTCTGCCAACGACAAGATCGAGCTACTCAAGGCCGATCACCTATATTTCTCCGGTGCAGCTGGTGTGAAGATCAACCTCACACGCCGTATCGCCCTCACCTTATCGGGCAAATACCTAGGCTTCCGCACTGATCTCCTCAACCCATACGTCAATGTGGCTCAGGTTAAAAAGCTAGACAAGAATGGTCTCGCCCTGATGAATAACTTCTCAGCTCAAGCTGGTCTATCTGTTTACCTAGGAGGTTACAACTCTAGGGGGGGGAATGAAGTTAGTCGTGCGTACAGAGATTTCTTCTCAAACGGCTTCCACGGCATGGTATTCACTGTTGAGCCTTCTGTCCTATACATGGACTTTAACCAAAACTCCTTGTGGAATAGTCGCGACTCATGGTTTTATGGAGGTCAGCTAGGTCTAGATTTCAACAACACTTTCGGCATCCGTGGTTTCTACTACCAAGCAGGACAGCCCGGCAAGGACCTAAACTTCAAGTTTGATAAGGAGCGTGCTATCTATGGAGGTTACTTTACAGGACGCCTTAATCTACCTCGTGGCGTAACGCCTTACGTAAACCTTGGGGCTGGTTACCTGGATGCTAATTTATCTGAGAAGGCTTCTGAGATCGACAAAGCCAATCTACACGACGTCGTCTTCGCTATGGCTGGTCTCGGTCTCGAGATCCCTATCTCTCGCTACATGAGTGTATTTGGGAGCGCTAACCTAATCGCCCACCCAGCTCCTGGAGTAAACACGACTATTGTGACAAAGAAGTCTCAAATCGTTGCTAAGAACCTCGCATACCAGGCTGGTATCCGCTTTAACCTAGGCAAGGCTGCTGGCTATTATCAGGCTAAAACACAGGAGAGCAAAGCGGTACAAGACAAGGTTAATGAGCTGCGTGATAAAGAGTATCGTGAGTATCGTGAGTACCACTACTACGGTAATGAAAAAGACAATGATGAGTATGTACGTATGACTCCTGCCGAAATCGAGGATATGGCTCAGCGTATCATCGATCGCAATCGTAGCAATAAACAGCAGCGCTCCACCCAAGAGGCTCCCGTTTGCCCCAATTGCAAGACTCAAGGCTACAAGTACGGCTACCATCAGCCTAATGAAGATGCTCTTACTCCTCTGGAGCGCGAGCTCGTATTCGCTCTAATAGGCAATGCATCTCAACCTGTGGCTCAACAACCGATGCTAGTAGCTCCTCAGACTCAGTGCCCTAAGGCAGCTAATCAAACAGCTGAGGCATCTACTCAAGATAACGAGAAGATAGCTAAGCAAAACGAGGAAATCATCGATCGTCTAGATGCTCTCGAGAAGAAGTTGGATGAGAAGACCCAACAGATGACACGATCTACGACAACGACGATCGTTACGCCTCCGACTCATCCAGCGTATGTTACATCTGATGACTCGGCGAGCTCTGATGTCATGCCTATGAGTACAGAAACAACTCCTCTGGATAATCCCTCTATGAATACTCTCCGCCTCAACTCTATTGGTCTTCTTATTGGGACGAATTTAGTCAAACCAGGGGGAGATGGGAAGCTCTTCGGCACTTTTGCTACCGGGGTCCGCGCTTACATGCCTATCAGCAACACAAATCTCGACTTCATCCCCGAGGTTTTCGTAGGCTTTGGAAAGAAAACCACCATTGGGGTATCCGGAAACGTTGCTTACAACTTCAACTGCCGTAAGCTTGGGAACTTCGTTCCTTATCTAGGTGCCGGCATCGGATTCTATACGGATACGAAACTTGCTGCAAACTTCTTGGTAGGTACTTCATACAAGCTTCCAGAGCTCAATAGCGCACTCTTCTTAGACTACGCTCTACGTACCTCACTCCGCAATCACAGCATATCTCTCGGATATCGCTTCTACTTTTAATTCCTCTTTCACTATAACAGTATGACTAAGAACTCAATTATAGTCGGGCTGTGCGTGATTATCCTGTCAGCTGTTGTCTCCACACCTGTGGAGGCACAGCGAGACAAGCGTCAGGAGCCCCGTCATGATCGCAACAGAACTGAGCAGGTGCAGAGGGGTACACAGGAGAAAAAAGTGGTGATGACCAAGCAAGAGTTGGCAACACTTATCAGTGCCATCGTTAAGGCAACTGAGGAGAATGACGCTCAGGAGGAGACCATACACCCGTATAGCACTTGCTCACAGCAGCGTGATATACAGATCACGAATAAGAAGGATAGAGATCTACTCCTCCTACTCCTTCAGTATCACAATCTGAACGCTATGAGGGCATCGGCTGCTGCCTATGCGCAGCCGATGGCTCCTACTTATGCGCAACCGATGGCGCAAGCGGGGCAGCCCATCAACTGGGGAGGTCAGTTGTATTACCCGGCAGGCAACAATGTTGTCGTAACTACAGGATCTTCAACCCCCCCCCACACACAGCAGAGCCCTGACATTGCTAATAGAATCAAAGCTCTAGAGGAGGAGCTTGTCCATCTCAGGGCAACTCAACAGGAGGCTCTGCAAAGGGCCCCCAAAGCTCAGCAAGATAATCAAGTTGCTCAGCAATTAGCCGCTCTACGCAATCAGATTAATGAACTAGAGAAGGCCTCTACTCAGCAACCCATATACAATTACGATCAGCACCAAGAGATCTATCAAGATCGATCTCGCAATAATGTCCAGCTTAGTCGTAGTATCTTCTTTAAGGTCAACTCAGACGTGATCAATGAGGAAGGTCTTGAAGCTGTCAAGAATGTTGCTGACTTTGTTATCAACGATCCTCGTGCTATCGTCCTTGTGTACGGCTATGCCAGTATCGATGGCCCTGTAGCCTTTAATAATAGTCTGGCAGCCAAACGCGCGGCAAGCGTCATCAAGGCACTACAGAGTGCCGGCGTGCCGGCAGCTGCCATCAAGCGTTACGATAATGGCGTTGACACGACCCCTACTAAGCGCACGGATGCTCGTCGCGTGGATATGGATGTAATCTACTGATATACTCGCCCTGGCAGCACGCATATAGCGGAGTCTCTTTGATAGAGACTCAAAAACTCAGATTGAAGTCTCACGTCTCTCAGATGGATTGGCGTGAGACTTCTTTTTATCCCCCTCATTGCCTACTCTCTTGCACACCGATATTTGTCACATCAGGACTAATTTACTCTATAGATTTCGACAAATTCAGGGACCTCCGATAGAGTCTGCCCCTATCTATTATATCAAAAGAAGTCTAAGGGGATCACTCACAAATCGTCATCTGCTCCAGAATTATCGGCAAAGGACTACGGAGCAGATCTGAGTTTATTTGGGGATGCTAAAATGATGGCTCCGTAATCATCAATTGACTACTCCGGAGTTATGGATTCATCTTTCTGTAATCCTTCTCTATTTCGACAATGAGAGCCTCTCATCCAACCAGGACCGTTGCAAGATCTAGAGCAAAAAACAGTGATTGCTATCTATTGATTTTGTATTACCTTTGCATCGTAAGCTTCATCTCAAAAAGTAACTATCGTTATGAAAAGTAACTTCAACGTTATAGGTAGTCTCATTGTCCTCATAGGAGCACTCATTATAATCATTCCTGCACTACTGGATCTAGATGGAAACGTATACAACCTCATCGGGTGTATCCTCATGATCGCTGGCTTCCTCCTACACATTTTCCTCAACAAGCGCATTACAACGATCAAGGAGTAAGCCGATCAGCCAAGATCTGTACCCCAGCTTGGCGAAGCCTCAATCTCGTTATGTATTACAATAAAGCAATACTGATCGGCTTCGTCGGTGGGGATCCAAGTGTACATTATTCACGCAAGGGCATTTGCCAAGCCTCTTTGCGATTAGCGACTTCTGTATCAGGCTATACCAAGCATGACGGCACCCAGATCCCTGATCGCACGGAGTGGCACACCGTAGTACTCTTTGGCTCTCAGGCACAGTTCGTCGAGCGCTGGGTTCACAAAGGGTCTCACCTACTCGTAGAGGGGGAGATACGCTACAATAACTTTACAGACCGGCAGGGACAGACCTCCTCTCGGACGGAAATCTGGGCAGACAAGATTTCTTTTGTAGAGCGCCCTAAGCAGAGTAATCGAGAGACTACGAATACAAATACAGACTCTGAAGAGCTCATTCCCCCAGCTTTTCGCTAATTTATTGGGCAGCAACTGTGGATTCAATTGGCAATACACTCCTAAACATCTTCGGGGGGATTGTATACAGCTCCCCAATAGATTGGATGGATGCTATACCACTCCTCATCATTCTCCTCTTATTGCTTTGCTCGGCATTCATGTCAAGCAATGAGGTTGCATTCTTTTCACTCACACCCCTAGAGGTACAGCAGATCAAAGAGCAGGGGCATGCCAACGACTCTCGACTACTACAATTACTCTCCCACTCAGAGCAGCTCCTCGCCACTATCTTAATAGGGAATAATGCTGTCAACGTATGCATAACCATCCTCTGTACATGGTTTGTCGGGCAGCACTGGGACTTCTCAGCAAATAAATTGGCGGGGTTTGTCATACAAACACTCCTCATCACCTTCTTACTCCTGCTCTTCGGAGAGATCATCCCAAAGATCTATGCCCAGCGTCGACCGCTAACTTTCATACGAAAGACGGCTCCTCTCGTACTTAGTCTATACAAGAGGATCTCATGGTGCTCTAAAGGGCTCATCAAAACATCCAAGCTACTCGGGTCCAATACGAAGAGGGGACGTGAGCTATCCGTAGACGACCTCTCCGAAGCTGTCGCTCTAACCACCGATGGCGACGACAAAGAGACTGAGATAATCCATGAAATTGTCAAGTTTTACCACAAGACGGCTGACGAGATCATGATACCACGAGTAGATATGGTCGGTGTAGAGTATCACTGGTCGTACCACCGGACGCTCCACTATGCCGTCGAGACCGGTTACTCACGTCTACCTGTTTACGATGGATCGCAGGATACTATACGAGGCGTACTCTACATAAAGGATCTCTTGCCCCACATGCATGAGGAAGACTCTTTCCCTTGGCAAAAGATTATCCGACAAGCCTACTTCGTCCCTGAGAACAAAAAAATCGACACCCTCCTCGAGGAGCTTCAACATGAACACATACATATGGCAATTGTCGTCGATGAGTTTGGCGGGACATCCGGTCTGATCACCCTAGAAGACATATTAGAGGAGATCGTTGGAGAGATTATCGATGAGTACGATGACGAAAATCCGCCCTATGTACGCTTAGCGGAGGGCATATATTTAATTGATGGTGGGATGTCGCTGATAGACCTCTGCAAGCTTCTCAATGTCGATCCGGACTACTTTGCACCTCATCACGAGGAGGTCGATACCGTAGGCGGGTTATTCCTAGAGGTATTACAAGAAATCCCTCAAGTAGGAGAGCAGATAACCATCGCGGGCATCGATCTCATTGTGACACGTATGGATCGCCACAGGATTATGCAACTGAAAATGCGACTACACCCATCCGGACAAACCACGACTAAGGAGTGATCTACTCACAGTATGAACTCCCGCAGGGAGGGACACTCTACATAGCAAAGGTATCCACCCTCTACACGCCAGGCCTCTCTGAGTATCGCAGGGAGATACAGGGATTACTCGACCATATCGCCCCTCGAGGATCCTGGTTTTTAGAGCACTTCTCGTCCGGGGCTCCTTATCTGGTCTCGGCCCGTGGGGAGGCTCTCACAGATCACCCCATTAGCATCTCTCACAGTGGGGCATATGTTGCTTTAGCAATACGACATACAGGGTTAAAAGAGAGGTCGCATTTTGGCATTGATCTCCAGATTGCTAATGATAAGTTGGCGAGTATAGCACCTAGATTTATGTTTCCATCAGAGCATGAGCACTATGAGCTCTTATTGAGATCCAGCAAGCAGGATGCACTAGAGTGGCTATACACAGCCTGGGGGCTCAAAGAGGCAGCCTACAAAGCGTACCCTCTCTCCGTACAGCGCAACCTTGCTAGTAACTTTATCATCTCACCACACAACTCTGCATCCGGGGAGGACTACACCGTATGTGTTGATTGTGGAGGAGGGCACACGTCCACGCTCACGGGCTATAGACTATGCAGCATCCTCGATAGTCCATACCATCTTACCTATGTCTCAGCAGGAGCTCCGAACCTTTAGGCATCCCGGCTAAAAGAGATTTGAGACTATATTGGGTTGCTTCTCTCCTAGTAGCTCTCCTGATCCCACACTATTTGACAACTATGACGGGATAGGCATCCATTTATTACGGAATGCCCAACCGATGATTCCGGAAAGGTCGATCGAGTATTCCGGATCTAACGGTTGATGATTCCGGAATAAATCCTTCACCTATTCGGGGGGCTCCAGGAGCATGCATGAATCAAAGAGCATTTTTAGAGAAATATCCTCACCGGAATAGTTGTTTATTCAATTAAATGTTGTATCTTTGTACTCGAAGTTGATTCTCTGGGGAGAGTTCATCATTACAGCACACTGGTCTATTTGAGACCCTAGGGGGTGTGTAAGACTTCCAAACTTGATCCGATAACGATCGAGTAAGCTCGGGGTCTATATCGGTTGTTTATTTCGGGGTGTAGCGCAGTCCGGTTAGCGCACCTGCTTTGGGAGCAGGGGGTCCCAGGTTCGAATCCTGGTACCCCGACGAGAGTAAATGAAGAGGAATCAGAGCGAGGACAATGCGAATGCAGGGTCTTCGCTCTCTATTTTCTAGGGGATCATCTCTATGTTTTCCTCTATTGGGAGTCAGTACGGAGGTACTTGCGCTTCGCTACACCCCTTTTCTCGTAGTGGATCTTACTATTGGGGGAGGCAAATACTCAATGAGAGGGGGCATTTTTTGTACCTTTGAGCCAAAGAGCGATAGAGATGTCTAACAACTTACCTACAAATAGTCTCACGTATACGAGCAATTCTAATCAAAAAATAGCCATCGTGGGATCAGGATCCATGGGGCGTAGTATTGCGATCTGCTTAGCTATGCATCAGATACCCGTTGTCATTCAGGCTCGCTCTCTAGAGCGTCAAAGGGAAGCACAGACTCTCCTCGGGCATACTCTGTCAGAGTGTGGGGAGCTTTTTGCGTGGAGCGACTCGGAGCTGGAGGAGTATTCCAGACGCATCAAGATGACGGTAGACAATGCAGACATAGTCAACGCAGATCTAGTCATAGAGGCGACAAGTGGGACTCTAGAGGAGCATCGAGATCTATACAGCGAGTTAGATGCAGTCTTGAGTGAAGGGACAATCATTGCCTCTATAACCTCATCTCTTAGCATCACAGAATTAAGTAATGCCACGAGGCGCCCATCGCAGGTTGCCGGGATGCATCTCTTTAATCCCGTACCTCTGATAGATCTTGTCGAGATTGTCTCAGCACAACAGACGAGTCAGGAAACCTTAGATAGGATACAAGCGCTATGCAATGCCATGGGCAAAGAAACGGTATACGTAGAGGACTCTCCAGGATACATCGTAAACCGCATGCTAATACCTATGATCAATGAAGCCGTGACTGAATTAGCCCAGGGCGTTGCCACAATCGAAGATATCGACCGTGCAATGCGTATCGGAGCTAACCATCCTATGGGACCACTAGAACTGGCAGACTGGATAGGATTAGACACTTGTCTAGAGATATTAGAGGGTCTCTTTGCCGAGTTTATGGATAGTAAGTATCGCCCACACCCTTTACTACGCAAGAAGGTACGGGCAGGACAACTGGGGCGTAAAGTCGGAGTAGGCTTTTATCGTTATGGAGATCTGGCATAACGGCCCTGCATAGAGCGACCTTTTATGGGCAATTACCCTCTACAAATCTAGTTTGTCGCATCATGGAAGTAAAGATCCTCGGCTGCGGTTCAGCTCGCCCCACAAGATATCATCTACCTGCTGCACAAGTTCTAAGCGTTGCTGGGCATCACTACCTCATAGATGCAGGCGAGGGGGTACAGTATTCACTGCTCATGGCGGAGTATAAGATTAGCCAGCTAGAGGCAATCTTTATCTCACATGCCCACGGGGATCACTGCTTTGGACTACCGGGGCTACTCACCTCTATGGCTCACTTAGGGCGTACTAAGGCACTAACAATCGTCACAACGGATGAAGTTGCGGAACTAGTACACTACGTCCTCGAGCATCACATTGAGGAGTACCCCTATACTCTAGATATCCGTATCGCTCCATGTGAATATGTCGCACCATCTATTTACACTGATATGTGGCTCACTGTAGACTCGCTACCCTTACGACATCGGATAAATGCGGTAGGATTTATCTGCAGAGAGAAAGTGTTGCCCCGGAGGATTGACCCCGTCGCCACTAACTTTTACCAAATACCTCATGCAGCAATGCACGCCCTACAGATAGGCTTAGACTATGTACCGCCACAGGGTGGCCGCATTATCCCCAATCGTGAGCTGACAAAGCCAGGTCGACGAGCTCGCTCTTACGCATACTTGTCAGATACTCTACCTGCATGGCATCTGATAGACGAGCTAAAAAGTGTAGATCTCCTATACCACGAGAGCACCTATAGCGAGGAGTTTCGCGACCGAGCGGAGACCTACGGGCACTCTACGGCAAGACAAGCAGCTGAAGTAGCGGCTGCCGTCGGGGCTGGTCGGCTTCTCCTAGGGCATTACTCAGGGCGTTATGGAGATATCTCAGGACTCCTTGCAGAGGCTAAAGAGCGATTTGCCAATAGCTATGCGACTCAAGAGGGAGATCTGTATGAAGTCTAACAAATGAGACTCATAGGTCCCAACCACTTTACCATGATTTAGAAAAACAGATGTATGAGTAACCATATCAAGGGTCTCTTCAAAGATACTGTAATATATGGGGCAACAACGATGCTTAGTCGCTTCCTCAGCTGGGCCCTATTCCCTCTTTATGTGTACAAACTCCCCACTCCGGCAGATTATGGTATCGTGACTAACTTATATGCATGGGTCTCTCTACTATTAATCATACTGACTTATGGGATGGAGACTGGGTTCTTCCGTTTTAGTCATGAGGGGGACAATCGGAAAGTGTATGCCAATAGCTTACGGACACTGGGGAGTAGTTCGCTCATTTTCCTTGTCCTCGGATTACTCTTTGTGAAGCCTATCGGAGCAGCATTAGGGTATGCCGATATGCTACGACCCGTAGCGATGCTGATGGTTATCGTTGCCATTGATGCCTTTACAAGTATCCCCTTCGCTTATCTACGCTATACCAATCGGGCTATGCACTATGGTTTGATCAAGATATGCTATGTACTACTAACGGTAGGGCTCAATCTATTTTTCCTTATTGTCTGTCCTTGGTTACAACAAAACGTACCCGGATTGGTCAGCTGGTGGTATCAATCAGGGTTGGGTGTCGAGTACATCTTCTTGTCCAACATGATTGCCAACATCGTACTTCTCTTTGTCTTGATCCCTTATATGCGTCCGGCTCGCGGTGCAGGACGCTTTGATTGGCGGTTACTACGGCGTATGTTGCACTACTCCCTACCAATGGTTTTGCTTGGTATTGCCGGCAACTTTAACAAGATGGCCGACAAGATCATCTTTCCCATGCTCTTTGAGGATCAAACCTTTGCTAATACGCAGCTAGGCATCTATAGTGCAGGGTACAAGATTGCCGTCGTGATCGTCATGTTCACTCAAGCCTTCCGCTACGCTTATGAGCCTTTTATCTTCCAAAGGAGCCAGCGAGGAGAGCAGACAGAGCTAGAAGCAGAGGCTGCAGATCGTGAGCAGCGTCGCACTTATGCTAGAGCTATGCACTACTACTTACTCTCTGCAATCTTTATCTATGTCGCCGTGATGGGCTATCTAGACTTACTCAAAGTACTCATTAGTCCAGCATACTATGACGGGTTGCGTGTTGTCCCCTATGTAATGCTCGGGGAGGTCCTCTTTGGGGTCTACTACAATCTATCTTTGTGGTACAAGCTCACTGACAGGACCTACTGGGGAGGTATCATCTCCACAATAGGATGCTTGCTGACTGTCGCCATCATCGTCTGGGGGGCTCCTCACTGGGGCTTTATGTCTTGTGCTTATGCTTCTGTCATGAGTAACCTACTTTTAGTAGTTATCTCATACATACTCGGGCGCAAATACTACGCGGTCCCCTATCGCTTGGGGCGTGCTGGGGAATATATACTCATAGGAGTTGTCGCTGTAGCCATCATCCTCTGGGGATATGACTCTATAGCAACGACCTGGATACGGTTGATCGTGAACACCCTAATCCTGTTGGTTCTTGCAGGATATACCATATGGCGAGAGCACTTACTGGCAAGCTTAGCCCCTGTATTACGGCGTTTGCAACACAAGACAAACTAATCAACAGCATCAGGAGACTAAGCCCAGATAATCCTTAAGAGGATCGTAGTAAAAATGATAGGGCGTCCCCTAGAGATCGTGTACGATCTGCGCGTATAAAGCCCAGCACAAGGCGATACAGATCCCTACACAAACCATAATCAAAAGTGCATTAATATACTTTGACTGAGGCTTAGTATCCGTATGCAAGTCTAGGGCAAAGTACTCCCGGAAAAATATATACAGAGCGGGTATTGCCGTCAGGGCCAAGATAAAGTCCTCGGGTATGCCAAAAAACCAGGTCTTTGTAACCCCCAGCATCGCCCAGTTAAGGAGCAGTAGGACTATAAATATATTGACTCGCCTTGTAAAGAGCAGGAGGAGTCCTATCGTATAAATTGCGACCGTACACGGCATTACGGGTGTCGTTATATAAGGGAATGACAAACCTCGCACGATAGACGCTAGGGGATATATGAGTGGTAACAGGAGGACGAATAAACCGAAAAACTTAAACTTGTCACGATAAACAAACTGCGTCTGATCTTGCGCCAAATCCTTTACCCATGCTGCCGCTAGGATCCCCCAATAGATACTTAGTAGTATCGAGTAGTGGCGCTCAGCACAGTATATAGCGTAGTATGCTACAGCTATCCATACATATAGCACGATGAGATAGACCTTTGCAATAATCGTAGAGCGGCGAGAAGGTCTCTTTGCCAAGAGATAGATAACAACAAAAGCTGAGAGGGTCAGTACGATCTGTATTGGCCAGGTAGCAGAGTTGTACTTAGCAATTGTATCCCAAAAAGTATTCATATAGGTCTTGATCGTTACAGATTATAGCAGGTTACTTCATCCGGGTCAGAGAGAATGTGCGCTTAGGGAAAAGCAATATTGGGAGCGTCGCCCCTGCGGCTAAGACAAATATTACCGTAATGGTAACGATACTATTGAAGAAAAACATCTCCATATACCTCTGCCGTGCCTCCAAGTTGTCCATATTTTGAAGAAACATAATCTGGGCAAAAAACACATTATATGCATACTTCCCCGGGATCATTGGCAGTAAAGCTGGGATGGAGAGGACCGTAATGGGCGTACGAATAGACTTACCCAGCCAAAGAGCTCCAAAGCCGATCAGCAAGGAGGCCGAGAGAGAGCCGATTGCAATACTTACGCCACATACCGTCATCAGAGTGTAGCGAAGCGCATGTCCCATAGCTGCCAGCAGGGCAATCCCCCGATAGGCTCTCAATGGAGGATCTGAGATCGCCCCAAAGCCCATTGCTGCTACTGCGGCAAAAAGACCATCTAGCAGGATATCCCACACCGTAATCATAGTAAACTATCCTTAAATATAAAGAGAGTGATCGAGAATCCCCAGCCTATACACCCTACAAGCAGAAAAGCCTCTACAAGTCTCGCCAGTCCAGTCTGTACATACCCCTCCACAACATCTATGACTCCATTGATCAAGGGTACGCCAGGCACTAAATAGAGTACACTCGTCGTCAGAGCTATCGACCGATCTGTATCAAAGATCAGAGAGATACTCGCACACAGCGATGCCACAAATGCAGAGAGGATAAACGCTATATAATGATTCACATGCTCCTCAATCAGCTTTTGCTTACAAATAAACCCGACAATCGTAGCCCAAAAGACAATCCCCATAGCAGGCAGATCCCCCCCGAAGAGTCTGCAAAAGGATGCATTAGCCAGCCCTACTAGGATTAATACAAATAGTGGATGCGTGCGTGGAGACACGAGTATCTCCTCATAGCGACGACGCGTCTCGGCAATCGGGAGATGCTCGTCCACGACAGCCCAACTCAGAGCACTCATGCGAGCATTATGCTCGAAGCTAATTGGTAGAGAGGTTATAGCCTCTTCCGTAGCATAGTGGACATCATTGTCTGGATCGTACAGTTTGATCAGTATACTTTTTTGCACCACAGTCACCGTAGCGAGATAACCGTAGCTCTCGCCGATACGCCGTGTACATCGCACGACACGGGAGGTGTGTACACCACAACCCATCATATGCGTTGCGTAGGTAGAGAGAAAGGCTCCGACCTCCTTTAGTTTATTATAGTGTAGATCCTGCTCCATAGCACTTGAATTAGCGTAAGTTCATATCAGATGAGTAGGCAGCTCACCCCTCTAGTTAAGGATGACTCTCACAAAGTATCTCATTCCCCTCGTATGAGGTTGCAAAAGTACAATTTTCACATCAAAGGACGATGATGAGGGTTCCTTATTTTTCAATTACAGTATTATCGAGGATAAGATTTCGGGATCATTTCCTAATTATTGGGGAGTACTCAACTGTTTATACAGGAATACCCTCTCGGGGACTCCGGAACCACCAGACGATAGTCCCGGAATAAATAAATTCCTCTCTCGCGGGCCTCTTTTCCATTCCAGCGAAAAAATAAACAACTACATATACCACAGCATTTTACATCATTGCACAAAAGTCATAAGGTCTCATCTCTCACCCTCTGAGGATGACCAAACTTTGGTATCTAGCAAGAGGAAGCACGGCATTTTTATCCCCTAGCAGTCTCTAGATGTCACTGGGTGGGATTCGGCTATCCTAAGAGTGTTTAAGAGCCCTTGACAGCATAGCTCCATTGGGGAGCGTCGTACCTTTGCATTGTCTCCTCAGAGATCCTACTCCTACTTGTGGGTAGCAGAGACCCTCTCTACTTAGAGTCTCATAGTTTCGTAAGCCGGCATGACAACTCCTGCTCAGCCCATATTACTTAGAAGGATCCTCTCCGAGACGACACCAAACTTAAATTAATCAACTAATAAATCTATCTACTATTATGGCAGTTAAGTATGCAGTAAGAAAACTAAAGAAAAAGGACTTGAAGACAGGCGTCAAAGAGACCAAGTACTATGCACGTGCTAAGTATGACGGAGTCACCTCCCAAGAGCATATCGCACAAATGGTTGCTCAAATCTCAGCAATCTCTGTGGGCGATGTGCTGAGCATTATGAATACGCTCTCTATGCTCCTCTCTATCGAGCTTAGTAATGGTCGCATTGTGGATCTAGGAGACCTAGGACGCTTTAAGACTGTCCTACGCAGCAAAATGTGTGATGACCCAGAGAAGTTCAAGCGAGAGATGATCCGCGGCAACAGAATCCTCTTTACCCCGGGTCGACAAATACGCAAGAAGTTGACGAATCCGAGCTATATAAAGGCAGACTTGGCAAGTGGTCCCTCGGGTAATACAGGGTCTACCGGTGGTACAACTCCAGGGAATCCCTCCACAGGTGGAGGATCCAATACAGGTGGTGGTGGAGGTAATTCCGGCTCCGAAGGGCAGATAGGGCTGTAGCTCATCGAACTAATCTTGTAGAGACTGTCGCTACAGCGACAGTCTCTAATTAAATAAACCACACATATAATGAAATCAATCGACATTAAATATATTGTAATCCACTGCAGTGCCACGAGGAGTAACATGACCTATAGCGCATGGCAACTGGATCAAGACCACCGTGCTAGAGGATTTAGCATGGCTGGATACCACTTTTATATTCCTCGCTCGGGTAGCATCGAATCCCTTCGTCCGCTCAATATGGCAGGGGCACACGTGCTGCATTACAACCACTGCAGTATAGGGGTTTGCTATGAGGGAGGACTGCGTCCTGATGGTACGCCTAGCGATACTCGCACCCCAGCCCAGAGAAAAGCTCTAGAGAGACTCCTCGCCTGTCTTATCTCAATGTATCCTAAAGCCAGTATCGTAGGGCATAGAGACCTTAGCCCAGATCTCAATCACAATGGCATAATTGAGCCATCCGAATGGCTGAAAGCCTGTCCTTGTTTTAACGCACATCTGGAGTATTTTGACCTATGGAACAAGGACTGATGCCCCAGGGAGTCTGGCAACTGGCTCTAGCAGTACTCCTCTGCGTTTTAGGTGCTGGACTACTAATAGCGGGCTTTACGGCTCCACCAGTAGGAGTTATAGATAGCTCTGTACTGATCGCTTATGGCGAGGTGATGACCTTTGTCGGGGCTTTGCTAGGACTGGACTACAAGTATAAGTATCATGCGAGTAAGTAATCCTAGATATCTCCTGGCTATCGTCCTCGGTCTTCTTGTAATAAGCTGTAGCCCTCGCCGGCACGCTCTACAACAAACGACGCAGCAGAGGGTGCAAAGGGAGCTTAGCGATGATATGAATGAAAGGACTACACAGAATCTCTATCATACCGATAGCATGATAGAGGAGTGGGAGTTAGTCCTAGAAGATCCAGTGATACAAAAAGGTGAGCTGGTTTGCTCCGTGAGGTGCGGAGCTCAGCCTACAGAGATCCCTCGACTTCATCGGGTTCGACATTTACGAGGTAGACGCACGACAACCTCACAGCAGGATCGTATAGAGCTTCTTACCAGACGACATCTGAAGACGGACTCTATAATAGTAGCCGAGGATGTAAAGACAAGACCAGCAGGAATGGCTCCACGCCGGGTCAGTATCTATGGTGTGCTAATCCTGTTAATCGTCCTAGCTCTGTGGAGCTGGAGGTATATCCATAGGTAGTGAGTAGAGGGTAGTCGTCCTCAAACTAGTAGTGCTACTAGAGGCAGGATGTACTACCCTCTCTTGCTTTGGTCTATATTTCTTACCTTTGCTCCTAATATCATTCTCAACATCATGAAGCCTCTGCTCAAACTGGTCATAGCTTTGCTCTTGGTCACACTACTCTGTCCAGCCTATTCACTGGCACAGCGGAAGTCATATACCATCGTAATCGATGCCGGGCATGGGGGGCATGATGCCGGGGCTTGTGCTTATGGACGTAAGGAGAAGGACATAAACCTCGCCGTAGCACTTCTCACTCGTCAATATATAGAGCAGCTACATCCTGAGATTAAGGTTTACATGACCCGCTCGACAGACGAATTTATCGGTCTGCGCCAACGAGCTAACTTTGCCAATAAGAAGAAGGCCAATCTCTTTATCAGCATCCATACAAACTCAGCTAAAAACAAATCAGCCTCTGGAACTGAGACCTACGTACTGGGTTTACGTCGTGCAAATGATAATCTAGAAATCTCCAAGCGAGAGAATCAGGTTATCCTCCTGGAGAAGAATTACAAGGAGACCTACGAGGGCTTTGACCCCAATAGTACGGAGAGCTATATCATCTTCGAGTTTATGCAAAATGCCCACCTAAACACTAGTATTGAGGTGGCAAGTGAAGTGCAGCGCTCTTTTGTCAAATTACGGAGAGGCAATCGGAGTGTACGTCAAGATGCGTTTCTCGTATTGCGTGAAACCTCTATGCCAAGTCTATTAATTGAACTGGGTTTTATCACAAATGAGGCAGAGTCTGAGTACCTCGCTAGCCAAAGTGGACAGCAAGAGCTCGCACAGGGCATTGCAGAGGGTTTCTCTAGATACTACAAGAAGCAGATCCGCTCCTCTCTGCAGCAGAAGCAATCTACCACAAATGAAAGTTCATCCCAAGAGACCCAAGAGCCTGATAACAGGTCTAAACCCTCCACTGACATGGCAGACCCGAAGGAGTACTACCGCATACAGATTGCCTCATCACAACAAAAACTAGAGACGAATGACTCTTACTTTCGCAATCTAACGGATGTACAGCGTGAACAGCGTGGCAAGCTATACTTCTATACGACTGAGCAGTACACAACCCTTGGAGAGGCTCGCAAAGCGCAGAAACGTCTCGCAGAGCGTTTCCCCGGTTGTTATATAGTGCGTTATCGCAATGGGAGTAGGGACAAGGACATATATTAATAGATACAACGACACAATGCCCCAGAAGAAACTCATACGCCAGTCCGTAAAGATAGGCTTTTTTACCCTCCTTGCTATCCTCTTACTATACCTAGGCATCACCTATCTCAAGGGATTGTCTATATCAGGGCGCTCTAAAACGTATTATGTCTTGATGGATAATGTATCGGGTATCAATGTGGCGACCCGAGTCTTTGTCAATGGATACAAGGTCGGCTCTGTACGTAAGATAGACTATAATTATCGGAGTAACGAAGGTGCTATCCTCACACTCAACCTAGATCCAAATATTAAACTACCTCAAGGCACTCAGATGCAAGTATCCCAAACACTCCTCAATGGAGCTCTCGTCAACCTGCTCCTCCCTGAAGGAAAGCCTAGTGCCTATCTCAATGCCAGAGATACCATACCTATGTCATCAGATAGAGCATCCAAGAGTCTGGATGAGCTGCAAAACGAGATCATGCCTCGCCTCACATCCACACTAAGTAGGATGGATAGTGTATTCAAGCAAACAAAAGATCTCCTATCCAGCTCATATGTAGAGTCCACTCTATCTGACGTACACCAGTCTGCACAACACATCAAAGCTTCGTCAGCACAGTTACAGCGATCCTTACACTCACTACCTATTATCATGGAGCGTATAGACCGTACATCTGCAGATGTAGAGAGCTTCGCCTCTAGGTTAGACTTGATACAACTACAAGAGACCGTAGAAAATCTAGAGAGTACCTCTCGCGATCTAAAAAGTTTTGCTCAGCAGCTCAACCAATCGAAGAGTACTGTCGGAAAGCTACTCAACGAGGATGGTCTGTATAACCGCATCGACAGTGTTGCGAGTAGTCTGGATGCTTTGATACTAGACATAAAGGCAAACCCTAAGAAGTACATTAAACTATCAATCTTCTAATATCGTCCCGTTTCCTAACCTCTAGACACTCTTATGCCACTACACGATAAGAATAAGCGTAAGCCTCTCAACTGGCTCGACAAATCGCTCTTTATCCTGATGCTCCTCGTCATCGTTGGTATGATCGTATCTATATCCATCGTCAGTGGGGCTAAACTCTACATTCTACTTGGTGGTGGTGGACTGCTAATTCTCAATCTACTATTCATCCTCTACTTCGCGCGCCGCAATAGACTTTAGAAGGCGAGAAAATGCTGTGGCGACTTTTTTTTACTTTCATCCGGATCGGAGGTTTTACTTTTGGTGGAGGGTATGCAATGCTTCCGCTCATACATCATGATATTGTAGAGAGGAACCACTGGATGACTAGCGAGGAGTTCATAGATCTCTTTGCCGTTTCACAATCTTTGCCGGGAGTCTTTGCCGTCAACATGTCTATCTTCATCGGCTATAGGCTGAGGGGTTATCTAGGAGCCGCACTTTGCGCCATTGGGTCCACCTTCCCCTCGTTTGTCATCATATTGCTTTTGGCGATGTTTTACCAAGAGATCGGAGACAATATTTGGGTACAGAGAGTAATGTATGGCATACGCCCTGCTGTGGTTGCAATGATTGCTGTCCCTGTTGTCACTACGTGGCGAGCCATGAAAGGGGCATGGCGTATCGTTTGGGTCCCGATTCTATCAGCTCTATTGGTATGGCTCTGCGGAGTATCTCCCATTTGGATTATCCTAGGCTCCGCTTTGGGGGGGATCATATACAGTATCATCCGTAGTGTTTAGTAAAGTCTATCGGTGATGATATACTTACAGCTTTTTTGGGTATACATAAAGATCGGTTTTTTTGGATTCGGAGGTGGCTATGCTATGCTCTCATTGATACAAAATGATGTGGTCTACAAGTATGGTTGGCTTACAAACCAACAATTCACCGATATCGTGGCGGTCAGTCAAGTTACTCCTGGACCTATCGGGATTAACAGTGCTACCTATATAGGATATACCGTCACAGGTGGCAATATCCTCGGCTCCGTCCTGGCAACTATTGCTGTGATGCTTCCATCTTTTATATTGTGTCTCATCATCTCTCGGAGTTTTCAAATCTTCAGGCAGAATCGCTACGTCAATGCTGCTCTCATGGGGATACGACCTGCTAGCGTCGGTCTAATCGCAGCATCAGCTTTAATGCTAATGATACAGCCAAGGCTTTGGACATTACTTTCACTTCCTATGGGGACATCGATCTCAATGGACAATATCTTCGTTACAGAAAACTTTGTCGACTACCGCAGCTTTGTCATATTTGCCGTAACTGGCCTACTCTTATACAAGAAATGGGTTCATCCTATTTTACTCATCATTTTGGCGGGAGTTACCGGTGTTTTAGTCTATTAATATGTCTAAATCGGTCTTGATGCTTAAACCGCAAATACACCCACTCCTAGGGAAACGCGCAGCTTTCTACACCTTAGGCTGTCGGCTCAACTATGCCGAGACATCAACAATAGCACGTCAACTAGGGACTGTAGGTGTGGAGCGTATCTCAGACGAGCATCACCATGTGGCGACCCTCGTCCCCGACATCTGTATCATCAATAGTTGCTCCGTTACAGACACTGCTGACAAGAAGTGCCGCGGTCTTATCAATAGGCTCCACAGAGAATATCCCCATGCTCTCATCGTCGTGACAGGGTGCTATGCACAGCTACAAGGAGATCAGATAGCTCAGATACCTGGCGTAGATCTTGTAGTCGGGTCTGGTCGCAAAAGTGAGATTGTTCCACTACTCACAGAGCTATACAGAGATCGGACAAAGCAAAAGCCCCATACACCCCATATCACACCTCACAAAAGACTACAGCACTTCGAGCCCAGTGTGTCGTCAGATGATCGCACTCGCCACTTTCTCAAAATACAAGACGGCTGTAATTACTATTGCTCCTACTGCACCATCCCAATCGCCCGTGGTATCAGTCGCAACGGATCCATAGCTTCACTGATAGCACAAGCAGAGCGTGTAGCTGAGATCGGAGGTAAGGAGATCATCTTGACTGGTGTTAATATTGGGGACTTCGGTCGCTCTACCGGAGAAAACCTCTTAGACTTACTCCACCAGCTGTCACAAGTCGAGGGCATCGCACGCTACCGCATCGGGTCTATCGAGCCTGAGCTGCTGACACCCGAGATCATCCGGTTCGTGGCTGAGACGCCACAGTTCATGCCCCACTTTCATATTCCCCTACAGTCAGGCTCAGACCATGTACTCCGACTGATGCGAAGACACTATGACACGGCACTCTTCGCTAAGCGGCTGAAGCTTATCTACGCACTTATCCCTGATGCATTTGTAGGGATCGATGTTATCGCTGGCATGCGAGGGGAATTAGCCAAGCACCATGAGGCGACATTAGCCTTCCTAATGGCTCAACCATGGAGTCAGCTGCATGTCTTCCCTTATAGCGAGCGACAAGGGACTCAAGCTCTAAAAATAAGACCAGCCGTATCACCCACTGATAAAAAGCTACGCGTACAGTCCCTTCTTACCCTATCGATCGAAAGACACAATAGATATTGCATAGCCTGCATAGGATCCACACGACCCGTTCTCTGGGAAGAGAAACAGCATAGAGGGATGATAGAGGGATTTACTGACAACTATATACGCGTCTCTCAGCCCTACAACCCTAATCTCGTGGGATGCATTACTCCAGCACACTTAGATCGTTGGGATGATCAGCGACAAATATTTACCACAAGGCTATGAGTCATCCCAGTCTTGCCATCGTTGTCCTCAATTGGAATGGGCGTAAGCTCCTAGAGCAATATCTTCCAGCTCTAGTTGCCCATACACCTCCAGAGATAGCAGACCTCGTGATCATAGACAATGGATCTACAGACGACTCTCTAATCTATTTGCAAAAATCCTACCCACAGATACAACTAGTCAAGTTGAAGGCTAACTATGGGTTCTCAGGAGGATACAACAGAGGGCTCCGCCAGCTCAACTACCCTTACTACTGCCTACTCAATAGTGATATCCGCGTTTCGCCACACTGGTGTGATCGCCCGCTAGCTTTACTGCAGGAAGGCTATGCCGCTGTACAGCCTAAACTACGTAGCGACCGTAAGCCTGAAGAGTTTGAATATGCAGGTGCTGCGGGTGGATATATAGATCGCTGGGGGTATCCTTACTGTCGGGGACGCATCTTCAACACTGTCGAGCAGGACTGTGAGCAGTACGATCAAGAGTGTGAGATACTTTGGGCTTCGGGAGCCTGCTACTTCGTCAGTAGCGATGCCTTTTGGCGGGTGGGAGGATTTGACGAGAGCTTCTTTGCCCACATGGAGGAGATTGATCTCTCATGGCGACTATGGCTCTCGGGCAGTCGCATCCTCTACACGCCCGGCAGCATCGTCTACCATCTTGGAGGAGCCACGCTGGAGATGGGGCATCCGAGGAAAAGCTACCTCAACTTCCGCAACAACTTGCGAATGCTCTATAAGAACATTCCCATGAGGAGAAACCGGTGGAGCATCCTATTATGTCGTCTACCTCTAGACCTTCTGGCAGCACTTTCATTCCTCCTCAAAGGACAACGCGAGCATGCCTCGGCAGTGCTCCGTGCCATACGAGACTTTTACCGCACACGCCACCAGCTCGTTCTCTCATCTGACCAGCCATGGTATCACCCTATGGTAATGCCGCCCATAGCTCGCTACTCCATCCTCTGGCAATATCATGTCCGTCACAGACGCACCTACATGCAGCTTCCATCATAAGAAAAAGGAGTTGCCGATATCTATGAATAGCACCAGCTCCGCGAAGATCACTAGGTAGAGTGGCGTGTGGTCCGTGATAACTCTCATCTACCCCAGTTTGACGAATCCGTTCCACACGAAGGTCATAAAGACATTTGATACCGCCAGTAGAGCGACGATTGACCAAGGGTTCTTAGATAAATCTATAGGTAAGACGTTACGGAGTGCAAAGGCGTGCAAGGCTATTGCAGTTCTCTTGGCTAAAATGTACCTTTGTCGTAGCGCACTAGGCTGTATACTTCCATGGCAACTATATATGACTTCAAGGCACTTACATCTCAAGGCAAGGAGCTAGACTTTACCACACTACGAGGCAAAGTGCTGCTTATTGTCAATACTGCTAGCAAATGTGGCTACACTCCCCAACTGGCAGGACTCGAAGAGCTACACAAACAGTACCATGACAAAGGTCTCGTTATCCTAGGCTTCCCCTGCAATCAGTTTGGATCGCAAGATCCAAGGACCGACGAGGAGATACGCAATTTCTGCCAAGTCAACTATGGGGTCACCTTTCAAATTATGAAAAAGGTGGAGGTCAATGGGGAGCATGCCCATCCGCTCTTCAAGTACCTCAAAGAGGTGACCAGTCAAGACTCTGACTTACCCGTCAAGCCCATACGGTGGAACTTTAACAAGTTCCTCATCTCCAGAGATGGGCTAGAGATTACTCGATATGGATCTGCCAAGCTCCCGAAGAACCTAACAAAAGACATCGAGGGTCTTCTCTAATCTACCTCTCCTAATCATCCC
This sequence comes from uncultured Porphyromonas sp., assembly GCA_963543315.1. Lineage (GTDB taxonomy): Bacteria > Bacteroidota > Bacteroidia > Bacteroidales > Porphyromonadaceae > Porphyromonas. Next base: position 183,556 of record CAUUAW010000003.1, read on the forward strand.
TCAAGATTATGTTTACATCCCCCACCTACTTCTGGCTTATCGCAGGATTACTCCTCCTCCTCGCCGAGTTGCTTACACCAGGCTTTGTTGTTGCTTGCTTTGGCTTAGGAGCTTTGCTCGCCATCCTGCCAGCAGCTCTTGGAGCCTCCTTGACCTGGCAAGTCATCACCTTCTGCATCGGATCCATCCTAGCCCTACTACTCCTACGCCCTATGCTGCGCCGCTTAGACAGGCATAAGAAACCGACGTCCACAGGCGTCGCTGCGCTCTATGGTCGCACAGCACGAGTTACTGAGTGCATCGACGCTAGCCGTGGATCTGGTCGCATAGCCGTCGATGGCGATAGCTGGCAAGCTCGTACAGAATCACCCGACATCGTTATCCCCCGTGGCGAAACGGTCCGAATCATCAGTAATGATAGTATCATTATGATTGTCGAGCCAGTCTCACAAACTACAGACTAACCTAATAAACCTTATACATATCTCATGCAAGCATCCCTCATCGTACTGGGCGTACTCGTCCTATTAGTCATCTACATCATCGCCAAGGGGCTAGTCATCGTCCAACAATCTGAGACGATGGTCATCGAGCGACTAGGTCGTTATCTCAAAACTCTCTCATCGGGGATCAACTTAATTATCCCCTTTATTGACCGTCCTCGTCCTATGACGTGGCGTATCACGACACCTGCCAGTAAGGGAGGCACACAGGTTCGCTTCGTCAGCTCTGACCGTATCGACCTAAGGGAAAATGTATATGACTTCGCCCGTCAGAGCGTCATTACGCGAGACAACGTCGTCACCGAGATAAACGCTGTCCTTTACTTCCAGATTGTCGAGCCCCTCAAAGCTATCTATGAGATCTCCAATCTACCTGTAGCTATTGAGATGCTCACGCAAACGTCTCTGCGTAACGTAATCGGTGAGATGGATCTTGACGAGACGCTCACCAGCCGTGACACCATCAATAACAAACTTCGGGAAATCCTTGACGAGGCGACCAATAAATGGGGTGTCAAAGTCAACCGCGTAGAGCTGCAAGACATCAATCCTCCTAGGGACATCCGTGATGCTATGGAAAAGCAGATGCGCGCTGAGCGTGACAAGCGTGCACAGGTCCTCACTGCTGAGGGACAAAAAGAGGCTATGATCCGAGAGTCTGAGGGGCGCATGACAGAGTCCATCAACCACGCAGAGGGAGAGAAGAAAGCCCAAATACTCGCTGCCGAAGCTGATGCTCGGGCGACCATCCTACGAGCTAATGCCGAGGCCGAGGCTATCGAGCGTATTACTACAGCAGTAGCTAGTACAGGGAGCAATCCTACACAATACCTCATAGCCATGCGTTACCTCGATACACTCGAGAAGATCGGGAGTAACAGCTCTGACAAGACCCTCTTCCTCCCCTATGAAGCGTCAGGGATCCTCTCCGCCCTTGGGGGCATCAAAGAGGTCTCAACGAGCGAAACTCGAGAGCTCATCGCTAGGACCGGGAGAGTGTAAAAGACTAAAAGAGATCTCCATTCCCTTATCACGGGGGCTTGACAATTGTCAAGCCCCTTCTTTTTTGTCATAACTACTAGCGATCGCCTCGACTTCATCTAGAGACAAATGGCTCTTTATGGGCTATGAGCCTACTAATCGTATTCAGCTATCGAGAGCAACAAGATAATTAGCCTCTGTGCAAGGACGCCAAGTAAGATGTTTTTATTATCTTTGCGCAGCTGGGTCTTGACACAGTTACCCCGAGAAGTATCATTGGGGCATTAGCTCATCTGGCTAGAGCGCGACACTGGCAGTGTCGAGGTAATCGGTTCGAGTCCGATATGCTCCACCTTTAAGTTACGCTCCAATGCTGTGCATTGGATGGAGACATAACGTCTGACGGAGCCTATTGCTAAAGCGATAGGCTCTATTTGTGTTGCCATCTAGTAGACCTAAAATAGGAGAAGTCCACACGACACGTGCCATAAGCGCGGTGTGTGGACTTCAACCATTCGGTAGCCCAAGGTCTATATACACATGGATGTGTGATCTAGATCCGGAGCAGAACAGTGACCATGATGCTCGTCTCGAGTACACTGTATGACAACTCTCTCCTCACGGGGAGATACTCAGCAGACATAGGCTACTTTTCAACACACACTTAAACTTTATAGCCTATGACACACATTTGTCATCATCTCGTACTATTGGCTCAATATCATAAGACTCACACCATGATTTGCTCGGGGTGGCAAGAGGATCTATGTGTCTAGCTCCTAGCGTTTGGCTAGGTAACACGATTCACGAATCTGTAGCTCTCCTCAAGATATTCTCGCACAACGGTCTCGACACACGCCCTAGATCTCACGTCCACGCATAGATACAGACATTGGCATAGACGAGAGCCCTCTAGGCTTCCCCCCTTTTATTTCATTACGATTTGACACCAGACGATCTGCATGGTCTCATACGAATGCTAGTCGTAAGACATTGCTCAATCACTTTATCGAAACGTTCCCCTATTAAAGTAAATGTCCACGTAACTACTTCTCATGAGCACCCACTTAATCCTCCTCAGTGCATTACTGTTGGCAAGCTCTTTTGGCTCGAGAGATTATACCACAGCTACATATCGCTAAGGGAGTCAAAGGCTCTCTAATAGTCCTAATCCATACAACGTGACCCTCTAGATAGGTCTATCACCATCGTAGCAGATCATCTCCCGTCGCACTCGACTGGAAGAGACGAGGAGTATACAGCTGAGGAAGTATACCTATCCCAAACGAATAAGGACCTAAAAATTGACGGTTATTTCCTTTGCTATACCTCGTAGCGCTTAAAGCTTTGCAGGTCTTCTGACTTACCTCATACAGGCACCCCTTCCCACACCTAAGTTAATGACGGTGCAGTGGTTAATAGTGTCTGCTTCTCGGGGATTACAGCAGCGGGACTGTTCAGGAATTACACCTGATTCCCTTTTAAGCCGGGAGTACCCTACACTCCTTGCTCGAGGAGACTATGGAGCACTCTCAGCACAAAGCCTTCGCAAAGGTACGATAACTTCCTGACATACCAAAAGGCATCGACTATGCGCTCTATGGGGATTCGATGGAGTAAACTTATCTAAAGGGCTAAAAATATCCCAGGATCATCGATGGCTAATTCCGGAGTCATCGATCGACTATTTCGGAAATGTCAATTGACTATTCCGTGATAATCATATTTTTATTTCCCAATCATTGCCACATTTATTTACGTATGCTTGTTTCTCGATCCCGAGCCATCCAACTCATTGCCCATACTCACAGCCTGCACATACGACCTAAATGAGGAGCTTATCTCTACCGGCAGCAAGACCAACTACCCCGTGGGGCATCCATCGCTGACGGAGTGTCACGCCCCTTAGGGCTGATGGTAGAATGAACTTTTTTCCGTACCTTTGCGCCGTCGCATATAAGACGAGCAGGTATTGCTCTTCTCGTAGAGGGCTATAGCCAGGGGAGTCTGATAGGCGATACATTATTCATTCAAATCTCAATATCAACAATGGCAACTAAAATCAGGTTACAAAGATTCGGTCGCAAGGGTATGCCCATCTACCGTATCGTCATCGCTGATAGCAGGGCTCCACGAGATGGAAAGTTTATTGAGAGGATAGGTTCTTATAATCCGAACACTAATCCTGCCACAATAGATTTGAAGTTTGATCGTGCTCTCTATTGGCTCAATACGGGCGCCCAGCCCAGTGACACAGTGCGTCGCATCCTCTCTCGTGAGGGAGTACTCCTCAAGAGACACCTTGACGGAGGTGTCGTCAAAGGGGCCTTCTCTCAGGAGGTCGCAGACCAGCGATTTGAGGACTGGATCTCGAAGAAGCAACAAGTCCTCAAGGGGGTCATAGATCGTGATCTACAAAAAGCTCAGGACGCTGCTAAGAGACAACTCGAGACCGAAGAAGAGCAAAATAAGGTGCGAAGCAAGGCTCTCGAAGAGAAAAAAGCTGCACTCGAGCGTGAGAAAGCAGAGGCTGAAGCAGCAGCAAGTGCAGAGACTGAGACTGAGGCTGAAACTCCAGCGACAGAGGATCTCCCTGCTGTTGAGGAGACTCCTGCTGCAGAGTAGCACGCACGATCCTCTTGCTACAACTGTAGTACAGATGTTATACATTTTTACTGAGCCTAGACTGCAAGCTGTGGTCTAGGCTCCTATCGTATTTATCATGACTCCTCCCCAACTGCTATACCATACTACCTCACAAGGACTGCGCATCGTCTACTATCCAATCCCGACAGGTGTAACCTATATAGGCTATATGGTACAGACGGGGTCGGCTCAAGATCCGTCCGCTTATTATGGTCTAGCCCACTGTACAGAGCATATGCTCTTTAAGGGAACGCACAGACGACATGCACTCCATCTAGTAAATCGTGTAGAGGCTGTAGGTGCAGACCTAAACGCATTTACGACAAAGGACGACACGACTCTCCACATCGCTATACCTACTCCATACGCTCTGAGAGCAATCCATGTACTCACAGACATTGTATGTAACAGTTATATCCCCGCAGATGAGCTGAGTAAGGAGCAGGAGGTAATCATAGAAGAGATAGCCAGTTACCTAGATTCTCCCAGCGAGCGCATCTATGACGAGTTTGAGGAAATGCTCTTCCGTGGTACACCATTAGCTCATAACATCTTGGGATCTGAGTCTTCCGTGCGACGTATCTCCTCCCCCATCGTGCGTCGATATATGGACCAATATTATCGCCCAGACAATATGGTGCTCGGCATTTGGGGAGAGATAGACTTTTCGCAAGTCATCAAGATGGTCGAGTATCTGTACAGCAATGCTCAAAGAGGCTCAAAATCTCCCTTTAAGACACCAGCAAATCACACGTCGTCTGCCAAGAAAAAACGTCTCGCCACAAAGACCCGTCGCTATAACACCAATCAGTGCCACTGCATCATAGGAGCTCATGCCCCCAGCCTACATAGCCGGGATCGATATGCGATGGCTCTCTTTAACAACTTTATCGGCGGCTCTGCCATCTCTGCACAGCTCAACCTACACCTCCGAGAGAAGCTTGGCCTTGTCTATAGCGTCGAGAGCAACTATACTCCCTATCTAGAGGATGGCGTATGGAGTGTATACTTAGGCACTGGGAGCGATACACTAGAGCAAGCAATCGAGTCCGTACATGAGATCTTAGACAGATATATCTCAACGCCTCTGACTCCAGAACAACTCGCCACAAGTAAACAGCAGATTGTAGGGCAATTACTCCTCGCCAATGACCAGCACGATAGCGAGATGCTCACGATGCTCAAGAGTTACCTTTACTTCGGCAATGTGAGTAGTGTCACCGAAATGGCGGAGAGGATAGGCTCTATCACCTCTGAAGAAATCGTCCAGACTACCTATCGGCACCTTCGCCGAGAGCAGCGACAGACGCTAATCTACAGGTGAGGCTTCGTCAGATCAGAGAGATGATATCTAGGACCGGCCATTTTTTTCACTATCTTTGCGATCAACCCTTAAGGGCCCTACTAATTCTCTATGCTACTACGGATACTATACCTCACATATATTGTCTTGATCGCAATGCCCATCTTTGCAGTCATTACCGTCATCCTAGCTATAATCATGACGATCGGATGCTTGACGGGCTTTGGGAAGTTTTTTAGTTACTACCCGGGGGTGATATGGTCTTTCTCAGGTTTGATCCTCTCACTCTGTCCTGTCACTGTACGCGGACGTAAGAACTATGACAAAAAGGCGAGCCCCTATGTAGTGATGGCCAACCATCAAGGGGCTTATGACATATTCCTTCTCTACGGATTCCTTGGAATACCTTTCAAATGGGTCATGAAGGAGGCTCTACGACGTGTACCTTTTGTGGGGAAAGCGTGCCAAGTGGCTGGCTTTATCTTTGTCAATGGTCATAGCATACAGAGTATACGCAACTCACTCGATGAGGCAAAGCGATCTCTAGGGGATGGATACTCTATATTTATTTTCCCTGAGGGTAGTCGTACTCGTACCGGTCGTATGCAACCCTTTAAGAAAGGAGGCTTTGTCATAGCGGAGGAACTAGATATCCCAATCATACCCGTCTCCATATCCGGATCGTATCATGTGATGCGTGCAGGCTCTTATCTGCCCCACTGGTGCCGTCTTTACCTCGATATACATCCGCCCATACACCCTAAGGCGTTTGCCAACTCTGAGCAACCAATACAGGATCTACGGGAGCAAGTATACCATACGATACGGCAGGGACTCCGTGATGAGCTGGAGCCTTCTCTACCTCAATGAAACAATATCACATACTATTCGTCTGCTTGGGGAATATATGCCGATCCCCCCTAGCCGAGGCTATCCTACGACAACTTGTAGATGCAAAGACTACGACCTCTCAATGCATCGTGGTTGACTCGGCAGGTCTTGGAGAATGGCATCAGGGAGAGCTAGCAGATCCACGGATGAGGGCCCATGCAGCACGACGAGGCATAGTGATTACGCATCGTGCGAGACGAATTACAGACAAGGACTTTGATCTGTTTGACCTAATTATTGCTATGGATGATAGCGTGTACCAAAAGCTACAAGAGCTAGCTCCAACTCTAGGACAACAGAAAAAAGTCATACGTATGGCAGACTACCTAGAGGGGATGCCTTGGGATCACATTCCTGATCCATACTATGGAGGTGCTTCAGGCTTTGAGCTGGTATTAGACTTACTCTCCGAAGGGTGTAAAAACCTCTATCATCGATGTCTGAGGTATACGGGGAGCGCGTGATCCAAGACTATTTCCTCCACTAAGATTATACTTTTTAGAAATCGGTCACACGTTGACGAGTAGGCTATCTCTACAGAAAGTTGTACATTTGAGAGTCAAATGTCAACTTTAACTCGTATTATTACCATGGTCAAACGGTGTACACTATTACTCACCCTTGCTGCACTCAGCGCATGGTGTGTCCCTGCCCTGGCGCAAACATCACTGCGCGCCTACATCGATGTCGCTCCACTCTTTAACCTCTCACAGGTCAAGACGGTTGATGAGATTACTCAAAACAAGTTGTTTCTTGGCTATCGAGCTGGAGCTGGACTTGATATCAATATGGGGAAACTCCTGTACATCGGATCGGGGATTTCGTTTGCCATGAAAGGGGACCAACTCACACTCCCCACACAGGATCGGGATACTGAGATTAAGATCTACAGTCACTACATGCAAATCCCCATAAATATCGGTATGCGACTACACCTAACTCCAGCGATTGACTGTGCTATAGAAGCTGGTCCATACTTTGCCTATGCGCTAGGAGCTACTATCAGTGAAGACAAAATACTGGATGGCATCAAAAAAACTTACAATATATATAAAGACGGGATCCCAGGCATGAATGCAGCCAAGCTCCGACGCTATGATCTTGGTCTAGGAGCTAAGATTAAGGTTGCACTGGGATCTTTATATGCGATGGCTGGTGCAGACGTCGGGCTTATCAATGAGCTAAATCTAGATGAGGGGAACCCATCGCTCAGCAAGTTTAAGCAAAAGGTTATGAAAAACACATCCTTCTACCTCGGTGCCGGCTTTACCTTTTAGTTATTATGAGTACACACAAACCGCTTATTATCGTAGCGCATCCAGACTTAGCACACTCTGTAGTCAACAAGAGCTGGATAAAGGCTCTAACAGGGCACGCTACGATACATAGTCTATATGATGCTTATCCTGCGGGGACGTTTATTGACATAGCTCATGAACGAACACTTGTAGAGCATCACTATCGTGTCATCTTGCAGTTCCCACTCTATTGGTACTCAGCTCCTGCTTTACTCAAAAGTTGGATGGATGAAGTCTTCGGAGAGGGATGGGCATATGGTGCTGGAGGTGACGCTTGGGTCGGGCGTCAACTAGGCGTTGCCGTGTCATGTGGGAGTGCTCAAGAGAAATTCCGTGAGGGAGAGTCGCAAATACACACTCTGGGGACTTACTTGTCTCCATACGAAGGAGCTGCGGCTTTTGCCAGAGCCGACTACATCGGGTATCATGCATTCTACGACACTTATAGCGATTCTGTTGCCCAGAGGCTACCGGATAACTGCGAGGCATACCTACGCTTTGTCCTAAATTAACCTTCCTTCCGTAATCATCTAGTCACTGCAACCTCCATGAGTCCTATCATCAACCTACAGGGTGTTACCATATCACGCCATGAGCACGAGCTACTACAAGATGTCAATCTGACACTTCAAGCAGGTGACTTTGCCTACTTGACCGGTTCCGTAGGCAGTGGCAAGAGTACACTACTTGAGCTACTCTATGGGGAGTTACCCCCGAGGGGTGGCGTTGCAGAGGTACTAAACTATGATCTGCACCGTTTGACAGTCAGACAAAGGCAAGCTTTACGTCGCTCTCTCGGCATTGTCTTCCAGTCGCAAGCCCAACTCCTATACAACTACACCGTACAGGGCAATCTGGACTTCGTACTACGCGCCACGGGGGTAAAGGGGCGCGAGCAGAGGGCAACTCGTATTGGATCGGCCTTAGCTCAAGTCGGCATGGCGGGAAAACACTACAAGTATCCCCACGAGCTCAGTGGTGGCGAGGCCGAGCGAGTATGCATAGCCCGGGCTCTCGTTGTGCATCCGCGACTGATACTATTAGATGAGCCGACCACTGGCCTAGATCCTGACACGTCACTACATATCGGTAGACTCATACAATCTCTGGCAGAGGAAGGTGTTGCCGTACTCATGAGTACTCACAACAAGAGTCTCATACAGGAACTTCCTGCTACGAGATATCATATAAACCAAGAGAAGCGTACGCTACAGCGCATCGATCCTCCAAGTACGAGCCAAGCTCCCAGTTCCTCGAGTGAAGTTTGTGTCACCTCATCTCTCGACCTCTAAGCATGATTGTCCTCAAGTTCGGAGGCACCTCTGTAGGCACTCCTGAGCGCATCCGCTCTGTGGCACATCTCGTGGCATCAGTCTCAGGGCGCAAAATGCTAGTCCTCTCAGCGATGTCTGGGACGACCAATGATCTTGTGACGCTTTGCCAGCTGATTACCTCTGGAGAGCGAGACCAAGCTACGCGACACGTTGAGATGCTACGCAGTAGATACTTAGACCATGTCGTACCGGATCTCTTTGCAGGCCACGAGGCGTATCAAATACTCGCGGAGGAAACCCTCACTCCTATCCTTGACAGTCTGCTCCTACAAACGCTCAATGAGGCCTTTACACACAATGACGAGAAGCAGATACTCGCCTGTGGAGAGATGATGAGTACGACTTTAATGGCTCTAACTCTACAACTATATGAGGGTGTAACACCGCATAAGCTCACTGCTCTAGACTTCATGAGGATTACCCATGAGGGAAGACCAGACATTGAGTACATCGCAAGTAAATTATACCCCCAAGTAGCCGAGGTGAGAGATGCCGAGGCGCTTTTTGTCACTGAGGGATACATCTGTACAAACGCCTTTGGTGAGGTAGACAATCTACATCGTGGTGGGAGCGATTATAGTGCTACCCTAATTGGGGAAGCCATACACGCAGAGGAGATACAGATATGGACGGACATTGATGGTCTACATAACAATGATCCTCGTGTAGTCAATATGACCTCTCCCGTGCGTCGTTTAAGCTTTGGGGAGGCTGCAGAGTTGGCTCGCTTTGGAGCGAAGATCTTACATCCCGCCTGCATCGAGCCTGCTAAGCGTGCAAGCATCCCCGTGCGCTTACTGAATACTCTTGATCCTACTGCTCCCGGGACTCTCATATCTCACGTTACTAATAGAGATATGATCAAGGCTATTTCGGCTAAAGACGGGATGTGTGTCGTAACCCTTACACTAAAACATCTGAGTAATAATGATGTCTCCATGGGGCAATTCCTCATATCTCTCACGGAAGCCATGCACCGGTTACATATAGAGCCTGATATCATGATGGCTTCTGGCGATGGCTATGTCATTGTTACAGAGGAGGACTCAGAGACAACCTTCGCACTTGTTGAGACTTTGGCTCCATGGTCTGAGGGGAGTATCCAAGGCGATCTCTCAATACTAGCCATTGTTGGGGACATGGGGTGGCATCGTATAGGATTTGAAGCGCGTATATTGCAGGCTGTAGACGATATAGCCTTGCGCTTGATATGCTATGGGACCAGTGGCAATAGCATAGACCTCGTCATAGCTACTGAAGAGAAAAAGCGCGCCATGATCTATCTCTCTGACCACCTCTTCTCACACCTTCGCACACCAGGGCCAGAGCTTCTCTAGCAGATACATAGCCCTTAACCTTACTATACGCTAGGGATGAGTGAGTGCTTCTAGGACTAAGATGCCTATGCGCTCGCTCTCTGTTTTTATAGTCACACTGTGAGGGTCCTAATAATTCCAGGATGAAGAAATTAAGATTCGGGAATAATCTCTTGATTACTCAGTAATCAAGAGATTGCCATTCGGGTATTCTTTTCTGATCATTCGGGGAGAAATACGCCCCAATACGTGGCACAAGGATGGTCGATTTGACCTGCATTCCTGGTCTATACACCTTTGTCTCTCCAAAGCAAATAGACAGTATTGCATATTTCTACCCGTTCACATACCTTTGCGACAGAGAAACTGTATTCACCCTTAGCGATTGATCTCAATATGAAAAACAAAAAAACTCTCTTTCTAATAGTCTCCCTGCTAGCCTATATGACTACAGCGTGGTCCCAAAGTCTGAGCATCGCAACAAAACCTACGGACCTCCCAGATGAGCTCTGTAGCATGGCGCTCATGGGGTCTAGTGCCAATGGTCGTTACCTCTATGGAGCTCTCAAAGGTAAAGGCTTTGCTCTAGACACACAAACGAATCAATACGTTATCTGTGGGGATAACGCGACTGCATGTGAGATGGTAGGGGTATCTTCTAACGGGTGGTATCTCCTAGCGGCTGCGGAGTCAGGGGAATCTTCAGGAGGTCTTGTCAATCTTGTCAAACTTGTACCACTAGACTCCACTAACGGAGAGAGAAGTATCCCGGTCACGTCTCCAGATCCCGAGCACCCGTACTTCTCCTTATGGTATATGACAAGTGATGCCAAGTACTTCTGCGGTAATATCCTCAACTCTAGCTGGAAGTCTATCCCTATCGTCGGAGAGCTCAATGCCGAGGGTACAGAGTACAAAATAACCAAACTACCCATCCCAAACAAAGATCCCCTAGGCACCAAACCACAATAGTATCGCATCCTATTTGTAAGTGAGGATGGCGCTACGCTTGTCGGCTTCTTAATCGAGGAAAGAGGTAATCTTGCCACCATCATAACCTATAATAAACAAGCTGATGGTACCTATGAGATCCATTACCCCGCCGATGATATCCTCTTCGACCACAGTGTCACCGTACCCCCATATCCAGAGTACAGCGACTATGTCACTGTGCCACAAGACCCAGAAGATCCCAATTACAATGCCGACAAGCTCCAAGAGCAAGAAGCTGCCTATGATAAGGCTCGCGATGAATACTATAAGATGTTTGATCTATTTACGCGCAACATGACCCTAAAACAGTACTCCCTATCAGTCGGCAGCAAAGGGATGTATGCTCTAGCGACTGTTGTCGAGGCTGGAGTTGACGAAGAGGGTTTTCGCATCACTAAGGGGGTCAAGTATATCTCTGTAAATCTAAAGACAAAAGAAGCTTTGCTCATTGACTACCCTGCAGGGACCTCCGAAGAAACCTCTCCTCGAGATCTCATTGGATCCCGACAAGAACTCCTCTGTGCAGTACCTGTAAACGGGCGCTATTGGAATGCTTTTGTATACACTCATGACAAGAAAATGATATCTCTCGTGGAGTGGGTTAAGAGAGAAACGCAACAAGACTTTACCTCTTTCTATACGATGCCAGATCCCATCTCTAATGAGCCCACTCTGTATACTGGATGGCCCGAGGTCAGTAAGGATGGCAAAACGATAACACTCCTAGGGTATCCCAATAATGAGAGTAAGATTTATCGTAATTCTTACTTCCGATTTGGCGAGAGTATCCTAGCTATCTCTCCAAATTACGCATACCCAGAGCAAGATATATGGTTTGACGGGCGCCTGATCCATGCATCGGAACCGGCTTCTTTCTACATCTTTAACGTTGAGGGCCAGCTCCTCTATCAAAGCTCCCCAGTCGCTCAGATAGACATTGCATCTACACAGCTCGGGCTATCTCATGGAGACTATATAGCGCTTGCCGTAACCCCAAAAGGTGTTGCATCGTCCATTAAAGTATCTCTATAGGTAGTCTAGACTGACAAACGGATATCTCAGATCGAGTTAATAGGGAGCAATCTTAGAGTCGTCGTGGAGTATAGACCTTACGACGACTCTAATCATCATGAGGGAGGGCGGTATTATGATCGAATTCTTGCCCATAAGAAAATAAAACAACTCCGAGATCTTCATAACACACAAGAGTCTGACCGATATGCTACGCCTCCCTTTCATTGCGGTAGAACTCGTACCTTTGCACCAGACAGAAATATCCGGAGATTCATAGTCTACACTCCGCCTTATCTTCTTGTACGTTATGACCTTCAATCAATTCATCTCCGCATCCCGTCCCTACAGTTGGTCTGCGTCTATAGCCCCGATAGCTGTAGCCATTGCCCTAGCATGGCTCGATAGGGGTGCTGTAGACTGGCGCATAGCTATACTCTGTCTCATCGTAGGAGTCTCGGCGCAATCTTTATCTAACTGCTGCAACGATTACTACGATTACAGGCATGGAGCTGATGACGAGCATCGCGCGGGCTTCCACCGTCCTCTAACTTCTGGGGCATTGCGAGAGAGTGATATCATCAGCATTGCCATATTTTGGGGAATTATTGCAGTACTCTCGGGTGTCACGCTCTGTATCCTGACCTCTCCTTGGCTACTCCTCCTCGGAGCTCTAATACTTCTCTTCGCATGGATGTACACAGGAGGTCCCTATCCTCTCTCTTACCTAGGTCTTGGAGATGTAGCCGTGATGACATTTTACGGATGGGTCGGAGTAATGATTACCTATTATCTCCTCTCGGATCAGGTCACTCTACAGAGCTTTCTCGTAGCAACGGCAATGGGCGCTACTGCAGTCAATATACTTGTAGTCAATAATTACCGAGACTATGAGAATGATCGCAAATGTAATAAGCGAACTAGTATAGTGCGTCTCGGGGTCGAGTTTGCACCGAAACTATATCTCGCCAACATACTCCTAGCCTGGGTACTCTCGATCATAGTCTTCAAAGGCAACATTTGGGGGATCCTCCTACTTTTCCCCTATTTACTTTACGCATTAGTGGTGTATCGTCAGATGATTAGCTCGGCAGGAAGTCAGCTCAATGGCGTACTCAAGCAGACAGCTTTGGGCGTTGTCCTACTGGCAGCCGTACATATTGCAGCCTATTTAGTCAAAGGGCTTTTACTTTAATCTCTCTCCCCTTCAATCTATGCCTGCTATAGATCTCTCATCATACCGTCTAGACTTTCCTCTTATACAGCACTACTCTAAGCAAAACCCTAAATGGGTCTATCTGGATAGCGGTGCTACTACACAAAAACCTCAAATAGTCATCGATGCCATCACCGAGGGCTATACGCGCTACAACGCCAATGTACATCGTGGGGTATATCAATTAAGCCGTGAAGCTACAGAGCGTCACGAGGCCGCTCGTGCCACACTGGCTCACTTCATCGGGGCCTCCGATCCCAATGAAGTTGTTTTCACTCGAGGGACTACAGAGGGACTAAATCTCCTTGCCTCAACAGCAGGAGAGATGCTTATAGGGGCAGATGACGAGGTACTTATTACAGCTATGGAGCATCATGCTAATCTAGTCCCCTGGCAACAGCTTTGTATACGCAAAGGAGCTAAGCTACGTGTTGCTCCACTCCTAGCTGATGGCTCATTAGACTTGCCAGCCTTTGAGGCTTTACTCTCTGACCGCACAAAGATTGTCTCCGTAGCCCATGTGAGCAATGTACTAGGCTCGATAAATCCTATCGCTCAGTTAGCTCAGCTAGCGCATGCAAAAGGAGCCATCATCGTCGTCGACGGCGCACAATCAGCACCCCACATGCAGGTCAATGTGGAGGCTCTAGGCATTGATGCGTACGTATGCTCTGCTCATAAAGTGTATGGACCGACAGGGATAGGGATTGTCTGGGGCAAGAGATCGCTACTCGAGCAAATACCCCCCTACCAATATGGTGGTGAGATGATAGAGCATGTATCCTTTGATAAGACAACCTTTAATGAGCTCCCCTACAAGTTTGAGGCTGGCACACCGGACTTCATTGGCTCTCACGCCTTTGCAACAGCAGTTCATTACTTATCAGGGATTGGCCTAGAGCGAATACATGCTTACGAGACCGAGCTTTTAGAGCATCTCACGAGTATTATCGACCGGGAGTCTTCGCTAGAGATACTCGGCACATCTACCAATAAAGGTGCCGTGGTTACCTTCGTTAGCCACCGTGCCCACGCTTACGACCTCGGATTGCTCCTGGATCAACAAGGAGTAGCTCTGCGTACCGGTCACCACTGCGCCATGCCACTCATTGAGGGTATGGGATATCATGCGACAATTAGAGCATCACTAGGTCTCTACAATACGCATCAAGATCTAGAGATCTTTGAGACTGCTCTGCATCGTGCTCTTTCTATGTTAGCCTAGAGGTCTATGACTTTGCTTCATCGCTTTACTACTGATGGGCTTATCGAGTGTGGCTGCGATGAGGCCGGTCGCGGAGCACTAGCCGGGGATCTCTATGCCGCAGCTGTTATCTGGCCTGGAGATCTCGATCATCCGCAGCTACGAGATAGTAAAAAACTCTCATCTACGCAACGAGACAAACTTCGGATCTTCATAGAGAAACATAGTGTTGCTTGGGCAATAGGAGTAGCAACAGTAGAGGAGATCTACAATCTCAATATCCTACATGCCTCAATACTTGCTATGCAGCGTGCTATAGAAGGATTGCCCTTTCCTCCGCAACGTCTCCTTATCGATGGTAATTACTACTCTCCACGACCTAATGAAGTCGAGTATCATACCATTATTAAGGGAGATGATCGCTACCTAGCGATAGCAGCGGCCTCCATCTTGGCTAAGACACACAGAGATGAGTATATATCTCATCAAGCTAAACTCTATCCACACTATGGGTGGGAGCAAAACAAAGGTTATCCGACAGCCCGACACCGGGAGGCGATACTACGATATGGAGCGTCAAAGTTACATAGGCAAGGCTTCCGTCTATTACAATGCGGATCTTTGTTTGATCTCGAAGACTTGACAACACTATCTAAAGTGTAGGAGATACAACATTCTTTTGTATCTTGGCACAGCCAGTAGTAAGCAAACCAATACTATGAATAAATCTGCCAATCAATCCAAACGCAAACTTGTTGTACTCTCAGGTGCTGGAGTTAGTGCTGAGAGCGGGATATCGACCTTTAGAGACAGCGATGGTCTATGGGAGAGCTATCCAGTACAGGATGTCGCATCCATTGAAGGCTTCAGGAGAAATCCTCAGATGGTGCTAGATTTTTACAATGCACGACGCCGTGATTATGTGGGTTGTAAACCAAACGCAGCCCACTATGGTCTTGCTGAGCTAGAGCACCAATATGATGTAACCATAGTTACTCAAAATGTAGACAATCTCCACGAGCAGGCCGGCAGTAGCAACGTAATACATCTACATGGAGAGCTGCTTAAAAACTGCTCCGTGCATAATACTCAAAAGACCTACCCCGTAAATCTGGAGCATCCGGACCTACACGTAGGAGACTTAGCCCCTGATGGGTCACAACTTAGACCCTTTATAGTATGGTTTGGTGAGGCTGTCCCGATGATAGAGCCCGCTATACGTGAGGCAGGGCAAGCCGATATAATGGTTGTCGTTGGGACGTCCTTAAATGTTTATCCTGCGGCCAGTCTTCTAGCCTATGTGCCAACGGGGACCCCAATCTACCTCATTGATCCCAAAGAGGTCGACACACATGGTATCGCAAACGTCACCCACCTCCAGGAGGTCGCGACCAAAGGAGTCAAGGAGCTACTGAGGCTCTTAATGTCTCCTCAGAGGTAGTCTCCTAATCTCAAGTCCTATCATAGTTATGTTTGCCCCGATTTCACGCAGTCCCCAACGGCTTACACCGCCTCTGACTAAAGCTATACTCTTTGGCATTTTTCTCTTGCTCAGTAGCTGTCAGCAGCAACAATATTATGAGATATCAGGATCTGCAGACATTCAGGTAGGTGCAACCCCACCACTAGTCAAGTTGCGCTTAAATAACATTACCATAGATAGTGCATATGTACGCAATGGTCGCTTCCTTCTTAAGGGGCGTTATCTAGACAGTTTGAGTCAGAATATTGCATACCTACAAGTCATGGATGAAGCTCCCGTACCGCTCATCCTAACCCCAGCCCCCCTCTCTTACGACTTCACTACACGCAGGCTAATCCAAGGAGACTCGCTCAATATAGAGCTAGAGCAACTCTATAACTCTCTCGATAGCATTGGATTAATTTTCAAGAAAAAGCTAGCAAGCACACCTCATCAGGGGTCTCTCTTCAACACCTTCAACGATAGCTTTAAAGTATCTATAGAGAGCTACATCTCACTTGCTCAGAAATCCTGTCTACGCCATCCAGACGATCCGATCGGGATTATCTCGGCGCTGATGCTATTGACTATCAATTCGGAGAATCTCTTTAAGATGGCTCCCTTTATACGTCAACATATGGGTCCTCTCGTCCTCAACAACCCCGAGATCGCTCGCTACCTAACTATCGTAGATAACTACTACCATACCTCTCCAGGGGAAAAGAGCCTAAATGCTCCCTTACAGACCATTGATGGGGAGCCTACAGAGCTTTTCGATCACTTAGATCCCCTATGCTACACATTGCTTCACTACTGGGCGGGATGGTGTAGACCTTGCCTTGAGGAGATTTGCAACCTAACAGAAGCCTACAATGTCTACCATCACCAAGGACTAAACGTGATCAGTATATTTATTTGGGACTACCTTTACGTCCTCAGGAGCCTCAAAGATGAGTACCAACTCCCTTGGACTTTACTGTACGATCCCGACTCCTCATCGTCTATCACCTACGGTATCTATAGCATCCCCGAGATTATGCTCATAGCGCCTGACAAGACCATTGTCGCTCGCTCACTACGTGGTCTTGAGCTTTTCGACGCTCTCGACTCCATCTTTGGGCACTAACCATGCTTAGCCCCATGAGAGTGAGCCCACAGACCGATCAGCAGATGATGCGACTAGCTATCCGGCAAGCTCGCATAGCGTACGAATCTGATGAAGTCCCCATAGGAGCTGTCATAGCCATCGGGGAGCACATCTTAGCTCAAAGTCATAATCAGGTCGAGCTCCTCAAAGACCCCACAGCACACGCTGAGATGCTCGCCATCACACAAGCTACTGCGACTCTTGGAGGTAAGTATCTCTCTCAGGCTACTCTCTATGTCACAGTAGAGCCCTGCCCGATGTGCATGGGAGCCTTGCGCTGGGCTCAAATAGGGCGCATCATATATGGTACAGAAGATCCCAAGTGTGGCTACAAAAGCTATACAAATGATCTCCCCCACCGTAAGACAATTATCATGGGAGGTCTCTGTGAGGAGGAGTGTCGTACCCTCATGGTATCTTACTTTAGCCAGAAGCGTTAACGCCTTACAACGAGCCAATTATATCTCACCGTCCTCTGCGATCATACCATTTTCTATCGCACTCTCAAATCACTAATGACAGAGTAATTGAGATTTCTTCACGGGACCAATCGACAATCATCCCGAAATAACCAAACGATTATTCGCTAATACTCAAAAGACTATTAGCGAATGGTCGGCTGAGGATTACGGAGTAGGAGTAAAGGATTTTTTACTCCGTCTCTATTTTCAAATCTTACCGTGGCAAATGCCACATCGCCCCTACTAGGAGGATTTATATCACTTGTGGAGGCAAAGTCATATATCGTCGGCTGCTACTCTTTTCTTACCTTTGTATACATCACCTATCGAGTGATGCAATCAGCATTTATCCATCAAATAGACTTATCATTATGAAGTCTCTGATACAGAAGATCCTAATACAATTAGCGCTCTGTCTCTCTGGAGCCCTTTATCTATCTGCTCAAATAAGAGCTGTGACCAGTGATGGCGACGAGGTCGTACTATATTCCAATGGGACCTGGGCATATGTCGATAGAAACTCTAGCACAGAGCCTCCCGTCAGTATTGACGCTGGAGCCTCGGGTAGGCATGTAGGCATTATGATCCAGCGTAGACTTCTCTTCATACTGACAGATGGACAGCTAGAGGATCTCCTCATCTACGATAATAATGGTCGACCAATCTTCTCATATCGCGACGGTGCATATAGGCTCCCCTATGGATGGAAAGTACAATACGACCTAGGCTCCAATCGTCCTCGCAGAGTAGGCCCTTACACATTTGAGTATCACTGGCGCTCGGGACGCCTTGAGAAGGTCGGAGATTACAAGATCGACTACGATTTTATTTCTGATCGTGTCGAGGCAATTGGCTACTACCAGATCGAGTATGACTTCATGAGTGGTCGGTTATCTAAAGTTGGAGACATTACAATCTCTTATGACCTCCTTACTAAAGGCATCGAGCAGATCACAGGGCACGAAACTGGTGTCGAGATCTACTTCATGAGCGACGGCAAGTACCGACCATAAAACGCCGTTCCTACACGCGCATTGACTGGAGGATATCCCTTTTCAAGCGAAGATCACTCCCTATCGAACGAGGATCTCTCACCTAACCTACGAATTTTATGCTAACGAAAGAGCTGGAAGATATATTGGAAAGCTTTGTAGAGTACTTACGTCTGGAGCGCAATACCTCTCCATTGACTCTCACAACTTACCGACCCGCTTTAGAGTCCTACATGGAGTGTGCTCTAGAGATAGCTAGTGAGGAGTGGCATCCGAGTGGCGACGATCGCGATTTAATCCGCCACTGGATCGTGACACAGATGGAGCAAGGGCTGACCAGTACAACGGTAAACAAGAACCTTAGTGCCGTGCGCTCATTTTACAAATACCTACAAATACGCGCTTTCGTCACTAGCAATCCGGCACGCTACCTACGGGGACCCAAACGAGAGCTCTCACTACCATCCTTTCTCACACAGGCTCAAATCGAGGACGCTCTCGAGACTATACCCATAGATCCAGAGGATTACCTCTCCGTGCGCGACCGACTAATCATCGAAATCATCTACCAAACAGGGCTACGCCGTGCTGAAGTCGCTAGCCTAAAAACACAGCAAGTAGATCTGCAAGCCATGACACTCCGCGTCGTGGGTAAGGGACGCAAGGAGCGCATCGTGCCATTCGGAGAGAGTCTACGAGAGCAGATAGAAGAATACCTCTCTTTGCGAGATCGAAAAGTAGGTCCATCTCAATATTTTTTTGTTACTTTGAGATGCAGACAGCTCTCAGGAGCAGACGTGTACCATGTAGTGCATAAAGCGCTCTCCGTAGTGACAGGATTACCGCGACGAGGGGCTCACACATTGAGACACTCTTTCGCTACAGAGATGCTCAATGCCGGGGCTCCGATCACATCTATAAAGGAACTCTTAGGACATAGCAACCTACAGACTACGACACGGTATACGCACACCTCTTTCGAGCAACTCAAACAATTGTATCACGCTCATCCTAGAGCACAAAACCAACAATCTACTATGATCAACTTACATTTCCAATCTCTACAGTTTGATGCCAGCGAGGCACTTCATGAGTTTGCGCAAAAAAAGATAGATCGCCTTGCCCGGTTTGACGACTCCATAAGCAAGGCTGAGGTAACTCTAAAACTGGACAAGGCTAACCCCACAGAGGGTAAGAGTGCTATGATCAGGCTCTTCGTGCCGGGGAATGATCACTACGCTGAGAAGAGTGCCGCGTCTTTTGAAGAGGCTATCGATGAAGCCGTCGACGCTCTAAAACATCAGATAGAGCGCACTAAGGATCGCTAAGATAAATTGACAAAGAGTGCCTCCCTTGGGGCGTATAAGCTCATATGCCTCAAGGCTCTGGCATGACTCTATATATTACTGGGAGATGGTGGACTCCCCAATAAAAGTTTTGGTAATTCCGAAATAATTCGTACATTTGCACCCGGTTTGTGAGATTATCCACTTTATTGACGCTTAGGGACTGGTGGATTCTCGTAGGCTAATGAAAGTATGGGCAGTTACCAGAGTGGCCAAATGGGGCTGACTGTAACTCAGCTGGCGTAAGCCTACGGTGGTTCGAATCCATCACTGCCCACACGAATGCCTATGTAGCTCAGTGGTAGAGCACTTCCTTGGTAAGGAAGAGGTCCCGGGTTCAAATCCCGGCATCGGCTCTGGATTAGCAACAGAAGTGGTGTCTACTGTCGTAATTAGTGAAAGTAAATCCCCCTTTTTGAGACGAAATAGATTAAGACAAACATAAGAACAAGGTTATGGCTAAAGAACATTTTCAAAGGACGAAACCACACGTCAACATTGGTACCATCGGTCACGTAGATCACGGTAAGACTACACTAACCGCAGCAATCACCAAGGTGTTGGCCGACGCTGGCTTTACAGAGGCTCGGTCTTTCGACTCCATCGACAATGCTCCAGAGGAGAAAGAGCGCGGTATCACCATTAACTCCTCACACGTTGAGTATGAGACGGCTAATCGCCATTACGCACACGTGGACTGCCCAGGTCACGCTGACTATGTCAAAAACATGGTAACGGGTGCTGCCCAAATGGATGGTGCAATCATCGTAGTTGCTGCTACTGATGGTCCCATGCCTCAAACACGTGAGCACATCCTACTAGCACGTCAGGTGAACGTACCTCGTCTGGTTGTCTTTATGAACAAGTGCGACCTTGTCGACGATGAGGAGATGCTTGAGCTTGTAGAGATGGACATGCGTGAACTTTTGAGCTTCTATAACTTTGACGGTGATAATACTCCTGTAATCCGCGGCTCAGCTCTAGGCGCTCTAAACGGTGAGCCTAAGTGGGCAGAGAAGATTATGGAGCTTATGGAGGCTGTCGACACTTGGATTCCTCTTCCTGAGCGTGATGTTGACAAGCCTTTCTTGATGCCTGTCGAGGATGTCTTCTCAATTACGGGTCGTGGTACAGTGGCTACGGGTCGTATCGAAACTGGTGTCGTTAAGGTTAATGACGAGGTTCAGATCATCGGTCTAGGGGCTGAAGGTAAAAAGAGTGTCGTAACAGGCGTTGAGATGTTCCGCAAGATCCTTGATGAGGGAGAGGCTGGTGATAACGTAGGTCTCCTACTCCGTGGTATTGACAAAGATGAGATCAAGCGCGGTATGGTCTTGGCTCATCCAGGACAGGTCAAGCCTCATGATCACTTCAAGGCTGAGGTCTATATCCTCAAAAAGGAAGAGGGAGGTCGTCACACCCCATTCCACAATAAATATCGTCCTCAGTTCTACATCCGTACGCTAGACGTAACAGGTGAGATAACACTTCCTGAGAACATCGATATGGTCATGCCTGGTGACAATGTAACCATTGATGTCAAGCTCATCTCTCCAGTAGCTTGTAGTGTAGGTCTACGCTTCGCTATCCGTGAGGGAGGACGCACCGTTGGTGCTGGTCAGATCACGGCCCTTGACTAAATAAATACGAGAAAAGTATCTAGCGGATTTCAGGAATCCCGCTAGATACTTTCCATTTCTCTCCTAAGCGGTCTTTGCCCTATCTCTTCATTTCTTGAGACCTTGTAGGCGAGACTTTTTTGTGGTGGGAATCTGAAATTCATACTTTCTTAGTACTTACCCAAAGGGTTCCCTTATTGTGAACCTAGGGATCTAACGACAGGAATTTATTTACGGGTTTAGCTCAGTTGGTAGAGCACAGGTCTCCAAAACCTGGTGTCGGGAGTTCGAGCCTCTCAACCCGTGCAAACTAAATGCTCTTATGAATCTATTTAAGCGTATAGGCACCTACATTAAGAACTGTTACAATGAATTGGTGCACAAAGTAAGCTGGCCAACGCGCTCAGAGTTGATCAATAGCACTGTGGTTGTAATGGTAGCTTCTGTAATCATAGCCATTTTTGTCGCTGGAGTAGACTTTGTTTTCCAGCAATTGATGCAACTGATATATGGGCTCGTGTGATCTAGCCCAATAGATAGATTCCGGTTAGAGTAATCAGCTGTTTTTAAACGGAGATCTTCGAAGTCCATGGTATTCTGAGAAGGCAAACATTTTAGGTATTCAGTCGCTCCAGAGAGGTCAAGCCACTGACCCTATATATCGGACAGAGGATTACGGATCAATATATATAAGCTTAGCCTAGTTTCCAGAGATCTAATACAAGTCATATCATGAGTACAGAGTCTCAGCCCATGCAGTTTTACGTTCTTCGTGTCCTAAGCGGACAGGAGGAGACTGTGCGTAAATACATAGAAGACGTGGCTAAGTTTAATGATACTTTAGGCTCTCATGTAGGACGAGTCCTCGTACCCACAGAGAAAGTTGTCTCGCAACGAAATGGCAAAAATGTCGTTAGAGAACGACCTTACATGCCAGGCTATGTACTCGTAGAGGCTGCTCTCGTTGGAGACACAGCGCACACATTGCGCACATTGCCTAATGTAATAGACTTTTTAACCTCTCAAAATAATGAAGGAGCACAAGTCCCAGAGCCTCTTCGTCCCCGAGAAGTGCAAGCCCTCTTGGGGCAGGCAGATCGAGATGCTGAGCGAGAGGGACGTCTTGATGTAGAGTACAGGGTGGGTGAATTTGTTCGTATCGTCGATGGCCCATTTTCTGATTTCTCTGCTACAATTGAAGAAGTTAAGAGTGACAAAAGAAAGCTCAAGGTGATGGTGAAGATCTTTGGTCGGAAGACTCCACTGGAGCTTAATTACACACAAGTCGAGAAGGGATAGGAAATTTTGTTACGGATTGAGTATACCCAACTCTTAGTAGCCTGTTGTTAAAGAGACCCAGAGTCCACAGCTATGTATTTGAATAAATAAGCTTCCATTAATATTCTACAGCTTGGGGCTCTATGAGTTTTTAGGTCGCAAATGTGAAGATGACTTTGTGTGTATGGTGTTTGATAATATAATGTAATAACGAAATGGCAAAAGAAGTTGCAGGGCAGCTCAAACTGCAAATTAAAGGAGGGTCTGCTAACCCTTCGCCTCCTGTAGGTCCAGCTCTAGGTGCTAAAGGGATCAATATAATGGAGTTCTGTAAGCAATTTAATGCCAGGACACAAGATCGCTCTGGTAAGGTGTTACCAGTTGTGATTACCTACTATGCTGATAAGTCTTTTGACTTTATCGTCAAGACTCCCCCTGTAGCCATACAGCTCCTTGAAGCTAGCAAAGCTAAGGGCGGATCAGCAGAGCCTAATCGAGTCAAGGTAGCTAAGGTAACTTGGGATCAAGTTAAAACTATAGCGGAGGATAAAATGTCTGACCTTAACTGCTTCACAGTTGAATCTGCCATGAAAATGGTAGCAGGGACAGCTCGGAGCATGGGGATTAGTGTAACGGGGGATAAACCTGATAATCTTTAATTGCAATCAACTGAAATGAGTAAACTAACAAAGAATCAGAAGATCGCCGCAGATAAGATCGAATCAGGCAAGTCTTATACACTAGAGGAAGCAACCAGACTTCTGAAAGATATTACTTTCACGAAGTTCGATGCTTCAGTAGACATAGATATCCGCTTGGGAGTTGATCCTCGCAAAGCCAACCAAATGGTGCGGGGGACTGTCTCCCTACCTCATGGCATCGGCAAGGAGGTTCGAGTCCTAGCACTTTGTACCCCGGATAAAGAGGCTGAAGCACAAGAAGCTGGGGCCGATTATGTCGGACTCGATGAGTACATCGATAAGATTAAGTCTGGATGGACTGACATTGATGTTATTATCACGATGCCTAGTGTCATGGGTAAGATTGGTGCCTTAGGACGTGTATTAGGACCTCGAGGTTTGATGCCAAACCCCAAAAGCGGAACAGTAACTAATGATCTTGGTGCTGCGATCAAGGAAGTTAAGGCTGGTAAGATCGACTTCAAGGTAGATAAAGCTGGTATTATCCATACCTCTGTGGGTAAGATCTCTTTCGAACCTCAGCAACTGAGGGACAATGTCCGAGAGTTCATCGATACCGTGAGTCGCCTAAAGCCTACCGCTGCCAAAGGCACATATATCAAGAGCATTTATCTCTCTACGACAATGAGTGCGGGAGTCAAGATTGATCCCAAGTCCGTATCCGTAGAATAAGGTCTCATTAAACAAGAAACACAATTCTATGAAGAAGGAAGCCAAGTCGACTGTCATTGAACAGTTGCTCACTTATATAGAGAGTTATCCCAACTTTTACCTAACTAGCATTGAGTCATTAAATGCTCAGAAGACAAGTGAATTGCGTCGCCTGTGTAATAAAAATGGGATCAAGCTAGTTGTTGTAAAGAATACATTGATGCGCCAAGCTTTAAGTGGTGCGGAGTCGACAGACTTTGCAGAACTCTATGGATCACTTAAGGGCAATACAGCTGTCATGTTTTCAAACATAGCAAATGCTCCCGCTAAGGCTATTAAAGCTTTCCGTTCTGATAATAAAGATCTAGATCTTCCCGACTTTAAGGCGGCATACGTTCAAGAGGGCTTTTATATCGGAGCTGGTCAGCTCGAAACTCTTGTTAATGTCAAAAGTCGAGAAGAGCTCATTGCTGATGTTGTGGTTATGCTCGAAAGTCCTATTCAGGGTGTCCTTGAGCAGCTTAACTCAGCAGCTGGTACGATTCACGGGGTTTTAGATACCCTTGCTGGTAAACAGTAAAATATCTAGAGGTCATAACAATAAGAAAAACAAACATAATATCAATACAGACATGGCAGATATAAAGGCTATTGCAGAGACTCTTGTTAATCTCACAGTAAAGGAAGTAAGCGAGCTTAAGGAGATCCTCAAGGAGGAATATGGTATTGAACCGACTGCTGCTGCAGTCGCTGTAGCAGGGCCTGCAACGGGAGCAACCCCAGAGGCAGAGGAAAAGAACTCTTTTGATGTTGTACTCAAAAGTTTTGGGGCGGCTAAGCTAGCAGTTGTTAAGGCTGTTAAGGAGCATGCAGGTCTTGGGCTTAAGGAGGCTAAAGAACTTGTAGATGCTGCTCCTACTAATGTCAAGGAGGGAGTAGACAAAGCTACTGCTGAAGCTCTCAAGGCTGCTCTTGAGGAGGCTGGTGCTGAGGTTGAATTGAAGTAAACCCTTTTGACACCTGTCTAATACAGGGCACACTGGTTAAGAATTCCCTCTTCAAGGGGGAGTTCTTAGCCTTTTCGTATCTCCAATCCTCCTATTATGTGCCCCCACTCACTTATGTTGAGTGAGTATTTTGAGTTGTAGAGTAATATTTTGGTTCTATGGCTCCAAGAAGTTGCATTGCCGTCTTATAATTAAAGACTAAATGAAACTCATTTAGTATTGTTTTTTCTCTAGTAGCAGGAGAATTTCCCTTTCATCCTCATTTACTTTTCTTACTGAAGCATACGATGACATCCCAACCGATCCAAACCAGAAAGAGCTTTGCATCGATTACTCATCCAATGGAGTACCCGGACTTTTTGGAGGTGCAGCTCAAATCTTTTCAGGACTTCTTTCAGCTTGACACACCCGCCGAGAATAGGAAAAAAGAAGGATTATTCAAGGTCTTCTCTGAGAATTTCCCGATCGAAGACACAAGAAATAACTTCAAGCTTCTGTTCGAAGACTATTTCATTGATCCTCCAAAATACTCAATAGACGAATGCTTAAGTCGTGGATTGACCTATAGCGTTCCCCTTAGGGCAAAGCTAAAATTAACCTGTGAGGATCCTGAGCATGAAGACTTTGAGTCTACAGTACAAGATGTTTACTTAGGATCTATACCTTATATGACTCCTGCAGGAACTTTTGTCATCAATGGAGCAGAAAGAGTTGTTGTATCTCAATTGCATCGTTCTCCAGGGGTCTTCTTCGGTTCTAGTCTACATAATAATGGGACTCGCCTTTATTCAGCTCGTATCATTCCATTCAAAGGTTCGTGGATAGAGTTTGCGACAGATACCAATAATGAGTTGTATGCTTATATTGATCGAAAGAAAAAGTTACCGATTACAACACTATTACGAGCAATCGGCTATGAAACAGATAAAGACATATTAAATCTCTTCGGCATTGCTGAAGAAATTCCCGCCACTCAAGAATCCCTAAAAAAAAACTATGGGCGCCAATTAGCAGCTGCAGTTATATTGAAATATTATGATGAGGAAAGCGAAGAGGAAACAGGAGAAACGGAGACATTTGCTCGTTATAATACCCTCGTAGAGCAGAACGCAATCTTAGATGAAGAGAATGCGCAGATTATTTTGGAGAATGGTATAGAGGCAGTCTTATTACGTCGGGACTTGGCGAATTCGAATCAAGGAGAAGCAGACCAAGATATCATGGACTATTCTATTATCTTTAATACTCTAAAGCGAGACTCTGCAAACTCTGAACAAGCTGCATACAATTTCATATATAACCTACTACGCAATTCTACCCCCCCTGACGATCAAAGTGCAAAAGAGATTTTCAATAATATATTTTTTTCCGAGAAGAGATACGATTTAGGAGATGTCGGCCGCTATAAAATCAATAGTAAGCTCGGCTTAAATATTGCCCCTGACGTAAAGATCCTGACGGAAGAAGACATTGTTGCTATCATACGACACCTTATCAAGCTCGTCAATAACAAAGCTTCGGTGGATGATATTGATCACCTATCCAATCGGCGTGTCAGAACTGTGGGTGAGCAGCTATACAATCAGTTTAGTATAGGGTTAAGCCGTATGGCTCGTACAGTCAAGGAGAGGATGAATGTACGAGACAGTGAGGTATTCACTCCTGTCGACTTAGTTAACTCTAAGACCATTGCATCTGTAGTCAATAGTTTTTTCGGGACTAATGCTCTCTCTCAGTTCATGGATCAGCAAAACCCTCTGTCTGAGATAACCCATAAGCGTCGTCTCTCAGCTCTCGGACCTGGGGGGCTAACTCGAGATCGGGCTGGTTTTGAAGTCCGAGATGTACATTATACACACTACGGGCGTCTTTGTCCTATAGAAACACCTGAGGGTCCAAACATCGGATTGATTTCATCCTTATGTGTATATGCAAAGATTAACGAGCTTGGCTTTATTACGACTCCCTATCGTAAGGTCAAGGGTGGACAGGTCATTTTTGATGATGATAGTTTGGGTTACTACACGGCCGAAGAAGAAGAAGATAAGACCGTTGCACAGGGGAATGCCCTGCTAGATAGAGAAGGCAAGTTCATTCGCCCCCGAGTCAAGGCTCGCTACGGCGCAGATTTTCCTGTCGTAGAGCAGAGAGACGTTGATCTTATGGATGTCTCTCCAACACAAATTGCTTCAATTGCAGCATCTCTGATCCCATTTTTGGAGCATGACGATGCCAACCGAGCTCTCATGGGATCCAATATGATGCGCCAGGCTGTTCCTTTGCTCTCGCCCGAAGCACCTATCGTCGGAACGGGAATTGAACGACAGCTTGTTTCAGACTCTCGTACTCAGATAGAAGCTTCAGGAAATGGCGAAGTGGTTTATGTAGATGCCACAAAGATTATTGTCAAATATGACAGGACAGATGAGGAAGAGCTTGTTAGCTTCGATTCTTCTCTAGTAACCTATAAGCTCCCCAAATATCGCAAGACAAATCAATCTACAACTATAGATCTCAGACCCATTTGTAAGAAGGGGGAGAGAGTCTCTAAGGGGCAAATACTCACTGAAGGTTTCTCCACTCAAAATGGGGAACTCGCGTTAGGTCGCAATATTCTTGCCGCATATATGCCGTGGAAGGGATATAACTATGAGGACGCTATAGTACTTAACGAACGTGTTGTCGCTGAAGACCTCTTCACATCGATTCACGTAGATGAGTATTCTCTTGATGTTCGAGAGACGAAGCGAGGAATGGAGGAGTTTACAGCTGATATCCCCAATGTAAGTGAGGAGGCAACAAAGAATCTAGATTCCAATGGGATCGTTCGTGTTGGAGCCCGTATAGTCCCCGGAGATATTCTCGTTGGTAAGATAACACCAAAGGGGGAATCTGATCCCACACCAGAAGAGAAACTTTTGCTTGCTATCTTCGGGGATAAAGCTGGAGATGTCAAGGATGCTTCACTCAAGGCCTCTCCTTCTCTTAAAGGTGTTGTAATTGATACAAAACTCTATTCACGAGCCAATAGGAAGGGAGGAATTGCTGCAACTAAGAAGATCAACCAGCGTTATGAAGAGGAACTATCCAAATTACAAGCATCTCTTAAGGAGGAGCTGGTCTCCAAACTTTTGGTTATTCTCAAAAATCATAAAACTACGGCATCTGACATCTCTGACTATATTGGTGTCATCAAGGTAAAAGCGGGAACTCGCATTTCGAAATCCATGCTCTTTGAACTGGACTATGGAGATTTAAGAATATCTAACTGGACAACTGATGAGCATACCAATCTTCTCATCAAGCAAACTATTGCAAACTATATCCAGAAGAATAAAATTACCATCGCAGATGTCAATAGGCGTAAGCTCGATGAGACCCTAGGGGACGAGCTTCCCTCGGGTATCATACAGACAGCAAAGATCTTGATTGCTAAGAAGCGCAAGATACAAGTCGGAGATAAGATGGCAGGTCGACATGGGAACAAAGGTATCGTCTCTAAGATTGTGCGACGCGAAGATATGCCATATTTATCTGACGGTACTCCTGTAGATATCTGTCTTAACCCGCTAGGAGTCCCTTCACGCATGAATCTAGGACAGATCTTTGAGGCTGTTTTAGCATGGGCTGGGCATAAGCTCGGAGTTAAATTTGCCACCCCAATCTTTGATGGGGCTACGCTAGACGACCTAAATGAATGGACTGATAAAGCTGGACTACCTCGTGGTGGACAGATGAAGCTTTGTGATGGTGGGACTGGAGAACCATTTGATCAAGAAGCGACAGTCGGGGTTACTTATTTTCTCAAGCTGGGACACATGGTCGATGACAAGATGCACGCACGCTCGATAGGACCATACTCGCTCATTACACAGCAGCCTCTCGGGGGTAAATCTAATTTTGGTGGACAGCGTTTTGGAGAGATGGAGGTTTGGGCCCTCGAAGCTTTTGGTGCCGCACACGTCCTTCAGGAGATTCTCACGATCAAGAGTGATGATGTCGCAGGTCGCTCTAAAGCCTACGAAGCGATTGTTCGTGGTGATACCATGCCAACTCCTGGTCTTCCCGAGTCCCTCAATGTGCTACTCAATGAGCTTAAGGGTCTAGCCCTAAGTGTACATATTGAGTGATCCTCCATTCCTTATTACACATCCATCATTATAGTTAGGCTTACATTATGGCATACAAAACAGCCCCTAAGAGCAAGACCACTTTTTCGTCCATTAGGCTCTCTCTTGCATCCCCTGAAATGATTTTGGCAGAATCTCATGGAGAGGTTACTAATCCAAATACTCTTGACTATAAGACATACAAACCTGTACGTGATGGGCTTTTCTGCGAACGCATCTTCGGTCCGGTCAAGGACTATGAATGCAATTGTGGTAAATTCAAGCGCATCCGCTTCCGTGGCACAATCTGCGATCGATGTGGAGTAGAAGTCACAGAGAAGAAAGTCCGCCGTGAGCGTATGGGACATATACAGTTAGCAGTTCCCGTAGCTCATATCTGGTACTTCCGAAGCTTGCCGAATAAATTGGCCTCTCTGCTCAATTTAAAGTCCAAAGATCTAGAGTCCATTATTTATTATGAGAAGTACATCGTCTTGCAAAGTGGAGTTTCTGGCTTGCAAGAGAATGATGTGCTCACAGAGGATGAGTACCAAACTCTCCTTGACAACCTTGATAAGACTCATCCAGGTAATTATGATCTACCCGACACAGACCCCGATAAATTCATCGCAAAGATTGGGGCGGAGGCTCTTTATGAGATGCTCCTCAAGTTAGATCTTGATAGCCTCTCTTATCAGCTACGCGATAGAGCACAATCCGAGACATCTCAACAACGTCGCCTGGATGCATTAAAGCGGCTCAATGTGGTTGAATCGTTCCGTGCATCCACTGATATCAATCGTCCTGAGTGGATGATTCTAAAGGTCGTACCGGTCATTCCCCCCGATTTACGTCCCCTAGTACCACTCGATGGGGGGCGATTTGCAACTAGTGATCTCAACGAACTTTATCGTCGTGTAATCCTGCGTAACAATCGTCTCAAACGCCTGTTAGAGCAGAGCGTTCCTGAGGTTATCATACGCAATGAAAAGCGCATGCTGCAAGAGGCTGTTGATTCACTGCTAGATAATTCTCGCAAGTCGAGTGCTTTCAAGGGAGAGAATAATCGCCCGCTCAAATCTCTCTCAGATAGTCTCAAAGGGAAGCCTGGTCGATTCCGTCAGAACCTGTTAGGAAAGCGTGTCGATTACTCGGCGCGTTCAGTTATTGTAGTAGGTCCTGAACTTCAAATGCATGAGTGTGGACTGCCAAAAGACATGGCAGCAGAGCTTTACAAGCCCTTTATCATTCGCAAGCTTATCGAGAGAGGGGTTGTCAAGACCGTCAAAAGTGCCAAGCGTATCGTAGACCGTCGTGATAATGTCATTTGGGAGATCCTTGAGAATGTCATGAAAGGTCATCCCGTCCTACTCAATCGTGCTCCAACACTACACCGCCTTGGTATCCAAGCCTTCCAACCCAAGATGATTGAGGGTAAGGCTATACAACTACATCCTTTGGCGTGTACAGCTTTCAATGCAGACTTCGATGGCGACCAAATGGCGGTACACCTCCCCTTGGGTAATGAGGCAATCTTAGAGGCTCAGTTGCTAATGCTAGCCTCTCACAATATTCTCAATCCAGCTAATGGGGCCCCTATTACAGTACCCTCGCAAGACATGGTCTTAGGGCTGTATTATATTACAAAAATCCGTAAGGGAGTCAAAGGGAGTGGCTCGACTTTCTATGGTGTCGAGGAGGCTTGGATTGCATACAATGAAGGCAAGCTAGACATTCATGCCCCGATCAATGTCCGCATAGACAACGTTTTGGAGGATGGTCTGCTCGTTAGCAAGATCATTGAGACTTCGATGGGGCGCATCATGGTTAATGAGAATGTCCCTAGAGAGGTCGGTTATATCAATGAAACACTCGGTAAGGGGACACTCAGATCCATCATCTCTCGTGTAATCAAGGTGTGCGGCTTTGCAGAGACTGCCAAATTCCTTGATAAGATCAAGAATTTAGGAT
This sequence comes from uncultured Porphyromonas sp., assembly GCA_963543315.1. Classification (GTDB taxonomy): domain Bacteria; phylum Bacteroidota; class Bacteroidia; order Bacteroidales; family Porphyromonadaceae; genus Porphyromonas. The sequence continues at coordinate 214,996 of CAUUAW010000003.1, forward strand.
ATTATATGGCTTTCAAGGGAGGACTCTCCTTTAGACTGCAAGATGTCGTCATTCCTAAGGACAAAGAGCGTTTAGTTGCTGAGGGCAATGAGCGCGTCGAGGAGATCTACGCCCAATATAATGAAGGTTTTATCACCAATACAGAGCGTTATAACCAGATCATTGACACATGGAGCAATGTGTCTAACAAGATTACCTCTTCACTCATGAAGCAGCTAGCTCAAGATGATGAAGGCTTCAACAACATCTTCATGATGATGGACTCTGGGGCTCGCGGATCGAAGGAGCAGATACGCCAGCTAGCAGGCATCCGTGGACTAATGGCAAAGCCTCAGAAGAGCGGGTCCGGAGGAGGGCAAGTAATCGAAAACCCGATCCTCTCAAACTTCAAGGAGGGTCTATCCGTGCTAGAGTACTTCATTTCTTCTCACGGTGCACGTAAAGGTCTCGCAGATACCGCTCTAAAGACTGCCGATGCAGGATATCTAACACGTCGCCTTGTCGATGTTTCTCATGACGTTGTCATTACAGAGGAGGACTGCGGCACGCTACGAGGCATCGAGATGGTTGATGTCATGAAGAACGGCGCCACCGTTGCTACGCTTGGCGACCGAATACTAGGTCGTATCTCTGTCCATGATATTAAGAATCCTGAGACGGGTGAGCTCTTAGTCCGCTCTGGAGAAGAGATTGACGAGGCTGCTGTTGCAGCAATATCCGCCTCTCCTATTGAGAGCGTTGAGGTTAGATCGGTCCTAACATGTGAGTCTAAAAATGGGGTTTGCGCTAAGTGCTATGGGCGTAACCTTGCAACCAATAAGTTGGTGCAGCGTGGTGAGGTTGTCGGCGTCATTGCCGCACAAGCCATTGGGGAGCCTGGTACACAGCTTACCCTGAGAACCTTCCACGCCGGTGGTACGGCAAGCAATCAAGAGACGGATGCTACAGTGCGTGCACGTTTCTCGGGAGTCTTGGAGTATTCCGACATCAAGTACGTCGACGTTAGTCGAATAGACAAGAATGGGGCAACTCGAGATGCACACATAGTTGTCAATCGTACGGCAGAGCTTCGTATAGTAGATCCCAAGACCGATGTCATGCTGCAGCATGAACTCGTACCCTATGCCAGTACTATCTTCTTTGCTGATGGGGCTACCGTACATAGGGACGATACTTTGCTCAACTTTGATCCACACAATACAGCTCTCGTATCAGAGTTCTCGGGTCGGCTACACTTTGAGAACTTAGTTGAGAAAGTCACCTTCGAGTACGAGACGGACGAAAGCGCCTCTCACAAAGAGATGGTCATCATCCGTAAGCAAGGAGTCAAAAATAATTTGATCCCGACAGCGCAAATCCTTGATGATCAGGGAAACGTACTCCGCTCATACAACCTACCTGTAGGTGCCCATTTGGTCAAAGATGATAATGACATGATTGATCAGGGAGACATTATTACTAAGACACCTCGAGCTATCTCAGGGGCTGGAGATATTACAGGTGGTCTGCCCCGTGTCCAGGAACTCTTTGAGGCCCGCAATCCATCAAGTCCTGCTGTCGTTGCAGAGATTGATGGGTCGATCGAATTCGGTGGTATCAAGCGTGGCAACCAGGAGATATCCATCACCTCTCGCCTCGGTGAGAATAGGAAGTACTTCGTGCCTCTTACGAAGCAGATCCTCGTCCAGCCGGGGGACTATGTACGCGCAGGTATGCCCCTCTCGGAAGGAGCCATTACCCCTGCGGACATCCTCGCCATTAAGGGTCCAACGGCCGTACAAGAGTACATCGTCAACGAGGTACAAGACGTGTATCGGCTGCAGGGTGTTAAGATCAATGACAAGCACTTTGAGGTGATCGTCCGTCAAATGATGCGCAAAGTACAGGTGATCGATCCCGGAGATACACTTTTGATGCCGCAACAGATCGTGGACAAGAACGACGCCATGGAGGAGAACGACAAACTCTGGGGGATGAAAGTGGTTACTGATGCTGGCGACTCCACATCCTTGCAGGCAGGGCAGATAGTCTCTAGCCGTAAGTTACGAGATGAGAATAGTTCACTCAAGCGCCGTGACCTCAAACCTGTAGAAGCCCGCGATGCTAAGCCTGCCACGACAGACCAGATCTTACAGGGTATTACAAAGGCTGCGCTACAGACTAGAGGGTTTATCTCGGCGGCTTCTTTCCAAGAGACCTCTAAGGTCCTCAATGATGCCGCTATCTCAGGTAAACTCGACAAGCTTGAGGGCATCAAGGAGAACGTCATCTGCGGTCATCTCATCCCTGCTGGGACGGGACTCCCCGAGTACGACAAGCTCATTGTCATGTCACGGCAAGAGCATGATGAGATAGAGGCAAAGAGTCGTCAGACAGGCTCTGACGCCAACTATCGTGCTAAAAAGCTAGACGAAGAGAGGGCAACCTCAGAGGCTACACCCGTCAAGTAGTAGCGAAGCTGAGAGGAGAGACTCGTGGGGAGGCTCTCTGTGTGGAGATCCTCACACTAAGCATATTAGTTTATGTGATATGATCTCCCCCTAGTAAAAGTCAAACGTATAGATACAAAGTCGTGAGAGGATTGTCAAAACCTCTCGCGACTTTTTTATTTCCTACAAGAAACTGTTGCATAAAAAAGCACCTGAAAAGGAAGCCTTTTAGCTAATTATTAGCATCTCCATCTAGTAAATTAGAGCATTAAAAGACTGCTATAGGGAAGGCAAGATAGACCTCTGCACCCTCTTTTACAAACATTGCAGTCACCTATAGATGAGATGAAGGGGGAAAGGCTCCCCCCTCCCAAAGCAATCCAAACGATACATTGACTAGCTCCCACTCCTAAATCAGCTAAACTCGCTTAGCATCAACTGGAGGGGTCGATACGTATCGCAAAGCTCCCCAACCAAGCAAGAGCCTATCGCCATTAATAAATCTTATAGATCTCCCGCACAGTCTCTACCACTATAGATGTATCAGGAGGTATAAGGAGATCGTCCGTGATCGATGAGCCTATAGAGCACTCCGGGTATATCGGCAAAAACGAAATGTCCTCCGAGTTATGAAACGAAATGTCCTCTGAGGGTAGGTTGAGGTTGAAGGGGTGATTTTGAAAAGTAGGAAACGAAATGTCCTCTGAGGGCGTCTTGCAAGAGATGCCCTTTTAACATTTGATTGGGAAACGAAATGTCCTCTGAGTGGTCACGCACTCTCCTTATAGGAGAGGCAGAAGCAGTTCGACCACCCACCCTATCATACATAGAGAGGTAGAAGAAAAAGCAGTTCGACCGTCCTCCGAATGGTATACGGAGGGCGGTCGAATGGTGTATGAACCGATGTAGATAACCCCTCAAGCTAAAGCATTATAACTCTTTGGGGCTATGGGATGCAGAGCTACTGAGACTAGGCTATGGGATAGTAGAGAGGTGGAGGTTAGCACCACCTGTACGCAAGGGTGCTAGGTTGGCAGTGAAACGAACTACACTGCTACATTAGTAGTTAGTGACGAGCCACTCTTCTTGCTTGCGACGGGTGGTTTTAGAAGCAGAGATACGTCTCTCTACACGGTGGATTGTCCAGTGGTGTGCTGAGGCATAGGCAAGTATCTTGTCGTAGGGGAACATCGTGAGCATCCACTTGCCCTTGAGCGAGACAAGAAGCTCAAGAAGAGCATCTAACTGCGGTTCTCCAAACATACCGCTGTAGTGTCCACAGTCGCTATTGAGGTAGGGAGGATCAATGAAGTGGAAGGTGTCGGGGCAGTCGTAGCATTGGATAACTTGGAGAGCATCACGGCTTTCGATTGTAACCCCTTGAAGCCTGTCGCAGATAGCTTGAGTGAAGCTATCTTTGGCATTGCGAGTACGCTTGGGCATACCACCACCAAAGTCATAGCCAAAGGCACCATCAAGGCGACTTGCGAAGCTTTGTTTGGAACGTACCCATATAGCCCAAGCAACATCAACAGGAGAGTAGAACCAGGGCATTGCGAGGATATTCCCTGCGTGTGCGTGGGTGTCACGAGCGTGTAGCGTGGCGTCAATCTTTGCCTTGAGGGCAGGGTATTGGTTTTGCGCTACTTGGAAGAATGTGATAAGGTTGCCATTGAGGTCATTGATTGCTTCGCTAGGGGCTGGTTCCTTAGCAAAGAAGAGTGCTCCACCACCGAGGAAGGCTTCGGTATAGCGTTGGTGAGGAGGAACGAGGGGAAGGATATGCTTCAGCAAGCTTTGCTTTCCTCCGTAGTAGGTAATTGGGGTTTTGATTAAGGCTCTCATATCTTCTAAATGTCTTGTGTAATGCGTATCTTTGCATTGTCTCTCACATACGTAGTTAAATGACGGTGCCGATACACCGACGAGGACTTATAGCCTCTGTCTTGGTGTATCGGCACCTTAACTTTCAGAAGGGTGAGAGCTTCTGAGGGAGACAGAGGCTCTTTTTATGTTCTCTGCCTCCCTCTACTAACTACAACATATGAATAAACAGCATTATCTTATATCATATTGAATGCTTTCTCCCACGTATTTCGAGGGATAGCTTGTCCGTGTTCCATCCAAGTCATTGCCGAGGCAAGGCGGATGAGGGTATCCTTATCAACGACAAGGTCATCATCAGGATGGGTATCCATCGAGCGAGCTACATAGTCAATGTAGCTTCGGGTGTTGTTTTCGCTAGGAGGAGCCCAGCGTGAGACCACCTTTCGGATAGTGTTGCACTCCTTCACATCGATATACCGCTTGAGGAGCTTGAGCATTGCTCGGCATCCATAGAGCAGGTCTCGGAAGTGGCAGAAGGCTTCTCCTTTAGGGGTGTTCTCTCCGAGCCACTTGGTGGAAGTAGCTCGGATGTTCCCAGGGTTGTTTCGCTTAATCATTTTCCTACGTACAGTATTTCAGCGTTCCACTCAGGCGAAGCGATAGTAGCAGTAAACTTGAAGGGGAACTTAGCTACCCCCCCTTTGCCGATACCTATGTCCTTCTGCACGAATCCTTGTGCATTGGGTATGATGAAGCTATTGCCACTAC
>CAUUAW010000004.1:0-167854 GCA_963543315.1 uncultured Porphyromonas sp.
ACGCAGGTGTAGACAATCCGCTATACAGTCGTAGCGAGGGTGTGGCGCTCTGTTTGGGTGATGCCAAGGTAACCTTAAGCGACCTAATAGATATGCTGTAAGGTCTAGGGCATTACACAAACTGTCATACCCATGGGATAAAGCCTCCAATCAAGCGCAGGTAATACTCCCATATCAATCCAACCCTTACGACGGAGGCTCTAGAGCCTCCGTCGTAAGGGTTTTATTTTCTCCTAACCATACGGCGTCTCTTACCCCAATCGCACCTCAATCTACTGCCAGAGCATAAAATGACCGAACGCAGGGAGTCTTCAAATCCTAAGGATAAGAGGGGAATTATCCCGAAATAATAAAATGATTACTCCGGAATCACCGATCATTTATTTAGGAAAACCCTATTTACTATCCTGGAATAAATGCTCCGCCATTACGAAATCCCCGTGCAATCCTTTCGGAGATACTCAAGGGCATCATATACTAACTAATTTTACAGTTACTATGCAGGGATCGCACAATTTAGGATCTCTAGAGACTTAGCTATTAACAATTTTCTTTGTACCTTTGGAGAGCTACGCTATGATGATCACTCAGCGGGTCTATGACTACGAGAAGAATTGATAGGGTCTCCCCAACACTCAGCTATGATCCAGCTCTCTCGTATCTCATAAAGCCGCACCGCAGCGACGCTCCCCAGACAGTTATTGGCTCGAGTAACGTAATGAGGACTCAATGTGGCCTGAGACTGACAATCACAGATAGCAAATTCAAGATATATAAACACACAGATCTATGAAAAAATCAATCGGCATAGCAGAGCTCAAAGCTAAGCTACACGATGGTATGTCTATTATGATCGGAGGCTTCCTCGCTAATGGGACGCCTGAGCGTATCGTAGACGTGCTGGTCGAGAGTGGGATCAAAGATCTCACCATGATTGTCAATGACACCTCCTATCCTGATCGTGGCTGTGGGCGTCTCATAGCTAACAAACAAGTAAGACGTCTGATTGCGTCACACATCGGTACGAACCCTATGACGGCTGAGCAAATGAATCGCGGAGAGCTAGAGGTCGAGTTTAGCCCTCAAGGTACGCTCGCAGAGCGCATTCGCGTAGGAGGGTGTGGGCTTGGTGGTGTCTTGACTGCAACTGGACTGGGGACAGATATTGCCAAGGGCAAGCAAATACTCCACATCAACGGTCAGGACTACTTACTAGAGCTACCACTACGAGCTGATGTGGCCTTTATCAAGGGGACTATAGGCGACGAAATGGGCAACCTTGTATACAAGGGCACTACGCAAAACTTCCAACCTCTGATGGCAATGGCAGCAGACTGTGTAATTGCCGAGATCGAGGAGATGGTGCCGGTAGGGCAGATTAGTCCTGAGACTGTCCATACTTCTGGGATCTTCGTCGATTATATCTTTGAGCAAAGGGGTGGTAACTAACCCCTAGGCTTGGCGCTGTCGTGTAGAGATCTCACCCAGAGAGTGATGTGAGCATAGCATCTCCTCTAGGATTGATACACTTTGTCCGACGCGCTACAATATACAATCACTTTAATATTCCCCACATTATGGCAAACCTTAAATCCATGATCCGCCTACGCATGTCTAGTGCCGATGCTCACTATGGCGGTAATCTCGTAGATGGCGCTAAGATGCTCCAACTCTTTGGCGATGTAGCTACTGAGCTACTTATTATACAAGATGGTGACGAGGGACTCTTCTGTGCGTACGACATGGTCGAGTTCCTTGCTCCCGTATATGCAGGAGATTATATAGAGGCTGTCGGAGAGATAACCGAGATTGGCAATTCTTCCCGCAAGATGACCTTTGAGGCTCGCAAAGTAATCTCTCCACGCACAGATATCAGCGCATCTGCGGCTGATGTCCTTGAGGAGCCCATAATTGTATGCCGTGCACATGGTACCTGCGTAGTACCCAAGAAGTGCCAGCGCAAGTCTTGATGCGAATACCCCTTTTAAGTAGTTACTATCTATGGATAAGCTAATCTTAACGGCAGCTATTTGCGGAGCCGAGGTTACCAAAGAACAAAATCCTGCAGTACCATACACGATTGACGAGATCGTACGTGAAGCCAAATCAGCTTATGACGCTGGGGCTGCTGTCATCCATGTACATGTACGCGAAGACGACGGTACGCCTACTCAATCTAAAGCTCGGTTTAAAGAGGCTCTGGATGCAATCTATAAGGTACTCCCAGACGTAATCATAATCCCATCTACAGGAGGAGCCGTAGGCATGACTGCCGAGGAGCGTTTACAGCCTACGGAACTGATGCCCGAGATGGCTACGCTTGACTGTGGCACATGCAACTTTGGCGACGATGTTTTTGAGAATACGATTCCTATGATACGCGCATTTGGCAAGCGTATGATAGAGAATCATATCAAGCCAGAATACGAATGCTTTGAAATGGGTCATCTAGACACTATCCTACACCTGGCTCGAAAAGGAGAGGTACCTGGCGATCCAATGCAATTTAATTTCGTACTAGGAGTCTTCGGGTGCACACCAGCTACTGCAGACAATCTAGCCTGGCTGGTCAAGAACATCCCTGCAAGCTCCACATGGACAGCTACCGGTATCGGCCGTTATGAGTTTCCCCTAGCCGCAGCAGCTATTGGGATGGGCGGGCACGTGCGTGTAGGCTTCGAAGATAATCTATATCTCTCTAAGGGTGTCCTTGCCAAAAACAATGGAGAGCTTGTTGCCAAGGCTGCTCGCATGGCTCATGAGCTGGGTCGTGAGATAGCCAATCCGGCAGAGGCTCGTCAGATACTTTCTCTCGCACCCCGTCACTAATTTATATTGATTCCCCCCTATTACTAATACAATCACACTATCGATCATATTAATTATACCCTATGCAAAAGAAAGGAAACAAATACGGCACACACCGCGTCATCTCTCCCAAGGGTGTACTACCACAACCTGCAGACAAGGTGGACAACAACATGGATGAGATCTACGACAACGAAATCCTCATTGATGTACAGACACTAAATATCGACTCAGCCAGCTTCACTCAGATCGAGGAGCAGGCTGGAGGTGACAAGGCTAAAATAGCTGAGATCATGATGGGTATTGTCGAGAAGCAAGGTAAGCACCGCAATCCGGTCACTGGCTCTGGAGGTATGCTCCTCGGCACAGTCGAGAAAATCGGTGACGCACTCAAGGGCAAGATAGATCTCAAGGAGGGTGACAAGATTGCTACACTCGTCTCTCTCTCCCTGACTCCCCTACGCATCGACAAGATCAAGGAGATCCGATCAGACATTGATCAGGTAGACATTTACGGTAAGGCTATCCTCTTCGAGAGTGGTATATATGCCAAGATCCCTACAGACCTACCTGAGAAACTTGCACTCTCAGCTCTCGACGTAGCCGGAGCTCCTGCTCAGACAGCTAAGTTGGTCAAGCCAGGCGATACGGTCCTAATCATCGGTGCAGGAGGTAAGAGTGGTATGCTTTGCTGCTACGAAGCTAAGAAGCGCGCTGGAGTAACGGGCAAGGTAATTGGACTATGCCACTCACAGCGCAGTACGGATCGTCTGAAGGCTCTGGGATTTTGCGATTATGTCTTCTCAGCCAATGCGACACAGCCCGTACCTGTAATGGCTGAAATCGAAAAACTAACTGACGGTAAGATGTGTGATGTGACTATTAACAACGTTAATATTCCAGACACGGAGATGACCAGTATCCTATGTACTAAGGATGATGGTGTCGTCTACTTCTTCTCCATGGCAACCAGCTTTACCAAGGCAGCTCTAGGTGCTGAGGGTGTAGGCAAGGATGTAACTATGATCGTTGGCAACGGCTACACCAAGGGTCACGCTGAGATAACACTACAAGAGCTACGTGAGTGCGAGGCTCTTCGCAAGATCTTCACAGAGCTCTATGCTTAAATACCAAAGATCGGGAGATTAGGGTGTACAAACAAAACAACCCTAATCTCTTAGTCTTTACCTATCGAAATCCAATCCCCTATTAATAACACACACAATGAACGAAAGCCAAAAAAGGAAATTCTTCCCAGACGTCTCTGACGCTGATTGGAATGATTGGCATTGGCAGGTACGTAATCGCATCGAGACTCTTGAGCAACTCAAGAAATATATCTCGCTGACTCCTGACGAGGAGGAGGGCATACGCGAGTCTCTCAAAACGATTCGCATGGCCATAACCCCCTATTACCTTAGTCTGATTGATCCCAATGACCCTAATGATCCCATTCGTAAGCAGTCAATACCTACGATCAATGAGCTACACATCAGTCCAGAAGATCAGTTAGACCCCCTAAGCGAGGACGAGGATTCACCAGTACCTGGGTTGACACACCGTTATCCGGACCGTGTCCTTTTCCTCATCACTGATATGTGCTCTATGTACTGCCGCCACTGTACGCGGCGTCGCTTTGCAGGACAAAAAGATGCGGCATCTCCGAAAGAGCGGATAGAGAAGTGCATCGAATATATTAAGCAGACTCCAGAGGTCCGTGACGTACTCCTCTCTGGTGGCGATGCACTCATGGTCGGAGACCAAATGCTAGAGTACATTATCCAACGACTACGTGCTATACCTCATGTGGAGATTATCCGCATTGGATCTCGCACTCCTGTCGTATGTCCGCAGCGTATCACTCCGGAGTTAGTCTCAATGCTAAGTAAGTATCACCCTATATGGCTCAATACTCACTTCAACCATCCCAAAGAGGTTACTCGAGAGAGTCGTGAGGCATGCGAGCGCATGGCAAATGCCGGAATACCTCTGGGCAATCAGTCTGTATTACTCCGTGGTATCAATGATAACATCTCCGTGATGAAGCATTTGGTACACGAATTGGTCAAGATGCGTGTGCGTCCCTACTATATATATGTATGTGATCTCTCACAAGGGATCTCTCACTTCCGCACTCCAGTGTCCAAGGGTATAGAGATTATCGAAGGTCTTCGTGGACATACCTCTGGGTATGCCGTACCGACTTTCGTCGTGGATGCTCCTGGAGGTGGAGGTAAGATCCCTGTCATGCCTAACTATGTCATTTCTCAGTCTCCCCATCGTGTGGTACTACGCAACTATGAAGGCGTGATAACAACTTACACCGAACCTACAGACTACAAAGATGATCTCGACTCAAATCTAGAGGGTAAACAAGAACACCACTCAGGAGTCTTAGGGCTACTCACTGGAGATCGCCTCTCCATGGCCCCCGATCATCTAGATCGTAAAGAGCGTAGTCGTAAGTGGAGAGAAGCCCACGGGGAATAAAAAATATTCGTATTACATGATCTCTTGCTCTCTCTCCTTAGGAGGTTTTTAATCCATAGATGCCATTTATCGCCAATATTGCCAAGTTAAAGAGTCTCGCTATCGTGGGGACTGCAAAGAATGTAGGTAAGACGGAGAGTCTAAATTATATTCTTAGCAGTCTGCACCAGCGGTATCCTCACTTGCAATTAGCTCTCACTTCTATTGGTATCGACGGAGAGCGACGTGATCAGGTGACACAAACAGATAAGCCTGAGATAACACTTCATGAGGGGATGCGCTTTGTAACCACAGAGAACTTCTTTCGTCAGAAGTCCTTACCTGCAGAGATTTTTGACATCGATCGTAAGTATATCTCCTCCATTGGACGGTTAATCTATGCCCGAGCGCGCGGCATTGGTAAGACTCTTATTGCAGGTCCTTCCTCTACAGGAGGGTTGCACCATGTCGTACATCGGATGGAGCAAGAAGGTGTTAACCTTACTCTTATCGATGGGGCTCTCTCTCGTCTCTCCCTTGCATCACCCTCTGTCGCTGAGGGTATGGTACTAGCTACAGGTTGTGCTTACTCTGTACAGCCAGAACAACTGATCAAAAGAATGCAAGAACTGGTATGTCTAATCCTATTACCTCAACTCGCAGACAGGACGCTTGCAAAACAATTGTCCGAAGTTGAGCGAGGCGTACGACTAATCACAAATGAGGGGACAATTATAAATCCAAACTTTGCCTCAGCTATAACCCCAGACATATGGCATGATACTACCTGGCTCTCTATGGGGAGTATGCTCTACGTACCAGGCGTTATTAGCGACAAACTATTAAATCAATTACGTCTCGTTAGGCAACATAGTCAACTCGTCATTAAAGACTTTACTCGTATCTTTGCATCCGGACAAACTGTACAGAGTTATTTGGCGTCTGGGCGAGAGATCAAGACACTATACAGTAGCAAGCTCATGGCCATTACCTTTAATCCGCTAGCTCCGTCTGGCTACAGATTAAACAGTGAGCGTATGTGTGAGCGACTATCTGAGACACTGTCTGTCCCCGTTTATGATGTCAGGAAGCTATGAAAGATTTACGTGATTGTATAGACGATATCAATGGATTACGCTACGTGATTGAAGAGATGCATTTCAGCTCTTCACCGGGGCGTATGGCAATGCTGGCAACATCTTGGAGTGCAGAGGTAGAGATCATTAATCAAAGACTTGACGAGGAAGCAAAGTACATAGCTTACCTCTCCAATCCGAAGCAGAAAAAAGGCATGCAAGAGGTGGCTATACACCTCTGTGAGCTGATGAATGTTTCGGGATCTATAGAGACCGTCCGACAACCGCAAGTCGTCTGCAGCGATATAGATCTCTTTGAGCTTAAAAGACTAGCCCTCATTGAGGACAAGGTGCGTCGCCTGGCTGAGCAGTACGATTTGGAAATCTTACAGTGCCACACACTATCCAAAGTAATCGATATACTGGATGTAGACGGAGATCGATTACCTAGCTTCTACATCAGTGACAACTATAGTCCTGTACTACGCTCTCTACGCAAGCAGATGGCTCAGACATCCGATGAGACGGAGCGCGATGAACTTGCAATACAGTGCACTATCGAAGAGGACCGTGTGCGTAAGCGCCTGTCCAAAGCTCTAGAGCCTCATGCCGATCATCTAAGTGAAGCTCTTAGAGCATTGGCCCAAATAGACAAGCTACATGCTATTGCGCTGTGGTCCTTGGCAAGAGGTTGTTGTCGTCCCGAGCCGATCCAATCTGGAGAGAGCGTCTTAATAGATCTCATACATCCGGAGGTCCAGTATCATCTGGCAGAGAGACGAGAGACTTTTCAATCGGTTACAATCTCTTACTCAGCACAACCGACCCTGATTACAGGAGCCAATATGGCAGGAAAGAGTGTACTACTCTCCTCCGTAGGACTGGCGCAGTGCCTCATGCAGTTCGGATGTTATGTGACTGCAAAGCGAGCTAAGATGGTTCCTGTCGATGAGGTCCTATTCTCCATCGGAGACAATCAGGATTTCAAGTCTGGTCTCTCCTCTTACGGCGCCGAGATGCTACATCTCAATAAAATCATCAAAACGGTCAAAGAGGAGAAACGAGTCTTAGCTCTCATCGATGAGCCAGCGCGTACGACCAATCCCGAGGAGGGACATGCCTTGGTCAGTGCCCTTGTGCAGCTCTTTGCACAGTATTCCGTACGGGCACTTATCACCACACATTATAGTGGTATCAAGGGGATGTGTCAGAGGTGGAGAGTCAGAGGCTTTGTAGAGGAGCGTCTACAACGACCTTTAGAGATCAACCAGCTCAATCGTTGTATCGATTACTCTTTAGTCCCCGATACCCACACCGATGCCCCCCATGAGGCTCTGCGCATTGCAGAGATACTCGGCATAGATGGGGAGTTATTAGATTTTTGCGAAAAGAATTTAGCTACAAAGGATGAAGACAAGTAAAGTAGGTATAGACTTTGCTAAGGTGGACAAAGCACGCCGTGCTGCCGGGGCCATCGCTGAGGAGGTGCAGAGCTTTGTCGAGCGCTACACGACTGTGACGGTCGAGCGGACGCTTTGTCGCTTCGTCGGAATTGACGGAGTGGATGAGCATGATGTGCCTCTACCCAATGTCGTTGTAACACATATTAAAGAGCAAGAGGCTCTCTCTGATGGAGTCCTTTTTTATCTCGCCAATGCGATGATAGCCACGGGTAAGGATCCACAGCAGATTGCCGAGGACGTGGCGTGTGGTGAGATGAACCTGACCCACTATACAGCTCACACTACTGAAGAGATAGCCGATGTGCTAGAGCCTTACATCCTCAAGGGTATGCAGCGTATCGTAGAGCATCGACAACGTCGTGAAGACTATCTGAATACGATCGGCGAGGGATCTAAACCCTATCTCTATGTAATCGTAGCCACAGGCAATATTTACGAAGATGTTATCCAAGCACAGGCTGCCGCGCGCCAAGGGGCCGATATCATAGCTGTCATACGCACCACCGGGCAGAGCCTCATCGACTATGTACCTTACGGTGCTACTACGGAGGGCTTCGGGGGAACTTATGCTACTCAAGAGAACTTTCGCATCATGCGCAAAGCTCTTGATGAGGTGGGCGTGGAGCGTGGCAAGTATGTCCGTCTCTGTAATTATTGCTCAGGACTCTGTATGCCAGAGATTGCTATCATGGGGGCCTTTGAGGGGCTCGACGTAATGCTCAATGACGCACTCTATGGGATCCTCTTTCGAGACATCAATATGCAACGCACAATCATTGATCAATACACAAGTCGTGTGATCAATGGCTTTGCTGGAGTTATCATCAATACTGGTGAGGATAACTATCTCACTACAGCTGATGCTATAGAGCAAGCACACACGGTCCTTGCGTCAGACTTCATCAACGAGCAGTTTGCTATACAAGCTGCACTTCCAGAGGAGCAGATGGGTCTAGGACATGCCTTTGAGATGGACCCTATGACCGAAAACGGGTTTCTCTATGAGTTAGCGCAAGCTCAGATGACTCGCGAGATCTTTCCCAAAGCTCCACTCAAATACATGCCCCCAACGAAGTTTATGACGGGGAATATCTTCCGCGGGCATATCCAGGATGCGCTCTTTAACATCATTGGAATCTGGACACATCAAGGATTACAGCTCCTAGGCATGCCTACTGAGGCAATACACACACCCTTCATGAGTGATCGATTTCTCTCTATTGAGAATGCGCGCTACATCTTCAATAATATGCGCTCCATCGGTGACGAGGTCGAGTTCAAAGAGGGAGGTATCATCCAGAGCCGTGCTCGTGAAGTCCTAGATAAGACGTTAGATCTACTTGAGGAGATACGAAAAGAGGGTCTCTTCACCGCACTATCTAAAGGGATCTTTGCCGACATCAAGCGTCCTCTAGATGGAGGTCGGGGGTTAGACGGAGTCAAGCCCAAAAGCGATAGATACTACAACCCGACACTGGAACTAATGAAAAATCGTAAGATACAAGGCAAGCTATGAGTGGAGGACTATATTCAATGGAGGCGAAGGACTTTGATCGCACCCTCGACCTCTCACAAGTAAAACCTTACGGCGACACCATGAACGATGGTAAGGTACAGCTCAGCTTCACACTCCCCGTACCCAAAGGTGCAGAAGCAGAAGAGGCCGCCAAACTCCTACTCAAGGAGATGGGACTACAAAACCCGATGGTCGTCTTTTCAGAAGAGCTAACAAAGGGCTTTACCTTCTTTAATTGCTATGGCAGTTGCTCTCATACCGTTGACTACTCCAACATATACGTTCCCAAGGTCGAGTCAACTACCTGGAGTATGGATGAGACAGACGAGTACATCAAGACGCACATTGGACGCAAGCTCGTCATACTAGGGGCCAGCACAGGGACCGATGCACACACAGTCGGCATTGATGCAATTATGAATATGAAAGGCTTCGCCGGGCACTATGGGTTAGAGCGGTATGAAATGATCGACGCATATAACCTAGGGAGTCAGGTGCCCAATGAGGACCTTATAGCCAAAGGGATTGAGATGCATGCAGACGCACTGCTCATCTCGCAAACCGTCACGCAAAAGGACGTACACATTAAGAATATGACTGAGTTTATCGAGCTTATTGAAGCCGAGGGACTGCGAGACAAGATGATTGTCATCTGTGGCGGCCCCCGCATCTCTCATGAGCTTGCTAAGGAGCTAGGCTTTGACGCTGGCTTTGGGGCAAACACGTTTGCTGACGATGTCGCTTCATTTATTTGCCAGGAGATCGTACGTCGCAAAGAAGTAGCTAACAACTAACTAGCAATTGCTACAAGGATCTAGGAGTAACGAGCGATTGGTATGGACCAGATATAATAATTTCAATCACGAAATAATCAAACAACCTCCATGAGACCAAGAGACAAATACTCCGGGATGATCAAAAGACATCTCCCAAATAATCAAATGACATCTAAGGAATTAATATTTGATTATTCGGGAACTGTCGGACGATTTATTAGGGCAATATTTGGGACTCTCCAATAAAGATTGAGACATCAGCACATAATTATCATTAGCTAACCCACAAGCCTGTCAAGTAAGGAGTAATCTAAATCAAGGTATAAATCGATATGGAACTAGACACGAATCAAGTCAAAGAAGTTATCGCCAAGCGCGTAGCCCTTGAGCTTAAGGATGGCGATGTCGTCAATCTCGGCATCGGTCTCCCCACCATGGTCCCCAACTATCTCAAGCCTAACATACACGTGATGCTACAGTCTGAGAATGGAATGATCGGTATGGGTGGTGCTCCTGCAGCCGGTGAGGAGGACCCTCTATGGATTAATGCGGGTGGTGGAGCTATCACAGCTGTCCCAGGAGCTGCAACTTTTGACAGTGCCACCTCGTTTGGTATCATCCGTGGCGGACACGTGGATGTAAGCATCTTAGGAGCTCTACAAGTCGACGAAGCTGGAGACCTAGCGAACTGGATCATCCCAGGCAAATTAGCTCCTGGGATGGGAGGGGCAATGGATCTCCTTGTCGGTACCCGCAAGGTAATTTTGGCTATGACCCACACAGCCAAGGGAAAAGCTAAAATCCTCAAGAAGTGTACCCTGCCACTCACGGCTCAGGGGCAAGTAGACCTTATCATCACCGAGCTATGTGTTATCGAAGTCCGTAAAGGTCAAGGTCTCTACGTGACAGAGATTCGCGAGGGTGTAACTCGCGAGGAGATCGAGGCTGCAACAGAAGCTACGTTACACTATGCCGACGAAGTCAAGACCATGCGTCAATAGGCTCTTCCCTCCTTCATTAAGTAACAATACCATTATAGACAATTATACAAACTAACTATGGACTTTAATAAAACCCCGCAAGAGGAGTTATTCTTGCAAATGATCACCGAGTTTGCGGAGAAAGAGGTTAAGCCTCTTGCCGCAGAGATTGATGAGCAAGAACGCTTCCCCATTGAAACAGTTCAAAAGATGGGCAAATTGGGCATCATGGGTATCCCCATCCCTAAGGAATATGGAGGTGCCGGCTCAACAGTACAAATCTACACGATGGCCGTCGAGGAACTTAGCCGTGTTTGCGCTACGACAGGTGTTGTCGTCTCTGCTCATACCTCTCTTTGCTGTGACCCTATCATGACCTTCGGCACCGAAGAGCAAAAGCTTCGCTATTTGCCCAAACTAGCCACAGGCGAGTGGATTGGGGCTTTCGGTCTCACGGAGCCCAATGCCGGCACCGACGCTTCGGCACAACAGACATTCGCCGTCGAAGAGGAGGAGTGCTACATACTCAACGGCAACAAGATCTTCATAACAAATGCTGAGTATGCTCATGTTTACATCATTTTTGCCATGACAGATAAGAGTAAGGGCAACAAAGGCATCACCGCCTTTATCGTCGAGAAAGACGACCCAGGCTTTTCGGTCGGTAAGAAAGAACTCAAGATGGGTATCCGTGGATCTGCTACTTGTGAGCTAATTATGGAGAATTGTCGCATCCCAAAGGATCGCCTCTTAGGAAAGGTCGGTGGTGGCTTTAAGGTTGCCATGCACACCCTAGACGGAGGTCGTATAGGTATTGCATCTCAAGCTCTCGGCATCGCTCGCGGCGCTATGGATGAAACTGTGAAGTATACCAAGGAGCGTAAACAGTTTGGTCGGAGCATAGCCCAATTCCAAAATACTCAGTTCCAGCTTGCTGACCTCAAGGCTCGCATCGACTGTGCTAGTCTCTTAGTGCGTAAGGCTGCTTGGTGTAAGGACAATGGACTGTCCTACAACTTAGAGGCTGCCGAGGCTAAGCTATACTGTGCTGAGACTGCTATGGAGATGACGACAAAGGCTGTACAATTCCACGGAGGATATGGCTATACCCGTGAGTATCCTATAGAGCGCATGATGCGCGATGCCAAGATTACTGAGATATACGAGGGTACTAGTGAAGTACAACGTATGGTGATAGCAGCGAACCTTTTCAAGTAATGACCACCTAGGACACTTAATTAGACGTATGAAGATTATAGTATGTATCAAGCAGGTACCTGATACCACAGAGATCAAGTTAGATCCGGTCAAAGGGACTCTAATCCGTGATGGTGTACCAAGCATTATGAATCCAGATGACAAGGGAGCCCTTGAGCAGGCTCTACTCCTCAAAGACCAGTATGGAGCTGAGGTTAGTGTCATCACCATGGGTCCCCCACAGGCTACGGCAATCGTTCGGGAGGCTTTCGCTATGGGCTGTGACAAGGGATACCTTATCACTGACCGCCGCTTTGGAGGTGCCGACACGCTCGCCACGAGTTACACGATCTCGCAGGCCCTCAAGACAATTGAGTATGACATTGTCCTAGCAGGTCGTCAAGCTATCGATGGAGATACAGCTCAGGTTGGGCCTCAGATTGCCGAGCAGCTAGACCTACCTCAGATTACCTATGTGGAGCACGTCGATTATGATGGTAAAAAGACTCTCACAGTCATGCGTAATGTCGAGGAGGGTCATGAGACTTTAGAGGTTGAGACTCCATGTATGCTCACATTCCTAGCTGCGGCATATGAGCCTCGCTATATGAATGTCAGCGATATTATGACAGCCTTTGATAAGGAGATCACCACGCTAACGGCTGACAGCTTTCCCGTCGAGGAGGATCGGCTGGGCTTAAAGGGATCCCCTACGCGTGTTAAGAAATCCTTTACCAAAGGAGCTAAGGCCATGGGGACCCTCCATGAGGAGTTAACTCCTGAAGAAGCCGCTGATTTGATTATCGAAAAACTTAAAGAGAAATTCATCATCTGATATGGATAAGACACAGTATAAAGGAATCCAAGTATTCGCAGAGCAGCGCGGGGGCGTCATCCAGAACGTAGCTTTTGAGCTCATTGGCAAAGCTCGAGAACTAGCAGATCAGATCAACGAGCAGGTCACCGCAGTCCTATGCGGCTACCAAATCAAAGGTTTATCGGAGCAGCTCATACATGCAGGAGCTGATCGTGTCCTTGTCGTTGATGATCCTTGTCTCAAAGATTATCTCACTGAGCAATATGCCCAGGCTGTTTATCATGTCATTACCGTGTATAAGCCTGAGATAATACTCTTTGGAGCTACAACAATCGGTCGAGATCTAGCCCCACGCCTCTCTGCCCGCCTGCGCACTGGCCTCACAGCCGACTGTACTTCTCTCGAGATCGGTGAGGACCGCAATCTTATGATGACTCGTCCTGCCTTTGGAGGGAATCTTATGGCAACCATCCTCTGCGATCAAAATAGACCTCAAATGTCAACCGTACGCCCTGGCGTTATGCGCCGTAAGCCTGACGACATGACACGTACGGGTGTTGTTGAGGAGGTCAAAATTCCCTTTGATGATCGACGCTTTAAGGTACGTCTTGTGGAGAAAAAGCACGAAACGAAAAATATGATCGACATCACGGAGGCTAATGTACTCGTCTCTGGTGGGCGTGGGGTAGGTACTGATGGCGGCTTTGACAAACTCAAGGCTTTAGCTCAAACCATCAAGGCTGAAATATCTTCTTCTCGCGCTATGGTCGACGCTGGAGTCATCGGACATGAGAGACAAGTTGGACAAACGGGTAAAACCGTCCGCCCTGATATTTACATCGCCTGTGGTATCTCCGGAGCTATCCAACACCTTGCTGGTATGGAGGAGTCTGAGTATATCATTGCGATCAATAAGGATAAGTTTGCTCCGATTTTTCAAGTATCTGACCTCGGTATCGTAGGTGACCTACACAAAATACTCCCTATACTCACCGAGCGCCTAAAAGCTATCCAAACTAGCAAAAAATGATCTTTGGACTGCCATGACAGACTTCCAGACCATACATTATAATGTTAGTGCTAATGGACTGATCGGCACCATAACGCTTGATCGTCCAGAAGCACTCAATGCTCTTTCCATACAGGTACTCAGAGAGCTCGAAGAGCTTATTGATCAAATAGCTCTAGAGCACAAACTGCGTGTTCTCATCATAACAGGGACCGGACGCTCCTTCGTTGCAGGTGCTGATATTTCTGAGATGTCTGAGCTATCACCCGAGGAAGCTCTAGCCTTTGGAGAGAGAGGATCCCGGGTCTTTCGCAAGGTAGAGCTGCTCTATTGCCCCGTCATTGCCGCTGTAAATGGCTTTGCCCTTGGAGGTGGGTGTGAGCTTTCCCTGGCATGCGATATACGTATTGCTAGCGACAAGGCTAAGTTTGGTCAGCCAGAGGTCGGTCTAGGCATTCCCCCAGGCTTCAGTGGCACCCAGCGTCTACCTCGTATTATCGGGGTCGGCGCAGCCAAGGAGCTTATCTATACAGCGCGGGTCATCAAGGCTGACGAAGCTCTTAGACTAGGTCTTGTCAATCGTGTGGTAGAGGTGAATGCTCTATTACCCACTGTGACAGAGTTAGCCGAGGAGATAGCAAGTAAGTCTCCCCATGCAGTCTCTATATCCAAGCAGGCCATCACACGAGGGCTACAGAGTGACATTGATACGGGTATTGCTATTGAGAATTATCTCTTTAGTAATGCCTTCTCACACCCAGAGCAACGAGAGGGGATGGCAGCCTTTTTGGCAAAACGTAAGCCACAATTCTAATCACTTTAACCAATGCTCTATTCTATGAATATAGTTGTATTAGGCAATGGCACCATGGGTGCAGGCATTGTACAAACGATGGCTCAAAAAGGACTTTTTGTGACGATGAAAGGTCGTAGCGCAAACTCTCTGGATCGAGCTATGCAACGAATGAACAAAGGTCTCAGTCGCCTTGTTGAGAAGGGCAAGATAACCGATACGGAGATGCAACAAATCTCCAGTCGCATCACTACGACCACAGACTATGCAGACATAGCCAATGCCGATTTAGTCATCGAAGCTATCTCTGAGGAAATGGAGGTCAAAAAGTCAATTCTCCGAGAAATCGACAGCATTGTCAAGCCTTCGGCGATCCTTGCAACAAACACCTCTTCACTGAGCATTACTGAGCTCGCAAGCGTCACCAATCGTCCTGAGCAAGTCATCGGAATGCACTTCTTCAATCCTGTACCTGCTATGAAGCTGGTAGAAGTCATCAGTGGTCAATGCACCAGCGAAAATACCCTAAATGAGGTTCTATTACTCTGCGAGAAGCTCGACAAGATAGCCGTCAAAGTTAGCGAAGCTCCAGGTTTTGTCGTCAATCGTATCCTCATCCCAATGATCAATGAAGCTATCGGAGAGTATGCTGATGGCATAGCGTCTGTAGAGGAGATCGACACCGCGATGCAACTGGGCGCTAATCATCCCATGGGCCCCCTAGCGCTAGGAGACTTCATCGGACTAGATGTCTGTTTAGCCATTATGGAGGTGCTCAACAATGAGTACTCAGATCCCAAATATCGTCCTCATCCCCTACTCCGCAAGATGGTCCGCGCTGGACAACTGGGGCGTAAAAGTGGTAAAGGCTTTTATAACTACTCCAAGTAACACGATCCAGCACTTCTCAAGATCTTAAGGAGAGTAATGGTCTCTTTTTCATCGCGAAAGGTATACCTAACGTATACCTTTTGTTTTGATAGGCTATAGAGCCTATTTTAAAAAGCAATATTATTTAGTTCTACAAGCAATATATTTATCTTTGTACCCCACCAAAAGCCCCTTCGAAATAAAGATATATGCCCCCCAACCATCGTGCAAAGAGCATAAATATGCAGTTGGCTCCGATCATCTCAAAGAGACCATCGGAGCCAACTGTCTAAATATTATCTACAAGGACGGACTCTACCCCATTCTCAGGCCCTTTACATTCACCCTCATTTTATAAAGGCGATTGCGGAATACACTCCACTCCGTAGAGTGACTCCCTCCCTCCAAGATGGTATCGTAGTGTGTCTCGCCCGTACCATTTTGAATCGGATAAAACCTACTCTTATCCACCCAAGCACCGCCATGCCCCATAGCCCTATAAGTAATCTTCACACCGGGGCGTTTCATTACATCCAGCGTCTTTGGAGCTAAATATTCGGGTAGGTAAACGAATAGCCTATAATCAGCAGTGATAATGCCTCCTATAGATGGAGCTTCGATGTTATCGGGGAGCACAACAGACTCCTTCTTTGGTTGCGGGAAGAAGTTAAAGACATACTCATCGATCTTCCCAATAAGACTTATATCTGTGACTTGATTACGAGGAAAGAGCGTATAGGTCTTAGGCATATTAAGCAGCTCTACATAAAGGCGAGTGCCTGGCTCATATCCATAGGGCAGGATCCAATTATAATCGTGAGAGCCATCCTCCTTTACAATAATCTCGACGATATCAGCAAGCGTGATCTCCATCTTGGCTAAAGATCTCATCATTTCAGCCGGCTTACGATTACCCTTGATATGGGGGCGCTGCGCCTTGTTGAGATGCTCTAAGTCGATACGATATGGATCAGACTCCGTGCCACTACCTGGTAAAGAACGAGAAAATGGTACACCCTTATAAACTGCAGTCATCATAAAGCGACCTTTCACCCCACTCCCCATCTGCTCAGAAGCAATACCGACCATCTTAACTGCCGAACAGGTCTCCAAAGCATTGCGAGATAATCCTGCCAATGAAAGGAATGATAACTCCGCATTCTCTTGCCCCGATGCCGATTCATTAGCTAGAAGATACATGTCATAATTAGCCAGCTCAGACATCTTAAAGGCAACCCGATTATTTACAATCCTGGTGGCATCAAACTTTATGTTCAAAGATGCATTCGCAGCTCCTGGTCGAAACAATATTACGCGAAGCTCAGTGATAACATCTTCTTGATCTTCGGGATTAAGAGGAGCTGAGGGATTTGTATTGGGGTCCGTCGCTCCAGGATCCTCAGTATCTACCCCGTGGGCAGAGCGCAACGCGTCGAGACTTATACTAATATACGCCGTGGGCTGCGTAGAGTCTACCTCTGGGCAAGGCTTAGTGCATGAAGTTACCACCCAAGCAAATACGACAAAGGGGAGTAAGAATATAGATTTTCTTCTAAGCATAAAGTTTCTATAGATAAATGTTTATTTCGACACCTGTCATTGAGGGTATCAATCCTCTTGCTCACAAAAGCAATCTCTATCAAAAATCAATTCCTATAAAGAGCTAACATCAATGCAGGTGCTGTGTATTTATTATAGCACTTCCTATCTCTACGCAACAATCTTGTCTAATCAGATTGTCGAGAAGCGGGAGCGGACCTAAGTTCGCCCCCCTAAGCCTCTCTCCAATAATTATGAGAATAATGAAGTTACTCTAATTAGAGACCCAAATCCACCTCGTAAGAGTGGACATTCCACTTGAGAACCTTAACCTCTACACTCATGTAGATATCCCTATCACCCAATGGATCCTCAGGCTTTACAGGAGGTTCCGGATCCTCATCATCGTCTTTAGGCTTTGGATCTGGGTTTATAGGATCTGGTTTTTTAGGATCTTCAGGATAGAGAGGGTTCCAGTTGAACCCAAGAGCCTTGATATCATTAATATGTACATGATATACATTGTTACGGAATGCTGGAGCATCGAGGACCTTACGGCGATCCTTATTATCTGGATTTACGTAAGCATAATAAAGGACTTTACCTTTCTCATACTTACGATACTTCTGACCAGCAAGACCTCCCTTTGCAGGATTCTTGACGTTAGCAGCAGATGTATAGATCTTACCCGTAGTAGTCCCTAGATAGAATGTACCATCTGCGGGAAGCTCCGAAAGTAAATTATTCTCGGCTAGGGCTGCTTGAGTTGGCTTAAACTTAGTACGTACCAAAACGTAAGGAGTATTACCACGGAAGAAACCGCCATCATAAGTAGCAGGAGTATTACCGTTTACGTGGCGCTTATGATTAGCTTCAAGTATGAAAGCTGGTCTCTTCTCTATCTCAGCGATTTTCTTAGCATTCAAAGTAGAGAAATCAGCTTGTGTAACACTACGATCCTTAATGAACAGATCAGAGTAATCATAGTTGTCATCCATCTTAGTCCAGGTTCCTGAGTTATTATAACCATCCGTCGTTAAGACATCATAAGCTGGAGTCTTGATGATATTGTTATCTATCACCTGCTGAATGTTCATCTTCTTCTCTCCCTGAGCTACGGCATAAGTAATGTCAGTAATTTTACCAATTACTTCTCCCGTACCTATATTCTTGACGTCGTATGAAGTTGCCTTTGTAGTCAGCACGACGCGAGCTGCAACCCTCTTAACTGGGACAACTGCACGGTTCTTAGGATTAGGACTCTTCATCGCATCCTCATAAGTAACACCCTCTTCTACACTCATCGTAAAGAGTTTCTCGTTACTCATCATGATGATATCCTTCTTGTCAGTATCATTCAAGGTTGCCAACTTCTTCATACCAGCAGGAGCATCTATTTTGTAAGCTTCTGTATTTGCTTTTGCGGTATATGCTACATAGACCGTCTTCCAAGCAGTCTCAAAGGCAGTCTTTGTAGTAACAGCTAATGTCTGGCGGATTGCATCAGGAGCGTTTACCAATACATATACATTCTTACTTCCCGCTGTTGTCTTGATAGCTTTCTTAGGAAGGAGTTTGGTTTCTTGACCAGAAGTCTGCTCTATATTGAAATCGCTAAGCGTGTACTGACCTGAAGAAACAACATCTCCAGCAACTAGGTAAATATCGACGGTCTTAATAGCATCGTTACCTTCCCACTGATCATCTCTCTTGTTAAAGTCATCCTCTTCACTTGCACGGAAAGCATCATCTCCAAAGGAAAGAGTAATAGCAGCATAAGTATTACCCGCAGCTTCGTTTTCATCAAGTTCGCAGGAACTTTTCTTGCATGAGGTAAGAGCTCCTATAAAAAGAGCCAACGCCGCAAGAAGAATAGATTTCATTCTCATGATTGTCTAGTTACTTAAATTAATATTCTGTTGAACTGTTTTTTGCTAACCATTATATAGGGTGATTAGTCACCCAGATCTACCTCGTAGCTGTGTACCAACCATTCATTAATCCAAAGCTCAATAGCCATGTAACCATTGGGACAGGTACACTTTTCCATACGTATCAAAACATCAAAATCATTGATACAACGAAGATTAATATTCTTTGCATTGGGACTTAAAAGGATAGCACCTATCAAATCAACCTTAAACATCTCCTCTCCATTCTCCAACTTGCGAATAATGAGCTCATTGTTACGACCTGTCTCTAACTTAAGAGTCGAGAAAGCTGCAAAAAGATCTAGCTCATTAGGATACTTCTTGTTGGGTAGATACTGCATAGTTGAAGGATAAGAAAGCTTCTCATGCTTAAATATTCCACCCTCTGCAATATAAGTCGCATTGTTAGAGTGCAATTCAATGGCAAAATCCTGAGGTTTCTCAAAACCAACGACACGCACATTCACTCGATTTGTAATCTCTCGGATATTCACCTGAGTATGAGGAAAAAATTCTTCCATCTCACCTACGATGACGCGAGGGGATATCCCCACATAAAGACTGTGATCCCCTAAAGCAATAGCCTTGTTTGCCTCTCTCTTAAGTAGTAATAACACATCTTTACGTGTAGATTCATTGTTCAGATCCTTCAATTCAAAGTGGTCATCCACATTAGCCCACACAATAAAACTATAACGTCCATGTGTAGGCACAGGCACCAGTATCTCTCCCTCAGCAGAAAGACGGAAATCTTTACTAATGATCTTTGTTGAGACCCACTTATCCTGCTCATTGAAAGTATAAATGTGCAAACTCTTTACTTTTGGGAATGAGGGAGCTTTTGCGCACTCCGTCTGCTCATAAATATTGATATAGACACCTCTCTGACAAGAAGCCAAATTATCGAAAACGAGTTGCTTACAAGAAGTTATTCCAACTGAAAGAAGCACTACGACCAATACCCAGCTCCAAATCTCTAGTTTACTTATAAATGATGAGTTCATTGTCTAGTCTGTTTTCTTCGTTTATTGGTTCAAGATATCTTGAGCCTCCTTACATCCCTTATCAGCGGCCTCTAAGAGGGTTCTTTCTGCTATTTCATCATTGCCGAGCATGTGCTCTCCTATTGCTGTAGGAAGAGCTGTTCGCAAATCATCTCTGAAAGGTTGAAGTACCAAAATTGCTTTTTCAGCATGCTTACTTCCTCCGTACTTTAGGAGAGCATTAGCATAGTTGAGGGCTGCTACAACATCATCAGGATAGATGCGATAAGCTGTTTCAAATACTGGAAGAGGACTCCTATCTTCCTTAATATATTCCTGAGCTAACATATAGTGCTCTTGGTTGCTCATCAACTCCGGTTTCTTTCCAAAAATACGTGGCAGTTCATCTATAGTAAATGGACGAACTTTATACCCCATACGAAAAGTAGTGCGACGAAGAGGCGGATAAAGATTATTCAAAAGATAGTCGTAAGCTCGCCCATCCTCTATTTGAATAAGAGCATTGCGCTTAGCCCAATAATCTGTATATGAATCAAGTACTTGAAGGACTTGATACTTGTAAGAAAGGTCTGATGCCTCAACAACCTTACGAAGTCCAGCCCAATCAGGACCATATCCCTTAACCTTTAAGTCAGGAGTGCGCTTGATCTGTGGAAACTTGTCACGGACATAGTTAGCCAAGACGTCAGCACGGCGCTCTGATAGTACTTGATTAGAGTTTGGATCTCCTTCTGGGGAAGCATATCCCTCTACGTAGACAATGTCCAAAGTGGTTCCCTCTAAGTCCAAAGCTTTCTTCACAAACTCATCCAACCGATTGAGCTCAGAAGCATTGTCCTTATAATCTCTCTTGAGTTCGTGACGAGCTACAACGAAATTGACCTTACTCTCAAACTTCTCCTCGTGACGCTTAAAAGCGACCGCTTTAGGCTCTATGAAAGAGTAACGATAGTCCTCTGGAGAGAACAGATGCAGACCTGTTTCATAAGAGTCTCTCTCACGATCGTTCTTCTTACACTCAGCACAACCATACACCTCCTCACGAAGTACAAGACGGGACTTTGCCATCCAACGTTCAAAAGGGACAGAACGCATTACATCAATTGATGGAGTACCAGCTGTATGCACCTCATCTACCACAGGGAGGGACACCACATTCTTAAGCACTTTGGCGCGCTTAATGACCTTGGCGCGCTTCTTACCTACGATGCACAAAGGATCAAGACTAATCCGCTCAGAATCATCTGCACTTACCAATGTGGGATAAATATATATTAGCTCTTGGGATGCCATCTTGCTATCAGTAAGGATAGAAAACGAAATGTTGAGATGTTGTCTATCTTGAGAGCGCTCTATTTTAACGTTGCTACTCGTCCACTTGTCTGTTTCTGCTTTCTGAGCAAAAACCTCAAAAGAGAACAAGGTCCCGAAGAGGAAAACGAATAGAAATCTGTATATCTTATTCATAGCTAATACCTTTCCTTTATCGTTCTTACTTAATCATATATATCAAAGAGAGAGTAGCCTTGGTGGGACCAACATAATCTGCTCTCTGATCTTTTGCAAGGCGCTCTCCGCAAGTAGCACACTTATACTTATCATACATGATACGAGCATAACCAACACCTATAGAGGCCTCCAAGCTAAAGCGAGAAGAAAGCACCCAGTGATAGCCAACGCTCACACCACCTCCTAGAAACCAGCCTTCGTAACGATGATTTGCCATCTTGTTCTCTTTATTCTGTAGAACAAAGTAAGGGATATTTACTCCTCCTACATTCATAAGCCCTCCATGAGCATGTACACCAAAGAACCAGCTATTAAAAGCATCACAAGTCCAAAAACGAAGTTCAGGCTGCACCATCCAGTGGCTCCACTTTTTAGAGGTATATCCACTAGCAAGAGAGTTTTTTTCATAGAAAAAGAAGTTGGCTCCGACCTGAGTATCTAAGGTTATCTTACGACCAAAAGCTAGCTCCAAAGAAAGGTTAGGGGCAAGAAGAGCATCATAGGCAAGGTTATTCTTTATAGCTACCCTTTGGGCAAAAGCCGAAGAGAAAGCAACAAGTAACAACGCTCCAATAAGCAGAAACTTTTTCATATCATAGTGTTGTTTCATATTATCTTTATTTACTTCTCGCTGCGAGTAAATAAGTTATTTATCGCAAATCATATTTACGGACTGTACGCATCCCATTACTGAAGAATACCTCTACCACCACTACACCGTAAGTGTTATTAGTATCTACTTCTACCGTACGGGTAGCATTGTCCGTCAAAACTTCGTCCGCCAAAGTTTTGCCTTGTATATCGTAGACGACAACTCGGTGGAGGAGAGATGAGCTTTCGATCCTAAGTCTCCCAGTCACATCGTACATCTTAAGCTCAGCAAGGGCTGAATCTTCATTGCCCAGCACATTGGTAATACCAAAGCGTTTGAGGCGCAAAGCAAATCTAGTAATAGCGGTGGGATCTGGCTTATGAATAAAGTCGTACTTGGGGTTGACAAGTAAGTCTTGCTCTATTCCTTCGTACCTATCAACCAACGTCAATTCCTCATACACAGATCGATCTATATGATCAAATGACAATGTCAGGGGAGAAGAAAGTGAAGATGACACACCCAAGTCAATAGTTCCATAAGCCTGTTTAGGATAGGTTATAGCATCGCAAATTCTAGTGTCAGGCTCTACCAAGAAGACCGTAGGCACATGGGCATATTCATTATTAATAAATGCTGGGATAGACATCTCGCTGGACCAACCTAGGAAAGCTTGTGAATAGTCCCCCTCTCTGTTAGAGACATTAATCATAAGAGGAGTCTCTGCGGTGGTCATCAATATTTCATCACTCTTCACACTATAGTGGTCAGCATGTGATTGATCCCACGAGGGAAGCAACACAGACACATTTCCCGAAGTCGGAAAGACGAGATTCCCAACAGCTTTACGCTTCACGACAATCGACTGCAGAGGTGCGATTTGTTTGCCTAGCCCTGAGATGGGGGAAGTTCCTTTGGTGTACACTCTCCAGGCATTTTCTGAGAAGAGATAGTAATAGGGCTCTATCTTATCCTGATTTACTTCATAGAATTTATCAAAGTCCATAGGAGTCATAAATGGATTACCCAACATAATCCAATCATTGGCTACTCCAATAGGTTTAGACTCTAATGTATACCCCTCAACATACTTTCCATTGAGCAAAAGACTCCCAATCCGACCTTTCTTCCCAGGATCATTTGTTTCGAAGACGAATCGAAAGGCATCTGGCAAAAGTCGAGTATAGGTTTCTGCCTTATTAGTCAAAGCCAATGTCCTATCATTATAATAGGTAAAGAGTATATCTGTCTCATTAAGTTGTCGAGCAAAAGCTTGATAAGCCAACTTACGGGTGTCCTTCTCAAAGCGATCTTGCTCGTAAAGAAGAGGCAGACGAATGATCCCTCGAGCTCCATTGAGATAGGCTTCAGCATCAGCATCCAAAGGAGTGGAAGGTGTAGATCCTGCCACCCTTAAAGCCATTGCATTGTTATAGCCTTTCAGAGGCTCTAAATAGGAATTGAATGGCTTAACAAAAGAAGCTTCCGAAAGAGGCTCTTGAGCCGAAACCTTTAAGTAACGCTGATAAGATCTGGGGTGACCTCCCAAACCAAAATCTCCAGCAGGAGTTTCCTTAAGAGGCGTTGCAATCATATACCAACGATTACGCTCTAAAAGTTTTCCGTTTGCCTTAGGATGCCCGGGCTGCTCATACGGAGTATATATCTCAGTCCCCTGAGGTTTATTCATACCGAAGTTATAATCGACAAAAGCCTTTGAGTAGGAAAGCAACTGAGGTGTCCCCAACTGAGCCCCATAATGAAAATAGATATCATTACACTCTGGCTCTCCATACACATCTCTCTTAGTTACATCTCCTGCAAGGTTTGGGAAAGCCTTATCCACCATGGCAGGGATGTGCACTACCGTACATGGAGCTGGGACAGCCTGTACCGGAGTTCCATCTCTTTTTGCCCAGTTATTCAAATTGTGCCAATTAGAATCCTCTGCATCCTTACGCCACCAAAGCTCAGTAGGCGCAACGGAAAGGTAAAACTTAACAGAAGTATCCGTGCCACATATAGTATTTTCTATCTTAATGGTGTACTCACCAGAATGCGCAGCTGTAGCATTAGGTATTTCTATACTCCGACCTGTCCTTACATCTCCATTAGGTAACGTCCATGTGTATCTAACTTCCGTTCCAAGATTCATGACCGAAAGCTTAATAGTTTCACCTTCGCAATACTTACGTTGTTGATTTGGAGTTTTAACAATATCAGGAGACTCCAGATTGTAGATAATAACATGCTCGTCGTTGTAGTTGTCACACTCCAAGTCTGTCATTTTCACAAGTAATTTCCCTGGTATTGGGTTACCTGCAGTCCCTTGCAAAGTGAAGTTAGCACCATCATGCACCTTATCCTTAGCCAAAGTCTCCGTGGCAAAGGGAGTAGACTCACCCTCCTTATAAAGATCTATTCTCACAGGACCTACATTATTGACTGGCACAATATAGAGACGCCCAGAGAGGGACCCCTTACAAGTATAACCGATGTAGGACTCTCTATCGTAGGAGAGTGGGACGTTAGAGAGATCAATCTCATACTCTGGCATACAGTCCAGATCCTTAAACACTCTGTTATACTCATAGTTACGGCTAAATGGCGCCACCTTCAGGACAATCTTATCATTGGTCTTAGGCAACTCAATGTAAACATCCTCCGGGTTATCAGTTTTTGAATACCACCAAATAGCATTATGATAGATCCATGACCAACGACTCTCTGGGCGGAAGTTGTGGGTAACATCATTCTGGTTAAGCCCTGTCGGGAACTTTTTCACATAGATCATCAAATCTCCAGGGGTCGACACAGGACCTTGAATAAATGGACCTACACTACCACCAGACGCTGGCTCATCATAGAACTCGGATTTGAACATGAAATTATCCTTGTTCTCTTTCCTAAAAGGATAGATACGCACGCGCCCACAAGAAGCATTGACCAAGCGAGGCTTAAAGTTCTCTTTCCTAACAGTCCACTCAGGAGTCTTCGCACTTTCAACTGTGGCTGTCACTGTATGGACCTTTCCACACGCATCCTCTATCTTAAACTCATACTTACCATTGGGGGCATATATCTCTCGATTCTTGCGGAAGTAATCAGATTTCTTACCAAAGGGGAAGAAGCGATCATCTTTTCTATCAGGATCTGCAGGCTCTCCTGTAGGGAACGTATCGGGGAATGTGAATGTCTCCCCAACAGCCAGTCCATCCTCTTCAGGTACATACCCAGCAGGAGCCTTTGTGATAGTCACCTTGTGTTTCAAAAAAGAAGTCCCAAGGGGTTTGCCTCGGAATATATCAATCCCGATACCTCTTTTTCGATTACAAACATCGAACTTATTCGCACTTGGCTTAACCCAGGTCCTATAGATAAACTCATTCTCTATCCGTACGGAAATCTCAACCTTCGAGCCTCTGCCATCCTCTCCTTTAATATAGTACTGGGTCCCTCCATGCAAGGTGTAATTTTTAAAGGTCGTGGCCCTATCATGCATATATATAGTCTCTTCATCAGATAGAGGAGTCATCTTATTTGCAGCATAGAGTCTCACTTTGAGAGGGAAGCAAAATAGCTCCGTATCTTCATTTGAAGCTCTAACATACACGTGGTAATCGGCACGACATGGATCTATAAGTCTTAACCAGTGGGTAATAAACTTAGTAGAGCCAATTCTCTTTCTTGGTCTTCTATACCCCTCTGGCATCTCGTCTGGAGAGCCCTTAACTCGTAAAAATAGAGCTGGAAAAGCATCCTTATTATACGGATTAGGCGCAACTCCCCCGATGGCATCCCAACTCACGCCGTCCTTAATACGACCACCAAGGTACCTCATACTCCCGTCGCTCGCTGCGATCCCGGATGGCGGAGTAGATGAATTAAAGGTGACTTCGTTATAAGTATAGTAACGGATTGGCTTAGCATCTCCATAAGCAAACCCATAATTATAGTATTTTGCAATTGTATCTAGAGGACTTACATTACCTCCTGCCGTAGAGAGATTTTGACCAGTCGGGGAGAGATAAGGTTGCAAGTCTTGGTCTTCCTTGACATACTCACTACGCTGTACCCGGGCATATGGATAGTAAAACCAGCCACAAGCCTTCATTCTCAGTTCAGGACTTTGTTTGGGATTCGCCTGATAGGGTAAAACCCCAT
The DNA here is from genome assembly GCA_963543315.1 of uncultured Porphyromonas sp. Lineage (GTDB taxonomy): Bacteria > Bacteroidota > Bacteroidia > Bacteroidales > Porphyromonadaceae > Porphyromonas. Next base: position 26,514 of record CAUUAW010000004.1, read on the forward strand.
TTTTTGGAGTGTCAAAAGCGACCTCCTGCATGTTGATGGTTTGCACTTCTTGCCCTCCGCAGGCATCGTACACCTGAAACTTATAAGTCCCTTTGGGAAGATTATAGAAATAGATTGTCTTATCAAGATCTAGAGCAATCTCTCTGACACCTGTGTATCCCCCCGGAGCTTCCGTTATCTTCACCTTGTAGTCTGGTCTATTCCCCCCGGTTATCCTCACGGAGACGATACCTGTCGGCTGCGGACTACCTGTGCCATTAGGCTTAAAGCTCCTCAGTGTCTTGCGCTCCATTTTGATAGCAACCGTAGGGATCTTATAATCCGTCGTTACTGTAGCTGTAGCGGGCCCCACTACGAGCTCCACGCCACTATCGAAAAGGACTTTTGCATAGGCTTTATAAATGCCCTTTCCTAACCCAGAAAAAATGCTATTTGCAACATACTCCCCATTTGGAGTTCCCGCCAGAGAGTTACCCTTAGCATCGTACAGATTATAGGTAATGCGTTGGATGTTATGCACTGCACCCGGCTTTTTCTTGACGTCGATAGCAACTGTACCATCCTTAAGACAATGGGCCTCTGTGGCGATTGCTGTTATCGTCACATCGCTTGTCGTCTGAGCAAAAGACACTCCACACAAAAGCATCGCACCGCTCACCAATAGCAGGACACTCTTACAAAGTCTATAAATTATTTGAGAATGACTCATAGTTTCTTCGTTTTTATATTTCATAGCTAGGCAACATCACCGCCTAGGAATAAGAAGAGAAAGATGCAGATTCAAAAAGAACAAAAAACACACCCACTCAGCAAAGGAATGAAACTACACTGCTCATCACGCAATGCTGATAGCACTTCATCGAAGTTACATCGGGTGCTCCTTGATTAAGTAGTAAGGCTGTTCCAAATCACTACTCGCTGCAGAGGTACGGCTTTTTGATTAACAATACAAATCGTGCAAATCTGCGAACGCCTTCAGGGTTAAACGGCATTTGCTAGCTTATAACCAACCAATTATTACAGAATAATAAATCTATAATTCCCGAATAATCATTTCGCCATTACGGAGTAATCATTTCGTAATTACGGAATAATCATTTCACCATTACGGAGTAAATCTTTCTGCCAAATCTAAGCTTTGGCACCGACCTTCTATGAGATCGATCGGGCGTGTAATGATGGGCTCCCCATTTCTTACACTCTTTATTGATACCTTTGTAGAGCTATCCAACTAAAAAGGGGCGTAAGATTATCAGACAAGACTACATAACGCTAACGCGAGGACCGATACGCCAGCAGCTATTACGGCTAGCGGCTCCTATCATTGCAACATCATTTGTGCAAATGGCGTACAACTTCACCGATATGGCTTGGATTGGCCGACTTGGCAATCGTGAAGTAGCAGCTGTAGGAATCATCGGTGTACTCCTATGGCTCGCCAACTCGATTGCTCAGCTCACCAAGACCAGCGCCGAGGTTTGTGTATCTCAGAGTCTAGGCTCCCGCGACACCCCTCTGGCGATCAAGTATGCACGGCACTGCACCACATGGGCTCTCATCGTGGGGACGCTTTTAGCTCTTCTCTATCTCACATGCGGCTCTCCTATCATCGGCGTCTACCATTTAGATAGCGACGTACATCAGAAGGCTTTGCAATATCTACACATTGTGCTACTGGGGTTACCTCTTTACTTCCTCACGCTTGCCATGAGTGGTATTTACAACGCTCGTGGGCAAAGTCTGACACCCTTTAAGGTTAACTCACTCGGATTATTGCTCAACATGGGCTTAGATCCACTCCTTATTTTCGTCTGTCACCTAGGGATTTTCGGCGCAGCTCTGGCGACACTTATCTCTCAGGGGGCAGTCTGTGCACTCCTTTATCATAGATTGCAACGGCATGACAAGATACTAGACGGAGCATCCATCTTAACGACTACGGAGAGAGAGCCGAGTAAGCGCATATTTACCATTGGGATGCCCGTAGTACTCCTCAACTCACTCTTTGTCTTTATCAATGTCTTCATGGGGCGCATAGCTTCAGAGCAGGGTGGAGCCATTGGGGTCGCTGTCCTAACTACCGGCGGTCAACTAGAGGCCGTAACCTGGAGTGCATGTCAAGGCTTTTGCACGGCTCTGGCAACCTTCGTAGGGCACAACTATGCCGCTCGCCACTTCACTCGTATATGGCATGGATATAAGACGACCATCAGCATAACACTCTCGATAGGTCTTTTGGGCTCTATACTCTTTTACTTTGCGGGGACACCCTTTTTTGCCCTTATCGTACCAGACCCGGCGACCTATATTGTGGGAGGTCAATACCTCCGAATAACTAGTTTTTCGCAACTCTTTATGATGACAGAGATCACCACCCAAGGGCTTTTCTATGGGATAGGACGTAGCGCCCCCCCAGCAATAATCAGCATATCGGGCAATATACTCCGCTTGCCCCTCGCCCTCCTAATGATTCATGCCGGGTGGGGACTAAATGCAGTCTGGTGGGCTATCTCACTCTCGAGCATTTGCAAGGGTATTGCAGCCATCGGAGCTCTCTTTCTTTTGAAAAAAAAGACTTACTGGCAAAAGTCTGGCATCCCAATAATATGTATTACCACTACCGCTTTACAACTGAGCAGCGAGACAATCTCTCCTGGGCATCGCCCGTCCTAGCACAGACGCTCGCAGATTGGGGGTTTGAGAGCTTCCAAGAGTGTCTCGAGGAGGGGACGCTCCACGCTTACATCTCTCACGATGCGTGGGCGCAAAGCTCTCCTCAGCAAATAGCATCCGACGAGGGAGCCCTCACTCTGTATGACACTCTCTGGCACTACAGTAAGGAGTATATCCCCTCTGACGACTGGCTAGCGACGTGGAGGGCTTCCAGTTTTAAGCCTATCTCACTACGAGGAGAGCTGCTCATCACGACTCCTGAACTAGCCCCCATCCCACAGACGCATCCCATACAACTCCTAATCGAAGCATACAACTCTTTCGGATCCGGAGAGCATCACACGACTCGCATGATACTGGATACGCTCCTAGATCACCCACTTCAGGGGAAAAAAGTCATAGACATGGGGTGTGGGACGGGAATCCTCGGGATAGCAACTTTACTCCTAGGGGCGTACTCTCTCATCGCTATTGACGTATCCTCCGATTGCATTACCAATAGCCTACACAATCTAGGTCTCAATGGCTTTGCGCCAGAGTCTAAGCTGATATCCGTCCTCCATGGTGATGCCTCCCTGCTACTCCAATACCCTTCACAAGCTGATCTACTCATCGCTAATATACATCGCAATATAATCCTCCAAGATCTTCACAACTATGCCCAAGCAGTACATCTAGGAGGCGAGGTATGGCTCAGTGGCTTCCTCCAGTCTGATCGCCAAGCTATATACAAGGCATTAGGAGAGGAAAAGCTACTCCTCCTACAAGAAGTAACCTCTGATGAGTGGGTTTTCATACGCACTCGCCGAGAGTAAGGTGACTGTTTTTGACTACCTTTGCGCCAGATCTCAGTTTTTTAAGATCTTTTTTTGAGTACTACAATGTCTACCCAACCGCTGATCACACTGATTGTAACCTTTTACAATGAGGAGAAATACCTTGACGAGTGTCTGGCTTCCGTGGCCCGGCAGGATTATCCACACCTAGAGATTTTACTGATGGACGATGCTTCGACAGACTCCTCCCATGAGATTGCCAACAGATACGCCCAGCGAGATCCCCGGATGCAGCTACATCGTATGGAGACTAACGGAGGCATCGCTCGACTACGCAACAGAGCCTTAGACCTCGCGCAGGGAGAGTATATTGCGTGGGTCGATGGTGACGACTGGCTAGACTCAAATCATATCTCGACACTCTATGAGACTTTGATACAAGCTCCTAAGCAACCGGCAATAGCTGTCTGCCCAATCCTGACGCATACGGCCGAGGGAGAGAGGAGAAGTCGCGGAGGGCTACAACGGAAACATCTGACGATTATAGAGCAGCCTGAGATCCTGATTAAACTAATACTCGATAAAGAGCTATCATCTCATCTGTGGAATAAGCTCTACCCTCGCGTACTTTTTGATCGACTACGCATGCCCGAAGGACAAGTTTTTGAGGACTTCTTCCTCTTTCCTGAGCTTATCGGACGCTCCTCTTGCCTTGTCTGTACCGACCGTGTAGCCTATCACTACCGTCTGCATGCCAGTAGTATTGTACATGATCCCAAGCCTAAAAATCTCTCCGATCTCTTCTGTGCATGCCGAGATCGCATACTTTTCCTACGTAATAATCCGCCCTATCTCTCAGCAACGACAACTCGCATGCTAGAGATCTACCCGCTAAAGATGATGCATCGCTCGTATCATAAAGTATCCAAACAGCAAAGTCCCGAGGCGCAGAGCTTCTGCTCGGAGATGGAGGAGAGAGGAAAAGATGTGGGCTTTAAGCCCTACCATGGATTAGTCTACTCTTGGCGAATGTTCCTCCTCTCCTTACGCAAACGATATACGGAGACAAAATTGGGCGTGAAAAAGTAATCCTCCCCCACTCATACCCTCTCACAAGGTTGCCCTCTAGCTCCTTTTTTATACAAGCAAACTACAGCACCCTGCTATGCCTAGCATATCCCTCATCATCCCTGTATACAATGTGGAGCGTTATCTCCGCAGATGCCTTGACAGTGTCTTAGTGCAAACTTATGGGGATTGGGAGGCTATCTGTGTCAATGATGGCAGTACAGATGGCAGTCTCTCGATCCTTCAAGAGTATGCTCAGCAAGACTCTCGCTTTAAAGTCATAGACAAGCCCAACGGAGGACAGTCAGACGCACGCAATGTAGGGTTAGAGCATTTCACCGGTGAGTACCTTATCTATCTAGATGCCGACGACTTTATCCATCCACAGACATTAGAAATTGCCCATACTCTAGCTGTGCGTGAGGGGTCCGACATGGTCTCTTGGTATAAAGATCCGTATTACCGCCCAAAGCTTATCCTACGACACAAGCTAGGACTAGAAGTAGATCATGTCATACCTCGCAATTACCGACATCACTACGACATAGATCATATCGCATACTACACGAGCGACGATATATTTGCCCATGTTACAGAGGCTCCTCCTCGGGAGATCAAATGGCCCGTCAAGCATTTCTACCCCGTGATGCACCTATTTAAGAGAGAGACTGTCCAATCGGTCAAGTTTGTCAAGGGGATTATCTTCGAGGACTTTCCTTGGTTTAGCGAGCTGATACTATCTAACCCTCGAGTCACAATCACAGGCTTACCACTCTACTATTACTTTCCAAACTTTAAGTCTACTGATCTTAGCTCCCACCGTGATGAGAAGATCCTCAACTGGCTAACCGGACTGGAGTACATTTGGAGTATCTACCAAGAGCGGGCTACACCCTATCAATTATCTCAGTGGTCTAGAAACTGCATGTGGCCTGCTATACGCTATCATCTATCTAATAAGGTATACAGGATCCAAAGCCCAGCCGTGCGCTATAAAGTAAGGGAGCGACTCCAGTTGTTATGGCTGGAGGGTACGTTTGACAATCCCCCCGGTCGCTCATTCAAATCTGCACGCCGTCGTCTCAGGCAGTTTATACAGCTGGAAGAGTAAGTCCGCTATATCACCTCAAGTATCCCATCCTAGGCACAACGCGACGCGGAGTGATCGGTAGAGGGCTCCGTAATCAAAAAGCATTTATTCCGTAATACTCAATTCGGCATTCCGTAATACTAGATCAAGCATTACGGAATAACCATTTCATCATCCCAGAATAATGTGACGACCTTCCCGAGATTATCTCTAGCCAGGTACTGACGATGAGTATAGAAGGCTTGGGCCGGGAAAATCTTTTTGTGATCATGGAGCTATATTGCCGAGAGTCTGCTTTTCTTATTTTAAAGAGTATCTTTGCAATAAGTTTCTTGAAAATCGGGAGCATTGTCTCTAGATTCCCTTTATTGATATACGACTTCCGCCCACATATGCCTTACCACCGTCACCACCACTACATAGGTGCCATAGCGACCATACTAATACTTCTATCCACTTCGCTCTTGGGGCAGACACGCCAAAGGCGATTTACGATCGATGGATTCATCCATGACTCACAGAGTGGCGAGACTTTGATTGCAGCCAATGTGCTAGAGCTCAACAGTAAGTCAGGAGCTGTGACCAATGAGTTTGGACATTACTCGCTCACGCTACCGGCAGGCGAGGTACAGTTGCAGTTTTCCTATGTAGGCTACCAGAGCGATACGATAAGACTCCACCTTACGGCAGACACAACGCTCTCGGTATCACTCACGGAGGGTCAGCTACTCGGCGAGGTTGTTGTCGTGGGCAGTGCTAACCCCTCTGGGGTTGGAACGACCAATATCGGCACACAGCGCATCTTGGCAAGCGAGATCAAACGGTTGCCTGCTTTCTTTGGCGAGCAAGATGTCATCAAAGCTCTACAACTACTACCCGGTGTGCAGAGTGGTACGGAAGGGTCTTCGGGACTTTACGTACGAGGAGGTGATCCCGATCAAAACTTAATCCTCATGGACGGTATTTCGCTGTACAATCCGAACCACTTACTGGGAGCCTTCTCGACATTCAATCCCGATGCGGTAAAATCGGTCACTCTCTACAAGGGGACCTTCCCAGCACGCTACGGAGGGCGTCTATCATCGGTCGTCGACGTCCGACTCAAAGATGGCGATATGCAGGAGTACCACGGCAATGTAAGTGTGGGGCTTATATCCTCTAAGATAAATCTGGAGGGACCGATCGTGAAGGATCGCTCGACATTCAACGTATCCGCACGTCGCACCTACCTAGACATCCTAGCTGGGATAGCTCTTGCCATCCGCAATGCTACAGACAGGGATGAGGGAGAAAAGCTGATGGGTGGGTACAACTTTCACGATATAAATTTAAAGCTAACGCACCGCTTCTCAGACAAAGACCAGCTATATCTCTTTGCTTACTACGGGAATGATCAGGTCTCCTCTAGTATCTCCTACTCGGACGAAAGTAAGGAGCAAATGTCCTGGCTGTGGGGAAATGCGATGAGCTCCCTAAGATGGAATCACGCGATCAGTGGGCAGCTATTCCTCAATACGACAGCCTCCTACACCCAGTATCGCTCTAAGCTACGACTAAAAGCCCAAAAGTCAAAGAGTGATCCCAACACGACAATGAGCTATGACTCAGGTATCCGGGACTGGCTCCTAACAAGTGAGCTAAACTATTCGCCTTCAGATAGTCACAAACTGCTATTCGGTGGTAATTACACCTTTCACACTTTCCGCCCAGAGATGACATCGATTAAGGTAAATGATAAGAATATCCAAGACCTGACCGAAGAGCTAGGATTTAATCTCTTAGGTCATAATCCCGAGATTTATGCCCATGAAGCAGCTCTCTACGCTGAGGATGAGATGAAGCTCGGTGATATGGTCAGCCTACATGCGGGTCTACGCTACGGATTTTACATAGTACGCAACAAAGGTTATCACTCTCTCGAACCTCGGCTAAGTGTGGCTTGGCGTATTACTCCTAGGCTGACAGCCAAGGCCGGGTATGCTCTGATGACACAACACGCACATCTCCTAAGCAATAATAGCCTCAGCCTACCGACAGATCTATGGGTGCCCACGACAGATCGTATCAAGCCGATGCAGACACATCACTTTACGGCTGGAGTATATCTGAATGTCCCGGAGTGGGGTGACTTTTCCCTAGAGGGTTACTACAAGCCTATGAGCAATGTATTGGAGTACAAAGAGGGGGCTACCTTTTATGGGATCTCAACTAATTGGGAGCAACTGGTTGCTATGGGGCGAGGCACTGCTTATGGAGTCGAGTTACTATGGCAACGATCTTTTGGGAAGGTGACGGGTTGGATTAGCTATGCTTGGGCACGCGCTCTGCGCTTGTTTGACCAGCCTGGCGAGACGATTAATTTCGGTCGCCCATTTCCCGCTAAGTATGATCGTATGCACGACTTCAAAATCACGGCAATGTATCAGCTAAATACGAGTTGGGATCTATCAGCTACTTGGGTCTTTGCATCCGGACATACTGGCACTATCGCTACTCATCGGTATAATAATCTCGAAGATCCTCTCGTATCCAGTGATTTCAATAGTCAAACTTTAGACTATGCAGAGCAGCGAAACAATTATCGCTTTCGCCCGTATCACCGCCTTGACTTAGGTGTTAGCTACACGAAGCGACAACGCAAGGGTAAGAGCATATGGAACCTAAGCGTCTACAATGCATACAATCAGATGAATCCCTTCCTAACGACTCCCAGCCTTAAGTACAACAGTGATGGGACCTCTCAATTGGTACTGCTCGAGATTACGATATTCCCCATCTTACCAAACATCAGTTATACCTATTCATTTTAGTCCATATAGCCATGACCCGCATAAACTACATACAGCTTGCCTACTCGATCCTTTGCTTGAGCTTCCTATTGGCCTGCCAAACGACGCAGCCCCTTGATCTGGGTGACAAGACTCCTCGTATTGTCATTAATGCGTTGGCGACAAATGAGCAGAAGATGCTGATTTCTCTATCGGAGAGTATCCCCACTGGAGTAAGCTCTCCGACAAAAAAGGTTTACTATCCCTATGATCATCCTAACTGCCCATATAAAGCAGTACTCAAGGTTAATGGCAGACAGATACCACTTAGTGCTGTCGCAGATTACAGACCTCACCCTAAAGATCAGATAGACATTCAGGTCAGTAAGTCGGGACTGACAACAGCCTACGCGACAACGATCATCCCTACTCGCCCTACAGTAGGATCTATAACGGCCAAGAAGTCGGGTGCATCATACGATGCAAAATATGCGATTAACGCTCTCGGAGCTCAACTACAACAAGGGCAATCGCTCAAACTAGAAGAGTTTGAGATCTCTATTCCATTACAAAATGCCCAAAAAGCGGACTATTACCGTATCGTATTAGAGGTAAAACCTATCTTTCATGGGGGGGCTCTTCATCCGGATAACCAAGGTTGGTATCAAGTAGAATTTAAGAATCAACTCTTGGCACAGTTTTCCAAAGGAGACCTATTTGGAGAGTACGGGTCATCGCATCCGATGAATCTCTTAGCGGGCTCCGTATTGCCCTCGAGTAGCTATACACTAACGACCCCACTCTCTCTAGCGACACAGGTTATCAATAAGGACGGGACTCCCGATTATGAACATAGCTCTCAAGAGATATCTGACTATGTAGCTGTACGCGCTGTCATATATGCTATCACTTCTGACTTATACAATTATTGGTTGACGACAACAATGGCGCGTTATAACCGCCTAAGTTCTGTAGGGCTTTCCGAACCGGTTTTGATTTACAACAATATTAAAGATGGATTAGGCATACTAGGTAGTATGACCGCTAGCAACACACTACGCCATGAAATAAAGACACGCTACTGACTGAGGGGTTATAGTCGATTCACCGCACAGCCATCATCACACCGCCATGTCAAACAGGATGAAGATGCTCCCCGAGTGGGCACCACAAGATGCTATACTTCTTGCGTGGCCTCATAGTAAGACTGATTGGGCGCCTATGCTTACTGAGGTGCAACGCACCTACTGCGATATCATCGATCAAATAACGCGTTTCGAGCCTGTCGTACTACTTGTCCCCGAAGATACAGAGGAGTACGCCATGATCTCCACAGAGCTGCGCTCCCGCTGTCTGCTCATCACCTGCCCTACCAATGACACCTGGTGTCGTGATTATGGTCCTCTATCTCTACAAAGCTCCGATGGGAAGCGAGGGATCGTGGACTTTACCTTTAACGCTTGGGGCGGAAAGTTTGTCTCTACTCTAGATAATGAAGTAGTACGTCGACTTGTATCGGAAAATATTTTTGCTCCTGATGTATCCTACTTAGATAATTTGGATCTCACCCTCGAAGGCGGGGCTCTAGAGTGCAATGGATCTGGGCTGCTCCTAACTACTAAGCAATGCATAGAAGACCCTCTACGCAATCCAGAGAACTACCAAGCTCCGCTTGTATATAAGGAGTTGCTAAAGCGACTGGGACTAACAGACTACTGCTCTTTAGCAGTAGAAGCTCTGCCAGGAGACGATACTGATGGGCACATAGACACGATCGTACGCTTCGTTGACCAAGACACAATACTATACATTGCTCCCAATGACCCAAGCTCCCAAAGTTTCGATGCTCTCTCTCAACTAGAAAAAGCTCTAAAAGAGCTAGCAAGACAATACACTACACTGCGATTAATCCCCCTACCGGACGTGGGAGACTTCTCCTCACATTATGAGGGAGGCAGCCTGATCCCGGCAACATATGCCAATTTTTTGATTGTCAATGGCGCTTTACTACTACCTACCTATGGGCGTAGCACAGACCGCATAGCTATACATACTATGAGGCATGTTGTCCCCAACCTAGAAGTTGTTCCCATCGATTGCTCTATACTTTTGGAGCAACACGGTAGTCTTCACTGCATTTCCATGCAAATACCTCAAGGCTTCCTCAATCCCTCTCTCATAAATCCCATTATATCTCAACACTACAAACAATGAAAGTAGGTATCATACAACAGCACAACGATGCAAATCACCAAGACAACGTAGCCCGTCTCCAAGGAAGCATACGCAAGTTAGCCCATGATGGAGCTGAGCTTATTGTACTACAGGAGCTACACAACGGACTATACTTTTGCCAAGCTGAGGATGTCACTTTCTTTGATCAAGCGGAGTCGATACCAGGACCCTCGACAGAGACTTTTGGTGCACTAGCACGTGAACTAGGAGTTGTCCTTGTCCTCTCGCTCTTCGAGCGTCGTGCCGTAGGGCTATATCACAATACCGCTGTCGTCATAGAGCGCGATGGCTCTATAGCCGGTCGCTATCGCAAGATGCACATCCCTGATGACCCCGCATACTATGAGAAATTTTACTTCACTCCTGGAGACCTAGGCTTTGAACCCATCAATACATCTGTCGGTCGACTTGGCGTCCTCGTCTGCTGGGATCAGTGGTATCCAGAAGCCGCACGAATCATGACGCTCAAAGGGGCTGACCTACTAATCTATCCGACAGCTATAGGCACTGCAGCATATGACACGCCTGAGGAGCAACAGCGACAGATAGAAGCTTGGCAACTGGTACAGCGAGGTCATGCTGTTGCTAATAATATCCCTGTCGTTACGGTCAATCGAGTCGGTTACGAATCGGATCCATCCGCAGTCACCGAAGGGATACAATTCTGGGGGCGTAGCTTCGTGGTTGGACAACAAGGCGAGATCCTTCGCGAGCTCAGCCAGACGGAGAGTGAAAATACCATCGTCGACATAGATTTGCGCCGCACGGAATTGCTACGACGCTGGTGGCCATTCCTCCGAGATCGCCGCATAGAGAGCTACGAAGGTATCACAAGACGATACATAGATTGACCCTTTCTCTCACAAGCTAAAGCACAAAAGGGTGTTTTATTCCGTCAAAACTGCTAACTTTGCACCCAGCACTTTCAGATAAAAAAAACTACGTAAAACGAATTGATATAGTATGACAAAAACAAACAGCCCACAGAGCTCTCACACCGAGGAGGTAATATCTCGCAGCGAGCAATTCATTGAGAAGTACAGCAAACTCATTATATGGTGTGTGCTGGGAGTCATAGTGATAGGAGTCGGGATCTGGCTCTACATTGTAAAGGTACAAAAGCCTCGTGCAGAGGAAGCGACTGCACAGCTTTATCTTGCGGAAGAACAATTTATGGCAGGTGCCGACAGTGCTGCCCTCCATGCCCCTGCAGTGGGTGCTCTGGGACTACTAGATATTGCCGAAAAGTATAGCAACACCGATGCGGGCGAGCTAGCTCACGCTTATGCTGGTATAATCTATTTCGATGCCGGGAAGTATGAAGAAGCCATCCGGGAGCTCAAAACGTTTAGCTCCAAAGAGACAATGGTAGCACCCTCTCTGACGCGTCTCATTGGGGATTGCTACGTGGAGCTCGGTAATTATGAGGAGGCTGCAAAGTACTTTATGAGCGCGGCAAAAGCTGCTGACAATGCCGTCATCTCTCCTAGTTGTCTCATCAAAGCTGGGCATGTATATGAGGAGCTAAAGCAGTACGATAAAGCTCTAGAGGCTTACAAGCAGATACAAGAGAAGTACTACACGGCTCCCGAGGCTCAAAGTATAGAGTCTTCGATCATCCGGGTAGAGAATCGGTTAGGGCAGTAGAGTAACTTCTCGCTATCGAGCGGGGGCTAGAGGATAGATTACAGGGAGTTCTAGATCATAGCGCGTATCTCCCCCTTGACAAATCTACTCTCCAGTCCCCTTTCATTTACGAATTAACAGCTACTGATCAGCATGTCTTCACAACTTCACAACCAGCAGGTACCTTCTCTATACAGTCTGAAGCATATATCCCCCTCTGAGATAAATTGTATAGCTATCGTCGTAGCTGAGTGGAACTCCAAAATCACGCACGCTCTCCATGATGGAGCTGTCACAACACTACTCGGATGCGGACTAGCAGCTGACCAAATCGAGACGATCTCGGTACCGGGGGCTTTCGAACTCTCCTATACTGCAGCACGCCTAGAGGAGGCTCAAAAGCGGTACGATGCTGTCATCCTCATCGGGTGTGTCATACGTGGGGAAACCTCACACTACGATCTGATTTGCAACAGTGTCACACAAGGCGCCACAGAGCTCAATCTACGCGCTCGGACTCCATTTATATTCGGTCTAGTAACAGTTGAGAATATGGATCAAGCTCTCGCTCGTGCGGGAGGGTCCATTGGCAACAAAGGCTCTGAATGTGCTGTCGCAGCCCTACAAATGATCGACGTAAGGATGCAGATACCCGTCTAACCGAGAGACAACTGTGGCAGCAACCTCACCGAGGCTCCTCACCACATAACACTGATCGATACAGTCCAACGGAAGCTTAACAGCCTCTTTTGGATTGTATTTTTTATCAATGCTCATCACATCATAAGAGGATAGACAACTATTCTCTCTTAATCCGATTGTCTATTTTATATAAGACTGACTCCTTGGTCTCTGGTGGAGCATATGGCTGCTCTGTGAATACGAGGAATCAGAGAGCAAGATTTTTGTATCTTTGTGCAAGCGATATGTCATGGATACGACAGTAGGACGGCTTGTCGCTGTCGCTTAATGAGCTTAGTCTCACTGCAGCGAGAGAGGAAAGTCCGGGCAACACAGAGTACCATACTCCCTAACAGAGAGCTATCCGTGAGGGTAGGTAATGTGTAGAAGAGAATAACCGCCTGGGGATTTTGCCCCAGGTAAGGGTGAGAAGGTGAGGTAAGAGCTTCACCAGCAGTGCGAGCGATCCACTGGCTGTACACACTATGGGTTGCAAGATCAAGTATACCGACGCTACAAGGACTACTCGTCCGAGTCGGAGGGTAGATTGCTGGAGGTGCCTAGTAATAGGTATCGTAGATTAATGACAAGCACCATCTGAAAAGATTGGTACAGAACCCGGCTTACAGACCTACTGTCCGCTCCATGCTCCCTTTCGTGTGCGAGACCATCTCAAGGATGGTCCGTTTGTCATTGATTGTGATCTACGTCTTACTAATTTACCTCATGGCCCAGCGACATATTACAAAAGATAGACGACATATCCAGATGACCTCTGAAAAGGACCGAGAGACTCGCAAAGATCCCACTTGGATCCGTAAAGTAAAAGTGAAGGCATACAAAGATGTCCGCTTCCTCACAAGCGATATGTGGCACATACAAACGCAGGAGGTTCACGGATTTAGACGCCTATATATAAACACACTCAAGGCGCTCTTTATGGCAATCAAGGGATTTGTAGACCAGCGACTCTCGAGCCATGCGTCTGCACTCACCTACCGCACTCTACTATCGTTGGTCCCTATGATAGCAGTCCTCGTCGCACTCGCCAAAGGCTTTGGCGTGCAGGGCACCATATATGACTTTTTGATGACCTATATGCCAGGACATCAAAGCGAGATTGACACAATTATGGGCTTCGTGGAGAACTATCTAGGACAGGTACAGGGGGGACTTTTCCTTGGAGTTGGGCTCGTCCTCTTCCTCTATACGATCTTCGTACTTTTGGATGCCATCGAGCAGACTTTTAATATAATCTGGGGTGTACCCCGTGGACGAGCCCTGGGGCGTAAGCTAACGGACTACGTCACAATGGTTGTAATACTCCCGCTCCTAATGACCCTCTCATCGGGATTGACGGTTGTGATGGCAACAATACAGAACACGTGGTTCAATGACTACATCCTATTTACCCCTGTTCTAAAGTTCCTCCTTAAGCTACTTCCGTACATAATCCTGATCTTTATGTTCGCCGGGATGTTTATGGCACTGCCAAACACCCGTGTTAAGTTCTTACCCGCACTCATCTCAGGGGTCATCGCTGGGAGTGCCTTCCAAATCTTGCAAGCGCTCTATGTAAGTGGGATCTTATGGATCTCTAAGTACAACGCCATATATGGCGGCTTTGCAGCAATACCTCTCTTATTATTATGGCTACAGGTGGTGTGGACGATCACGCTCTTTAGTGCGAAGCTGTGCTTTTCCATACAAAATGTTGTCAACTTTACCTATGCTAAAGATGCTACCAATGTATCTCACCGCTACCAAGACTTCCTAACTCTCCTCGTGATGGCACATATAGTACAAAGATTTCTGGACCATACGGAGCCTGAGCCTCATGATATACCCTCGCTATCTGAAGCGTGCCACCTACCTATCAGCCAGACAAGCGAGATCATAACACGACTCCTCGAGGAGAGACTTATCATCGAAGTTATCTATAGTGACCGAGACAAGAAGCAGTGCTATAGCTTAGCCGTAGATCCAGAAATACTCACCGTGGGATACCTTTTAGACCGTATGGATCGCTCAGGACATCGTAGTCTAATGCTTACACAGCAGAAGTTCTCGGCAGAGTGGGATATAATCGTAGCTTCTCGACGCGCATTTGCAGAGCCTCCTCTCACGATACTACTCTCAGATCTTCCTCTAGGTAAACGGCAACACGCTTATCAATAATCTTACTTTTTCTAAAACATGGCACTCACCCCCTCTAACTTGAAAACACATGGAGAGCAACTCTTAGAGCGGAGCTCGACCCTTTTCTCCAATTCGATCGACAAACTAGTAGAGCGCCTCCGTGCGCTAAGGCGTGGATCCAGACCCACTTTTGGCATTGCTCTATGTGGAGGGAGTGCTCGCGGATTAGCTTATATAGGCATCTTCCGGTTCCTCGAAGAGCATCATGTCCATCCAGACACCATCGCAGGTACAAGTGCAGGGTCGCTTATGGGGGCTCTCTATGCAGACGGTTATAGTAGCGCTGATATACAGCAAATGTCGTCACAGTTTGGCTTTATGAATCTGACCTCACTGACTACACCACGCTTATCGCTGCTGAAGACGAAAAAGTATCGGCAGTTTCTTCAGGAGACCTTGCGTCACCAACGTATTGAGGAGCTTCCCATACCGACGCATATCATCGCTACCAACCTCAATAAAGCCAAAGTGCGTGACTTCACAGAGGGAGACTTATCGTCAGCTATCGTAGCGTCTTGCTCGATCCCATTCCTCTTTGAGCCAATGGTCATTGATGGGGATCAGTATGTCGATGGGGGGATCTTTATGAACCTACCGGCGCGCCCTATCCGCCAGTCTTGCGACTTCCTCCTAGGGATAAATCTAAGCTTAGAGATAGATAATACTCCTACGAAAAACATGCTCCGTCTCTCCGAGCGTCTCATCCGTATTATGATGCACACAAACGTTGCCATAGACTTAGAATTGTGCGATGTAGTACTGCAAACACCCATCCTATCTCATTTCGGTTCCTACGACGTTACTCCTGTTGACATCATAGCAGACATAGGCTATCAGCTTATCAGTAAGGCGTATGACGAGGAGGAATCCTTTAGAGAAATCATTGATCTCCTGTCAGAAAAAAACAAGAAGTAGTTGATGCGTACGATCATCTACTCCACATTGGTTAGGCTATGGGGTAATAAGACCCCTCGGGATCAACTCAAGACCAATGGGACTCTTGAGCAAAATGGGACTGGCACTCTCGAGTCATTTGACGACGTCGCTTTAGATCACCTCTCTTCACTTGGGATCACACACCTGTGGCCCATAGGGATCATACGACATGCTACCCAGACGCCTCTGAGCTCATTAGCGCATTGTCCTAACTCACATCCGGATATCGTCAAGGGGATAGCAGGATCGCCCTATGCGATCACTGATTACTATGACGTACATCCGACGATTGTACGAGAGCCTCTCAGACGACGTGAGATCTTCCGTAGTTTCGTCGACCGTTGTCACCGTCATGAGCTAAAAGTAATTATTGACTTCGTGCCCAATCATGTCTCTCGCCAATATGATGGTCAGCAGACACCTGCAGGAGCTACCCCTCTGGGGGCATTGGACGATACTACAAAAGCTTTTGACCTACACAACAACTTCTACTACATACCTGGTAAATCTCTAGAGTTACCTCACCCTTCGAGCTATCATGAATACCCTGCTCGTGCTACGGGAAACGACTGTTGGTCTCCCTCTCCCTCTGCTCAAGATTGGTACGAGACGATCAAACTCAACTACGGGGTCGAATACCTATCAGACGGTACTCGGGTGGCACACTTTGAGACTCTCCTACCCACCACTTGGATACAAATGAGAGATATACTCTGCTACTGGGCAGAGCAGGGTGTCGATGGCTTCCGCTGCGATATGGTTGAGATGATTCCCGTCGCATTTTGGCGTTGGGTCATCCCACAATTGAGAGCTCTCTATCCCGTTATCTTCATTGCAGAGATCTATCGACCCAGCAGCTACCACTGCTATCTCCATGAGGGAGGGTTCGACATACTTTATGACAAGAGTGGGCTCTACGACACTTTTTATCGCATCGTCACACAGGAGCTTTCGGTATCCTCTATCGAGCAAAAACTTATCGCTAATTGTCAGCAGTTTGAAGCCCAGCAACTACTCTACTTCCTAGAGAATCATGACGAGGTTCGCCTAGCCTCTCCTTTTTTTGCTCAGACAGCACACCGTGGGCTAACAGCTATGACGCTACTTGCGCTGGCAACAGCTAGCCCCCTACTCATTTATGCGGGACAAGAATATGGTGAGCAGGGACTAGACGCTGAGGGTTATAGTGGCTATGATGGGCGAACCAGCATCTTTGACTACTGGAGTATCCCCTCTCTCTCCTACCCAAACAATTCCCATCCCCCTTACAAAAGCTATGTAACCCTCCTGGCAGACTGGGCTCAGCATCCTGCAGTCCTACGAGGAGACCTTCTCTTCATCCATGAGCGGGCCAAGGCGTGGGGAGGCTTTAATGCGGACCGTACCTATGGATATCTACGACTGCTTCCATCCTCTGTAGGGCAAAGTGAGGAGGATTCTATCGGGATCGCCGTCATCGGCAACTTTACTGCAGACGAGCAATGCTATCCCCTTTTCTTACCATCCATGAGGGATGAGATGAGTGCCCAGCAACTACTCCGTGTCACGATCCATACCCCTCTACATGCCCATGAGGAGATGCTCTATGCTTTTCAGCCATGGGCTCCGCTAGTCGTCAAGCTAGATCCCTACAGTGTTCGAATTATCGAGTTAACTCCTTGCCCAGTCTCTGAAACACCTGTGATGCAACCACTCACCACTCTCTGCAAGGCTTGAGATAGTTTACTGTAATCCCTTTTAAAGGGCTCCGTAATTATGATTTTATCTTTCCAGAATTATCATTTGACCACTCCGTAATTCTCATTTCTTTATTCCGGAGTTATCAATCCGCAGCCCTATAAATATGTCTGACTAATTCCGCCGTTGTCTTAGATCCATACAAGTAACCTAGGGATAACTCTCAGACAAGGC
The DNA here is from genome assembly GCA_963543315.1 of uncultured Porphyromonas sp. Classification (GTDB taxonomy): domain Bacteria; phylum Bacteroidota; class Bacteroidia; order Bacteroidales; family Porphyromonadaceae; genus Porphyromonas. The sequence continues at coordinate 44,477 of CAUUAW010000004.1, forward strand.
GGTTTAGAACTCCAAAAGGTAACGGGAGACAGATTTGACATAATGGGACCATAATAAGAGAGGTGCCCCAGGAGAAGGTACCCTCTCATAAAATAGAGTACTACTAGCGTTTACCTCTAAAGAGAGAGAAGCCTTTTTAGCAAAACCGATGGCTAGATGGGGAATTTGTCGTACCTTTGGCCGTACCTATCTGTAGGTACCCCATCGAGATATACTCCTCGATAAGATTATATCATATCACACAACGCTATGAATCGTATAGTCAGTAAGACTTTTCTCTCTCCCAGGGTTGCTAAACTTGTGGTCGAGGCTCCTCTAATCGCCAAGTCACGCCGTGCTGGGCACTTTGTTATCGTACGCGTCACAGACCATAGTGAGCGAGTCCCCTACACCATCGCAGATGCAGACCTGGCTGCCGGCACGATAACACTTATTGTACAGGCTGTCGGCGACTCCTCCCAACAACTGGTCGACCTAGAAGCTGGCGACATGGTCCATGATATCGTAGGACCTCTCGGACAAGCTACCCACATTGAGAACTTCGGTACAGTCGTCTGTGCTGGGGGTGGAGTCGGCATGGCCCCTCTGTATCCTATAGCTCGTGCGCTCAAGGATGCCGGCAATAAGGTTATCGTCGTGGCTGCTGCCCGGACTAAGGAGTTAATCATCCTAGAGGATGAGTTCAGAGCTTTTGCCGATGAGTTCATCGTAATGACAGATGACGGATCGTATGGCAAGAAAGGTCTTGTCACAAATGGCATAGAAGAGGTTATCAAACGTGAGCCTGTAGATCTCTGTGTGACCATAGGACCCGCAATTATGATGAAGTTCGTCGCTCTACTTACCAAGCAATACAACATCCCCACGACCGCCTCTCTAAATACCATCATGGTCGACGGGACAGGAATGTGTGGAGCCTGCCGCATTACAGTCGGTGGCAAGACTCGATTTGTCTGTGTAGATGGACCCGAGTTTGATGCCCACGAAGTAGACTTTGACGAGCTACTCATGCGTCTTAATACCTATAGATAAAAGAACCATTAGAGCTATCCGCATATTACAATGTCAGAACAAAAGAATCTAGTTACCGCTCGTCGTAATGAGCCTTGGCGCGAAGAGCTACGCAAGTCTCACACCGGTAAGGAGCGCATGGACATACCTCGTGTCAAGATGACTGAAGTAGACCCTCATGAGCGCGCTCGCAGTCTCACGATGGAGGTCAATTGTGGTCTCTCAGAGGCCGAGGCTCGTCGAGAGGCTATACGCTGTCTAGATTGTGCAAATCCATCATGTATGGAGGGTTGTCCCGTGTCTATAAACATCCCCTCTTTTATCAAAAATGTGGAGCGTGGGGACTATGCCTCAGCAGCTCAGATAATCCGTGAGAGTAGTTCCCTGCCAGCTGTCTGCGGACGCGTATGCCCTCAAGAAAAGCAGTGCGAGAAGCACTGTATCTATACGGAAAAGATGAGGCGTGACGCTGTAGCAATCGGTTACCTGGAGCGCTTTGTCGCAGATTATGAGCGTGAGCATAATCTGTACAAACTCCCAGAGATGGCTCCCGCTAACCATAAGAAAATTGCCGTCATAGGGAGTGGTCCCGCGGGGCTATCCTTTGCAGGAGATATGGCTCGCTGGGGATATGACGTGACTATATTTGAGGCATTGCACGAGATTGGAGGCGTACTAAAGTATGGCATCCCTGAGTTTCGTCTGCCACTTCGTGTCGTCGATGCCGAGCTCAGCAAACTCGAGCAGATGGGCGTACACTTTGAGACCAATGTCGTCGTAGGGCGCACGCTCTCCTACGAGCAGCTACAAGAGATGGGTTTCGTAGGTATTTTTGTGGGTAGTGGAGCTGGTCTGCCAAACTTTATGAATATCCCTGGCGAGAATCTGGCAGGTGTAATGAGCTCTAACGAATATTTGACCCGAGTCAACCTAATGGGAGCTGGTACCGAAGGGGCTGAGACACCTATCTACAGGGGAGATGTAGTTGCAGTCATCGGTGGTGGTAATACCGCTATGGACTCTGTCCGTACAGCTCTACGCCTAGGAGCCAAACGAGCAATGATTATATATCGTCGTAGTGAAGAGGAGATGCCCGCACGTCGTGAAGAGATCAAGCATGCAAAGGAGGAGGGGGTCGAATTCCTCACCCTACACAATCCTATAGCATACGAAGGGAATGACAAAGGGAAAGTGTGCCGCATGAAATTACAACGTATGGAACTCGGGGATCCAACTCCAGATGGTCGCCGCAGTCCTGTCCCCATCCCAGGAGCTATTGAAGAGATTGATGTCAATGTAGTTGTCGTAAGCATCGGAGTCTCTCCGAATCCTCTCATACCTCGCTCCATCCACGGGCTAGAAGTTTCACCCAAGGGGACCATCATCGTCAATGATGAGAATCAAACCTCTATCAGGGAGGTCTATGCTGGAGGCGATATCGTACGTGGTGGTGCTACCGTAATCCTAGCAATGGGTGACGGACGAAAAGCGGCAGCTAATATGCATGCAGCCCTAAGCAAGCAATCATAAGCTAGCGAGCAAACACCTAGCCCTATATGCTGGCTCGTGTTATCCTACCCCTAGCTCTTGAGGAGGAATACGCTTATCGTATACCTGACACATGGAGCAAGCTAGTGGCCGTAGGGATGCGCGTACTGGTACAGTTTGGTAGTAAGCGTTACTACTATGCTATCATATCTCAGCTGATCGATGAGACTGACAAGTCTCTCGGTCGGCTGAAGTCTATTATAGCCCTACCGGATAGAGAGCCAATAGTAACACCAGAGGAATTAAATCTGTGGCGCTGGGGGGCATCTTATTATATGTGCTCTATAGGAGCTTGGCTTGTCGCATCTATACCTAGTAACTATCTTCCCTCCAGTGAGACCCAAGTGATGTGGAGAGACGCTGTAAGTGAGGAGGGGGAAAAAAAAGAGATAGACTATAGACCGACGGAGCTTTCAGAAAAGATACGACACGAATTGCTCTTAATGCATGGACATCAAGCAAAGGCGAGTAAACTTGCAAAGCTATTGGGCCGCAAAGTTTATCCAGAGATTGATCGCCTACTCCGTGCTGGTGTCCTATTGGGGAGCGAAACAATAGCCCGGGACAGTAGAAGCGTACAAGTTGGATCTCCGGCAATACAGCTAGCCAAGAAGTACTGCTCAGAGGATCTACTCACAGAGCTAATGGGTCAGCTCTCTCGTGCCAAAGCTCAGAAAGGCATATTAGAGCACCTATTAGACCTCCTCTATCAGCATGAGCTACCCTTGGGCACGCCCCTATTGAGGGAGGCGTTAATCGCCAAAGATGCAAATAAACAGGCAGCTCTCCGTGCCCTAATCAAGCGGGGAGTAGTAAAAGAAACTTATTCCCTCTCAAACCCTCTATTAGTCGTCCCTCCACGCCAATCACCTTTATCTGAAATCTCTAACGAGGAGCTACAATCTAGTAAATTGGTAGATAGACTACTAAGTGAAACTAGGATACCTTTTCTTTTTCAAGCTACAAGTAATCAAGAGCAGATAGACTTTGTTGTCTCGACTGTCAAGCAGCTCCTTCAAAAGCGTCCGACAGCACAGATTTTAATCTATGTACCACAACTCTTTTTATTTGAGCAAAGCTTACTCTATCATGCGCTACAACAAGTCTCACGACAGCGAGAGCATAACCTCTCATTGCCTCCCTTTGACCTTGTATTATATAGCTCCTCCACAACAGACGCTGAGCGGATCGCAATCCGGGCTAGACTACTAGGTCTGACGTCTACTGAGCGTGGTCTACTCATTCTCTCCTCTCGCATGGGGAGTCTCTTGCCACTCTCTTGTTGTGATCTCATAATTATCACTGATGAGGAGAGTAATCGCTACAAGCAGTCTGAGACAGCTCCTCGCTATCAAGCCCGCGATCTCACAATAGTTGCCTGTAAGCAGAGTCTCACTCCCCTACTACTAACGACCGTTGCTCCTTCTGCAGAGACTCTTTACAACCTACAGCGAGGATACTATCTATCGATCAATAACAAGGGATCCTCTGTAGTACCAAATGAGGTTGCCCCAACTCCACGACCTTTTAAACTCATAGACCTTACCTTACAACGGAAGCATGGCAAGCTACCATGGGGACAAATGCTCTCCATTGAGCTACGCAAGGCTATCCTCTCAGAGTGTCGAGCAAAACGTAAAAGCGTCTTGCTACTGAACCGTCGTGGTTATGCCCCACATTTAATCTGTCATCATTGCCAGAAAGTACTCACATGTCCTAATTGCGATGTGGGATTAGTCTACCACAAGTCCACCCAAAGTGTCAGCTGCAGTTACTGCAACTACACCGCATCTGCACCTCGTATCTGTCCTCAATGTCATCAAGGAGGAGACCAACAAGAGGGGCGTGAGCACAACACATTCAGTATACAGGGATACGGGATAGAGCGCATTGCAGAGGAGCTCACGAACTTCATTCCCCCAGAGATACACATCCTAGAGTTAAGTGCGTCACAATACTACAATAAAAAGACCCGACAGCAGACCCGTCAACAGATAGAAAGCGACGAACCAGTCATACTCGTCGGGACCTCCAGTCTAATTTATCTCGATGCCATTTGCAATGTAGGGCTTATAGCATTAGTCAATCTCGATCAAATGATCGTTGGCGATGACTTTCGAGCCAACGAACGAGCATATGCTTCTGTCTATCGTTTCAGCAGTAATTACCCCTCAGCGCAACTTTATATACAAAGCTATCAGACAGACATTCCCCTACTACAAAGCCTGCAGGGAGGAGAGACTGCACGTCCGTATGGACTCGACGAACTTGCTGAGCGAGCTTATCTGCGCTTCCCTCCCTATGTACACCTCATTTACCTCTATGTACGGGGAGCCTCTAAAGGAGATGTTTGCTACACTGTGAGGGCTTTATCTCAAATAATGCAAGATGATCTCTACCAATCTCTCTGGCAAGCCTCTAGCCCCATTACACCACACGTCTCCCGGATTCGAATGCATTATATTCGCTACATTTGTATGAGAATTGATCCTTCTAGCTCATGGCGTGAAGTACATAAACAGATTTGCCATATCATCACCACGGTACAAAAGAGAGCTATCCAAGCGAGGAGACTACAGATTTACTGTGATGTGGACCCTCTTTAAGGGAACCCGAGACCAGAGTCTGCAGACCTTTCCAGCCATTTATCACATGGGGAGTCACCAATTCTTATAGATACCTATTATTATATATGCATAACTACCGCTTATCCCTCTTATCATTATTAGTAGCACTCTTGGGTTTACACCCCTTAGTAGGGCAAATGCAATCCCAATCAGCCCCCTTTAGTCACACCGATAGCGTCTCTGCGCAATCTGCTCTAGAGCAGACCAATCTTGAGGTGCTAGAGCTCCTTGATCGGTCTAAACCTGCACCCCCATTGCCTAAAGGAGTGCTCCCCATTACCCTATTGATGCAGTCCCCCCTTTCGTCTACCGTTGAAGTAGTACCTAAGACACTACACACAGACATCCATCTCGGGCTAAGCCAGTATCCCAAAGAGTATGCTCTCTATACATCCTTACCTACCGGCGACCTACAGCTGAGCTTGCTACAGCAATACTATAATAAGAGTTTACGTGATCTCAATCTCCTTAAACTCTCCTCTCCGAGCCTCGTTACTCGTCGTGAGGGAGACCTCTTAGCACATCGTGTAGACATTACAATTGTCGACGGATCTAAACCAGTCATCGCAACCGCTCTTGATACCCCTTTTTCAGGAGTCGATGCTTCTGGACAACTGCGAGGTATCTCTCTAGGCAGGAAATATTGGTTTCCCCACCTCGAGAGTAATATACAGTTTAGCCAAATATATATATCTCCCAACTGGCACAAGGGCGGCAATAGTGCCCTAACGCTACACAGCAAGCAACTGCTGCAGCTAAGCTATGAGAAGGACAAGATCAATTGGCTTAACGAAGTTGAATGGCGCCTTGGGCTCAATACGGAGCTTCGCGATTCTCTCAAAGGGTACAACATCTCCGACGACCTCCTCCGCATGCATAGTAACCTAGGCATCAAAGCCTTCAAAGGGTGGTTTTATTCTCTAGATGTAGAGGCGCGCACTCAAGCCTTTGAGCAACGCTCGGAAGACCTCAAGGTCCTCTACTCCGCCTTTGCATCTCCCCTCACCTTAACAGCAGGTCTCGGTATGAAGTGGGTCATAGACCATAAGTCCAAAGGGCACTATGGGAGGCGCTTCCGACTAGATCTCAACTTATCTCCCCTAGCTTATGACTTTAAGTGGTCATCACGCAAGGACATTGATATGACACGACATGGGTTTAAAGATGGCAAGGACATCTACAGTGCCATAGGCTCCATGATGAGAGCTAATATGATCTGGAATTTTACAGACAGCTTTGCTTGGGAGTCTCGCCTGTACTATAATACTAGCTACAAACGTGTCGAGACCGAGTTTGAGAATTCACTCATCTTTGCATTCAATCGATACTTCTCCACGCGTGTCAACGTCCAGCTTCGCTTTGACGATGCCGTCCCTCTCTCAGCAGAGTATCCCTCTCGTCTACAAACCTATCAGATGCTCACCATAGGCTTTGATCTAAAGATCTAATTCACGATCACGCCATGCAGTTTACCATAGACCATTTCTGCCCGCATAGTGATGCACGGACGGGAGTCATCGCAACCGCACACGGAGATATACAGACCCCTGTCTTCATGCCTGTGGGGACCGCTGGAGCTATTAAGGCTGTTACCATGGAGCAGATGGAGTGTGAGACTGATACCCGCATCATACTCGGCAATACCTATCACCTCTACTTGCGCCCTGGAATAGAGATCCTCAAGGAGGTCGGAGGGTTACATCGCTTTGGAACATGGAATAAGCCGATACTTACAGACAGTGGAGGATATCAAGTCTTCTCGCTAGCTACCATGCGACGCATAACATCCGAAGGAGTCACCTTCGCATCGCATATAGATGGCTCCAAGCATCTCTTCACGCCTGAGCGAGTGATGGAGATCGAGCGGGCGATAGGGGCAGATATCATGATGGCATTTGATGAGTGTTGTCCTGGTGACGCAACCTACTCCTATGCCCAGCAATCCTTGGAAATCACGGAGCAGTGGCTCGATCGCTGTCTCAATCACCTAAGGGAAACTCCACCACTGTATGGCTATGAGCAGGCACTCTTTCCTATCGTACAGGGCTGTGTCTATCCAGAGTTACGACGCAAAGCTGCTGAGCATATAGCCTCACTAGGAGCTCCAGGCAATGCTATCGGAGGCCTTGCCGTAGGCGAGCCAACCGAAAAGATGTACGAGATGATCGAACTGACCAATAGTATCCTCCCGAAGGATAAGCCTCGTTATCTCATGGGAGTGGGGACACCGATCAACATCCTCGAGAGCATTGCTCGAGGAGTCGATATGTTTGACTGTATCATGCCGACGCGCAATGCTCGCAATGGTCAACTTTTTACTTGGCAGGGGACTATCAACATCCGCAACGCCAAGTGGCGTAGCTGCCATGAGCCGATTGACCCTGGGGGGACTGCCTCAATGGACCACAGATACACCAGAGCCTACCTCTATCATCTCTTTAAGGCACAAGAAATCACAGGGCTCACTCTAGCGAGTATACACAATATAGCCTTCTATCTAGACCTAGTCAATCAAGCGCACCAGCATATTATCGCAGGCGACTATATCCTCTGGATGCAGAGTGTACTACCGGGTCTCTCTAGACGTCTCTAAATTGGTCTTTCTCCCTTTACGGGATCATTTGTAGATATTCTCGTAATTATTGTCTCATAATTACGGAATGCCCAAGCGATTATCTACTAATCGTTGATCGAGTATTCCGTTATTCTCGGACTGTTATTCCAGAATTATTGATGCGCTGATAGAGTAGAATGATTTTGTAACTTTGCGGAGTATTTGCGTACCGTTGCCGTGCAAGAATCTCTCTGGTACGCTTTTTGAGGACAATCTACCAGATTAAGAAACTCCTAAATGAAAAAACTAAATAACAAATTCTCTGGGATCCCCCCCTCCTCTCCCCAAGGCTCTAATCCTAGTGGAGGGAAGCGCCGCTTTAACCCGCTGTGGATCTACCTATCCACAGCGCTTATACTCATTTTATTGCTCTTTGTAAAGCCAGAGCAATCTGCCTATAAGGAGATGGGCTGGACCGAATTCCAAGAGTTACTCCGCAAAGGAGCAGCCACAAAAGTAACGGTCAATCGAACGAATGGCGTCGCCATAGCAACGATAAATCCTAAGAAAAAACATCTCGCCTACAGCAATCAGGAACTGGAAAACATGGAGCGAGGGAATTTTAGTATGCTCCCCGTAACACAGACACAGTATCTGATCAAGTGCAACATTCCCACGATTGATGTCTTTGAGCAGTTTGTCAAGGATGACGGGTTGGCGACAAATGTCAATATCATATATGAAAACAAGGAGAGCATCAACTTCTGGGTTATCCTGTTTAACTGGGGTCCGCTGCTCCTGCTCCTAGTGTTCTGGATATGGATGTTTCGACGCATGAATACCAGTGCCGGGGGTAAAAATGGAGGTCCTGGAGGTGTCTTTAGCGTGGGTAAGTCAAAGGCTAAGCTCTATGACAAGAAGGAGACGCATGTCACCTTTGATGACGTAGCCGGGCTCCATGAGGCAAAGCAAGAGCTCCAAGAGATCGTCGAATTCCTAAAGAATCCCGACAAGTACACTAAGCTAGGAGGTAAAATTCCCAAGGGAGCCCTCCTCGTAGGTCCCCCGGGTACCGGTAAGACGCTCTTTGCAAAGGCAGTCGCAGGAGAGGCGCACGTGCCATTTTTCTCCATATCTGGGTCAGACTTTGTCGAAATGTTTGTCGGAGTTGGAGCTTCTCGCGTGAGGGACCTCTTCAAGCAAGCTAAGGAAAAAGCCCCATGCATCATCTTTATAGACGAAATAGATGCCGTAGGACGAGCGCGTAGCAAGAATGCCGGCTTCAGTAGCAATGATGAGCGTGAGAATACACTCAACCAGCTTCTCACAGAGATGGACGGCTTCGACGGCAATAGTGGCGTGATCATCCTTGCTGCGACAAATCGTGTAGACATCTTAGATAAGGCTCTACTACGTGCTGGTCGATTCGACCGTCAGATATATGTAGACCTACCAGACCTAAATGATCGGAAAGAGATCTTCATCGTCCATATGAAAGATCTCAAGCTGGGAGCAGATGTTGAGGTAGATCAATTGGCAAAACAGACTCCAGGCTTCTCTGGAGCCGACATAGCAAATGTATGCAATGAGGCGGCCCTCATCGCAGCTCGGCATAACAAACAGGCAATAGAGAAGCAAGACTTTATGGATGCCGTGGACCGTATCATCGGAGGTCTGGAGAAAAAGAATAAGATCATCACTGAGGATGAGCGTCGTAGTATAGCTATCCATGAGGCTGGTCACGCAACCATCAGCTGGATGACCGAGTATGGGAATCCTCTAGTCAAAGTTACTATCGTGCCTCGAGGGAAAGCCCTCGGAGCGGCTTGGTATATGCCTGAGGAGCGACAGATAACACATACTCAGGTACTCCTCGACGAGCTATGCTCATTACTGGGAGGGCGTGCCGCTGAGGAGCTCTTTCTCAATCGGATCTCTACTGGTGCTGCCAACGATCTAGAGCGTGTCACGAAGATTGCTTATGCTATGGTCACCTACTACGGCATGAGTCGCAAGCTTCCTAACCTCAATTACGCAGACTCTCAAAGTGATGGATATACATTCCAGAAGCCATACAGCGAGGAGACCGCTGTAATTATCGATCAGGAGGTCTCTAAACTTATTGACTCGCAGTACGCTCGCGCCAAAGAGATTCTAACACAGTATGCCGAGGAGCACCATAAAATAGCTCAGCAACTCCTAGAGAGAGAGGTGATCTACACAGAGGATGTTGAGGCTATACTAGGTAAGCGTCAATGGATCTCTCGCTCTGACGAATTGGAAGCTCTCAACGAAGCTCAGCGTGCTAAGCATCATTCCAGCGCCACACCTCCACCATTTACAAGGAAAGAGGAGCACGTAGATGGGAATGGGAGTGAGGAGCATAACTCCGTAGCTCCTCCATCTGACGAAGATAATACTGATAAAGACTAAACGATATCAATCGGACATGGACGCTTCATCCCGAGCATTCGTGTCCGATTGTCATGAAATACTACGACCTTTAGCATCTCCGAGATAATACAAGTTTTACATTAAAACGACTGAATTACTACCATGTCGACCTTTGCCACTCGCCTTATATCGGGCACCATCTACGTAGCTCTCATCGTACTGGTCTTAGTACTCCCATCCAGGTGGGGAGTGTGGGCGTTACTCTCTTTCTTTGCTGTAACGGGAGTCATCGAGTATAATTTACTAACGAGAGTCAATCGACCTCACATCTTCCGTGTAGTGCTAGACTGTACTGCTACGGTTTGGCTCCTCTATGCGACCGCTCTATACGGCATGGCTGAGAGTCAAGGTACCGGTGTTTTTGTCCCCTACATGCTCTATCTCCTCTATATTGTCGGGCGATCTACATTTCTCCCGCACAAGGATATGCTCTCCAGCCTAGGGAATAGTCTCATCGCTCAAATCTACATTGCTATACCATTAGCCCTTGCGATCAGACTAACACTCGTCTCATTGCCATTTCTGCCTATAAGAGGTTATAATGGCCTCATACTCCTCGTCATATTCATTTTCATTTGGGTCAATGATACCGGAGCTTATCTCGTGGGATCTCGATGGGGTAAGACGCCTCTAGCCCCTAGGATCTCCCCAAAGAAAACCGTAGAGGGCTCTGTGGGAGGTCTCATACTCGTACTACTATCAGCTGTTATCATACGTCTACTATTGCTGCCAGAGATAGGATGGTGGACAATACTACTAATGGGAGCTATCGTTGCTATCTTTGGCACGATTGGGGACCTCTTCGAGAGCAGTCTCAAACGCCGGGCTGGTGTCAAAGACTCTGGCAAACTCATCCCAGGTCATGGCGGCATCTTGGATCGCATTGACAGCATGCTTCTTGCGGTTCCCGCCGTATACATACTATTAGCTATACTTGCTATACATTAGTGTCACGCATCTAGATATCCACTCAAAGGCGGGTAATTGCACCCTGCATGTGGGGATTACATCCGATCAATTTGGGTGTGGAAGGTTAACTTGCCACATTTCTCACAATGCTTTATCATAAGATGTCAAGAGCATCAATATCTAATGCTTGGTGCACATGCAGCTAATCCAAAGCATTGGCAACAACTTCCCCAGAGGGGTGCCATCTGAAATTTATCGACCAACGTCGGCACCCTGATTATGCCTCAACAGCTCTAGATTGCCGTACTTACCCCACTCTTCGTCAAGTTTTAGGAGAAAGTATACCTGTCATGTGCCGACGCTGAGACGGCGGAGACGTAATGGCAAATGTTAATCCCGGAATGCTCTACCGTCCATACGGGAATGATCGATTGGAGGTTTCGGAGTAGTCACTCTGCAATTCCGGAACAATTGATTTTTTCATTGTGACATTTCGCCACAATAACTCGGGAACAAAAGGCTCCATAGGAGCTACATCTCGTGTAATAATAGACCTTACATCTACACTCTCTACTAGGCTAGCAAAATCTAGGTATATACTAGGAGGTGCGGGGATGGGTATGCTTTTTTTTTGGTACTTTTGAGTCTCGCAACTACATTTCCAAAGAATCCCCCCATCCCGTGACTGAAAACAGTATCGCAGAGACCCCACTGATGAAGCAATATATGCAATTTAAGAAGAAGCATCCCGATGCTATCTTGCTTTTTCGTGTGGGGGATTTCTACGAGACATTTGCTGATGATGCCATTGAGGCCTCTCAGATACTCGGCATCACGCTCACCAAGCGTGCTAATGGATCTGCTCAACATGTGGAGTTGGCAGGCTTTCCACATCATGCATTAGACACCTATCTGCCCAAGCTAGTACGAGCGGGCAAGCGTGTAGCTATCTGTGACCAGCTGGAAGATCCTAAGATGACGACCAAGCTTGTCAAGCGAGGCATCACCGAGATTGTGACTCCCGGTGTTGCCACGACGGATAATGTACTCCAGAGTAGACAAAACAACTTCCTCGCAGCTATCTATCCCAATGCCAAGAGCAATGGGTCCTATGGTCTAGCTTTGCTGGATCTGTCTACGGGGGAGTTCTACGCGACGGAGTGCTCAAAGCAAGTATTGACCAAGTTGATCTCGGGATATAACCCTAAGGAGATCCTGATCGAGCGAAAGCACCGGGACACACTTCAGACTTTATTGCACCCGGAGGGACATCTTTCGGACTATGATGACTGGATTTTTTCCGAAAGCAATAACAGGCAGCGACTGCTACAGCACTTCGGGACGCTCTCACTTAAGGGGTTTGGACTCGAATGTATGCCCCTAGCTATTACTGCTGCTGGAGCCATACTACACTATCTCGATATGACGATGCACACAGAGATAGGACATATCACACGCATCGTACGGATAGATGAGCAGAGACATGTACGGATAGATGGATTCACAGCGCATAGTCTAGAGCTAAGCTGCCCTATGAATCCCGGAGGTACTACCCTGAGACAGATACTAGACCGTACAGTGACTCCCATGGGGAGTCGCCTACTGGATCAGTGGATATCTTTTCCACTTAAAGACCTAGCGGAAATATTACAGCGACAAAGCATTGTAGCAAACCTCGTCGAGTCGCCTCAGCTACGTATAGCACTCACAGAGCAGATGAAAGAGGTCGGGGATCTACAGCGCCTCGTTGGTCGCGTTGCCATGGGACGCATTACACCTCGAGAGGTCGTACGTCTAGGTCTTTCCATAGCACTGCTAGCACCTATACGCCAACAAGCTCTGGACGAGGGTGAAGAGACTCTTGTGGCTCTCTGCTCAGGATTGGATCCTTGTACGCAGCTATGCCAACAAATCTCTTACCAGCTACTCCCAGATGCTCCGCAACAGATTGGTAAGGGTCCTACAATTGCTGAGGGGGTTTGCGAAGAGTTGGATCAGCTGAGACGATTACTGCACTCGGGTAAGCAGTATCTTGACGACTTACTCCAGCGAGAGATCGATCAGACTGGTATTAGTAGCCTGAAGATAGGCTTCAATAATGTATTTGGCTACTACCTAGAGGTGCGTAACACCTACAAGGAGCAGGTCCCTGAGAGTTGGATTCGCAAACAAACACTAGTCAGCGCAGAGCGATATATCACGCAAGAATTAAAGGGGTATGAGGAGAAAATCTTGGGAGCTGAAGACCGTATCTTGACTCTCGAACAAGAACTTTTTACCAAGCTAATCCTCACGCTTCAACAGTTTGCAGGCAAGCTACTTCAAAATGCTCATACATTAGCACAGCTAGATGCCCTAGCCTCATTAGCTTCAGTCGCCGAGGCTTATAACTACTGTCGCCCTTCACTCAGCGAAGATTATGATCTAGAGATCGTAGAGGGTCGTCATCCAGTCATCGAGCAGACTCTTCCTACAGGGCAGCCTTACATCCCCAACGATGTGCAACTCTCACCTATCGACTGTCAGATTATGATTATAACAGGTCCCAATATGAGTGGTAAGAGTGCCCTATTACGACAAACAGCTCTTATTACCATAATGGCACAGATGGGTAGTTATGTCCCAGCAAGCTCAGCACGTATAGGGATCGTCGACTCAGTATACACACGGGTAGGGGCCTCAGACAATATCGCCGTGGGTGAGTCTACCTTTATGGTAGAGATGCAAGAGGCTGCTAGCATTCTAAATAATGTAACCCCTCGGAGCTTGATCCTCTTTGACGAGCTAGGTCGTGGCACCAGCACATTTGATGGGGTCTCTATTGCATGGGCTATTGTCGAGTATTTACATAGCACTACGCAGGGCCGTGCTAAGACGCTCTTTGCTACGCACTATCATGAGCTCAATGAGCTTGCGGAACGTCTAGAGCGTGTCCGATGCTACAACGTGTCAGCACGAGAGATCGATGGTGAGATGCTCTTCCTCCGCAAGCTAGTACCAGGCGGATCAGCCCATAGCTTTGGTATACAAGTAGCAAAATTAGCAGGTATGCCCACATGGATTGTGGCCCGGGCCAACGAGGTGCTCAAGCATTTAGAGGCTTATCGTACTGAGGGAGAGTGTGTGACCGGAGCTGAGCAAGACAAAATGGATAGGCAATTTACGGCGAGCTCACAGGGTGGAGGTGTGCAGATGTCTATCTTCCAACTAGATGACCCTGTCCTAACAGCTGTACGAGCTAAGATCAATGAACTAGACATAGACAATCTAACTCCACTAGATGCTCTAAAAGAGTTAGACGCCCTCAAGAAGATGCTAAACAGTTAATCTCCCCATTATCTTAGAGTCTGGAGGTGATATGGATAGAGTCTGGAGCAATAGGATACGACTAGGAGATAGATTTGTAGGGTATCAATTCTACCTCCAGTCACTTTTTCGTATCTTTGGTTTCACGAGAGAGCTTGAGACCTCCTCTCGGAGCTCTTTACTCTTTAACCTGAGATAGTATGTCTAATATTGAATCCTTTACCGAAGCTGATCTGAGTTACCTAGCTGAGCGGGGGATATCTGCGACCGAAGCTAACCGACAACTCAAACTGCTCCGAGAGGGTACGCCTTACCTAGTCATCGTTGATTCGGCAAAGCTTGAGCGAGGTATCATGAGCTTAACCACCAGCGAGATGGGGCAGTACCTCGATCTCTGGCACGAGTATTTGCAGCGATCGGAGGCTGATGTTGTCAAATTTGTCCCAGCCTCGGGAGCTGCGAGTCGTATGTTTAAGGATCTCTACAATCTGCCAGAGAATAAAGCGATCTCCCATGAGGAGCTGACACCTCAGCAACAACAGTTTGTAGATAATCTGGAGTCTTTTGCGTTCTATGAAAAGCTGAGCGAAACATGCTTACGAAACAATTGGCGTACGATGAGTAAGCTAGTGGAGGGAGAGCTGTATGGCACCATCGTGAACAATCTGCTCGACTCGCATGGGATGGGCTATGGAGATCTCCCTAAGGGAATGATCCTCTTTCATGACTATCCCAAAGGAGTTAAACGTACTCCCATCGAGGAGCACATGGTAGAGGGAGCTCTCTATGCTCAGGATATTCAGGGGCGTGTACAGATACACTTTACCGTATCACCTGAGCATTTAGAGGTCTTCCGCTCCCTGGTAGATAGGCGTGTACAACTCTATGAAGATATGCTCGGGTGCCGTTATGAGGTAACGTATAGCATACAGGATGCAAGTACAGACACTATTGCTCTAGATGTAGAGCAGGGATGTCCTTTCCGCCGTGATGATGGTAAACTACTCCTGCGTCCAGGAGGACACGGGGCGCTCATAGGTAATCTGTCTCGCCAGGATGCTTCCGTAGTCTTTATTAAAAATATAGACAATGTGACCCCTGACTATCTTAAGAGTAATACAGTACTCTATAAGAAACTCCTCGGTGGTATCCTCTTGGCTGTCCGTGATCGTATATTTGGTTATCTGCAACAGTTGAGGAAATCAAAGGTAAGCCGAGCTCTAACGGAAGAGATATTATCCTTCCTTGATGAGATACTTTGCATACAGGTTCCCCATGCAGATCTCATGAGTGACGAGGAGCTAATACCTAAATTATTCTCTAAGCTCAACCGCCCCATACGTGTATGTGGGATGGTTCGTAACGAAGGAGAACCTGGAGGAGGTCCTTATTTAGTACGTGAGAGTGACGGGACGACCTCTCTGCAAATTTTAGAAAGCGTACAAGTGGACAAGAATAATCCCGAAGCTCTGGAAGTAATGCGTGAGGGTACTCACTTTAATCCTGTGGATCTTTGCTGCTATATACGGGACTACGAAGGTAGACCCTTCGACCTATATCGGTATGTAAACCCACAAACTGCATTCATCAGCAATAAGAGTATTGGGGGGTGCTCGCTCAAAGCTCTGGAGCTCCCAGGTCTATGGAATGGAGCCATGCATGACTGGAACACCATCTTTGTAGAGGTCCCTAACGATACCTTTACTCCTGTAAAGACAGTACTAGACCTACTCAGACCGGAGCATCAGCCTATTTCATGATAGTCTGATACTAAGGACTGCCGTATATAATCTAAGGAACAAACAAACAGTAAATATAATATGCCAGCAAACAACAGTATCAATCAGCGTATCGATATGCTACGTCAAGCGATGCACTCACATCAGATAGATGCTTACATCATACCTAGTGGCGATGCTCATCTGAGTGAATACACTCCTGATCGGTGGAAGTCTCGCACATGGATCAGCGGCTTCACGGGATCAGCAGGCACTGCTCTTGTAACACTTTCCCGAGCTTATCTGTGGACCGACTCTCGATATTACCTACAGGCGGCCAAGGAACTAGATGGCAGCGAGATGACTCTACAGCGTGGAGACGATCCCGATACCCCAACTATCGAGCAGTACCTCTCAGAACATCTAAAGGAAGGCTCCGTAGTCGGCGTTGATGGAGCTTGTTACTCCATGGCCGAGTACGCCCCACTTTCTCAGTCGTTAGCAAACCACGGCATCAAATTAGTCTCTCAGTATGACCTCATCGAGGAGGTATGGAGCGACAGACCTGGGGTACCGACTAATACATTCTATCTACAGGATGTCAAGTACTCTGGAGAGCGCACTCGAGACCGCCTAAAGCGTATCCGAAATGCCTACCAAAGTTATGGAGCAGAGGCTGTAGCCATCACGATGGTCGACGAACTCTGCTGGAGCTTTAATATCCGAGGGAATGATGTATCGTACAACCCCGTAGGCATAGCCTTCGGATTTATAGACGATGAGCAGGCTTATCTCTTTTCACTTCCTGAGAAAATCAGTCCAGAACTCCGACAAATCCTTAGCCTGGAGGGGATAGATGTCCGAGACTACGAGACATACTACAACTTCTTGCACACACTCCCTGATCATCTTAAGGTGATGATCGACCCTAAGCGTACTACGCAACGCGTCCGCGAAGAGCTTGGAGATCGTCCGGTCATCACAGGAGACTCAGTCATCACACACCTCAAGTCGATCAAGAATGACACAGAGATTGCTGGCATACACCGAGCCATGCATCGTGATGGCGTTGCTTTGACACGCTTCTTCATCTGGCTAGAAAACTCCTTACGACAGGGAGATCACGTCGATGAGTACTCCGCTGGGGAGCAGTTGCAGCAATTCCGCGCTAAGCAGGAGCATTATGTCAGCGACAGCTTTGGTGTAATCTGCGGATACCAGGGGCATGGGGCTATCGTACATTACTCTGCAACGCCCGAGAGTGCCTATAAACTGGAGCCAAGAGGCATGCTTCTCTTAGACAGTGGAGGGCAATATATAGATGGGACAACAGACATAACCCGCACCATTGCCCTCGGAGCTGTGACCGATCAGCAGAAGATTGACTACACACTCGTACTCAAGGGGCACATAGCTATTGCTACAGCACGCTTTCCAAAGGGGACTCGGGGCAACCAGCTAGATATCTTAGCGCGCAAAGCTCTCTGGGATCGAGGGCTATCTTACGGGCATGGTACGGGGCATGGTGTCGGAGTCTTTATGAATGTCCATGAAGGTCCTCAAAATATTCGCACCGATAATAATCCAACTCCTATGCACCTGCACACCTTCACCAGCAATGAGCCTGGACTATATCGTGCCGACCAATATGGCATACGCATAGAAAACTTGATCTTAACCGTCGAAAAAGAGCAGACTGAGTTTGGCACATTCTACGGTTTTGAGACTATGACTCTCTGCTATCTAGACAATAATCTCGTTGAGAAGTCTCTCCTAACGGACAAAGAGATAACCTGGTACAACGATTATCAGGAGCTCGTCTACCGAGAGCTCTCTCCCCTACTCACCTCTGAGGAGTCCGAGTGGCTACGCAGTAAGACCTTACCGCTCTAATATCGGTTATGACTTACCAATATCCTATAGGGAGTATCATCCCCGTACGAGGCTATACACCTCAGATCGGGGAGAATACCTTTATCGCCGATGGCGCTCGCATCATCGGTGATGTCGTGATGGGTGATGGGTGCAGCGTGTGGTTCAACGCTGTAATACGTGGCGATGTCAATAGCATCCGTATCGGCAATCATGTCAATATACAGGACGGCTGTACGTTACACACCCTACATGAGCGCTCCATTTGTGAGATAGGAGACTTTGCTTCACTGGGGCACAACGTGATCCTACATGGAGCTCGGGTTGGAGACTATGCACTCATCGGCATGGGGGCTGTCGTCATGGATAATGCAGTCGTGGGTAAGGGTGCTATCGTGGCCGCAGGAGCCGTGGTCCTTGCGAATACGATCATTCCACCTTATACAATGTATGCAGGGACACCTGCGAAATATATCAAGGATATCCTCCCTGAGCAGAGTCATGCACTCAATGAGCGTACAGCACATGATTATGAGGTGTACGCTGACTGGTTCATGCATCCGGAGAGGTACACTAAGGGGTCGCACGAATAGATCCCGTAATCCTATTGCGACATAAGTAGCAATCGCAAACTTATACATACTCAATATTATATCTAAATACCTTATGAAATTTTTTATCGATACAGCTAATCTCGAGGATATTCGCACGGCAGAGTCTCTGGGTGTACTCGATGGAGTCACGACTAATCCCTCGCTAATGGCTAAGGAAGGTATCTCTGGCAACGCAGCATGCCGTGAGCATTACCTCAAGATCTGCAATATAGTAGATGGGGACGTGAGTGCTGAGGTCATGAGTACCACCTACGAGGAGATGCTCCCTGAGGCTCGTGAGCTAGCGGCACTGCACAAGAACATTGTTGTCAAGGTCCCCTGTACACAAGATGGCATCAAGACTATCTGCCAGTTGACCAAAGAGGGTATACGTACCAATTGTACCCTCATCTTCAACCTAGGTCAAGCCGTCCTGGCTGCTAAGGCTGGAGCAACCTATGTCTCCCCCTTTGTAGGTCGTCTTGACGACATTAGCTCTGACGGTGTATCTCTGATCTCTGATATTGTGGAGACGTTTGGCACCTATGGATTTACGACAGAAGTCCTAGCAGCTAGCATACGTCACACACAGCATATCATCGACTGCATGCGTGTCGGGGCAGATGTCGCTACGTGCCCTCTGAAGGCAATCCTGGGTCTCCTCAAGCATCCACTTACAGATAGTGGCCTTGCGACATTCATTGCGGACCAAGAGCGTGTGGCTAGGTTGGGAAAATAACTCTTACAATACAGAGACCTAGCTAACTAATACTAGTTAGGATTACTCCTTAAAGAGCCATCTACTATTCATAGTAGATGGCTCTTTTCTATAACATCTCTAAATCCCCAATCATTATCTCCGGGATCCTCATCCAAAGATTACCGAATAGGCACCTAGCAATTCCCGAATACTCAAATGGGATTTACAGAATAAGCGATCAATAATTACGGTGCCCCTTGCAAATCTCGTCATACTTATCGCTTTTTATTTACATTCCTGTCACAGAGATGTTTTGATATATAAGAATTATTAGCACATTTGCAGTGTACTACGAAACCGGAACAGTCACATACAAATAAAAAAAACGACCTCGCATACTTATATGGATACAAATCACGCTACAGACGCCCTAATCCAAGCACACTCCGTATGCTTCTCTTACGGACGGCGCCCGCTCTTTGAGGATCTAAGCTTCTCCCTCCCTAAAGGCTCTATTACCGGACTCCTTGGCAAGAATGGAGAGGGTAAGACAACGCTTCTCAAGCTCATATCTGGTCTACTGCTCTTCAAGGGCGGCTCGTTAGCTATGCAAGGGCATTCCTGTCGAGAGCGCTCCGTAGCCCTGCTTACTGAGGTGTACTACCTACCTGAGGATGTACAGCTCCCCTCGACATCTGCAATACAGTACTTAGATGCCACAGGGAGATTTTACCCAAATTATGACGCCACGCTGGCTAGAGAATTGCTAAAAGAGTTTGACATCCCTAACACAAACAACCTCTGCAAACTCTCTATGGGTCAGAAAAAGAAGGTCGCCCTTATTCTAGCTTTGTCTTTACAAGTTCCTCTGCTCTTACTAGATGAGCCAACGAATGGTCTAGACATCCCCTCGAAGAGCAAATTTCGCCAGCTACTCGTACAGCATATCTCTGACGAGCAAACAGTACTAATTAGCACACACCAAGTGCGAGACTTGGAGCAGATGATCGACAGACTCGTAATCCTACATCAAAATCACATTATCTGCAATGAGACAATAGCCCATCTAGAGGACACATTCTACTGTGGTACGCCTACAGACTATCCAAATGCTATTCCCCTCTACAGTGAGTCATCAGTCTGGGGCCCCATCATACTAGCTCCTCGTGCTGGAGAGGTATGCGGGGCTGGAGGGTTCTCGATGGAAATCTTTTTTAATGCCCTCATAAGCAACACCGATGCCATGCTAAAATGTCAAGCCCTATAAGCGCTCGAAACATCCACCACACAAACAGCTATCTCTCTATGAGCCAATCAATCAACCTTACTACAGGACACTCTCCTCGCCAGACATTTAGCTTCCGACGTCTAGGACGACTGCTACAATTAGACTTTGCTTTTTACCGCAGACAGTGGCTACTGATCTTGCTCGCCGGCATACTCGCCGCATGCGGACCTCTTATCGTCACTGTATTAAGTAGCTTAGTCTTTGGATTCGGGGGAGACGATGCAACTGCTAGAGGGGTCCTAATTTCTTGTTCATTCATCAGTTTCATAACGATTAGTCTTACTGTGATGATGAGTTATAACAGCCGTCTCAATGCTCCCCTATCTCCCCTCTACCTACAAGTACCAGCCTCTCACGGAGAGAAGTATATCTCTCTCGTTATCCTGACCCTAATACTTAATCTTATAGCACCCCTTATCGGGCTATTAGTGTGGTCGCTGTACATGCTAATCTGGGCTCTATTTGAGGGAGTGGTCGTGCTGCATTCATATCCAGAGATCATCCGTAATCTCATGAGCTCTTGCAACATTATGCTACAGTACGGATGGTCTACCTGTTTCTTAATCGGTATCCAACTAGCGAGCTTTGCGATCTACCTATATTGTATAATCTCCAGTAGCAAACCGATACGCACTATAGTACGCTATCTGGGGATCTGCTTTGGCATTTTTGTCGCATCTATGATATGCCTTATTATATTTATGAACGTAGGTTCTCTGGAAAGGATCAGTATTGACGAAACAAACCAACATATCCTACTATTCCTAAGAGATGAAAAGCTCAGCATCTCACCCTTTATCCTATACATCCTCATTTATTTATTTGCCTTTATAATGATTCGGTCAGGGTATAGATCTCTCAAGCACAAGCAAGTAAAGGCATAACACCAATGTAGGGACGCTATGATTTCGCCAATATTTAATCCACAGATCGTCATCTATGCACAGATAGAGGATCGTATCAAGGAGAAGATCCTCTCCGGTGAGTACCCCGCAGGAAGTCAAATACCGAGCGTACGCCAACTAGCTGCTGAGCTGGAGACCAATGCAAACACGATCTTTAGAGCTTACGAAAACTTACAAAATCAGGAGCTCATCTACCCTAAGAAAGGGTTAGGTCTTTTTGTTTCAGACAAAGCTGAGTTTCTCCTACGTCACCAAGCTTATCGTGAATTAACAGAGGTGCAGCTACCCGAGCTCTTTACTCAACTCAAGCTTCTCAACGTAAGTATCTCAGAGGTCGTAGAGCGCTATACTGCCTGGACACAACAAAACGGATGGCAAGAGCCATAAATCCCGCCACCACATCCAAATCCTTACATAGAGACTCTACAGACATAGGAGACTATTGCACATAGCAATAGTCTCCTATGTCATACTCGCTCGAGGATTTTGTCATCAATCCTCATGCATAGCCCTCGAGGACTAGCAGCGTGGAGTCAGAGCTATACACTAATAATGCCCCACATCTCCAATCTCCGAGCGCAAGTCTCCTCGGATGAGCTCGGGAGAGAGGCGGTGTTGATTTGTAGATTCTGGCTAGTCCTTACTCATTTGGCATCAGCACCTTGCAGGTCTTACCGTCTAAATGTATCAGATACAGACCCGGAGAGAGTGGTGTAGTGTAGTGCATAGCTCCTGAGAGCTGAGTAATTAATATCCCATCTACCGTATAAATACTTATGAGATCTGCTGGGAGTGCACTGTAGATATGTAGCTGTCCAGCAGTTGTCGCATACTGTAGCTGCCGTGGAGGTATCCGTTGCGTACCAGAGAGCTTCTGATATTTTACATTGTCTATACGATAAGTTGTTGAGCGTTTAGGAGCATTGCCCACGTACTCAAAAGCAAGGAATCCCGCTGGCGTATTAGGGAGCTCTGTAAGCATCACCTGTTTCCTAGTCCACTCACACTCACTGTCTGCCGTAAACTCCTTCAATCTTGTGATATTCCCTTGCTTGCTTACGGATACTAAATACAGCTCTGCACCATTAGGTCGTAGCACAGAGAGGTCAAAAGAGAGTCCCCAAGCCTGTCTATCCGTATGACTTAGGTTAAGAGCTGGCAAGATAATTAGTGCATGGATGTCTCCCTTATGCCCATCTAATTGGCTCTTGAGACCATCAATAGAAAGATAACGATTAGGATTGGTCATATCTCCATTATAGCGTCTCTCCCAATTACGCTTACCAACGAGGGCGACAGGGACGAAATTACTCGGGATCCCACTCCCGTCTTCAAAAGACTCTTCCAGTAAATCTAACGGATGTGTATCGTCGAGACCATAGATATTGTCCATATCCCTCACCGAGACTTTGAAAGGTATGAGGATCTCATTCACTCCACCAGACTTTACTTGTATGTAACCCGTATAATCGCCTATTGTCTCTGTATCTACAAAGACCGTCATAGTACCCTCTTTATCTGTTGTCTCTGCGTCGACAGAGAGCTTACCAAGATGTTTTGATACCACCTTTACTGAGGGAGTAGCCTTGAGACTCTCTCCATAGATTAGCCCCTTCACATCAGGCAGCTCGGCATTGACAGGTACGATACCATAGTCTAAGCTGGGCAGATCTACCTCATAGAGAGGCTGAGCCTCCGTCGTATCATAGATCTTGATATCGTCTACGATAGCTATGCGCTCCTCATCTGTCGTGTATAGGTGTATAAAAGTCTCTTTAGCTCCTCCACACATCTCAAAGTCAAAGACACGTAAGTTGCCACCCATCTTTGGGTCGTAGCAATGCACTCTATGAGCATCTAATACTTTACTCTCCTTATCCCGCACTTCTACCTGCAGAGCGCTGTGCAAATCATTCCAGCCATCCATTGCCAGACGCACTCTAAAATGACCATTATGAGCAGATAAATCCAGAGCCTTGGTGGAAATATGCCCCGAGCCTTCATTATCTCCAAGCTTTAGCACCTGATTCTCTCCCACCTTATTTATATAAGCGCCATGATCTGTGCGCCAGGTATCATTACCTCCCCACTCATTTATATTATAAGGTAGAGCAGCGAAATCCTCCTGTAAGTAGACGGCGTCGACCGGTGTGCACTCCGTTATGGGTACTAGATTACAGCGAGACCATGTATCCGCACTCTGATACTCCGCCATCAATGAGCTAGCAACGCCCACAGTAATCTGTGGAGCTAGAGCATCCTCAAAGATCATCCCGCCCATCACTACGTTTTCCTCAGAGGGAAGTGTCAGTAAGCGCAGAGCCTTACAGTTGTAAAGAGCATCCATCTGGATGTAGCTCACAGAGGCTGGAAGATGTATCTCTGGCAGACTCGTACAACCACTAAAGGCTGCAGTCTGTATCGTATGTATTTGATTTGACAGGATACGTACCGAACGTAGTGCTGTACAGCCCTCAAACATCCCATACTTGAGTGTTGCATAGTCGCCATATAGAGACACACGCTCTAGTCTCTTGCAATCCTTAAAAACTTGATTGCCAATTGCCTGATCGTCACCCGGTATCGTTACATTGAGATAGCGTACTCCTGTACCCTCGTAAGCATTACTACCTATGTCTGCTAGCGTGGAGGGGAATGTCACAACACGCAGAGAGTTGCACCCCTTAAAAGCCTCGCCTCTTACCACTCTCAGCCCCTCCGGGAGAGCTATATCGGCCAAGGCTGTACACTCTTGAAATGCTCCCCACTCGATCTCCGTCACATGATCTATGTAGCTCACTATGCGCAAGTGTCTAGCCCCCCTAAAAGCTTCTCTGTCTATTATTGTAACAGTCTCTGGTAGCCGGATCTCCTCTAGAGAGCAGCAGTTAGCAAACATTCGTCTTCCGATCTTATTTGCATCTACCCTAGCATACTCGGGAGATGCATAAGCCTCATCATCCGGGTGGAATGTTGCCTTCCTCAGATCTAAATACTCTAGAGGTGCCTCCACACCTTCCTCTACGGGTAGCGTGGACATTGTGGCCCCCGCCAGAGATCTTAGGAGAGCAATGTCCTTACCATTGAGCGGACCTGCAATGCGGAGTGCACTCAGAGGTTTGGAGAGTTTGTCCAGTTGCTCGGAGAGTAGTCCTGGAGTCTCATTGGTCACACGCTGTATCGACCGTTGTGCTAAGAGAGGATAGCCCCATAAGCCACTCAGTAATAGGAGGAGCACGAGAAATGCACCAAATGATGTTGTTGGATTTTGTAGCATCTGTTTCATATTATCATACTGTAAGTTAAGCTATTATACGTAGAGCTCTCTCTAATAGAGACTGTAACAAGGGAGGGCGCATCCGTAGCGCACCGGTCTCCGCGTACAAATATAACCAAATCTTCTCCTAAGCAAAAGGGAGATGTCAGAAATCTGAAGATCACAAAATCCAAAGCTCACTTTGAGCTCTCCGTAACTAAGGGGAGGTCTATTCGGGGATTATCCTCTCAAGACTACCGAATAACAATCCATGTACACTGTAATAATCAGATGGGGATTTCGGAATAAACAATCGACAATTAGGGTGTTGTGGAGATATGGCTCCAGAGATATTTTTCAATGATTCCAGAGCAAATCCTCTCTCTTTGAGTTTAGATGTCCGATTGATTTCCTCTAGTGTATTACAACACATAGCTAAACACAGCAGTGCAACGACCTAGATACGTATCCTCTGTGGCATCGTCAGAAAGTATTGCACCCAGGCATAAAGGAGCAGATAGTAGAGGATACATAGCCAGAGTGGCATAGGGAGGCTGAGCTGTGTGTCGAAATGCTGCTCAAGGAGCGTGAGTGTACTACTGGTCAGATCGCTAACACCTACGAGCAGTTTCGGCAGGAGGATCGTGGGGAGCCCCAGGAGTAAGCAGCCAGAGGTCACAAGGGCAACGACAATAAGCAGCGTGATTAGCGGAGACATGAGGAGATTGGCAAGGAGAGACCAAATAGCAGAGGTCCCAAAACTACGGGCTAGTATGGGCAAAACGAAGAGCTGTACACTAGCCGTAGTGACCAAAAGATAATAGATGTAACGAATGAATGGGCTACGACTAGGGTTAATACGCTTGTTTAGCCCACCCCAAGTAGTAAAGATGGCTAGAACGGCGATGAAACTGAGCTGCATCCCGACATCAAAGAGTGTGTATGGTGAGATGACAAGCAGGATAAGAGCTGCCTGCGCCCAGATGTTGAGCCGATCGGTAGTACGTCCACAAAGATGCGCTACAGCGAAGAGAGAAAACATGAGAGCTGCACGCATGGTTGGGATAGAGAGTCCGCAGACAAGGGCATACAGCCAAACGACTAGAAGCGTAACGACCCAACGCAGCCTATAAGCTGTCTCCGGACTGCGGATCAGGCGTAGCGGATAGTATATAATCAATATACGAGGAGCAAGATGACTCCAACATGAAAACCACTGACAGTCAATAAGTGAGCGACACCAATGGAGCGAAATTGTGTCTCGACCATAATGCTTTCAGATCGGTCCCCTATACTGATAGCTCGCAATAGGTCTCGCTGCTGCGGAGTAAGAGACTTAATTTGGTCAAATGTGCCAGCAACCTTTTGCTGTAGACAGTAAGCGTAGTAACCTATTTGGTCCCAGAGACTCCAGCAAGGGGGAGAGAGCGTATTGCCTAAACGGACCGCGGAGTGAACATTTAGAGAGCCTGATATGTGGCGAGAGAGTAGGAAGTGACGGTAACTCTCTTGCCTTAGTCCATAGATGGGCGTTAGCCGTCCCTGTACTCTGTAAGTGGTACGAGGAGCTATAGTATGAGCGTCGCCATAGATATAGAGCATAACCCGCTTGCCAACCCAGTCTGAGATAGTTGTATCCACCTGCTGTATAATAGCCTCCACACGATATCCTCGCTCGCGGGCTACGGGAGGCCGAGAGATAGTCACCTGGTAGATGCCCTCACGACTGGGGGTGGCTAATAACCTTATCTGCTCTTTAGGGATTTCGGCTAGACAAGCTCCGGAACTCAAGACGACGATACACCAAGCAACACCCGATAGCCACGAGAGATTTAGACTCTTTGTATGTGCTAATACTCTAGATATCAGCAGTAAGGATATACCTACAGTGGCAGAGATGAGGTAGACTACAGCAGTAAGAAACTCTAAGCTACCAATATAGATGCCCAGCGCTAGTGACAGGAGAGTCACTAATGCCGGGCGGAGGATTGTGGCATATAGCCCTCGGAGGAGGTAATGCAAGAGAAGTTATAACTTATGTAGCTGAGCGATCATTTCCTTGGGATCAGGAGCTTTAAAGACAGCACTTCCCGCAACAAGAGAGTCTGCACCTGCCGCTATTAGTTGACGACCTGTGTCTATATTGACACCTCCGTCGACTTGTATGAGAGTATCTACCCCCTGCTCGGTAATCATCTGACGGAGTCGCTCGACTTTGCGCAAAGTTTGTGGGATAAATTTTTGTCCTCCATAGCCAGGGTTGACGCTCATTAGGAGTACCATGTCTGCCTCACAGAGGATATCGGAGAGAAGTTCGACAGGTGTATGAGGATTAAGCGTAACAGCCGGGCTCATGCCTGCCTCTCGGATGGCACACAGTGTACGGTGCAAATGTGGACAGACCTCGTAGTGGACGTTCATAATATGGATGCCCAGTGCGGAGAGCTGGTCAATAAACTTCCACGGCTCTACAATCATTAGATGCACATCCAGAGGTTTTTGACAAATAGGTCTTATCGCTTCTAGAATAGGGAACCCGAAAGATAGATTCGGGACGAAGACACCATCCATCACATCTATATGTAGCCAGTCACACTGACTAACGTTGATCATGGTGATTTCATCTGCGAGATGCAAGAAGTCCGCACTCAGTAAAGAAGGAGAGACAATAGCCATAAGATAGTATTGAGGGTATAAACGATTTTTTGTATTGTGTACTTACTTAATACGTAGTGGTGTAGTCGAGACGATTTTATCAGCTATATGGAGCTGTAGTGATAGTTGTCGCCCAGGAGCAATGGGGGGAGCCTGATCTATGGGTAAGACGTTAATAAGGAGTACATCACCAGTGTGAATGGTGAGACACTCCGAGAGGATCGTTATACCGCGGCGTATGTATTCCTGAGATAGCGATACAGATCGCTCATAGACTGTAAGTGCGAACTGCTCTGGGAGGTGATGCCCTATAGGGTGCCAGTCAAGAGCGACCGAACTACCATCATACACTTTGGCCCGCTCCCATGGTGCGCCTGCACAACTCAGCTCTGCAAGTAAAGAGCTACACGTAATATCCCACCCGGCAGCACAAGAATCGACATAACGCTCCGTAAAGGGTGTGGCAACACACTTGCCCGTGCGACCAATCTTGACAGCTAACGAGGGGATCGCGCACCACGATTCCTCCACATGAGGCACAAAAAAAGGAGAACCCTCACGAAGTAATGCCTCGCCCTTGTAGAAGAGCCTCCCTCTAAGGTCCATACCGTACACCTTCATCGCCCCTGATACATCTGCTGATAGTAGTTTTGGTAATCCTCATCCGTGATACTCTTGACCCAATCAAAGTGATCTAGGTACCAATCTATCGTATATCCTATGCCCTCGGTAAAGGGGATCGTAGGCAACCATCCTAGCTCTTGGTGTATGAACGTCGGATCAATGCCATAACGGGCGTCGTGTCCTAGGCGGTCACGAACGAAGGTAATCAAGTTTCTCCCGATTAACTCTGGATGGACAGCCTGTCCTAATGTCTGAGAGATCTGCTCTACAAGTGAAGCAGACTCTCTCAGTCGCTTTTGTAATCTGTCAATGATAAGCTGTACAATCTCTAGATTGGTGTGCTCATTATGCCCTCCTATATTGTATGCAGTACCAGGACGCCCCTTTGTCACCACCAGATATAAAGCACGACAATGGTCGGTCACGTAGAGCCAGTCCCGGATATTCTCTCCTGTACCATAGATAGGGATTTCTTTTCCAAGCAAACACTGGCGAATGACAAGCGGAATGAGCTTCTCGGGGAATTGATACGGTCCATAATTATTCGAGCACCTAGTCCAGACAACAGGTGCATGATGAGTGTGTACCGCCGCTTGGCAAAGTAAATCGCCAGAGGCTTTGGAGGCACTATATGGGCTACGAGGATTTAATGGTGTGGTCTCTAAGAAGTATCCTTCCCTACCCAGTGAACCGTAAACTTCGTCTGTGGATACCTGCAACATCTTATGTCCATCCCGCCATACAGGATAAGAGCCTCGTCCACTACTTATAGCCCAATGGCGACGGATGGTATCGAGGAGAGTCTGCACTCCAAGTACGTTGGTCTGGACAAAGATCGATGGATTTTCTATACTACGATCTACGTGACTCTCTGCGGCTAAATTGATTAAAAAGTTGGGAGCATAGCGGATGAAGATTTGATCCATTGCCTGAGCGTCACAAATATCTGCCTGAACGAATACGATCCGTTCATTATCAATCAATGATTCGATGGAGTGATAACTGCCAGCATAGGTTAGTTTATCAATCAGTATAATGCGATCGTCCGCGGAGAGATTTTGGCTAAGATAGTACGCGAGATTGGTCCCAATAAACCCAGCAGCCCCTGTCACCGCGTAAGTATGCCTGTATGTAATCTTATTTATTGTCATAAAGGGTCCAAGATTTATAGGTCCGTTTTGTAGTCCGCTAAGGAGATCCCTTTGGAATCTTTGTCCGATAGGATTAGCTCCTCTGGAGAAACACCCCACGATCCCCAGGGGATTGCCAGCTGAGGATCGTTGTAGCGTATGCAAGTCTCCATATCTGGTGCATAAGGATTATCCACTTTATACAGAAATTGCACTCGCTCCGAAAGGACTAAGAAGCCATGCGCAAAGCAGCGCGGGATATATAATTGCCGATGATTCTCCGCAGATAGCTGATAACTCCGCCAATGTCCGTAAGTATTACTACCTTTTCTCAAGTCAACGATGACATCAATAATCGTTCCCAAGACACAACGGACGAGTTTTGCCTGACTGACCTCCCCACGCTGTAGGTGTAGACCTCGGAGTACCCCACGAGTAGATATTGACTCATTCTCTTGAACCCACGGCACTGCTGAGACAATCTCTGCGAAATCCGCAGCCCGATAAGTCTCGGCGAAGTAACCTCGAGCATCTGTGAACGTTTGAGGCTCTATAAGATATACGCCTTTGAGTACTGGATCAGCGTGATACTGTATCATAACTTAGCAAGATCTCCTTATTATTGTATTACGGTAAATTCCGTGCGTCTATTTAATTGGTCACAGATGTTCTGTTGCTCTTTTGTCAGACTCTCGACCCATTCCGTCTCTAGAGCCTGACCTTCTTGCAGCCATTCAAAGCGAAATGCCATACTCTTAGAGACAATATAGGGATGCTCCTTGCCGTACCCCTTGGCTTCTAGTCTGTCTCGGGCAATGCCCTTTCTGACAAGATAGTCCACAACACTCTGAGCGCGTCGTTGGGATAGTAAGAGATTATACCCTTGTCTCCCCTTACGATCAGCATGACTACTGATCTCCAGACGCACACCGGGGTTCTGCTGTAGGAGGGTGACGAGATAGTCTAGACTTTTCTTCCCCTCAGGGCGGAGAGTAGCACGATCAAAGTCGTAGTAAATATCGTGTATTTGCTCCGAATGGATGCGTGATGCGAGGTAAAAATCCACTATATAGTCTGTGCTCGCCGAAGCAGAGTCTGTCTCCAAAGCCACATATTGATTAAGGTAATCCGGATGCGAAGCATGCAATACATAGCGATTAGCCCCTGCTATCTCTAATAAGAAAGATCCATCGTCACGTGTCGAGACAACAGGAGTAGCGAGTAATCCCTGCTCGTCTGCAATACGTACAGTCGCTCGCGGTATGCCATATCCTTCTCTATCCATCACAAATCCATCTATTCGGATAATCGCCTTAGGGAGCGAGAAGCGATAAAGATGGGGTCTCCCTCGCTGATCACCTCGTGTTGAGGAAAGATATCCCTCCTCTGTGAAGCCATCCCGTGGAGTCGGTGACAAAGTCAGTGCATAGTCATCAGAAGGTGAGTTAATTGGAGCGCCAAGGTGAGTCACGTGCCACCCTCCTAAGCTATCCAGATCCGCTTTATAAATGTCTAGACCTCCCAATCCGACACGTCCATTAGAGGAAAAATAAAGAGTACTATCTCCGATCATCGTGGGGAATAGTTCGTCTCCAGGTGTATTGATCTCGTTACCGAGATTCTCCGGTTTGCCATATCCATGATCGCCAAGCTGTACCCTATAAATGTCCTTACCTCCTAATCCTGCCCCCTCACTGACGAAATAAAGGTATCGTCCCGAAGCATCAATCGCTGGATGCGCTGCCATGCGAAGAGAATCCTCCCAAATAGTCACTAGCTGCCCCTTACCCCATCCTCCTTGACTAGACTTAGAGGCCCTATATATCTGCACTGTACGATCGTAAGGTGAACTTTGCTCGGCATAAGAGTAGTAAAGTGTATTGCCGTCAGACGTAATCGAAGGCGTTCCCTCATCTTCTAGTGTATTAAGCCCCCCCACGACGCTATCGGGGCGAGACCAATTACCCGAAGCATCCTGCTTGGTCATGTAAACGTTATTCGTACCTAGTCCCGTCACCTCACTAGTAGTCAGCATATCTTTGAGAGGCACGCGACTGGTCGTAAAGTAGAGTATCGTGCCATCAGGGCTGTAACAAGAGGCAAACTCTGCATAAGATGAAATCAGTTTGCGATCTAGCTCGACCACGTGTGCTGTCGGATTATTGAGTAGCGAATCCGCCTGAAGGACACCCTCAAGCCCTATCCGACCAAAGTAATCCTTAGGATAATAGGATAGATATCGCTCATATACACTCTGAGACTCCCGCCAACGCCCCAACTGTTGCAGTTCCTGAGCAATACGCAGGTAGAGTATTGAGTCAGGGTAGTCACCATTAAGTGCCAGATTGTAGCAGTTAAGCGCCCGCGGTGTATTCCCCAGCAAACGATAATTCTCTGCAGCTTGAAATGCTAGATAGGCTCGGCGCTCTGGCTTCCTGCGAGAGGTGCGTCGATAAAGGGTGTAATAGCTATCCGCAGCCAATGAATACCGACCCGTGTGGCTATACAGCTCCGCTTTACTAAGCGTGATACTCTTACACCCCACGACAGAGAGGAGCGTTGCGACACACACAAGTAATGCTAGTAGCTGTCTGCGAATATCTATTAGCTGGCACCTCATAAATGGGTAATATTTACTTAGCGAAATCCCAAAAGTTTGTGAAGCTGTACACTCAGTTGCCACTCTGGATGAGTCAAGACAAAGTCCATACAGTATGCTAAGACAGACTGCAACGCCACTCCATCCTCTTCTACCGGGCTGACATAGTAACGCTTTGCTAAGACTAGTTGCTCTATTGGTGGGGGAAAAAGGGCAGATAATTGTAAAGGCCATCGTAGCTCATCGATCCCATCTGGGTAATTGACTACAAAACGCCCCCTCAGCCCCGATATTGCCTCTGCTTTTGGCGAGCAGGTCACATAGTCTAGCCCTCCCGGCAGTGGGCGCGTACCATTTGTCTCAATGGACTGACGATAACCATAATCGTGGAAGTAGGCTATATGCTGATCCGTCAGCGAGAGAGTGGGCTCCCCCCCAGTCCAGAGAATATCCTGGCAGGGGTATTGCTGTATCTCTGTGAGGATCTCCGAGGTCTCCATCATCTGATATGATGCAAAGTCCGTATCGCAATAGGGACATGCGAGATTGCATCCGGAGAGTCGCACGAAGATCATCGCACGCCCCATCTGTCCCCCCTCTCCTTGTAAGCTATAGAAGATCTCGTGAACCGGCAATGCCCGCATCTCTTATATAGTAGTAGGTAGTCTATACGTGGCACTGCAGCGGGCTGTCTCATCAACCCGGCAAGCGATCAATGTAACCCCCGTACCAGCAAGCTGTCGAGGAGCAACGGTATCGACAAGATAATGAGCCATCTCCTCTGCAGTAGGATTAAACGGGACTAGTACTAAGTCCTCGGGGAGCAGCTCTCTTAGTGGAGCAACTAGGGGATCCTTATCAAAAAGCATCATCTTATGATCCCACTCCGTCTCTATCCAGTCGCAGAGTAAGCTCTTGATTACACCAAAGTCTATTACACGTCCCAGTGCATCTAGCTTATCGGCGGTGCAAGTAAAGTGTATGCGGTAATTATGCCCATGTAAATGGTGGCACTTAGACTCATGTCCCAAGACACGGTGCCCCATACTTATATCATGATATCTCTCTACTGTCGTCATATAATCTACTAGAAGCTGTCGCAGGAGACTAGAGTCTCACTCTATGTCTTACGAAAGCAAACAAACATTGCAAAACGAATAAGGCATAAAAAGCTTAGGAGACGGGAACAAAGAGGGCATACACTCTAAGGGTATTAACTCTCGTAACCGATCTGAGATCTCCGTAACCGTGCGACAAATAGCCATGATGCAACAATCTCTCTCCACAAAGGTAAGCAAAAAGAGAGAGAGAGAGAGAGAGAGAGAGAGAGAGTCCCTGATTCCTCAAACAGTCGGAGCTCGGGGATACCCTCTCCACCCCACTCCGTGAGATAAAGACTTCTGAACCGGGGGCATCCCTAAATTTTTAAATCACACCTCTACAGGTAAAGCTTTATCTCATACGACATCCAGATCCTCCTCGCAGATATATGCAATCTCAATCATTATACCACGAGGCGCTTATTACGGCATAATTGTCTCTTTATTCCTGAGATCTCATTGGCTTATTCCGGGACAAACGTTTGATTGTCCCGGAATCATCGTGTGCTAATTACGGAATAACCGGTCAATCTACTTCATGACCAGCAAAAAAGTCATGAGACTACTCTATCGTAGCCACACGACCGACTCGACATTTTGCTGAGGAGAGGCTTCTCTCCCACTCCTATTCTCTACAAATAAATCTCTTGCCCCGTGGCGACATTAAGGGCTACCTCTGCTTGATGTACTGCAATGAGGAGCTCTATATACTGCATCTCCGCGTCAAACCAATTGCGCTGAGCGAGAGAGAGAGTCTCTAAGCTGATGACACCCTCCCTATATCCCTCTGCCGAGAGATCCAGATTGAGTTGAGCATCTGTACGTACCTGCTGAGACTCTTTATAGCGAACTAACGCCTCCGTGAGCTGATGCGTCGCCTGCTCACACTGCATCTTAACGGCTCTCTCCGCATCTTGTAGCTCTAGCTGACGGACTCTCTGATTAGCTAATGCTGCTGTACGACTCTGCGCACCCTGGTAAATACCCGTGATAGGTATCTGAACGGCTATGCCCATTAGCCAAGTCCTTCCAAACTGTTTCTTAAAACCGTCAAATGGGTCTGGCGAGGCAGCTATGACTTGACCTGTCAAACCGATCTCGGGAAGCATCTCTCCCAGAGCCATCTTAGCGCGACGCTCCTCGGCTTCTACAGCGAGAGCTGCAGCCTTTAACTCAATGCGCTCCATAGGACTTGCTGTGGAGGATACTTGCTCACGGATGGGCCCTATAGGCAACTGACTACCGGTGGTGTAATTTGGACCTAACCGTATCTTACGATCAGATGGAATGCGACACTGATGCTTGAGGAGGATCTGTAATGCCCGCAGTCCCTCCTGCAACTTACCCTCTTGGATCTTTGCGCTGTTGCTACTGACCCGTACGGAGACGAGCTCTCTATTTGCAACGACCCCTTGCTCGTGCATGGCAGTGACATCGTCAAGCGTCTTGTCAAGGAGGGTGATAAATTGGTGGACTATCTGGAGTTGCTCCTGCAGTTGTACTGCTTGCCAGTAAGTTTTTGCTATTTGCTCCTCTTGATTACGCTGCTCAATCATCCATTGATAGTCTACTGCTTGCTCCCCGATTTGGGCTAAACGCACACCTTGATAGATCCGTCCTCCGGCAAAGATCGGTTGACGCAGTGAGATTGCACCGTAGAAAACATGACCGATCTCAATAGACATAAGCTTGTCTAGCCAACTCTGAGCAGACTTTATACCAGGTAAGAAGGGTATTTGTGGTAGCCAATCCAGAGGCAACCTATCTAACCCTAGATTTATCGAGTAGGGCTTAAGCTTTGCAGGTGTGTAAAGCCAACCTCCAGAAAGTGATATTTGAGGGAAAAGATTGCTCTGTGCCTTGAGCCGTGTCGCCTGAGCTCCTTGCCTCCTAGTCTCTAGCTGTATCGATACTTCTGGACTATCGCGATGATACTGTATGCAATCATACAGAGACAGACTCAGCGTATCCGACTGGGCAGAGAGAGAAGTAGCGACTAAGCAGACAATGACAAGTAGGAGCGCTACTCTAATCTGCGCGGATAAGACTATAACAAAATGCCTTCTCATAATGTAAAAGAGGTTTGCCCAATCCGATGTCCATCGGCAAAGATGTCGGCACGATAGCTCCCTGCTAAGAGAGCCTGCGTAATCTGACAATAAATGGTTACTGGAGT
This sequence comes from uncultured Porphyromonas sp., assembly GCA_963543315.1. Classification (GTDB taxonomy): domain Bacteria; phylum Bacteroidota; class Bacteroidia; order Bacteroidales; family Porphyromonadaceae; genus Porphyromonas. The sequence goes on from CAUUAW010000004.1 coordinate 79,502, forward strand.
ATCCTCTCCTGTGTACTCTATACTCTTGGAGGCTGTTGCCTGAAGTGTCTGTCCCTCGAAAGTAAAAGCCCCTCCCTCCCCACTCATCGGGAGGTCATTAGGATTGAGGATACGTACGTAGATGGCCTTTGCTCCGACAGGTGCAGTTACATTTTTCAGTATTGTAAATGAGACTGCTAGAGTCTCCATTTTATCAATTTGTGAAGTGCGTCTGCCACGGTGATTGAGAGGTGTAACCGATACTGCCGAGAGGTCTAGGCGCGCTGCAATTGCAACTTGGTTAGAAAGTACAGACTTTTCCTCAGAGAGCCGTGAAGCCTCGCTGCTAACTCGGTTATACTGCTCTTTAACTTGCTGATTCTCGACAAGTAATCGCTCATTAGTAGCGTGCAGCGAGTCAATCTGTACGATATAACTCCGTAGTAGGGCTCGCAAAGTGTTGATTTCCCCCGTCAGTTCGCTGATACGCTCAGCATTGGAAGCCTTGACAGATGCAAGCTCTTTACTAAGCTCACGGACACGCTCTTGTTCAGACTCCAACTGAGTTAGGAGTTCGTCATTATTAAAAGTCAGACTAGTTTCGCCAGCGGCTGTGATGAGCTTTTCATGTTGCAGTTGATATTGTGCAGAGAGCTCGTCCAGCTCTTGTTGCATCCGCTGTTTCTCCATCTCGACAAGCTCGTCCTGCACACGCTGCATCTGCCTACGCTCTCCCCTTATATAGAGCCATGCTCCACCAATTACCAGGAGTAACAAGAGTCCTCCACCGGCTATTACATACCAGATGCTCTGATTGTGTGGTCTCTCCATGGCTACCTTACTTTATTCGTTCCCATTTCCCTTGCCTTGTCAACCGATATTGAAAAGTAGAAGGACTCAGATATCGAGCCAATCGCTCACTCACCTCCCTCGTCGTCCAGCCGTTAAGGGATAAGGATGCGCAAACACTGATGGCTTGTTTGCCCGGCTCTGGAGCAAAGGTTAACACGAGTGGTATCTCCTCTATACTCAAAAGATGCGATGAATCTTCCCAAGGACAGACTTGTTTCTCCTCCCTTCTGATCCAGTCTGCGCGAGATATTGTGGAGGATATATTCCAGTGTTTATCTTGGTGAGGCAGAAATGCTGTCAAATGACTTACACGATATGGTCTCTCTATTGTGGAGATCTGCACAATCGGATAGTCACCATCGATACTCCATGGGGCAATCATGAGCTCATAGCTTAGTTGATCTGAGACAGAGATGCGACAATAAGCCCTATCATTATCGAGGAGCATTGTTAGATGTGCCTGAGTCTTCGTCTGGAGAGACACCTCTTTTGATGGAGCATCTAGCGCCATCTGCACGAGTTGACTCCATGAGTCATCATCAATCGCCGGAGCCACACCCAAAGGTCTCTCTAAGATGCTCTGATAACGCTGCTCCAACTCCGCACGATCTTGAGATGAGAGAGGGCGCAAAACTAGTATCAGTAGACCGAGTAAGAGGATATGTCTTCTACCGAAGAAGGGCATAAAGCTTTGTGGTAACTGGGTAAGACGAGAGGACTAGAGCCGATATTTTGCAAAGATAGTGAAATAAAGCGTTGGATGGTGTAGGTACCGTGAAGAGCAGATTTTCTATAGGATACTCAGAGATCTCAGTAACACGATCCTACTCCCCCATATTTTGAGCCCTATACTTGTATAAAGGATCTTATCTAGAGAAGAAACGGAAGAGCTTGGACTTCCTAGTCAAGTAGCCTTTAATCAGTCCTAGGGCGACAGTCCATAGGATTGGCTTGACGATTGCTAAGCCTGCGTCAAAGATCCTCTCCATACGACTACCTGTATTATCTCCGGGTCCCGGCAAGCCTATACCACCTTGACCTTGCGTCAAAGAGTCGTATGTAGTATGCTTAGTCCGTCCTCTCAACCACCTGAGCATGGAGGAGCCAAACCGTTGCTCATGCTTGGATGAGCGGAGGATCCGTGCTAGGAAAGATCCTGGAGGAGCTAACAGCCCTCTAGCTTCGTCTAGGAGCACCTGATCAACCCCCTTACTTTTTACATAGTACAAGTCATCTTGGAAGGCTTTTACGGCAACTCGATAATCAGCCTCTGCTTGTCTCTGCCGTCTTTTAAAGTCTCGATAGGATAATTGTTTCATAAAAGAGGCGTCAGATTATCTGTTTTGAGTCATCGTCTCATCAGACGAGTGGTTAGGCATCTCTTGCATAGTCGTGCTATATGTCTGTTGAGGGCGCAGATCATTGTCCCACTTAGCCAACGTGTCGTGCATCTTACGATAGGAGATCGTGCAAACCCTACGCACGATAGACTGACGCAGTAGCAAGACAATGCCCAATACTAGGAGCAAAATTACTGCGACGATCAGAAAACTCCACCCTAATCCTACCTCAAGCCAGGCATTAACCCCATGGACACCTGCAAGGAGGAGTAAGAGCAGAGCCAAAAACAGCAAGGAGACCACCAGAAGCATCATAAAGAGATAACCCACGATCTTCATCCCCACATCTGAAGCGGAGTAGATAGCTTGTCGAGTCGTCGCTTTAAGATACTCCTTCGCGTGATAAATAAACCTAGATGTATTAAAATCTTGCATAAGTGCAATTGTCCGATTTAAGGCGATAGATCAAAGGGTAGCACGCTCATCAACAAAAGATCCAAGACTCCACCTTTGTGCCATAAGCCAGCTACCCTCTGTTTTCAGCTTGTCGTACTTCCGAGCGAGGTCAAGAATTGCTCATCCCACTCTCGGCTTTACCCGACAGTCTATTTATCCTTGTTCATGACTTCGTCCAGCTGATCCTCGGCATTCTCAACGAGCTCCTCTCCGCGCTTACGTAACTTGTCACGATAGGTCTCGAACTTTCCCTTTGCTTCATAGTATCCCTCTACGAGCGAATCACGTGTGCGGTCTGCTGTTGTCGTGAGGTCATCGCACAGACGATCTCGCTTCTCGCGATCGGAGAGGTAAGTAATTGCAGCACCGATAGCTGTACCGATGACTAGTCCTAATGCTAAACGTCCTGTGTTGTTCATAACTATATTTGTTTTTTATTTGGTGAATATATTACTGGTTATACCGTACCTACACTGAGCTATGCAGCATAAAAAATAAAAGACCTCTCACGCCCTAACACTCTAAAGGTACAAAAAAATCTCTAGCTAGCAAAAGAGTTTTCCCGCGATGGCTCTCCTTCAATCCTTATTCATCACGAAACGCCTCCTCTATATCCGCTCGAGGACTAGCTCTACAAGACCTTCTATACCCTGCTTGTAGTTAGTATTCATACTAAGACTCTGACGCCCTGCTATGATGTAGCAAACGGTCAGCGTCTCATGCCCGAGCAAAGTACCAATACCACTGAGAGCCGCAGACTCCATCTCAAAGTTGGTGATACGCTGCCCCTCGTATTCGAATGCCCCTATCTTCTTATTTAGGTTAGGATCTGCTAAAGGTAGGCGCAACTGTCGTCCCTGTGGTGCGTAAAATCCGTTTGCCGCAATCGTGCACCCCCGGACTATGTCTCCATAGTCTCCCACTATCTGCCGATAAAGACGCTCGCTACAATTGACTACATAGGGATCCAACCCCTTAATAGACCATTGTAGTTGCTCCCTAAGGGCTTGCTCAAAAGGTAGGTCTCGGGCACCCTCCGTATTAGCATAGAAGAATAGTGACCCCTCGAAGCCTATCGCCTTGTGTGCTGCAACAAATGTACCTATAGGTGTCTCTGGTTGCAGTCCGCCACTGGTGCCTATACGCACCATTGTTAACTGATGATGCTCAGGGCGTACTTGGCGAGTCTGTAAGTCTATATTGGCGAGAGCATCTAGCTCATTGATGACAATCTCTATATTGTCGCATCCGATACCATGGCTCAGTACGGTAAGACGTTTGCCCCGATAAGTCCCTGTGATGGAGTGAAACTCTCGATTACTCACCGAGCACTCCTGAGAGTCAAAGTGAGAGGCTATCATATCCACACGAGCAGGGTCGCCACAAAGAACGATCTTATCGGATAATTGCTCTGGCTTGAGATGAAGGTGAAATATAGAGCCATCGTCATTAACGATCAGTTCACTAGGTGGTATGACGCGATTTGTGGTAGTATCCATAGCTGTATTTCATTTGAAAGAATCTATCGCTCCTCAAAAATACAAAATGTTTATCACATCACGCATTATTACTCAGAGCCTGGCAGCAGATGGCATCCCGCATGACTCACCTCCTTGTGGCATACGAAAGAAGTGGAGCTCGACCTCTGCAGACCATTTTAATTCGGATTTTAATGAGCGACCAGGGCACTCAAAGCGCACAGCCTCAGAGCTTATAGACGTACTACCATACCATCTGAAATACATCCCTCTCTCCGAGAGTCCTCCCATAGTTGTCTCAAAGGCGAGAAAATAACTCCGATATAAATAACTGTTTATCCCGGAAAGAGCTATTGATTATTCCGGAATAGCCAATCATTGATTCCAGTATAAATTGGCAAAAACCCCGGGATATTTCGGGAATTGATCCGGAATGGCAAATTGGGACCTCGGAGTGTCTCTTCTTTTAGACTCGTGAAATAATAGGCTACAGACTGGACTTGCAGAGAGTTTTTTGATGGGACATAGTCCTATTTCTTGTTTTTTATTACCTTAGCGACCGATTAGCACTTTGAGTAGTACCAAACAGCTTATGATTTCGACCCAATACAATGCGATGATCTCTGCCGTAGGAGCTTACCTACCAGAGGATCGACTGACTAATGCTGACCTAGAGAAGATGGTCAACACGACTGACGAATGGATTATGACCCGGGTGGGCATTAAAGAGCGACGCATACTAAAAGACCCTCACCTAGGAGCGTCTTATCTGGCTATACAAGCTGTCCGACAGATGCTGGAGCGGTGGAGTATTGATCCTCTCTCTATCGAGGGGCTCATCTTAGCGACAAATACGGCTGACTACCACTTCCCATCGACCTCTTCGATCGTGGCCTTTGAGACGGGCTGCCGAAATGCCTTTACCTTTGATATCAACTCAGCATGTCCTAGTTGGCTGTATGCTCTGGAGACTGGTGCTAATTTCATCCGCTCGGGTCAGTATAAGCGTATCATCGTAGTAGCAACGGAAAAAATGTCTGCCGCTATCGACTACACAGACCGGCAGACAAGCCCGCTCTTTGGCGATGGCTCGGGGTGCGTATTGCTAGAGCGTACAGAGGATACTTCGCTAGGTGTACAAGATGCTCTCTTCAAAACTGACGGCAACGGACGGTCTCACTTAATCATGAAATCAGGGGGGTCCGCCAGTCCTGCTACCGCTGAGACGGTCGCTCGTCGCGAGCACTACGTCTATCAAGAGGGGCAACACGTCTTTAAAAATGCAGTCCTAGACATGGCTCGTGTAAGTCGTGAGGTGATGAAGCGTAACGGACTGACAAACGAGGATGTGGCGTGGGTAGTACCCCATCAAGCTAATATGCGTATCATCCAGGCCGTCTCAGAGTACACAGGTGTACCGATGGACAAAGTAATGGTGACGATACAAGAGTATGGCAATATGTCCTCAGCCACAATACCTATTTGTCTATGGAAATATGAGCCTAAGCTAAAGAAGGGCGATAAGCTCGTCTTAAGCTCATTTGGAGCTGGGTATACATGGGGTGCTGTCTACCTAACATGGGCTTATGACGGGGCAACAGCGCCTAGACGGTAACCCTTTGCCTAAAGGCTATAAGAGTGGATTTGTGAGCATCGTCGGTAATCCCAATGTGGGTAAGTCGACGCTGATAAATTATCTCGTAGGAGAGCGTATCTCAATTATCACGAGCAAGGCACAGACGACCCGACATCGCATCTTGGGAATTGTCAATAGCGACCATATGCAAGTGGTCTATAGTGACACACCGGGCGTACTACAACCTAGCTATAAGCTCCAGGAGCGCATGCGGGCTTACTCGGAGCAAGCTCTAGAAGATGCGGATCTGCTACTCTATGTAACAGACGTGGTAGAGGAGCAAGATAAGCATCTCGACTTTGTAAAGCGCGTACAAAAGGTCAAGTGTCCGATAATCATCGTCATTAATAAGGTCGATCTGTCAGATCAAAAACAGCTCGAGAGACTCGTCGATTACTGGCACGGAGTGATCCCCCAGGCGGAGATTATCCCAGTATCCGCACTGCGACAATTTAACTTAAAGCCTCTGCAGCGACGTATCGAGGAGCTAATACCAGAGGCTCCCCCCTACTTCGAGCAAGATGCCCTAACGGATCGTCCAGCACGATTCTTTGTCTCTGAGATCATCCGTGAGAAAGCCCTGCAGTATTACCATCAAGAGGTCCCTTATGCTGTGGAAGTCATTGTTGAGGAATTCATCGAGACGTCTGAGCGAATAGATATAAGGTGTGCAATCCTTGTAGAGCGAGAGTCTCAGAAAGGGATAATCATCGGGCACAAAGGCTCTGCAATCAAGCAACTAGGTATCTCAGCGCGGCGAGACTTGGAGAGATTCTTGGATAAGCATATCCGCTTGACACTAGTAGCCCGTGTAGATAAAGATTGGAGACAAAGCGACCAAGCACTAACGCAATTCGGCTATAATCTATAAACTAGCTGAGACGCAACCTCTCCGTGACCATCAACAACTAAAAAGCATACTACTAAGTAGTACCCTATTTTATACAGATTAACATATGAGTAACCTTGTAGCTATCGTAGGACGTCCTAATGTGGGCAAGAGTACGCTCTTTAACCGTCTGACACACTCTCGACAAGCTATTGTCACAGAGGAGGCGGGGACAACGCGAGATCGTCAGTATGGTCATGTGGTATGGTGTGAGCGAACTTTCTCTATCGTAGACACTGGAGGTTGGGTACTAAAGAGTGATGATGTCTTTGAGGGTGAGATTAATAAACAAGTACGCATAGCAGTCGAGGAGGCTGACCTAATACTATTTGTAGTAGACATACTCAGCGGTGTTACAGATCTGGATGATGAGATCGCATCAATGTTACGCCAGACCAATAAACCTGTCGTCGTCGTGGCAAATAAGGCAGATAATTTCGTACAGCATACGGATGCTGCGGAGTTTTATACCTTTGGACTTGGGGATCCATACCCTATATCAGCAATCAATGGGTCCTCAACTGGTGATCTGCTAGACCATATCCTAGAACTCCTACCCAAGGATAGTAACCATGCGCCTCTCCTAGACCTACCGCGCTTCGCCATCGTGGGAAGACCCAATGCGGGCAAATCATCTCTTCTTAATGCCCTAATAGATGAGGATCGTAACATAGTTACTGATCGCTCGGGGACTACAAGAGATAGTATCTTCGCTGAGTACAATAAGTATAATCAGCACTTCTACCTCGTTGACACTGCTGGAATACGTAAGAAAGGAAAGGTAAATGAAGATCTAGAATATTACTCCGTCATCCGCGCTATCCGCGCTATAGAAAATGCAGATATATGCATCATGCTGATCGATGCCACTAGAGGGATAGAAGCTCAGGACGCTAATATCTTTCGCATTATACAACGTAACAGCAAGGGGCTGGTTGTCTGTGTCAATAAATGGGACTTAGTAGAGGATAAGAGTATGCCCGTACAACGTACAATGGAAGAGGCAATCCGGGCTCGCTTTGCCCCGTTTACAGACTTCCCCATTATCTTTATATCAGCACTTACTAGACAACGCATTCTCAAGGTTATCGAGACCGCCCAGCATGTATACGATATGCGCTCCACACGCATCCCCACACACCAACTCAATCAAGTGCTCCTCCCGCTCATAGATAAGACTCCTCCTCCATCTATTAAAGGGAAGTACATTAAGATCAAGTTCGTCCAGCAGTTACCGACTGCTGTCCCTTCGTTTGCCTTTTATGCTAACCTACCTCAATGGGTCCGTGAGCCGTATAAGCGTTTTTTAGAAAATCAGATTCGCAAAAACTGGGACTTCTGCGGAACTCCCGTCAACATATTTCTCAGAGAAAAGTAAAAATCCCTCCATTTTAGACATATGGAAGATTCAAAAACAAGAGAGCTAGGGCGCAGCAAGCGATATATGATTATCCCCTCAGGAGGGTCTGGTGTACGAATGGGATCCGAACTCCCTAAGCAGTATATCAAGCTTGCCGGCAAATCAATACTGCAACATACTATAGAGGCTGTAGTCAAGCATGTAGATTGTATCGTCCTCGGCATATCATATGTCTATAGAACCATCATTGAGGATATGCTCATGCGGATGGGATTAATAGACTATGTAAAACTAACCCTAGCTGGCAAAAATCGCTTTGAAACAGTGCGACGAGCTCTGCTTGCAGTCCCCAATGGCGTACTAGTAGGCATCCACGATGCTGTACGCCCGTTTGTCTCGGGCGAAGTTATCGAGCAATGCTTCAAAGAAGCAAAGCGGGTGGGAGCAGCAATCCCTATATTGGCCATAACAGAGAGTATGCGTTATCAGCTAGATGAGGAGCATCCTTCTCAGGCTGTAGACCGCAAGCACTACTACCTCGTGCATACTCCTCAAGTCTTTTGGTCAGAGCGTATCAAAGAGTCCTACCAGCAGCCCTACAGAGATACCTTTACAGACGATAGTTCTGTCTATAGTCTCCTTTACGATGACCTAGCTTTGATCCCTGACACTATAGACAACATCAAGATTACAACGCCTGAGCAACTCTACTGGAGTGAGCACCTTATGAGCATCTCACACCAGGAGCGCCAACGACTTACAAAACGTCTGATCACCTCAGAATAATCACCTCGAATTGTCTCCCTCATGCCCGCCCTCCCATGAGCTTTTTGACAACTCCCATATCACAACTACCTAGACTAGGACCCAAGAGAGCTCAACTTATCTCCGAGGAGCTAGACATACACACCTATCGAGATCTCCTCTACCATATCCCCTTTCGCTATTCAGATCGACGGACGATCCATCCCATTGGCTCCTTAAGCCCCTCCATGACAGATGTACAGGTAATCGGGGTCTTACAGCCTTTTGACATCCCAGCATCGGGTCGCAAAAACTACCTCTCGGCACGTCTAGAGGACGACACCGGAGATGTGCTGCTCGTATGGTTTAAAGGGCTCAACTATATCCAGAAGTCTCTCACCACAGGATGCCGATATATCGTATATGGTAAGCTGCAATACTTTAACAACCAACTGCAAATAACGCATCCAGAGATTAAACTTTTTGACAAGTCAAGCAGGTATGTCGGGGGATTTCATCCGATATATAAGACCACCGAACGGCTAAAGCGATCCTACATAGACTCAGCCTTCCTTGGTCGATGCATAGATCAGCTGCTCGAAAGTCCCTATTTCTCCATCCCCGAGACGCTTTCTGAGCCTCTTATAGCAGAGCGGCATCTAGCTCCATTACCTATAGCCATTAGGTGGATACACCATCCCGAGAGTATCGAGCAGGCACAGGTTGCTCTATTCAGACTAAAGTATGACGAGCTTTTTTACCTAAATCTCTATTTACGCCGTCTAGCTGTCATACAACGAACGCATTACGAGGGGTTCCGTTTCAAAGTGGTAGGTAAACTATTCAACGGCCTTTATAAATCTTTGCCATTCGATCTAACGGGGGCCCAGAAGCGAGTTCTCAAAGAGATCCGCTATGACACCAATTCTGGTGCTCAAATGAACCGATTGATACAGGGAGATGTAGGCAGTGGCAAGACGCTCGTCGCTCTCTTTGCCATGCTGCTAGCGATCGATAACGGCTACCAAGCTTGCTTACTCGCTCCGACAGAGATCTTAGCTCAGCAACACTACGAGTCCATCTCCGAGTTTCTTATAGGGCTTGACATCCACATCGCTCTTCTCACAGGTAGTAGCAAGGCAAAGGATCGCAGAGGGATCTTGTCTGCACTGGCAGATGGGAGTCTCTCTATCCTTATTGGCACCCATGCAATCCTAGAGGAGCGCGTATCCTTTCGCAAGTTAGGATTAGCCGTAATTGATGAGCAGCACCGCTTTGGCGTGGCTCAGCGATCCAAACTATGGAGCAAGAATGTCGTCATCCTCCCACACATCCTAGTGATGAGTGCGACACCTATACCCCGCACACTGGCCATGACCATATATGGGGACCTAGAGGTATCTGTAATAGACCAGATGCCTCCAGGGCGTAAACCTATCACAACGGTACAGATGGCGGATGACAAGATGCAACCACTCTACAATCTGATTAATGAGACCATCAATCGGGGGCAGCAGATTTACATAGTCTTTCCCATGATTGAAGGTACAGAAGACTCTGACTACGCTAATCTAGAAATGGGTTATAAGGAGTATGTAAAGCGTTTTGGTGAGCGCAGGGTCGTTTATGTACATGGACGACTTAGTGCCGAGGACAAGGCAGAGCAGATGGAGCGGTTTACCTCTGGAGAGGTCCCGATACTCTTGGCAACTACTGTCATCGAGGTTGGAGTCAATGTACCCAATGCGACCGTGATGGTCATCAATGACGCGCAGCGCTTTGGTCTGGCCCAGCTGCACCAGTTACGAGGGCGTGTAGGACGAGGTGGTGACAAAAGTTATTGTATCCTCGTCACGCCAGATGATCTACAAGGAGATGCCAAGCAACGTATCGACACGATGGTTGCCACGCAAGACGGGTTTAAGATTGCAGAGGAGGACATGCGGTTGCGAGGCTTTGGGCAAATGGAGGGGACCAAGCAGAGTGGAGCTCTACCTGGGATACACCTTTCAGACCCAGTATCCGACTACGACCTTCTTGCCCTCACACGGCAAGATGCCAACTACCTCCTAGAGTACAACCCTCTGCTAGACCAGCCAGACACCGAGCTTTACCGTATCAACCTCGAGCGCATACACTCCAGTAATCACCATTGGGAGCAGATCAGTTAAACAAACCTCGCTCCCAATCCTAAAGTCTCTCGTAAGTTTCCATAGTCCCCGAAAGGACTCTAAATATCGTATCTATATACATTACAACCACTTACGTAGTGAACAATGGGCTCTACACACTACTTAATTATCTGCCTTTATGGCAATATTCATTTTCCCAACTAAGTCAACTGGGCTCATATATCCCTAAGAAGTCATACGACTCTTATTGCTACCTCATTAGACCACTCTGGGGATGTCTATTTTTCTCCCCGGAAATCTCATTTCGTTATTCCGTAATCGCTGATTGTCCATTACGGAATCCTCTTTTCTTATTTACGGAGCAATCTACTTATATCGCTTATCTTTAAAATCCTTATCTTTGCGAAAGCTTTTGGTCAGGTCCTGAATATAACAACAGTTGTAGCAACAAACCTTATGAGCCAACTCCATATCTACAATACACTACATCGTAAGAAGGAGCTTTTTGAGCCTATTGCGCCACCCCATGTAGGACTTTATGTCTGTGGTCCTACAGTATACGGAGATCCACATCTAGGGCATGCACGCTCGGCGATTACCTTTGACATTCTCTTTCGCTACCTCAAGCATCTTGGTTACAAAGTACGCTACGTACGCAATGTAACTGATGTCGGGCATCTAGAGCACGACGCCGATGATGGCGAGGACAAGATTGCCAAAAAGGCTAAGCTAGAGCAGCTTGAGCCTATGGAAGTAGCTTATTACTATCTCTCGCGGTATCACGATAGTCTACGCCTGCTCAACGTGTTGCCGCCCTCCATTGAACCTCTGGCATCTGGACATATCATCGAGCAGATACAACTGGTGCAACAAATACTAGATGCGGGCTATGCTTATGTAAGTAAGGGGAGTGTATACTTTGATGTGCTCAAGTACCACGCAGACCACCCCTACGGCATCCTCAGTGGACGCAATGTAGAGGATATGATCTCTAATACACGAGACCTGGACGGTCAGGAGGAGAAGCATAATCCTCTAGACTTTGCACTATGGAAAAAGGCACAGCCGGGTCACATCATGCGGTGGCCATCACCGTGGAGTGAGGGATTCCCCGGGTGGCACTGTGAGTGTACAGCGATGGGGCGTAAGTATCTCGGGGCTCACTTTGACATACATGGAGGTGGACTAGATCTGACATTTCCACATCATGAGTGCGAGATCGCTCAGGCTGTAGCTGCTCAAGGAGAGCCAATGGTCAAGTATTGGATGCACAACAATATGATAACCGTAGACGGCAAAAAGATGGCAAAGAGCGCTGGGAACTTTATAACTCTTGAGGAATTCTTCAGAGGTACCCACCCAGCTCTGGAGCAAGCGTACACTCCTATGACAATCCGATTCTTCGTGCTAAGTGCTCACTATCGAGGAACTATCGATTTTAGTAATAGTGCTCTGCAAGCAGCCGAAAAAGGATTACAGCGTCTGATGGATGCCGATGCTAAGCTACAATCAATACACCCCTCCACGACCTCTTCCATAGACCAGATTGATATCTCAGATCGCTGTAAAGAGGCGATGGACGATGACATAAATACGCCGATGGTTATTGCCACGCTCTTTGATGCAGCCCGCCTGATCAATTCCATCCATGACGGTCATGAGCAGATCACAAGTGAGCAACTAGAGCTGCTGCGCAGTGCTTACCATCTATATCTGCACAGTATCCTCGGCATGCAGTCGGCTTGCGAGGGATCTGATTTAAGTGGTAGTCAGCAGGAGGCTTATGCAGGTGCGGTGGATCTACTACTAGATATTCGCTCTAAGGCCAAGGCGAGTAAGGACTGGGAAACGAGTGACCTCATACGAGACAAACTGACCGCTCTAGGATTTGAGATACAAGATACCAAGAGCGGTGCCGAGTGGAAGATACAGTAGGTCTTACAGACAAACCTCCTTAGCTCTAAATGCTCTCACTTATCATACCGGTCTACAACCGTCCCGAAGAGATAGATGAGTTACTTCACTCCCTCTCCATGCAACAAATTGCCCCACCCTATCAGGTGGTAATCGTGGAGGATGGGAGTACACGTACCTGTGTCTCGGTTGTGGACAAGTATAGAGACGTGATGAATATTCACTATGAGGTGGTGCCTAATGGCGGGCCTTCTAGAGCACGTAACATAGGCTCTCGCTATGCAACTGGGGACTGGCTCATCATCCTCGACTCAGATGTCGTACTGCCTCCAGACTACCTACAGAATGTGTCCAAGGCTCTTGCTCGAGATATTTGTGATGCTTGGGGAGGTCCTGACTCAGCACCGACATGTCAAGACAAAGCTTTTGGAGCATGGCAACGGGCTATCAACTACGCCATGACATCTCTACTCACCACAGGTGGGATACGTGGAGGACGTAGACGCCTAACTAAGCGATTTTATCCACGCTCCTTTAACCTAGGTTGCCGTAAAGCTGTTTTTGAGACTCTAGGAGGCTTTGACGAGAGTATGCGCTATGGCGAGGATATAGACTTTAGCATGCGTCTATACGAGTCCGGGTATCGAGTGGTCCTCTTGCAAGAAGCGGTACTATATCACAAACGGCGTATCGATTTGCGTAAGTTTTATAGGCAAGTGTGGCACTCAGGAGCTGCACGCGTTGAGCTATCGCGGAGACATCCAGGCTCTATGCGATTAGTCTACTTGCTCCCATCCATCTTCGTTATTACCACATTACTAGTCACCTGTATAGCTTTATGGTTCCCATGGATGTGGCTATACCATCTGCTCTTCATTGGGACAGTCTTTGCCGACGCCCTCTACCGTACAAGTAGTGCTACAGTTGCATTGCGAGCTGTCTTAGCATCCTTTGTCCAATTGACCGGCTATGGTATAGGCTATCTAAGTCATCAGTTCAAGTAAATAGGAGCATCTCTGCTCCCTTTAGGTGAAGATGATACTGCAGTGTAACAAACATTCGGTTTAGAGATCTTTATGAAACAGCTCCCTTGGCAGCGCATACTGCTCGTCCTTAGCTTCTTCCTTCTTATAGCTATTGCCTATTTTACTCCCGCACACTTCGACGGGCGTGTCCTTTTTCAGACCGATGTCGCAGGAGTATCGGGTAATGGATCTGATGTGCAAGCGAGTGGTGAGACCTCTTACTGGACAAACTCTCTCTTTGGAGGTATGCCAATGTATCAGATAAGTCCTTCCTATCCGTCGACAAAACCTCTACAATATTTACAAGATGTATTGACACTACGCAAACCGCTTAACATACTCGGCAGCTATCCATGGCTGATATTTGCTCTCCTAGTTGGCTTTTACATCTTCATGCGCTCCCTTCGCGTCAGGCCACTCCCAGCAGTACTAGGAAGTGTAATGTGGGCTCTATCGAGCTACTTTATCATACTCATCCAAGCAGGACACATTTGGAAGCTGACTGCACTATGCTTTGCACCTCCTACAATTGCCGGACTCATATGGTGTTACCATGGTAGACGCCTATGGGGTGGCTCGCTATTTGCATTCTTCATGTCTCTGCAACTCTTAGCGAACCACGTACAAATGACCTATTATTTCGCCCTTCTTATGGGGATTATTGTCATATCGCTCTTGGTGCAGGCGATAAAAGAGAGACAAGTTGTAGACTTCCTCAAGTCTACTGGCGTAATTATCTTAGCCGGGCTCCTGGCTATTGCAGTCAACGGCACGAATCTTTACCACACTTATCAGTATGCTCAGGAGACAATGCGCGGTGGTAGTGAACTGACCATTACACCACCCCAGGCGGTAAGCGCGGAGACTAACAATAAGGGACTCTCAAAGGAGTACATAACCCAGTGGAGCTACGGCATCGATGAGACCTGGACTCTGATCGTCCCCAATACTAAAGGCGGGGCGACCGAGCCATTAGCCAAAAGACACCAAACGCAACTCTCCAAAGTACCTTACGAGTATCAGCAAATGCTAGGACAGATGAATGCTTACTGGGGTAACCAACCTTTTACCTCGGGACCCGTCTATGTCGGAGCCTTTGTCTGTATCTTATTTATCATCGGCTGCGTGGTGGTCAGAGGTCCTATCAAGTGGGGTTTACTAGCCGCTACGATACTCTCAATACTCCTCTCGTGGGGGAAGAACTTCATGCCACTGACAGAGTTCTTCATTGACTGGGTCCCTATGTACGACAAGTTCCGCGCAGTCTCTTCTATTCTCGTCATTGCAGAGCTAACGATTCCGACACTTGCAGTGCTTGCTCTTGTGCGCATCACGCAGGAGCCTCGGCTTCTATATAATAAAAGTGTGTGGCTCGCTGCAGGAGTTCCCGTTATCCTGCTCATACTCTTTGCCCTACTCCCAGATTGTTTCTTTGGATTCTTATCAAATCAAGAGAAGGGTATGTTCACTCAATTAGCAACGCAAGATCCACGCTACTTGATGTTGCAAGACCAATTAGGAACAATCCGTCACAGTATCTTCCGTGCAGACGTGTGGCGCAGCCTAATCTTTATTATACTAAGTAGTATACCCGTATGGTTATTTGCTAAGGGATATCTCAAGGCTCCGTGGATGTATTGTATCCTAGTCGGCTTAACACTCATTGATCTCTGGCAAGTAGACAAGCGTTACCTGGCTGATGACGACTTTATCCCCAAGCAACTTGTAGCAAAACAAGCAGCTCCTATGACCGATGCTGATAAAGCTATCCTCCGAGACAAAAGCCTCGGTTATCGGGTGCTCAATCAAACAGTCAATACCTTTAATGATGCGACGACCTCTCGCTGGCATCATAGCATCGGAGGCTACCATGCAGCTAA
Organism: uncultured Porphyromonas sp.; assembly: GCA_963543315.1. GTDB lineage: Bacteria > Bacteroidota > Bacteroidia > Bacteroidales > Porphyromonadaceae > Porphyromonas. The sequence continues at coordinate 95,187 of CAUUAW010000004.1, forward strand.
GCTACAACGCTATCAAGATTTAATTACATACCAACTTGCTCCTGGCAATAAGCAGGTCTACGATATGCTAAACACGAAATATTTTATCATATCAGACCCTAATACAAAAGCCCCCACAGCAGTAATCAACCCCGATGCCTTTGGCACGGCCTGGTTTGTAGACAGTTTGTGTTGGGTATCTAGTGCTAACGAAGAGATGCAAGCTCTCTCCACGACAGACTTACGTCATGTTGCTGTCGTAGACCTTCGCTATGGAGAGAAGCTTCCCCAACCAGTAATGCTAGACAACACTGCACAGCGCAGCATCTCCGTGAGCAAATATACTCCCCGACAAGTCGTATATAATATCTCAGCAAGCTCTCCCGGTGTAGCCGTCCTCTCAGATATATACTATCCATATGGGTGGCATGCGACTATAGATGGCAAAGAGATTCCGATAGCAAGAGCTAACTACGTCCTACGGGCTGTCTCACTCCCCGCTGGGGATTACCAACTATCACTCACCTTTGCGCCACGATCCATTACCATTACTGAGGGCATTGCCTTCACAGCTCTTGCGCTCATCCTACTAGCTCTCGTCGGATCAATCTTATGGCGTGTCAGATCTTTTGTCAAGACAAAGGAATCTGCCTCTGATCCCTCACAAGCAAATTAATACCTTTAATATATAGATCAAACTATGACTGTTCGAAATTTACTAAGCATTACCGCAGCCCTATTGCTCGCGGTACTTGTCTCTTCGTGTGCGAGCAAGCTCAAGCCTCTAGAGACCTCTGCAGCTCAGGTAGATCCTACCCCCTTAACCTTGGTGGGGACACAGATCCCTGGGCAAGTAAGACTGACACTACCAGCTAAGTGGTGCCACAAACGAGCCATCGTACACATAACTCCCGAGCTACGTTACGGATCTCAGAGCGTGACCGCTCAGACAGTCACCATCCAGGGTGAGCAAATACGAGATAATTATCAGACCATCTCTTATGAGCGTGGGGGGAATGTCGTACTGCCCTTTACCTTCACTTATAAACCCGGCATGGAGCAGAGTGAATTGTATCTCACCTTTACCGCTACGATAAAGGGTAAAAAAGTGAACCTCCCAGCGATAAAGGTAGCTCGTGGTACCATCATGACTGCCAATCTAGCCAGCATTAGTGACATCCCCGCAGCTCTAGCACGCGACGCATTCCAAAGAGTGATCAAAGAGCAGTACACTGCTGACCTCAAGTTTCTCATCAATCGTGCTGAGGTACGCGCAGCTGAGCTAAACAAGCATGAGGTAAAAGAGTGGAGTGATATCGTCGACAATGCGTATCAGATACCTAACCAAGAGGTAGATATCGAGATACAAGCTTATGCTTCTCCCGATGGATCTCAAGACTTTAATGAGAGACTATCGGCAGAGCGTGAGCGCAACACGTCTCGCGCCATCACACACCAATTGGGTAAGAAGAAGATTGAGGTCAATGCACATTATACCGCTGAGGACTGGGATGGCTTTCAAAAACTCCTCGAGGCTAGCAATATTCAGGACAAGGAGTTAGTACTACGCGTGCTATCTATGTACCCCGATCCCGAAGAGCGAGAGCGAGAGATTCGCAACCTATCGCATGTCTTCACACAGCTAGCCGATGAGATACTCCCCGAGCTGCGTCGCTCACGTCTTAACGCCAACGTGCGCATCATCGGTAAGAGCGATGATGAACTTAAAATGTTTATGTCTCAGCGCCCCGGTCGTCTCTCTATCGAGGAGATCCTATACACCGCCACACTCTACGATAACGCCAAGGATAAGTTACATGCTTACCAACAAGCTACACAGCTCTATCCAAAAGACTACCGTGCTTACAATAACATTGGCACGCTTTACCTAGCACAGGGCGACTATGAGCAGGCTGCCCAATACTTTGCTAAGGCTCAGAAAATACAACCCAATGCACCATCTAGTATGAATCAGGCTCTTCTCGCTCTCAATCGTGGAGACCTTGCACAAGCGCAGCAGTTGATGGGTAGTGCTATAGAGGTCCCCGAGGCCGGACAAGGTGTAGGACTCCTACAAATGTATGAGGGCAAATATGCAGATGCTATACGCTCCTTTGGCAATCTGCCATCCAACAGTTTAGCCATTGCCCAGATCATGCAAGGGGAGTATGCCAATGCCTCTCGTACCCTTGCAGCTATTGCTCGCCCCACTGGCGAGACATCTTACCTCAAGGCTGTTGTAGCGGCTCGCACCAATGACCTACAAGGACTCATCAGCAATCTCCGCGCAGCTATTGCTCATGACAGTCATTATGCACAACGCGCACTACAAGATCTGGAGTTTGTCACCTTTAGCCAAACTCCCGAATTCCTTGCCTTGGTAAAGTAGCCTCGTCTCACGGGGTCATATCATCGCACGATCTTCGTATACCACTCCCCTAGCAGATTCAGACGCAAGGGGTATGCTATACGAATGCAGCGGAATCCGATTCGCCTTATAAGTGCCATGACACTCCTAATTTTCTAGAGCAAAGGAGAGGAGAGACCCTAATGGTCTCCCCTCTCCTTTGCTCTAGAAATAGAAAATCTCTACAATCTCTAAGCACAGTCACGGGGATGAGCATTCATTTATCCCCGAATAAAGGATTCATCATTCCTGAAAGGTCAAACCATTATTCCCGAGAGATCAATTTATTATTCCCTAATATTTACCCCGGCATTTACGAGATAAATGATGACTCTCTCATCTTTTACACTAAATGTTTGGCTATTTCATTTTTTCTTCCTACCTTTGCACTCACAAACGCGGACAGAGGTGTCTGTCCACAGTAAAGGATTTGTCCCATGGTGTAATGGCTAGCACTACAGGTTTTGGTTCTGTCAGTCAAGGTTCGAATCCTTGTGGGACAACATCTCCCGCAAGGGATGCCTACAAAGAGATGGCTAATCTAAGTAAAGTGAGACAAAAATGATTAGCTCTTATGCTCCTAGAGTTCTTTACTGCGATGTCGTTTAGCGATACATTCTCTCCCCTCTATGAGAGACTCTGTGATTGGATGTCACACAATGATAGTGGCGGACTGATCGACAGTAGACGTTGGTACAGATTGTCCTATGGTGTAATGGTAGCACAACAGATTCTGGTCCTGTTTGTCAAGGTTCGAATCCTTGTAGGACAACGATCCTCTACATCTCGTCCAATCTAATCCTCTCTCTTTGGGAATCAGATAATAATATTCGATAGGGCCCATAGCTCAGCTGGTTTAGAGCATCTGTCTTACAAACAGAGGGTCATAGGTTCGAATCCTATTGGGCCCACAAATTCATTAATATCATCTTTCAGAAATTTTAGAAGAGTCTTACTCGAGAGAGTCAGGCTCTTTTCTTTTTGCAAGAATAACAACTACTAGGTATTTTGTCATGCATCGATAGCAAAATGTTGCGATCAATTAAGATATTAGTCGTACCTTTGCGGAGCTTTCGGATTTACCCTTAGAAGAGCCAAAGAGCTGCAATATAAAGAGATCGTATGACCTACATAAACAACGTAATGATCGTACGCCACAAGCTCCTATCATCTATGGTAGCTAGATGGCGTAAGGACCAGTTGATCAAAACGATAGATCGACTACCTCTCGAACTAAGTCCTCGTAAAAATCGCAACGTACTGGGTCGTTGCTGTCCGCACAAGGAGCGCGCCGTATGGAAGTATAAGATGTTTCCTCTCTTAGGCTTTGACATGACTGACGAGGAGGATGAGTTAACCCCTCTATCGGTATATGCAGACTCCGCATTACATCGCCCTCAACCAACGAAAGAAAATGTACTATGCGTCATCGACGAAGCTTGTACCTCTTGTGTACAGATTAACTATGAGGTGTCTAACCTCTGCCGTGGATGTGTAAGCCGAGCTTGCTCCAGCAACTGCCCGAAAAACTGTATCTCCTTTAAGAAAAATGGACAAGCACAGATAGACCACAACGTCTGCATTAGCTGTGGGCAGTGTCACAAGAATTGTCCCTACCATGCAATCGTATATATACCCGTACCCTGCGAGGAGTCTTGCCCGGTAGGAGCTATCAGCAAGGACGAGGATGGTATCGAGCACATTGACGAGACAAAATGTATCTACTGCGGTGCCTGCCTAAATGCTTGCCCCTTTGGTGCAATCTTTGAGATCTCTCAAGTATTTGATGTATTAGGGGCTATAGAGCGTGGAGAGCAAGTGATAGCCATCGTAGCCCCAGCTATCTTAGGACAATTTAAAGCGTCTCGAGAGCAAGTATATGGGGCGATCAAGCAGATAGGCTTCCACGATGTTATTGAGGTTGCTCAGGGAGCTATGGATACGGTGAGCCATGAGGGTAAAGAGCTCGTGGAGAAGATCGAAGCAGGACAAGACTTTATGACGACATCCTGCTGTCCATCATTCTATGAATTAGTAGATAAGCATGCTCCAGGTCTTAAGCCTTTTGTCTCTAGCTCGCACTCTCCAATGGTTTATACGGCAGAGCGTGCAAGAGCCCTTTATCCCAATAGTAAGATTGTCTTCCTTGGGCCCTGCGTTGCCAAGCGCAAGGAAATCAAAAGACCTAATGTAGAGGTTGACATGGTTATCACCTTTGAGGAGCTCGGATCTATCTTTGAGGGATTAGATATAACCATCGATGGGGCTGAGGAGTTCAAGCCAGCCTTTGAGTCAGTCCGTGAGGCACACGGATTTGCTCGCAATGGAGGTGTAAAGGATGCCGTAATATCTTATCTGAGTACCAAGCCTGAATACAAAGACTTTGTCGAGCACTTAACGGCTGAAGAGATAGCTGGACTGGATAAGAAAGCTGTCGCCAAGCTAAAAGCATACGGTAAGCGAGGCAAAGCTGAAACGCAATTTGTCGAAGTAATGGCATGTGCAGGTGGTTGCGTAACAGGTCCTAGTGCCTTCAATGATATCCTCGCTGGGCGTCGTCAATTACTGAAAGAGGTGGAGAAAATCGACCTCACTTATGCCAACTTTAGGGAGTGATATACTAGAAGGATTAGCGCAAGCCTCCATTCCTGACCTGGAGGCTATACTGGTCAATCATGACACACACTTGGAGCATACGCTCCAGATGCGTGCTAAAACTGTTACTGAACAATATTTCGGGCAGAAAGTATACCTTCGCGGCTTGATAGAGATCTCCAACTACTGTCGGAACAACTGCTACTACTGTGGCATACGCTCTGCCAATAGATGCATCACACGCTATCGTCTATCCGCTGAGGAGGTTGAAGATGCTTGTAAACGTGGGTACGAGATAGGCTTTCGAACCTTTGTATTACAAGGAGGCGAAGATCTCTATTGGCGTGGAGAGCACCTGATATCTACCGTACGTCGTATCCACTCTAACTATCCCGATTGCGCCATCACTCTATCACTAGGAGAGATGGAGTACGAAGAGTATAAAGCTCTTTTTGACGCGGGTGCCACCCGATACTTACTACGTCATGAGACTTACGACAAAGTACACTACGAGCAGTTGCACCCAAATACAATGGATCGAGCGCACCGTTTGCAAGCCATCTTGGACCTCAAGAATATTGGCTACCAAGTAGGGACGGGTATTATGGTAGGCTCTCCCGGACAGACGACAGCACATCTCGCTAAAGACTTAGATTTCATACGTAGGCTCCAACCAGAGATGATTGGAGTTGGTCCTTTTATTCCTCACAAAGATACACCTCTAGGTAGTGCCCCTGCAGGTAATCTTTTGATGACACTTCGCTTCATTGCCCTCTGCCGGATACTAAATCCTCGAGCACTGATTCCAGCAACAACTGCTATTGCATCCCTTCATCCGCGAGGTCGTCTAGAGGCAATTTGCCATGGATGCAATGTAGTAATGCCCAATCTCTCTCCCCCAATTCATCGGGCAGACTATGCGCTATACAATAATAAAGCCTATCTTGGCGCAGAGGCTGCAGAGGGAACCCGACTCCTCCAGGCACAATTAAATACTATTGGTTATGAAATAGACTGGGGACGTGGAGACGCTCCCACCAGTTAAGTCCAAGAAAGAATGAGTTACAACAAGCAATCACACAATGCCTGCAACTTCATCGACCATGAAGAAATACTGAATACTCTCCACTATGCGGAGGAGCATAAAAATGACAAAAAGCTAATCGCAGATATACTTTGCAAGGCTGCCGATATGCATGGACTAGATCACCGTGAGGCTGCTGTCCTACTACTCTCTGAGGAGGCTCCAATACGACATCGCATAGCGCAGTTAGCCGAGCAGATCAAGCTCCGTTTCTATGGCAAGCGTATCGTACTCTTTGCACCTCTCTATCTCTCGAACTACTGCATCAATGGGTGTGTCTACTGCCCTTATCATGCTAAAAATCGTTCAATCCCCCGTCACAAGCTAACTCAAGAGCAGATACGCCAAGAGGTAATAGCCCTACAAGATATGGGACACAAACGCCTTGCTCTAGAAGCTGGGGAGGACCCGCGCAACAATCCCATCGAATATATCCTTGAGTCTATACAAACAATCTACTCGATACATCATAAGAATGGGGCTATACGACGTGTCAATGTCAACATAGCTGCGACAACCATTGACGAATATCGCATGCTCCATGAGGCGGGTATTGGCACTTACATACTCTTCCAAGAGACTTACCACAAGGAGCACTACGAGGAGTTACATCCCAATGGACCCAAGAGTGATTATGCTTATCATACGGAGTCAATGGATAGGGCCATGCAGGGCGGCATAGATGACGTGGGGCTTGGAGTCCTCTTTGGGCTAAGCACATATCGGTATGACTTCGTCGGGCTGATGATGCATGCGGAGCATCTAGAGGCGACCTTTGGAGTTGGACCTCATACGATCAGTGTACCTCGTATATGTCCTGCGGATGACATCTCGCTAGAGTCCTTTCCCGAGGCAATTCCTGACGAGACATTTCTACATATTATAGCTGTTGCAAGGCTTGCTGTACCCTATACAGGTATCATTGTTTCGACTCGAGAGCGTGAGGATGTCCGACAAAAAGCTCTCCGTATCGGAGTTTCTCAAATCAGTGGAGGCTCTCGCACCTCTGTAGGCGGTTATTCACAGGCGACGGATGCCGAGCAATCAGAGCAGTTTGAGGTGAGCGATTCTCGTACTCTCGATGAGGTTGTCGGCTGGTTACTCAAGCAAGGGCATATTCCTAGCTTTTGCACAGCATGCTATCGGGAGGGGCGCACCGGAGATCGATTTATGGCTCTCTGCAAGAGTGGGCAAATAGCTAACTGTTGTGGACCCAACGCCCTCCTGACTCTGCAAGAATATTTAGAGGATTACGCCTCACCGGAAACCCGTGAGCTCGGGCTTAAGATGATCTCTCAGCAACTGCCCATGATACCAAACGAACGTGTGCGTGGCATTGCTCAGCAACGTCTTATACAGATACAGGACGGTATGCGAGACTTTCGCTTCTAAGAGAAATTATATAGTATGGTACCGGACGACAAATCAACTAGTGAGCGTAAACGAGTACTCCTCGTAGGGCAAGTCAATAGTGGGAAGTCCTCCCTATTCAATCGTTTACTTCGCCAAAGTCGCTCACTCGTCTCTGAGCAGGCTGGTACAACGACTGATAGCGTAGAGAAACTCCTCGAGCTACCGGGCGTAGGCCCCGTATTGCTTATCGACACACCTGGGCTCGCCGACGACACTCCTCTCGGAGATGAGCGACAGCGTGTCACCATGCAGGCTCTCAGATCCGCAGATGTCGCTCTATACCTCCTCAGCAACGAGTCCACGCTTAGTGGAGAGGTTGTCACCTCTTTACTCGAAAAAAGAGTCCCAACCATCCCCATCATCTCACGTAGCGACCTTCCCGAGCAGCAAGTATGGCGAGATCGTAGCAGGGAGATCTCACTACTCTTCGGTCAACTCCCCATCGAGGTAAGCAAAGAGAGTGAAGAGGGTATCAAGGCTATCGTAAACAGTCTAACTCAAGAGCTGCAAAAGCTCTCAGAAGAAGCACCCCCTCTCCTAGGCAATCTATGTCACACTGGAGACCTCGTGCTTCTCGTCATGCCTCAAGATAGTTCTGCGCCGGCCGGGCGCCTCATCCGGCCCCAAGTACAGACCATTCGCGCACTATTAGACAGACGATGTCACGCGCTGTGCGTCACTCCCGAAGAGCTCCCCGATGCCCTCTCACAGCTCCTCTCCCCTCCTCAACTGATTATCACCGATTCACAAGCATTTGCCTCTGTCGAGCCCCTTGTTCCCAAGGGGTGCCGTCTCACCTCCTTCTCAATCCTAATGAGTGCTCAGCGAGGCGATCTGCAACGACTGGTCTCAGGAGCAGATGCTATTGGGCGCTTGACACCATCCAGTCGTATACTGATCGCAGAGGCCTGTACGCATGCCCCCGAAGGAGAAGACATAGGCACCGTCAAGCTACCACGTCTACTGCGCAAGCAGATCTCCGAGAGGATCACCATAGACCATGTCTCTGGGCGTGACTTCCCCGACGATCTAACAGCCTATGACCTTGTCATCCACTGCGGGGCGTGCATGTTTAACCGTCGCTTACTCATTACTCGGCAAGACATCGCATCGAAGCAGCAAGTACCCATGACGAACTATGGTCTAGCTATCGCCTACCTGACAGGTATCCTCAGCAAAGTCTCTCTACCATAATTAGACGATATAGGTCTACAGCCCTACTCTCCCTTCGTAGAGCTCGTATTGACAACAAGTCAAGTATTACTAGAAACCTCTTGCGATTACGGGGAATGACCTATCGATAGACCCCGAGACCCCTATCAATAATTACGGCGTACTTTGCTAGAGATTACGGGATACCCCATCGATGATTACGGAATTGTCAATTAAGAGTTACGGAGTAGCCTTCTGACTACTCCGTAATAAAAGTTCTTCCGCTCCGCTTCCATTTACAGAAGGTTCAGTAACGAAAGTGAGTTATTGTGCCGTGTTTAGTCACATAGATTGGGTTCGATTTGGTCGGGGACTCCTCGACTTCCTCCAGGGGCATCCACCAAGCAAAAATGCAAGTTGCCCTGATGTGACTTCTATTAGTGGGTAATCTGTACACGACGCGTAGCAGGAGACATCGAGAGTCGCTCCTGGACACGCTCCGTAACAACTGTAGCCAGCTCTGCAAAGCAGCGACTCACGAGGTGATCACTCTCTGCCGCTATAGGCTTACCTGCATCTCCAGACTCACAGACACTCTGCACAAGTGGCAACTGACCTAGGAGCGGGATGCCAAGCTCTGACGCCAAGCGTTTCCCCCCATCCCGACCGAAGATGTAATACTTATTATTTGGCAACTCGGCGGGAGTAAACCATGACATATTCTCTACCAGGCCGAGGATAGGCACATTGACGGGATCCGTCTGAAAAAGGTTGATGCCCTTCATAGCATCTACGAGTGCCACTTCTTGAGGTGTAGTGACCACAATAGCTCCTGTAAGAGGTAAGGTCTGTACAAGCGTCAAGGCTATATCTCCCGTACCGGGAGGCATATCTATCAATAAGTAATCGAGCTCGCCCCAATTACCCTCTGTGAGCAACTGCTTAAGCGCATTCGAAGCCATCGCCCCTCTCCATAGCAAGGCTTGATCAGGACGGACGAAAAAGCCTATAGAAAGCATCTTAATCCCTTCCGTCACAATGATCGGAGAAATCCGGTCCTTGCCATCGACCTCCTCAGCAACTGGACGTGCATCCTCGCAATGAAACATCTTTGGCATAGAGGGTCCATATATATCGGCATCGAGTAATCCAACTTTATATCCTTGACGCGCCAAAGCTACTGCCAGATTGCATGTCACAGTACTCTTGCCTACCCCCCCCTTACCACTAAAGATAGCAATCGTATTTGTGACAAGTGGGAGCGGATTCTCCACAGGCTCTTGCTCTGGCTCCTCTCTAAAAGTCGCAGTAATACGTCCAGCCACATCAGCCTCTGGGTCTAAGTAGGTAAGGATCGCAGTCTCGGCAGCCTTGACAACAGAGCGAGCAAAAGGATCTCGCACACGAGGGAAGTGCAGCGTCAAGCTAATCTGACGCCCCTCTATCTGTATATCATCTGTCACGATACCGGCCGTTACGATGTCTGTCCCAGTACCGGGATAGCGCACATTACGTAGTGCATCGAGCACTTGCTCTACAGTATAATCCATATGCAAAGTATCTATTTTTGATCCATTAGTTACATGTCCTTATTCAGACTCTCCAAGATACTCTTGCTCTACCCGATACAAGAGTCCTCTCGGCACTTGAGTCCAACTGGTATAGTCGTCAGGAGTCGGCTCGCTCTCCGGCTCCAGCCATTGATCACGCTCGGGCAGGGCAAAGCGTATATACTTGATCGTCTTACCTCTCCCTAGCCATTGCTTCTCATAATGCGTTAATATACGAGGTATGCCGAGCTCTACCAAACACATCTCCTCCTGATAAAGATTCGAAAGAGCTACGACAGGTTCAAGCCCATTGACCTCTAGCAGACTCAGCGTGTACTCATAGAGAAACTGGCTATCCGTCTTAAGATGTACCAATCCTCCTGATCGTAGGAATCGATTGTAAGTTGTGAAAAAATAGGAAGAGAGCAAGCGAGCTCGTGTACGTCTCATCTGTGGATCAGGGAAGGTGATCCAAAGTTCACTCACCTCTCCAGAAGCAAAGGCTAATGGCAGGAGCTTGATATCGGTACGAAGGAATGCCGCATTTGTAACTCCCAGGTGGAGTGCCTCCGTAGCCCCGTACCACATGCGAGCACCCTTGCGATCTACACCGAGATAGTTGCATGTCTTATCCTCACGAGCCAGTGCTACGGTATACTCGCCCCGTCCACACCCTAACTCTAAGATGAGGGGGCGATCTGTATCAAACGCTCTTTTACCCCAACGACCCGCTAATTCCTTTGCTATTATTGGAGAGGAGAGATCAGCATATCCATACTCATGGACATTAGGGTAACCATGCAAATCTGCAAACTTCTCTAACTTACGTCTAGCCATGGACTACTTCTGACGCAGATTATGACTGACCACCTTCTTGCTCCTCTGAGGACTCCATGAAGTCAACTAACCCGCACTCAGCATAGTAGTCATAGAGTGTAGAGATGACTTCACAGGCATCGTCTTCATGCATCTTGACTCCAAGGTCCTCTCCTAAGCCCTTAGAGACAAAGGTTGCCATGTCTTCTAGATTCAAACAGACCTCCATCTCATCCTGGCTCTCGCTATTCACATCAAAATAGTCATCACATAGATCCATCACATAGAGGTAGATCTCATCGTCATCATACTCCTTTATCAAAGACGGATCCAGATGCTTGCGTAAGTACTTGACAGCATCTCGATCTATCTGCTCGAAGTCTAAAGATTTATCATCCATGATTGTATAGTACCTGTAATGTATATCACTTGAGCAATTTGACCGACTCGTGCATCCACCACTTCTCCTGACAGCGCCGGTTATACTCAAAACGTCTACTCTTTTTAGCCTTTTGGCGATACAAGTCTACACCTCAAAGATCCCTTTGATACCGCTCCCCTTGAGACCTAAATAGGCTGAGCGGAGTCGCCTTTACTAACTCTTAAGCCCTTGTACCATTGATCATCCTCTGACTGGTCGTGACTAAGCATGGCATACAGAGAGATTCATGATCTAAGAGATCGCTATTAAGATGTACCTACTACTCACTCTTTGGGATTACAATAAGCACGTTACGCAAAGGCGCATTGGGATCATTCATCAGCAAGTGAAAATTCGCCTTGACAGCACTCCGAGAGCGATCCACTCCCTCTAAGTACAGTCTGTAGCGCACCTCCGCATTTTCGCCAGGAGATACCGACTCAGGATAATCGACAATAGTTAGAAATGGAGTATTGCTCACTACTGAATAAAGATGCAAAGGAGACTTCCCCGCATTCGTCAAAGGGAGCGTCCCATCATACACTCTCTGATCAGTCGGCACGTCATTTAGACGCACATAGGTCTTTAGCTCAGCGAGTGCCTCCGGCTCCCCCTTAACAAAGCGTGGCGGCATCATAAGCCGTACCATAACTCCTCCGGAAAGCACATCTCCCCCACCACTAGGGTGCACCGAGATCCCTATCCATCCCTCGTGAATGCCTGGGGGTACAGAGCCATCTGTATGTGCAGTCAGAAAAATCTCCTCTGGCTCATACTCTGCTAGAGTGGCATGACGCACACTGCTAGTCAAGAAGGGCGGGATCGTATCTAGAGAGACATCCAAGGGGGTCCCGGTTGGATTATTGAACATCAGGCGAATCACATTCTCAGCGCCTGCCGGTTGCAACGGGAAATCCAGATACACATTACTCACCTCCAGGGGCCCTATTTGCTGCTGATATAAAGAACTTGTAGGCGTCGCCTTACCAAGCGTGGCCACATTGCCTTTGATCATCAGTTTGATAGGCTTATTGGGCTCCACAGATGTGTACACGCGTGTGTATTTGACGAAAGATCCGGCACGGTTCAGGGGGTTAAACGTTATATGGATCTGTATCGAATCTCCAGGAGCCACCGCCGTGCGATCATAAGCAGGCGTCGTACAGCCACAATCGGTATTGACACGCAAGATGATCATCGGGTGGTCAGACACATTTTTCAAGACGAAGCTGTGCGAGACTGTACCACGCTCCTCGGCGATCGTACCGAAGTTATAGATCGCCGACAGCGAGTCTATCATCTCCATCTTGTGCTGCGATCTGAGTATATACACCGTGCTACACAGACAGATGAGTAGCAGCATCAATCTTTTTATAGCCATAAGCCTGTACTTTCAGGTCGTCTGAGAGATATCAGTCCTCTCCTCTCTCAATATAAATTGGAGGGGTAACAATCTAGTCCCCCCTAGACTAACTGCTCTCGATTACTCTACTCAACAACTCCCTTAATGCGCAGGATGTAACTACCATCCTTGCCATTGCTATAGATAGAGATTGTCTTGACAAACTGTCCCGGCCTCCCCGCCGGATTGTAAGTTACTTTGATCGCCGAGGTCTTACCCGGAGCTATCGGAGCTGTCTGGAACTCAGGCTTTGTACAGCCACAAGAGGCTACGACACGTGTCAGTACAAGTGGTGACGAACCTGTATTCTTGATGATGAAAGTATGGCTAACTGGACCATCGACTTCCTTTATTGTGCCAAAGTCAAACTCAGTCTCCACAGCCTCAATTTGAGCGTCTGAAGACTTGTTGTCATGCTGCTTGTTTTGCGCCTGCCCCATGGTAAACATCAGCAGGAGCATAGTAGTAAGGATTACAATACGTTTCATAACTTTATCGTTTAAGAGTATGTTCATATCACTATATATAAATATTTATAGAGGATAGCTGCTAATCTCTACAGATATCCCCCTCTATTTTGCAAATATACTGTTTTTACAGATAATGCAGCCGATGAAGACACTCCTATAGAGACGCTACGTATCCTATAGGATAATGACGAAAAGAGATTATTGCAGAGAATGGTGAGAGTCGGGGTATTCCCATATCTTAGGGGAACAGTCTCGGAATAAAGAATCCATCTCTCCGTAATTATCAAAAGACAATTACGGAATCGCCGTCTCGTTACTCGGGAATTATTGATTGAAAAGTCTGGAAGCATAGATCAGCAGCTTCGGAATTACCGATCTGAACTTCTGTAACCGTCATCTGACTACCCCAAATGATCAGCCCATGATCCCATCATTATCTATCAAAATCTATGGTCACCCAACAACGCCTTACATATTGACGTACTGATTGAGCTCCTTATAAGGAGCAGCCCCCAAGGATTCCCTTAAAGGGCACCTTGGGGGCAATTCATCTCCAGTAGGATTGTAGAGATTTTCTCCTATAGTCAGGATTAGCTATTAGTTAGCACGAGCTCTCTACACCTCCAGGCCATTGCTTACCAGTTAGGTATGAGCTCCTTATTTGCGAAGCGATCTTGGAGGGGGAACTCCCAGATAAACATCTTGTCCGTATGAGATTTATGGAGATCTAAGCTCTTTGTATGCAAGACGCCTTCTTCGTCAACAAGTGCAGCCTGAGCCGGCTTGTCACGACGATCTAGATCGACTTTACAGCGCTTAAGATCTGTCATACGAGTACCCATACCGAGCATCTCGCGCGTGCGCTCGTTCATAACAGTCTTCTTGATCTGATCCTGTGTCGTGGCAGACAGAGGATCTCCTAGTCCACGAGCCATGCGTAAGTCTTGTAGTGTCGACTTGGCTCCAGAGACGTCCCCATCCCATGCCTGAGCCTCTGCCTTAATAAGCCAAGCCTCTGCTATGTCAAAGAGGTGTGTCGTATGGGCATAGCTATAAAGGTGCTTAGAGCGATCCTGATCTAGAGCGGGGTTCCCTCTGAACTTAGAGACGAATGTAGCCGGCCGGGCGTCATAGACATATACCATGACCCCGTTAGGTCCTTGTGCCGCACCTTTCTCAAACCAGTTTAAGTAACGCCAATCCTTACCTGCAGGATCAGTATCGGTATCTATAGGCTTCTCGTATAGATCTATGAGATATTGAGTCGGGAACCATGTAGGTACTACTAACTCTACATCGCTGCCATCTGCGAGTGCTCCAGCCCTATAGTGAATCCCATGCAAAACGCCTGAGACAAGACCAACCTTCTTATTAGCATAAGTCTTAATCATGATCTCAGATGAAGTCTCTTCTTTCCAAATCTTAGAGAAGTCTTCCCTTTTACTTGTCAATGGATAGTTGTCAATGAACTTCTCGACCTCTGAAATTGCATCTTTATAACGATGCATCTCAAGGAGAATACGCGAGCGAACAGCGTAAGCATAATCGTCAACAAGATAGCAAGGGATCCCGTCCATCGTGAGGTCATTGTATGCACCCTTAGTTGGAAGACTCTTAGCAGCCTCCTCAAGCTCCGCTAGACACCAAGTGTAAACTACCTTTTGCGTAGCACGCTTCTTATCAAGCTCCTTAAAGAGGGGATCGTACTTCTTCATCATAACGATACCGAGATCGCCTCCATCATTCGTATCATTGTAACGTGTTGAGAAACGAGTCATCAAACGGTAGTGACCCAACGCACGCAGCGTACGAGCCTCCGCTACATAGATATTGAAATTGGCGACATCTGCTTCAGAAAAGGTCTTAAAGAGAGTGTCGTTTGCCTTGAGCTCCTCTGCGCGCATAAGAAAGTAGTTCGCATCCTTAATGAGAGAACTAAAAGCCGCATAATAAGAAGCTACATTATCACTGTTCACCAAGAGGGCTGGATCCCAATCATAAAATGGACCATACCCACCGTTGTCCCTCAGCTGATCTACATTGTAGAGGTCTGCTTGCCAGTCGCCTATATAGAGGTTCCCTGGAGACTCTGCACCTCTAACAGCCTCAAACATAGCCTCACGTGTCCACTTAACATCCTGCATCGTTTGAAAAGGCCCCTGCTCCTTGTTTCCCTCGGGAATGTACTCTACTTTACAAGCAGTGAATGCAAGCAACGACACAAGCACGAGACCGATGGTCTTCATATGTTGTTTCATAATTTATCTTCTGTATATAAGGTAATTTAATCGGATCCGCTTAGAATGTGATTTGCACACCTCCTACATACTGACGCGTATTAGGATAGCTATTTAGAGCTAAGTTATTAGTAGCCTCTGGGTCGAATCCGGAGAATGGAGTAAACGTGAGCAAGTTTCGTCCCGACACGTAAACACGGACACCTGTGATGGGGCCCATATGCTCAAACCACTCACTAGGCAGAGTGTACGAAAGACGTAGATTCTTCAAACGGAGGAAAGATGCCTTTTCCAAAAGACGAGAGTCAAAAGCCATCGTCTCCCCATACTTAGGCACGTCGGTATTAGGATTTTCCTCCGTCCAAGCTTCTCTCACTTTGCGACTCTTATTGCTTTCAATAAAGTTATGATTGACGTTCTCCGTAAAGAAGCGGTCATTATTCATAACCCACTTACCTACGTTAAAGGACCAATCAAGGTCGAGCGCAAGACCCTTCCAGCCAGCTCCCATAGAGAATCCTCCGTTAAAAGGCGCACGGAGTTTCTTACCACTAGCACGGAGTAGCTTGCCCTCCTCGTAATCCTCCGTGATACGATCCTTAGAAATATTACCATGCTCATCGGGGACATACCACTGCTGCTTACCAGTCTTCTTATTAACCCCTGCATACTCTGCTGCTAGGAACTGCTCAGCCTGCCCCTTCTTATATGCAAGCCCATAGCGAGGCATCTTGTACTCATCTAGATCATAGAAGAGCTTTGTAATGCGCTCGTCATTGTAGTTGAGTACGGCAGAGGCATAAACATTCCAATCTCGTGTACGGACGAAGTCGTAGCTGATGGTTAAATCAACACCCGTGTTTGTCATCGACCCGACGTTCTCATAACGACCAGAGAATCCAGAAATGTAAGGAAGTGGTACCAGCATGAGCATATTATCAGTGATACGATGGTAAGCATTAAGTACCGTATGCAAGCGATTATCAAAAGCATCAAGGTCTACACCAATGTTGAGATTAGACTGCTTCTCCCAACCTAAATCAGGATTACCAATTGATGCTGCAGACAACCCAAAGATACCACTGTAGTTAGCACGAGACAAGTGAGGATAAAATGCCAGAGTAGGGATAGAAGAGTTACCCGTGGTACCCCAGCTAGCACGCGCCCGTAACGTATTAAGCCACTTGACATGCTCTAGATGGGCGCGATAAACGTCATAGGTTGCCCCCAGCGAGTAGAAGAAAGCCGTCTGATTATTGAGCCCGAATCGAGAAGAAGCATCACTACGTAGTGATAGATCTAAGTGCAGATAGTTATCAAAGGAGTAATTGACTCGCCCGAAAAATGAGAGGTAATTATATCCACTCTTAGCCTGATCGGGAAGCAAGAGGTCTTCCGGCTGCTTACTTCCAGATCCAAGAAGCATAAACTCGGGGTGCTCTAGACCTTTAACATAAGCTCCTATGACATCAGAACGGTTCTGTACCCACTCCTGACCTAAGAGGAAGGTAAGCTTATGCTGATCTGCAAATGAAGTACGGTACTCAGCCGTATTAGTCCATGTAAAGAGAGCAGAAAGTCCACGCTGTTCACTTCTCCAACCTCGCTTATCTGTTCTCCAATAAGCTCCAGGCTTGAACGCCCTTGAAGAGACACTATGACTAAGATCCAGACCGGCTTGAGTCTTAAGGATTAGCCCCTTAATAGGAGTTAACTCGGCATAACCTCCGAGGTTAGCTTGGTAGCCGTTAGAGACTTTATTAAGATACTGATCGGTTATATCCTGAAAGACTGTAAAGTCTCCGACCGCTGGTAAATACCAATAACGACGCAGCTGACCATTCTTATCGTATGGGTTGAAATAGCGAGGCTGGCTTAATGCTCCATATGTACCCTCGTTAACGTAAGGACTCCCTTCAAAGTCGGAAGCATACTGTGTAGTATAGGCACCAAAAATATTTGCTCCCACCTTGAGCCAGTCCTTCACGCGAGAATCAACACTAACACGACCATTATAACGAGTAAAGCTGTTACGACCTCGTGTCATTCCTTCTTGGGAAAGAGTACCCATGGAGATATAATACTGAGTACGATTACTTCCACCACTGAAAGAGAGATCTGCATTGTATGTAGGTGCTTTACGCCCCATAAGGAAGTTGAGCCAATTGAAATTATAATCCTCCGGTTTGTAATCATTATCAATATCAAAAGGAGGATTAAATGGCCATGCCTGGGATTCATCAGATGTATTAGCCTTCTCCGCCAGCTTTTTGAGTAGGTCTCTCTTAGTTTTTGCTCCCAAATAACCATGCGCAGCCTGATACTCTAGGAGCTCGTCTCCAGTCATCATGTCTTCATAAGGCTTGGTGTTGAGGAACTGGGATATACCATATTGTGCATTAAATGTAATATGTCCCGAACCCTCATCACTACGCTTTCCTTTTTTTGTTGTGATAATGACGACACCGTTAGCAGCACGAGCACCATATATAGAAGTCGAAGAAGCATCCATTAAGACGTTCATGCTCTCAATATCATTGGAGTTCATAGCCATGACAGTCGCCAGGTCAGTCTGCATACCATCTACGATGTAAAGAGGTGCTGAGCCTGCAGTCAAGGATCCTCTACCGTGAATCTGTACGTTTGCCACTGCATTTGGGTCTCCGGATGTAGTCAAGACACTCATACCTGCGACCTTACCCTGTAGAGCATCCATAACATTAGCAACAGGCTTCTCAGCAATCTGCTCTCCAGAGACACGAGCCATAGAGCCAGATATCGTGCTTAGCTTCTGTCCCGAACCGTAGCCCACTACTACGACTTGGTCTAATACCTGAGAGTCTGCAGTCATAACCACATTCATCACCTTAGTGATGGGGACCGAGATCGTCTTGAGACCTACGTAGGAGAAGGTCAGCTTCTTGGCAGATGCTGGTACACTCAGAGTGAACTTACCATCTACGTCTGTTGTGGTACCAATAGAGGTGTTGCCCTCCACGACCACATTTGCAAACATCACTGGCTCCTTACCCTCTCCTGAGGTGACAGTACCCGTGATGGTCCTATTCTGCGCAACAACCCAACCGATACAGGTCGTTAGCATCAGAAAGAATAGAGCCAATCTTTTCATAAAAACTCTTCTTTAGCGTTAGTTATACATTGATAGTTTGAATAGCTATACCCACATACCTCAGTCGCTCTGCGACTAGCGTACGAGTATTTCTGAGATAACCCAACGGGCGAATAAGGGAGTACTTCCACACAAACAACCCTTGGCAGGCACCACCCTGCCAGGAGTTAACCGCGTCATGCTAGAGACTCCATCATAACCTTCCGAAAACAAAGGTAGTACAAAAAAGTGTGGAAAACAAATCTCTTGTAGCATTAAAATGGGGGAGAATGAATGCCGCGAGGGTTTGTCACTCCCACCGTGTGAAAAATTTCAGACAATACTTTCTGACACGACGATACCTAATACAGAGTGGCGATAGTGCAGAGAGCCTCCTCTCGACACTACCGCCACTACACATTATATATTAGGACTGCGGACTACTTAACCAGTCTCTGCGTCTGCACGCCCCCAGTCGTGCGAATTATTGCGATATACTGCCCTGCAGGGAGTGTCGTCACATCAAGTATACCCATCAGCCGATCCCCAGCAAAAGTTACAAGGCGTACGCCCTCCATGCTATATAGCTCAACAGTCTCTACCTCTGTAGCGTCCGTAAGCTGCAATTGTGTCGTAAAGTGTGCTGGATAAAGGCGCACCTCAGGCGTAACTTGCGACACTTGATCATTAGGGCGAAGCTCTTTAGGATAATTATAAACAACCTCTACATAATAATCGTCAGTAGTTTTACCCTCTGCATCCTCATACATTAATGTCTCAGCTGGGAGCTCCATTACCTTTGCTCCGTTACGATAGAGCACATAACTCTTGACCGTTGGGAAGGGGACGGGTAGAGAGCCTCGTGTGTAATACCTATTTGTCACGCCACCCTGCCTGCGTGGATTGTCTGAGATCACTAGCTCCAGAGCCTGGTAGGCCATACGAGCGGCACTGTACGGTTCTTGCCAAACGTAAAACTTGCGAATCCCATAATCGGGGTCAATAAAGTCAAAAGCCAACTTGCAAGCATCATAAGAGACTTTTTCATCCTTTGAGTTTCCATCAAGATAGATATCGCCTGTAAGATGTGCTGGATCAAAAGCAAAGCCTACATCGAGCAAGTGGGCATCACTAATCTCTACTGGCATCGAGAGCTGGTAAGAGAAAAATTGCTTCTTCTGAGCCGTGCCCTTAGGAACAATTAGGTCGAAATACTGTATAGGTGTATCGTCAATTTTCTGGCGAACAAAGAACGAAATATTCTTGTTCCTAATAATCCGACCATCGGAAGTATAAGGAGTATCCTGTGAAGGGATGAAGTTGATCTGATGTATGTAGAGCTTCTGACCGTTGAACGGAGACTGAGCGACACGATAACTGTCATACATAAACACCCTTGAGATAGCTCTCTCAGGGATTGCATAGTTTGAGAGGATCGTCTGTAACCCGTGAGGAGCCTTAAAAGGTGCTACCTTATCCCGGTTCTTAACCTTCGTTACGACCTGTGTATTGTAAGGCATCTGCCACTTAATCTTCACGCCTTTTTTAGCTGTGGAAACAGTAGGATGAACCCGAGATACCAGTTGTCCCGTGTAGACGGTATAGTGAGCCGCTGGTGTAGCAACCTCTTTACCATCGATAGTGTAAACAGCCTCAACTGCATAGGCTACCTGTCCCTTTGTTTTCATTTCATTGGTCAGGATATCCTCATGCGTCGTCTCCGTTTTAGTTGCTATACGGCGACCATTACGATACAGATTGTACTGGATGGCATAGCCCTGCGCATGGGCTGGGACAGCCTTCCAAGACAGATGAATCTTTGACGCATCTCCAGGATCGATCGTTCCAATAATCGATGGCACTACATCTAGAGGCTCGTAGCCGTTACGCCATGTACCACTCACCTTTTTAGCTCCCGTATTTTGAGGATCTAACCACTTTGCCATATACCATGTACCAGCCTTTGCCTTGTACTTGTCAAAGTGCGAATTAAGACGCCCATACATCGCATCCATAGGGCATATACCAACTAGCCCCCCCGTTAGCGTACCTATCTGATAGCCGTCGGCATTAAAGAGTGGAGAGCCTGATGAACCGCCTTCCGTATTACCCGCTTTGAAATTAAACCCAAAGTGATCATCTGCGCCTCCCTTTACGCTGCTATTAATGACCCACTGAGAGACTTGCACGTTACCATCGAAAGTAGAGATTTTTGCCGCATCTCCTGCTGGGTGGTGAATACTAGCCCCTCTAGGCCAAACGGTAGGGGATGCATCCCATCCAGAGTAGTATACTCGGTAATCTAGAGGTATATCCTCACTAATCTTAAGGAGCAATCCGTCTGAATACCCGACCATTGGCAAAAAAGACTTCATCTCAGCACCTACCATGCTGACCTCTCTAGTCGTTGCATAGTCACCGCTAGAGCAGCGGGGCTTCTCGTAGTGGAAACTAAAGATCCACTTTGCCAAATCTAACGAACTTACAGTAAAATTTTTGGTTGTACTTGCGCAGTGTGCAGCAGTCATGACATAAGGAGTAAAATCCTCGGCCAGATTGTTTACTAGATTGCCTGAGCAGACACTTATACCACGGTCCAGGACCATAATCATCGCAACAGAGCTAGCCTTTTGGGCTTGATAGGGGTTCCCCTCCGGACAGTTAGCATTGATCTGGCAATAGCGACGTAGACCCGGATCTGAGCGATCTTCAAACTCACGATGCTGGTCTTCGCCCGATCTTACCATCAAGATGGGATGGTAAAAATAGCCCACACCCTGTACATCTATCGAGGGCATCTCTCCTGAGACTGGGGCTTCGTAGTCCAATATCAGGGTATTACCACTAATAGGCTCCGTAGCAAAAGCTCCATGTACCTTGTGGGTGGCATTTGTATAGGCACCTAACAGCTCCTTACCATCCGGAGTGTAGATGTATAGCTTACCACCCATGGGGATGTAAAAGTCATTGTAATATAGGTTACAACCTACAGGATTTCCCTCAACTTGTATCTCTAGACGATATACATTTCGCCCATCGATGGCACCTATGAGCTGGGCTTCCTCTGCAAAGTTAGCTTGATACTCTATTACCCGCCCGACAGAGAGAGGCTTAGTCTGCAGTCCTCCAGTCCAAGTGTCTCGGACCATGTAGTCAGAGGGATTAAAATCCAAATTCACATTGCGCACAGCAACCTGTGAGCGTAGCGAACCTTCGTGCATCATAAGTGGGTGCCCGCCGAAAGATTGTTGCCCGAAAGTTACCAAGGTACTACAGAGCAAGACAAAACCCGCAACGAGTAGTGAGTAGACACGGGATAAACGGTGTACTGTCATATCTGGTTTGCTTATTTATTTTATGTGTATGGGTAAAAAACGATTCGGCTCGCAAGTTACAACAAATATTTCATTTAAAGGGTGGTGAGCCTGCCATCTCCCTTACTCCTACTAGTTGATCCAGAGTATGAAACACTCTATATTTTCCTCAATTAAAGCAAGATACAAACACGACCTAGAGAGCTAATTTTCTATAGCACCAGTGCCATCTAGTCAATTTAAGCAGGGGTATCTAACCATTTATATCGGAGATAAATAATCGTTTTACGGGAGTGCTAATCATTTATACCGGAGATCTCATCCAATTATTACGGGATGATCGATTGGTGATTCCGGAATAAAATTCCATCCTTACTATCAGCCCTCCCCTCCTCCCTTAAACTACTGCAGAGGACAATGGGATTAGAAAAAATTGCTATCCCCCGATATCAATCAGTACAGTCTCTATGCAAAGAGGATAGCAGCCCTAATATTATACCCCAGACTGGAAATTAAGAGGGAAGCATCTTAGAGTAACCAAAGTATTGATTAGTTCAAATAAAGTTTGTAACTTTGCCTGTCGAACTGGGGACTCTTGTAGCTGTCCTTAGGAAATACTCCCATCAAAAACCATAATACAAAGAACAGTTAGGTAAGTATGATAATTGTACCAATCAAAGAGGGTGAAAACATCGAGCGTGCACTCAAGCGTTATAAGCGTAAGTATAACGATACCGGTATCGTCCGTACACTACGCAAACGCCAAGCATTTCAAAAACCCTCGGACGTCAACCGCCGCATGATGGAGAAGGCTTGCTACGTGCAGTCTCTTCGCCAAGAGGAGCTAGACGCTTAGAGCTATTGGGAAGTATCCTCTCTGCGCCGCTAAGACAGAGGTATTTCTAGCATCCTTGGTCTGTCTCAAATAGCGAAAGGGAGATAAACAGTCCTTACAATGGATAGAATATTTGCGTAGGAGGTGTTGCGTCAAAGAGCCTCCTACGTTGTTTGTGCCCAGTACTGATCAACAGACTGTTGAGGAGTGCTGGGATTTTCTTGTGTAAAGGCTATCTCATAAACGATAGTCTCAGTGCTAAAAATCGAGGAGAGAGTGATGACCCTTAAGGTTGTCAAAGACAAAAGGAAACAAATCAAAAGCGGATTTGTTAAGATATTTGATTACTTTTGCCTATGTCTGGAAGGGGCAAAAGTCAAGTAACTCCTCTTCTGATCTTTTAAGAGACACTAATCACTAACAAATACATTACTATCGTGAAACGATTACTAACTACTCTCACTGCTCTCGTGATACTGCTCACGAGCAGTCTTTCTCTACTTGCTCAAGTGCAAGTAACGGGAAAGATATTAGAAAAAGGCTCTCAAGATCCAATGCCTAGTGTGACCGTCTATACTAATGGCGGGGCGACGGGGACGTACTCAGACACCGAGGGTAACTTTAAGCTCTCAGTCCCTGCAGGTGCTAAGCTGACACTAAGCTTTGTTGGCTACGAAACGAAGACTCTGCAAGTCCCTGCATCGGCTCGGAATCACTATGACTTTGGGACGATCTATCTGTCTCTCAATGCAATCGGACTGGATGAAGTGCGCGTCATCGCATCCGTCGTACCTAAGGATCGTTTGACCCCAGTCCCAGTATCTAATATTACGATGAAGTCTATTCAAACTCAGGCTCCTAATATTGAGTTTCCAGAGTTACTCAAGGCTACGCCTTCCATCTACGTAACTAAAGGCGGAGGTGGCTTTGGCGACTCACGCATTAATCTAAGGGGCTTTGACTCTAATAACATAGGCGTACTGATCAACGGAGTACCTATCAATGACATGGAGTCTGGTAAAGTATACTGGTCTAACTGGGCTGGTCTCAACGACGTCAGTAGTTTCATCCAGGTACAACGAGGGCTGGGAGCCTCTAAACTAGGGCTCTCCTCTGTAGGTGGCACAATCAATATGGTTACTAGGAGCACTGATGCTAAGAAAGGCGGAAGTCTCTACACCGGAGTCGGAAATGATGGATTCTTCAAGACCTCTTTTAATGTATCTACTGGGCTTCTTGACAATGGTTGGGCTGTATCTCTCGCTGGCTCTCGCAGTCAGGGGGATGGATATGTCAAGGGTACCGACTTCATCGGGTGGAGCTACTTCGTTAATATCTCCAAGCGACTCAATGATCATCACCGTCTATCCTTTACCGCATTTGGAGCTCCCCAGTGGCACAACCAGCGTAGTCAGATGTACTCTATCGAGGATTATCACAATGCTGCCGACTATCGTCGTCTAAACCGTGGCTATGGTTATATCAATGGTCACATTGAGGGGGCTGCCTATGGTCGTAATTATTATCATAAACCTCAGATCTCACTAAACCACTATTGGGATATAGACAGCAAGAGTAGTCTCTATACTTCTATTTATGCCTCCATGTCTAACGGAGGAGGGCGCCGCCTACGTGGCACAAAGACCAACTGGTTATCGCTAGATTACAACACGGGTCGCCCCAAAGATCCCACATCTTTTATGGGAACTCCTGACGGCCTATTGGACTACGCAAGCGTCATGGCTGCTAACAAATCCTCTAACAATGGGTCTCAACTGATCTTTAGTAATGCCGTGAACTCGCACAACTGGTACGGTTTACTCTCTTATTACACTAATAAGTTTAGCGACCTCTTTAAGCTAACCGCAGGTTTTGATGGACGTTTCTACCAGGGCATACACCGTGAGGTCATCGAGGATCTACTCGGTGGTGACTACTATATAGAGCCTCAAAGCACGTCAACGAAATTAATGTATCACAAACCTTACCAGCCCCTTCATGTGGGGGACTATATACAATACGACAACCTAGGAGAGGTATTATGGAATGGGCTCTTTGCTCAAGGCGAATTTTCAGGAGATGATTTCAACGCTTTTATATCAGGAGCTATCTCTCACAAAGGTTATCGCTACATCAATCTCGGCGGCACAGGAGAGCAATACGATCCACAGACACCCCCCAATAAATTTGTATCTCAGTGGGCAAACTATCTACCTTGGAGTATCAAAGCGGGGGCTAGTTACAAATTCCTTGACTATAGTAACGTCTTTGTAAACGCGGGATTCTTTACCATTGCTCCTTATTTCCGCAATGTATTCTTCCGCTATAACACAACAATCAATTCGGGTGCCAAGTACGAGCGAGTCTTCACAGGCGAGATCGGTTATGGATTTAAGATGCAAAACCTCCGCATAGACCTCAATGGATACTACACAAAGTGGTTAGACAAGAGTCTTACACGCAATATGGGCAACAATACGACTGCAAATATCTCCGGTCTAGATGCTCGTCATACGGGAATAGAGTTAGAGGCTACTTATACACCCATCAAGCCTCTAGATCTTCGCTTCATGTTCTCTTGGGGAGATTGGATATGGTCTGACGATGTCAAGGCTGATGTATTTGATGAAGCTCAGCAATATGTCGGGACGATCAATGCCTTTGTCAAAGGGGTACACGTCGGGAACTCGGCTCAGATGACTTCTGCTCTTGGGATCTCTTGGGAAGCTCTCAAGAACTTCCGTCTCAAAGCTGATGTCAACTATGCCGGTAAGAACTACGCAGACTTTGACCCTACCAATCGCACGAAAGAGAGCGATAAGGTCGATGCTTGGCGTATGCCGGATTACTTTACTCTAGATCTAGGAGCTAATTACCGCTTCAATATTGGGAAATGCGATGCTACGCTCTACATCAATGCGAACAACGTGACAGACACTGAGTACATAGCTGATGCTCGTGATGGTAAGAATCACGATATGAAGTCGGCTCTCGTATACTATGGTTTCGGAAGAACTTGGGCGACAGGTCTACGTATCAACTTCTAACTCTAAGACTCTCAAAAAAACATGAAACGTATTTCACAGCTCCTTGCCAGTACGGCACTTCTTCTGCTCACGGCGTGCAATCCGATGGAGCAAATATATAAGCAGATAGATTCTGTCGATCAGCCTATAAAGAAGAGTATTTCATACACCCTCACAGAGGCTGATTACAAGATCATCACGACAGCCTTTATAAAAGCTGAAAAGGCTGGCTATACAGGATCAGACACAGAGAAATTTATGAAGACTGTCAAGCATGAGGCTAACTATGTCTTGACGAATCGCACTCTCACAACCTGGGTCTCGCCCGACAAGTATATCCCAGCTCTAATCGCTAAGATGAATCCCGAATGGGGTAAGGGTTCTGCCGTAAACGTATCGTATGCCATGCAGCAGCCTTCCGAAGAGGACGCGGATTTGGACAAGCTTATCTCTGTAAATATCTCAGCAGAAGATGTCGTAAAAGCTGGGATCAAATCAAAAGATCCCAACAAACTCTCCAAAGAGGAGATAAGCTCGCTCGGACAATATCTTGTGTCACACTATACAGAGCAGGGCTCTAGCTATCTTGTAAAAGTGTCCCTTTCAGAAGGTAAGCGCAACATGCTCTTCATCGGAAATCGCCTAGCAGACAATCGCACATACAAGGTCATATCGCCCAAAGAGTATCTATCTATGGGTAGCAAGAACGGCAATCTAAGCTCGTCTATGCTACCAGAGCAGTATATCCCTATACTGTTGCAGCAGAGCATGCCCTACGCTCAGCCAGGGAACGTGTGTATCGTGGTTTATGAGTGGTATGACAACAAGGTAACCACACCCGAGTATCAGAGTTTCAAGCTAGAGGCTGGCACATGGCATGTAGCGAATACCGTGAGCCAGTTTGTCAATATTGGTAGTAAGTGGATCTTCGATCCTACGGTACGCTTTACGCTTACAGCTGATGACTTTATGGTACTCCATGCTTGGGTCAAGACCAATAAGCCAGACTATATCAGCAAGAAGTACCCCGACAATGAGGAGTGGTGGTTCTGCAGTAGCGTTTACTATAAGAACTTTAACCTAGATGGTGGAGCCAGCGTCGGAGCGCGTCCTGACGAAGAGGGCAAATCAGATGACGAGCTCACCAAGATACGCCACGAGCGTATCAAGGACGGTCTCAAGATGATCCTCAAGGCCAGGTATGCGAGCATGCCTGCACAGACAAATGGTATAGACCAGATGTATGTCATCTCTACTACCATTCGCAAAAATTATACTAGTAGCCCTGTAACCTTTACCTACAAAGGTCTTGGGTCTGGCGAGTTTGAGTATATTTCAGGTCCAGATGCTATCTAAGGGCTCCCTACTACTGGGAGTATATCACCAGAGATAATATCTCTAGTATAGCTCAGTATAAGTAGAGCGGTGTGGATGTGCCTCGGCACTTCACACCGCTTTACCTTTATAGTCCACGACAACGATTCCCCGCCTTCAAGAGATCATTTGCAGAGATTTACAGAGCAATTGTCAAATCATACCGTGATACTCAACAGAGTATTACGGTATAGTCGATCGGGCACTCCGTAATTACGAGTTAACGATCCAGGAATTAAAGACAGACCTTCTCGTAACCAAATCATAGGATTACCACAGCGCCATATACGGTAACTCTTTAATCTTATTAGGACAAACGCCGAGAGATTTGTCTAGAGACTCTACCAAAGCAAAATCCCTAACTCCACATAAAGCATAGAGTTAGGGATCTATTTCATCATTTATTGCCTAGTCATACTAGGACAAAACATTCACCCCAAGGGGAGTACCTTCACAGGCTTACTGCTTATCAAAGGGAAGCGTTATCACACCCCCATCTACTAGCCGGAGGGAGATGTAGTAACGAGCGGGAGCAAGTACCGATACATTGACCACCTGACATGCAGTCCCTTGCAAGGCTAGCGTACCATCTGTCGTGTAAATCCAGAAGCACTGGCAAGGCTCCGATAGATTAAGTTGCTCCGTTGTAGTCGTTGGATAAATATAGACAGAGTGCAGAGGATCGAGTATCTCCACACCATTGTCCTTTTGTGCCAATAGACGCACTAGCTTTGAGACGCCTCCTCTAGTCTGTAGCAGGAGAGCAGCTGCACGGTCTTGGGTTTTCTTCGTACTAAATCCGACAGCAAGATTACCTCCCTCTGCTGGGAGCTGCAGGGCAGAGAGCTTAAACTCCTCCTTGAGTTTGCTAGGCACGAGAGAGATTGTCACCTCTTTCTTTGGATGCTCTACAGAGACCTGTATCGTCTGTGCTGGGCAAGGGAGATTTGGCTTAAAGGTAAAGTTAATCTGCTCCGGGTTAGCCTTTATCACAGGTAGATCTGTACGACCGAAGGTTACGTCATCGACCATAAAAGTAAGCGAAGTGGTCGTACCACCATGAGGGCTATACATCGTAAAGGCTATGTAGAAGTAATCATCGATCTTCAGACCATCTACCTTAGATAGGTCTACACAGTAATCGTACCAACGCTCAGACTCCATATCAGGTACAAGGAGTAACTTCGATATATCTAAAACCTGGGGCTTCACACTACCCTGCCCATCAGGCGTTAATATATACACGCCAAACTGCTCCTTACCATCCTCTGTCGGGAGTTCGTAGCGCAGACGGAAGGTTAAGTACATACTCTGTGCCTTAGTCTTGGAGAGTAGCGGAGAGACCAGCCAAGCCTCCTGCTCTCGTTGATCGTTTTTATCTAGTGAGTTAAAGAAAGAAATTTGAGCACATGTCTCCTCAACTGCTTGTGTAGACTTATTCTTTTGCTCCCAACCCCTAAAAGGTCTATCAGCAAGAGAGGCAAAGCTCTGCCATCCCCCAAGGTTAATGCCTCGAGTGTGGCGTTGCCCATCGAAGTACTCCTCTAAATGTCCCAGAGCAGTATCATTGCCGACTAGCATCATAGCCTTGGCAATCTCCTTAATACTCTGACGCTCCTTATCAGGAGACTGAGAGAGCAATATCTTCTCTAGCTGGATAGCACCAGAAGATTTATTAACTATCTTAAAGCGTGTAGGACGGTGCGTATGGATTTTGTATACACCCCCTTCTAGAGTAGACTTAGCCCAGTGACCACCACCATCTATCGTATAGAAAACCTCTACGCCACTAGTCATTGCTGGGATGAGCTTTAGATGCTCTATCCCGTTCAGTAATAATTCATCACTCTCTAGTAGACCGGCTCTATTGATCGAAACCTTGCCCGCTTCGACCCAAGAACCATCGAGATAATAGTAGCCTTTGTCAAAACGGTGGTAGTTATTCCAGTTATCCCCCTTGAAGCGAGGATCCATTGATTTCTCCTCTGCAAAGGTCTCCATCCACTCAGCTATCTCGGGCATTGCCTCTCCGACAATTTCTAATACGATGGGATCCATACAAGCAGTCGTTAATGTTAGCTTAGCAGTATACCGACCTGCCTCACGTGGTGAGAATGATACCTTAACCTTATTATTAAGGACTTTTTTCTGAGTCGGGGAATAATAAAAGCTACTCGTGCTACTCTTGAAGTAGCCACTCTCTGATGTTAATTGCACCTTGACCTCTTGGATAACACCAGATACGTCAAAGTCCAGCTCCAGATCCGCAGCCTCTCCGACCGTACAACTCAAGGCTTTATTCGGCGTAGCCGTCGAGAGCTGTACACTAGGAGGCATTGATGGATCTATAATATACGCATTAATACGCATCGATGCCCATGCATTATCATCGTCATAACGTACACTATAGGGCTTTACACCATAACTCCCGCTAATATAAGCACCCGGTTCACTCGCTCTGACAGCATAAGAGACCGTTGTTACCAGATTACCCGCAGGAAGCTCGCTAGGCGTCAGGGTAAATGTACCAGACGGAGTACTGGTCTTTGCCTCGATCTTATAGCTGCTCATCGACTGTACAAGCAGGGTTCCTGTCATAGGCTCCGTCGTCTTACCATACTGATGGAGAGCGTGAGGTAAGACGGAGACAAAACGATCCTGAGCATGCAGTCGTGTAAGACGTAAGAGAGAGCAGTCATCGACCTTGACAAGACTACCTGCTGACACCTCTACGCCAAAACGGAAGTAGCGAGCTCCACTAGGGACAACCGTCCTAAAGCGAATCTCATCCCAAGCCTTGCGCCACTCTACATACCTATCGCTGGCGATAAACGCGTCTTCTGTTGTTACGATAGGCTTGTGATTAGCGTCCATCCACTGACATGCTAGCCGGAGACCATGGGCATCTGCAAATGGCTCCTGCACAGAGTAGTGTACCATCCCCTCAAGGACACTCCCCTGAGCCATGGAAAAGCTAACAGCATCTATGTCTATCTCTTGGTAAAGCAGTGCGATCTCTGCCGATTTTGTCTGATCAATTTGGACGGCAAACCCTGTACTACTATTATAGCCTCTAAGCTCCTTAGTTATATTCCCCCTATAACTCCATGAGGTAGGGCGACCATCCTCGTCAAAGTTGTAGAAAAAGTTATCTACCAATAGCTCTCGATCTTCCTTTGGCTCAGGCTTAGTAGGTATATCTCCTCCGCCGCTCTCGGTTGCAGTACCCTGGAGTGGAATCTGTAGTATTGTCCCCGATGCATTAACCTCTATAGATGCCGTACGAGTCCCCACAGCTGTGGGCGTAAAGGTTACGGAAATCCCTCCTCCATGATTGTCAAAAGAAGATCCTAAAGTAATGTCAAAGTCTCCCTTATTCGCACCCACTAGAGTTACCATTGGGGTCTCGATAGCATTCTGTACAGTAATACTCGTAGCTTGTTGCGTAGAGGTCTTCCCCACGGCAACGGAACCAAAGTCTATACGCTCCGGCATTGCAGATACTTTGATCTTAGCGCTCGATCCCGAAGCTGCAGCACGCAGGGGAATATCTACCATTGTCTTGCCTGCGGTTACAGTAACGGCTGCTGTAATAGCCGGATTTCCATTCTTTGGCACGAAGGTTACATTTATCTTTCCTCCGGTGGCGGTCAGCGCTCCCGAGGGGAGCTTAAGGATAAAGTCCTCCTTATTAATCCCTGTCAGTGAGACCTCGGGCGTACCACTAAAGTTCTGGATAAATACTTCTAGCCCTTTCGTAGCACCGATCTCTCCAGCAGCGACCTCAGAAAACTCTAGGCCATCGGCTGGATTGTAGGTTATAGCCACCTCTGTCGAGGGGGCCTTTAGCTCGATATTCTTTAGACAGTAGCTAGCAAAATTCTTTTTATCCGATCCTTGATTGACAAATGCGATAAAGCCAATGCCAGTCATTCCGATAGGTATCGACACCGATGTCGGTGTAAAATCCTGCTTGGCATACTGATGCTCATAGAGTGTCTGGAGTGTTTTACCATCCTTGTCGATCAACAAAATGCGAAAGGGCGCCGAGCCCTTAAAGGATGGGACACTAAGCTCAAAGGTCAAGATCTTTCCCCCAATGACATCCAGCGATAGGGAACTCGTCACAAGATAACTACTATACGGGGCTTTTACAGAAAAAGCTGATGCCGAGCATGCGAAATATCTATCTCGAGAATCCCCAATCCACTTGACCGAACTGTTGCTGTGCAGGGCGTGCCACGTCGTTTGTAGTGCTGCTGCGTAGCCACTCTGTACGGAGAGCTCAGACTGTGGATTCTCTTCCTTTAGTACGGAAAAGTCAATATCCTCAGGAGGATTACTGCCCTGAGCTAAACTCGCTAGTGAAAGCGTCTCAAGGAATATCACTCCCATCAAAAGGCGCATAGCGACTGATTTGTAATACTTCATAAAACTATTAGTTAAGTTATACTGTCTTATATTTATGCCTCGTGCAAATGTATCATTAATTATTACAGTGTTGCTATCCATAAAGTCCCCTAACCTTACAGATTGGACATAGGTCCTAATCGTCATGTGCCGTCTTAGCCTAAAAGGGTACCATGAAACATTTGACAAAACTCCCATAAGGATAAAACATTTACTCCAGAATTAGCAACCGACTATTCGGGAATCATCAATCGGTGACTCCCGAATAATCCCCTCTCTACTCTGGAATAAATCTTGGCACTCATAGGATCCCCAACCTCCAAACTCCCGTATTACAAGGTCACAACTACAGAACGCCTGAATGATATACACGAGCATTCGACGGTAAGTGTGTGAGACTAGCAAGGGCCAGCTCTCTGATCCGTAAGCAGGGATCCTAAGTCTAGCTACTCAATAAATACCTTTTGGCTAACTCGGCCTCCTTGGTAAGTAAGAGAAACTACATACTCTCCTGCTGGGAGTAATACGGGGAATTTGGTTGAGATAACCTCTCCATTTGCTCGCAACACGGTCCCCTCCGTATAATCTCCGAGGATCTCTAATTGCCGCCCCTGCACCTGAATGCGAGGAGTATCCAGAGCTAAGTGCCCGATTGCCTGAGTGCCTTGATAGGGGTTGCATCCTTCATTTTCCCCTCCT
Organism: uncultured Porphyromonas sp.; assembly: GCA_963543315.1. Classification (GTDB taxonomy): domain Bacteria; phylum Bacteroidota; class Bacteroidia; order Bacteroidales; family Porphyromonadaceae; genus Porphyromonas. Next base: position 127,480 of record CAUUAW010000004.1, read on the forward strand.
CGGAAGTCGTATACTCTCCATCCCTTACTCTCTGCTTCTGAGACTCTTGAAGAGGATGCCTCATTCTGCTCATCGGGATCTGTCGTGTCTACGACAATGCAAAAAGCATTGTCGTCTGCAGTTCGAGAAGGCAGCTGTTTGAGGAGTTTATCTAGTGATTGTTGTACCAGCTTATTAGAGTAACAGTAAATGACCTTGAGAGCTGGACAAGAGGAAAGGTCTAACTGCGATAGCTCAGCCTCCGAGCAGTCTAAAAGCGTAATACTCTGCTGAGACGAGAGGTCAAGACTTTTGAGAGGATTGTCTCCGCAAGCAAGAATAGAGAGGACTGAGGGGTTAGGCAATGTTATTGCGGAGATCTTATTAGATTGTAGTTGTACCTCCTCTAATTCACGAAATCCAGATAGATCCATCTGGGTAAGCTGATTATTATTCAACCATAGTTTGTGCAGTGCTCGCACTTGAGATAGATCGATCGAAACCAATCGATTTTCATCCGCTTTGAGCTGCGTTAACGAGGGGTGTGAAGAAAGTTTGAGCTCGGTCAGGGCACAACGGTTGGTATAGAGCTCTTCTAGCTTCGTTTGTTTTGTAAGATCAAGGGCTTGAAGGGCTGGATTATCGAAGCAGTAAAGCTCTTTTAGTAGGGGTAGTGCCGAGAGGTCTAGGTTTTGAAGCTGGTTCCCATTGCAATAGAGCTTGTCAATGGCCGAGTTGCTTGAAAGATTTAACTGAGACAACTGATTACCATCACAGGCAAGATATGTGATGAAATTGTTTTGCGATACGTCAAGCTCTGTCAACTCATTGAGAGAACAAGAGATCCAATTGAACTTTCCGTAGATCGTGATCGTCTGGGCGTTGATATTTGGCTTCCATAACCTATAGGTCTTTATCTCCTCCTCACCCTTATCATACACACCATTACCGTTGAGGTCTACCCAAGCTGTCGCCTTATCTGCCTTGGCTATCCCCAGTGTAAATTGCCACTTCCCTCTGGTCTTCTTTGTTGTAAGTCGTATATGGGGCTGATTTGTCGAATAAGGATTTTCCTCTCCGTTATCAAAGGCTTCTCCCTGTAGAGCAGAGTTTCTAGGGGTTGCCGCATCATCCCTAAAGAGATCGAGCCCTAAGCTCTCTGCATTAGTAATCGCTCCACCTAGTATATCCCCATTGTCTTTATCTATTGATTGAGATACAATATCGATGGCTGTCGTTTGCGTAAGGAGACTAGATGACGAGAGCGATGCAAGCAGTAAAAAAATGAGTAACAATCTTGTTTTCATAGTATACATTCTGTTATTTATAATACGGGAACTTACCTACGAGCAAAGATAACTAAATAAATATGCAAAATCAACTATATCGATGAACAAAGTCCAAATCGCCAGATCGCTATTTAGGGACTATCGACCAAATATTCCCGAATCGTCAGTTAACTATCCCGGGATTGTCGATCAAGGATTCTGGAATAACATTTTTGTCACTCCTGAATCATCCATGATTTACTCGTGAAAGATTTCCTCCTCGAGACCAAGTATCCTCTACATGGACACCTCTTGTCCATAATCTTCTCTAGAAGCGGTATGAGAGGTAGCAGTCGCTACACCAACTTCTACTACCAAGATCGGAATTGTGATCGTAGCGTATAGCTGCTGACAGTATCCAGTGCTCATCCCCTCGCCACTGCATCCGTAGAGCAGAGACTACACCCCGCCCGACAGCCCTGTACAAGCTGACCGCGTAGCGTGTGGTAGGCATATAGGCGTAGCTTGCTACTCGCTGATGGTCGGTATCATAGTAATGCCCGGAGAGCACGACGCTAAGCTGCTTGATACGAGCTAGATGATATTGTCCGAGTAGGGTAATAGCCCTCCCCCACTGCGCATCTGCCTGCTCATAGGGGAGTCTCCGTTGGAGTGTTCCTACAAGTTGTATCGATAAAGGGAGCAAATTATACCGCAGCGTACTGCTTAGCCTCCATCGTAGGCGCTCTTGATCTGACATTCCCAGCTGTGCATACCACAGTTGCTCCAGTTGGTCTCTATAACGCATGGTTAGGTAGAGCTTCGTTTGTATACCACGGCTACGCTCTGCTTGACGATAGCGAGGTCGGATGCTTTGGTATAGTTCGACCAGAGTCTGCAAGGTAGTGCGATCTCTTAGACGAGTAGTGCCGTAAAGGTGTAGTCCCACGTCATTGCCCAAGGGTGTATAATGGCTCACTGCACGACCATAAAATGAGGTAAAGAACGGGGACATATAATACAGGGTTACGCCCAAGGTGCGCTGCTGAGCTGTATGATAACGAATGTGCTGTATAGCGCCCCAATGGGTCAGATGCTCCAATGCTAACTCCCCATCAAGCTGCAATCGGCGAGAGTTACTCTGCCAATGATAAGAAAGAGAGCTGAGCCAATGGTCCTGCAGTGGGGTGGCTGTCTGCAAAGCTTTATAGCCCGGCATAAAGGCCAAGCTATAGCTCATCCAATCAGCATAGAGTGTTTGTAGAGACAGATTAGCGCGGTCCCATCCATAGGCTACTTGTGCTCCAACTGTTTGCATCGGTATTAGGGATCTTTGGGCTTGTCGCTCAGGCGTGTCATAGCGCATATTGGGTCGGATAGCCTCGACAAGACTCCGTCGCTCATCCAATAATCCGTCTAGTAGTGTGTACGAGTAAAAGGCTGAGTAACTACACGCACCCCATCGCCCTTGAGTGGCTATCCCCCGCAATGTTTGCTCACGCATAGCACTCAGGCTAGGGGTCACTGTCGCTCGGTGGTATGAGCGAAGCTCGGGAGCTGTAGTACTTGTCCAAATAGAACTAGAAGAGAGCAACCCGGCTCCCCAGTGCACCTTAAAGTATCCTAGGATTATCTTATCTATGTGAGCGGACTTTGGCTCGTATTCGAGCAAATAGCGCCATGATCCATACTTAATCGGTTCCTGAGGATACCGCTGGTATTGCACAGCGACACGCCAATGATCTTTTTGTCTAAGAGCTATACCCGAGCGTAGTTTACAGGGATCGTACCAAGATTTACCTACTCCTCCTGTCGGATTGCCATAACTAACCGATAGGTAAGCCCCTCCACTAAGCTGAGATGGCAACTTCTCATACTCCACTTTACTAAGGGGACGGACAGTTACATGAGGGGCGACCCGCGCTATCGTCTCTCGATCCCACCCGGAGATCCACTTAAGGTCATAGACAGAGTGGAGCTCTCCGCCACGCTCATCACGATAACGTCTCAACTGGTAAAGTTGATAAGATGTGAGAAAAGGGAGTCTAGCACGTATCTCTCCCATAGTAGCTCTATTAAGATCCAACAACTGTCGATTGCTATCATCCGACAGCCGTGCTAACTCTATGAGATGATCTGGCTCTAACTCCGAGAGCTCATCACTCGATAAGCTCTCAACGAGCCATTCGATAGGAAGCTGCCCCATAGGTGATATGATGGTACTATCTGATTGCCCTTGTGTACTCACTCGAAGCAATAGTATGAGTAGCACCAGGAGCGTGTATCGCTCATACCTATTCCGGCAAATGAACGATCGTAATGCCAGCACCGCCAAATCGCACATCTTCATCATGATAGTGAGACACTCCGGGGTAATGCTCTAACAACTCACGGATGGAGACTCGCAATGCACCCGAGCCTGTACCATGTAATATCTGCACACGGGTAAATCCTAGACTGATCGCATCGTCGAGGAAGTACTGGACTGCATCTGTTGCCTCTGTAGCTCGCATACCTCGCACATCTAATCTATCAGAAAATTCCAGTCGACGCTCATGCAAATGCTCCACCACATTGGTCGTATGAGCAGTACTTATCTCGGTCCTAGACTGCGCATCCTTACGATCATCCCCGAGACGCACAATCTCTTTAGGCTTGCAGGAGATGCGAATTCTATTATTCACAACCACCGTTGCACTACTATTTGACAACTCCGATAGGACACCTACCACATTCATTGTCGTGATACGTACTAGGTCTCCCACTTCAGGAGGGATCGGCTTGGTCAACTTAATGGATGACTTACTAGGATCCTGAGCCTCCCTTGTCGTAAGAGCCATCCTCCCCTTTCGCTCCTTACGCTCTTTGCGTCGCTTGAGACGCTCCAGCTCACGGTCTATGGCATTCGGCTGCTCTAGAGGCGCAAACTGAATCAACTGCTCCGTGTAATCACGAAGAGCTTGGCGAGCTTCCTTTGTCTGTGAACGCTCCGCCTGGCTCTCCTTAATCTCCCGTATGGTACGCTCTATCTGCGCACGGCTCTGGTCTAAAAGATCCGTAGCCTCTTGCTGAGCTTGTGTCAGGAGACTCTGTCGTTGCTCCCTGAGCTTAGAGAGTCGTGCTTCATAATCTGTGAGGAGAACCTCCAACCTCTCCTCCTTTTGGTCAATCTCTGTACGCTTACGCTGCCAATACTGCTTGTCTCGTGCGATGTCTTGTACGTACCGCTCACTCTGCACAACCGCTACACCGACCGAGCTCGTGGCGTAGTCTAACACTTTGCGTGGTAGTCCTTGCTGTCGTGCTATCTCCAAAGCAAAGGAGCTCCCAGGTTGACCGATGGAAAGCTCGTAAATGGGCTTCATCTCCTTTTGATCATAGAGCATCGCTCCGTTAATAATCCCTTTGTGAGTTGAGGCATACTCCTTGAGATTTCGGTAATGTGTTGTGATGATTCCCCATGCACGTCGCTCATTAAAGAGTGCTAAGAGTCCCTCTGCTATAGCTCCTCCAAACTCTGGCTCCGTACCAGATCCAAACTCATCTATGAGCAATAAACTGTAAGCTCCACACTCTGCAGACATGGCTCGCATATGCTTCAGGTGTGATGAGTAAGTACTCAGATCATCTTCCATAGATTGGTTGTCCCCAATCTCTATTGCTAAATGTCTGAATACCCCAGCTACCGAGTCCGGATGCACTGGTATTGGGATACCGCTCTGTAACATATATTGCAGTAGTCCGACAGTCTTGAGGCAAACAGACTTACCTCCGGCATTAGGGCCAGAGATAACCAGTATGCGCTCATGAGGATAGTGTAATGAGATGTCTTGAGGCACGACCGCTTTACCCTCTTGTCGTAGCGTGTGTTGGAGTAAAGGGTTGACTGCTCGTCGCCACTGGATGATCGGCTTGTCTCGTAACTCCGGGATAACGCAGTGCATACTCTCGGCAAAGTAAGCTATAGCGCAAATGGCATCTATACGTCCCATAGATAGATAAAGACGAGTAATCCTGTCGCATTGCTCTCGAATGGGTCTTGTCAGTTGACGTAATATCTCGATAACCTCACGATGCTCCTCACTCTCTAGCTCTCGAAGACGATTATTTGCTTCGATAACCTCTAGAGGCTCTATATATAATGTCTTGCCAGTAGCACTCTCATCATGTACGATACCTGGGATCTGGCGCTTATGCATTGCCGTAACGGGTAGGACAGGACGCCCCGAACGTATGGAGGCTTGTGCCTCCTCTTCGACATATCCAGCTGACTGGGCGGCAGCAAGTAGACTACGCATCAACTTTGCTATAGCCCGCTCCTCTCGCTGTAGTGCTGTACGTAGCTCTGCCAATCGTGGGGATGCATTATCCACCAGTTGCCCATGCTGATCCAACTTGCGCTGTATGCTCCGAGCTATCTCCACCAATCCCTCATTACCTACTACCAGACGAGAGAGATTGGGATAGAGAGGTGTTGCTGCTCCAAACTGGTTTTGCTCTTTGGTCAATAGCCTATACCAACCTTCATAGCCCAATATCGCTTGTGCCACTTGTGCTAGCTCATCCTCCGTGAGATAGCTTCCCTCAGCCCTTAATGTCGTAAGCGTAGGGCGCATATCGGCGACACGTCGCATAGGGACCTCCATGGTACTACTCAAGAGGTGGCTCATCTCACGCACACGCTCCAGTCTATGACGTATCAAACTCGGCTCTGATGAGGCTGTCAACGCCCCGACTAAATCCCTTCCCATAGGGTTATGGCACTCCTTAGCTATGAGATCTAGTAGGTCGTAGTAGCCGACCTTGTCCCGATAATCCGATGGATAAGTTATATCGTTAGGCATTGTATCAAAAGAGCTTGATGAGGTCATTTGCATTCGCATAGATAATGAGTGCAAAGAGTATCATCATTCCCACCATCTGCGCTCGTAGCAATACCCGATCGCTCACCTTACGCCCTGTAATTATCTCCCAGAGGACAAAAAGGATATGACCGCCATCCAATCCCGGGATCGGGATTAGATTCATAAAGGCAAAGATAACCGAGAGTAAAGCACATATCTGCCAAAAGGCGTACCACTCCCAATGAGCGGGAAAGAGTTTACCCATGGAGACCAGACCGCCCAGTGACGAAGCTCCCTCAGGAGTAAACACATACTTCATATCTCTAGCATAGCCCGTCAATGTAGCTATGCCTTTGCTCCAGCCAACTTGTATACTCTGAGGTAGGGAGTAGTATACTCGCTTAATATCGTATATCTGTTGTAGCGGACGTAGCACGACACCCACCAGCCCCATCGTGTCGGGGCATATCTTCATCCGTACCGTGTCTCCAGCACGTAGCCACTCGGATTGGATCCATTCGCCAGCATGTGCATAAAAGTAGCTGCGCCCACTCGTTTGATGCCCCATAGGGATGCTGTCTAACACTAGCAATTGATCTCCTGGATAGACACCTGCCTGTGACGCTGCACCTCCGGGCACGACACTGTCCACGACAAGAGGCACCTGCATACTCATCATCCCCTGATTGTCTCGCAGTATTCGCTGCATCATATCTCGCGGGATCGCTATGTCGACGAGCTCACCACCTCGCAGCACGGTCACCTCGTTAGCTTCAATCACCGAGCGCATGAAGTCTGGGCGCAGCACGTCTTCTTCCCGACCATCTACAGACCAAATAATATCTCCATCACAAAAGCCCACCTCCTGAGCTGCGGGGCTAAAGATCATCCCCGCCGTCACCGAGCGTGACGATAGCGTCACATCCCCCCAGTGGTACGACATACCTGTATAAATCAGTAGTGCCAAGATAAAGTTAAAGAGTACACCACCTATCATAATTAAGAATCGCTGCCAGGCAGGTCTACTGCGGAACTCATCACTACGCACCGGACCCTCCATCTGCCTCTTATCCAGACTTTCGTCGATCATCCCATGGATCTTACAATACCCGCCGAGGGGTAACCAGCCGATACCGTACTCTGTAGCACTACCCTTAGGGCGATACCTCCAGAGGGCCTTGCCCTTGAGATCAAAAAAGAGGTAAAACTTATCCACTCGCACCCTAAAAAGCCGAGCAAAGAAATAGTGTCCCAGCTCATGTATAAAGACCAAAAGACTCAAAGCCAGTAGTAACTGACCGATCCGTACCAACGCACTCAGCAGCGATGTCATATCTATACTCGTTTACTCGTACGACTATCTGTTTTTTATCCGCCAGCAAAGGTACTAATTAGCCCCCATTAGAGCATTGTTAAATCTCCGGGATTAGCAAACGGGTATTCCCGAATAGTCAAGTGATGATACCGGAGTAACCGAATGATAATACCGGAGTCCTTAAACGAGCTTTCCGGGATAGTCAAGTAGCAATCCCATAAATACTCAATCGGCTATTACGAATTCACCGCGGGGTCACTGCGTAGTCATTCATTCATCCATATAGGGCTCTCCAGGATCCTTACCAAGTAGTCCTTAGGAGATCTTAGGCGAGTAGGTTATCTTTTGGGAAAAGCGTATATTTGCGCTGTCATTTAGTTAGATCCTTTTGAACCTTAATGGATTGGAGAGATTTAAGCAGATATCTTAGGTTAGCGTAATCAATATAATAAAAACATTAGTAGGCGATATGAGAAAAATAATGACCATCCTACTGCTTATAGCGGCCATTGTCGTGGGCTACTTAGCAGTTATGAGCATCTTGACTCCAGAGCGATTTACCAAGACACGCGATGCTCGTGAAGCTCCCATTCAGGTCCGTCTAAAGGAGGTTGCCCTCGTGGAGAATGCATTTCATGACGTGCACAGTCGCTATGCTCCAGTAGACGAGCTGCGCCAATTCCTAACCAGTGGCAAGCTTTTCTACGTTCGCTCTGAGGGAGACTATACAGATGCTATGCGTGAGATGGGGCTAAATGAACGTCAAGCTGCTGCTAAAGGGTTGATCATACGAGATACCGTATGGGTAAATGCCGCAGACTCCCTACTTAAGAATGGTATCACAGCTGAGGAGTTCCTACAGGTACCTGGATTTCCTCAATCTATCATTGAGGTTGACACAGCGTCTGTCGCTCAGGAGATCGGTGATGAGGTTGTAATGGTCTCCGTTTTCCGCGCGGCTGTCCCTCTCTCTGTCTATATGGCAGACCAGGATAAGAAACTCCTAAACTCAGCTATACAAGATGCCAAGGCTCGCTATCAAGGCACTGGCTACCCAGGTCTAGCTCTCGGATCGCTGACAGAGGTTAAGAGTACTGGGAATTGGGAGTAAAGACCTATGGGTATCCCATCCGATACTCGCCACTAGGCTCCCTTATTAATCTATTGCTTCAGACAATAGACTCTCTGGGTGTGAACTGCAGGAAATTCCCTTGATGAATTCATATAAAAGAGGTTAGAGAGGGGATCCACACGAGAGTCTACTGTCTGATCATTTGTGTACATGCTATGCAACCTCCCACACTACCCACAGACGGACTAGCACCTAAAAATCGCGTACTCACCTTAAGACTGACGACAGATGGCTTTGTCTATACAAATGCACTCCATAAAGATTTTGAGAGCTCTCGTACAGATGATGCAATTGAAGATGCTATACTAGGGAAACTTGTCGAGGAGAGGCGGTTCGTACCCATAGACTGGAGTCGAGTATCGACGCTCTGGAGCAATCTTATTGCACAGCATCCAGACCTGATAGATCCCGTAGGGGAGGTTAAAGTGCTGTACCCGACATCTCACTATGTAGTCATACCGAGTGCAATGAGTGGTAGTCAAGATGCCAACTGGTGGCGGCTAGCAGCTCCGATTTTTACGGATCGAGATCAATGTTACAGTGAGACGTATGCTCTCGGTGATGGAAAGCCTTGCCTAGCAGTGGGGTGCAGTAGCACGCTCAAAGGGATTATACAGCGTAGCTTCCTAGCCTGCCAATTTATCCCTACCGTATTGCCCTTTATACAATACATACTACGTCAATCTTCTTTACAGGCAGGTCTCTCTCTCGGTGCTGAGCTTGCAGAGGATGGATGTGATCTTGTCCTTTGTCAATCTGGAGAATTGCTCCGAGCCAATCACTACAGTTGGCCTCGCTACCGCTCTTGGCAGCATCACCTCTATCAAGTACTTTACTTCCTCAGCAAGGTCTATTTGGATAATTCTATAGACCACGTAGCCCCGGTCTCCATCATACTGTCTGATGGCGTAGCTGGGACTAATAATCTCGTACGAGAGGTGCTCAAATCTCTACATCGGCAATTCATCGCTGCCGAGTGGAATGTAATAAATACTCCAACGGACTATTGGGTTCACTAAGCTCACCGTTAGCATGCGTATTATTGCTGGGAAATATGGGCGTCGCCGTCTTGACCCTCCTCGAGGTCTAAATCTGCGCCCGACGACAGACAGGGCCAAGGAAGCTCTCTTCAATAGTCTCTCCGCTCAATATGAGATAGAGAAGCTTCGAGTACTAGACCTTTTTGCAGGGACTGGCGGTATTAGTCTAGAGTTTGTATCACGAGGAGTTAACTCGGCGACTGCTATCGAGAGGCAATCCAAGCATGCTAGCTATATTAGATGCGCTGCTGATATCCTCGACAAGGAGATTTTGACCTCTGAGCAACTCGTCGTCATAACCCGTCCTGTAGAGCAATATTTACGACAATATGACGGCCCCCCATACGATCTTATCTTTGCCGATCCTCCTTATGACCTTCCCTGGCTAGCGAATATCCCTAGTCTAGTATTTGCTAGTAAGGCATGGGGCCATGGGACTGCCTTCGTGCTGGAACATCCAAGCTCTGTAGATTTCTCAAGAGTACCGCACTTTGCTTGGCATAAATCCTATAGCACCGTACAGTTTACCTGTTTCTTAAACTCGTAATATGCAAATAGGCTCCCTTGACTTGGGGATCCACCCCCTACTTTTAGCACCAATGGAGGACGTTAGCGACGCTCCATTTCGCTTACTCTGTAAGCAGTTTGGGGCAAGCTTAGTCTACACAGAGTTTATCAGTGCCGACGCCCTCATCCGCTATGTACCAAGTACTCTACGTAAAATGCGCATCGACCCTGCAGAGAGACCCGTGGGCATCCAAATATATGGCCATAATGTAGAGACAATGTGCCAAGCAGCACGTATCGCATGCCAGCTAGAACCCGATTTGCTAGACCTTAACTTCGGCTGTCCCGTGAAGCGTGTTGCCGGCAAGGGTGCAGGGAGCGGTATGCTCCGAAATCCGGAGCTACTCCTTGAGATAACACAAGCTGTGGTCGCTGCTTCTAGTTGCCCCGTAACTGTCAAGACTAGACTGGGGTGGGACCATGACAATATAATAATCACCGATCTGGCGCCACGACTGCAGCAATGTGGCATAGCAGCCTTAACAATCCATGGTCGCACTCGTAGCGATATGTACAAAGGGCTTGCTGACTGGTCCCCAATAGGTCTGGTAAAATCTATGCTTGCGATGCGAATACCTATCATTGGCAACGGCGATATAACTACAGCCGAAGAGGCAGCAAATGCGTTTGATAAGTATAGAGTAGACGGAGTTATGGTCGGTCGAGCAGCTATTGGTCAACCATGGATCTTCGGAAAGATGCGAGCAGCTCTTGATCCAGATTTCACAGTTCCTCGTTTGCCAGCGTTGAAGCAACTAGAAATATTGAGAGAAATCATTCACAAAAACATTGAGAAGCTTGACGAGCATAGAGGTATCTTACATAGCCGTAGACACCTAGCAGCCTCTCCACTATTTAAAGGGATCCCTAACTTCCGCAACTTGCGTATAGCAATGCTCCAAGCCTCCTCACTACGAGATCTCGAAGATGTGCTAAAGCAAATCAGCCCATTATTACCCCAAGACTGAAGATCACCTAAGAAGCTTCAGAGCATAATATGAGCCATGATAATCGCACCAGCAATAGCCACGTTGAGAGATTCGCAGTGATCGGATGTAGGAGATGGTATAGTAATACGCTTAGAGACTAAAGCTGATAAGTCGGGAGAAATACCATTCCCCTCATTTCCCAAGATCAAGATATATGGTTGCCTAGGGGAGATCTCTAGTTCCCTAAGAGGTACCCCGTCAATGAAAGCCCCTATCAAAGGGATTCCGGCACTTTTCAGTTGATTCATCAGCTCTCCCCGATCAGCGCAATGGAATACCCGAACACGAGCCAAGGCTCCCATAGTCGCTTGCAACACTTTAGGAGAGTAAGTATCTGCACATCCATTTGTACAAATAACTTGATTTATACCCATCCAATCACAAGTACGTAACAAAGTACCTACATTGCCTGGGTCTTGCACATCATCAAGGAGAAGAGTTGGCTCTGTAAATGTTGCACAAGCCTGCACCTCTGGGATTTCACAAATCGCGATGAGAGGTCGTGGGCTTTTCATTCCACTCACCCGCTCCGTCTGTCTCAGATCCGATAAGATCACAGCCTGAGCAATGCGGTCTATATCTGATTTTATTAAGATAGACTCGACAAGAGATTCCTCCCCGACGAGCAACCGACAGCGATATGCTGGAAGCATCTCCCTAATTAGCTTATCTCCCTCAGCAATGAATAGCCCCAGACGCCTACGGTACTTAAGCAGCCGCAGACTTTTAATTAGTTTGACCTCGCTATGAGAGAGTGAACGGTGCTGAACCCTTGTGCTATAAGACATACACTGACACTATAGATATACGACCTCTTTGAATGCATAATCACGCACTTCACCCGTAGAGGTCGCTAGGATAAGTCTACCTTGGGGATTAACCCCCTCAATAGTTGCACAAAAGATTTCCCGAGTAGTAGCATCGCGATAATAGGTCAGACGCCCACGGCGATACAATAGAGTGTTATACTCCCTGTGTAGACTGTCATAATCGGTACGACTAAGCTCCTCACCTAGATGTATCAATAAACTCTTGAGTACGGTTTGGACATCATAGATTTCGCCAGTCTCAAGATACAAAGAGGTCGCTTGTGGGAAATCTTGAGGAAAGGAGTCCTCGTTAATATTCATTCCTATACCAATGATAGTGTGTGCGACAATCCCTCTCATTAGCGTATTATGGATCAGTATTCCTGCTATCTTGTGATCCTTGAGGAAAATGTCATTAGGCCACTTGATCATGAGGCCGATATCTTCTGGGAGAAGTGTTTTGTAAGTCTTATAAACAGCTATTGCAGTTGCCTCACTAATTGTCCAAACATACTGCAGAGGACGCAGCAGACGTAGATATACCGAGGGGAGAGCATTGAGTCCAGGACTACTGAACCAGCTATTACTTTGCTGTCCTCGCCCAGCTGTTTGATAGTCTGAGTGTATGACAGTTCCTGAGGGTAAGTCAACCCTTTGCTGTAGCAGCGTTATAAGATAATTGTACGTACTGTCTACTGGGTGATCTAGTTGTATTATCTCAAAGGAGATCTCGCTCACGTTGTGCTTGATTATAGATTTCTAAGCCGAGGGGAAGAGCCTGTTGTTCCCTCTTAGATAGTTTACGCCACACCTGTGCATAAGAATGACGTAAGAGACGTAACACCCACTCTTCGGAACGTTCTGTAGGAAGTTGTAGCTGTATCCAGTGCTTCTTATTTAGATGATACGCTGGTCGTAGCTCTTCGTATCGGTCTAGTAGTGACTCAACGAGCTCTGGAGACACCTTAAGAGCTACGGCTTGCTCGCTCTCTAACCTCAACAAAGCAAAAATCCTCTTGGACAATCGGTACGTCACGCACTCTGGCCCAAAAGGTGCATTTACCTCACAATAGGGAAACAGTCGAGAAATTCCGTCTATTTGGCTTATCCCATTCATTTCCGTACTTTTGTAATCACTCTAAATCTCTACGCTCTGCTCCGACTCACACTGCCCATACAAAGTTACATGAAAATACTTTATCTTGCTACACAAAACAAGCATAAACTAGCCGAGATACAATCGATGCTCAGTGATATTTGCGAGATTCGCTCATCCTCCGAGCTAGGACAATACACCGCTCCTGAAGAGAGTGCCTCCACACTGTTAGGCAATGCCACAATCAAGGCTCAAACCTTCTATAAGCTTTATCACCAGCCCTGCATCGCAGATGACACAGGTCTTTTTGTCGAGGCTCTAGGTGGCGCACCCGGGGTACGCTCAGCTCGTTATTCAGGGTCCTCAGGTGACGACAAGGCTAACCGAAGACATCTGCTGGACTCTCTAAAGGGACTTCCACAACCTTGGGATGCCTACTTCGAATGTGTCATTGTTCTAGTAGATAATCATGGCGAGATGCATAACTTCGTAGGGCATATCGATGGTCATATCGTCAGTCATGAAAAAGGAATAGAAGGATTCGGTTACGATAGTCTCTTCATACCAAGAGGATTTACCACGACATTTGCCATGATGAGTCCTAATCAAAAAAACTCTATCAGTCATCGTACTCGAGCTATTGAACAGCTCCGCTCCTATCTTGCTTTGCATAATCTATGAAACCTCTCACATATCATTCTCTATTCCTTCTCATCATCACTCTCCTACCCCTACGAGCTCAAGAGCAACTATGGCAGTGGCATCTAGCTGTTGGAGATATAGATCTTGTTGCAGACCTGCCCGATTATCTCCTCTTCACCACGCAAGGAGTCATCGGCTCTCTCTCTCCTGATCGCCCCAACGATATACAGCTCTTAGACGGGCTGACACCCATTAGTGATCTGGATGCGCAAATAATGCGCTACTCTCCTCGTCATCAGGTTACCACTGTATATTATTCATCAGGTCGTATCGACTTGATCTACTCAGATCGCATCTACAACCTTACGGGCATTAGTGACAATAGTATGCTCAACGACAAAGTTGTCACTCGTATATTTTATCATCGAGGATGGGTGTTCTTAGCAGGGCACTCCGGGTTGATGCAAATTGATCTAAATACGCATCAGATAGTTGCGACTGCATTCCTCGGCAAAATCGTCCTTGACGCCTTTGCCCATGATGAGCAACTGTATGTACTGACAGACCAAGGGCTATTCTCTAGTAGTTTCTCCCAAAACATACAAGATCCGGACTCGTGGGTTCCTCTTGATCGTTTCGCAAAAAAGGGTATCACAAGCATCTGCTCCCTACCCGATGGATCTGTTTGGTATATAGATCACTCCAAAGATCTCTATCGGATTTCAGATCTTACTAGCACTACTGAGACCGCCCAAGTGATGGCCAAAGGGGGATGGGCCGAGAGACTCCTCCCAGTTGCTGCAGGCATAGCTGTCTCTAGTAAAGACTCTGTCATCGTATGGAGATCCCAAGGAGAGCAGATCCGAATCGACTTGCCAGACAAACTACAAAGCCTCTCAGGTGATAGCTCGAAGGATATACTCTGGTTAACAGCTGGGGGGAAACTTTATCAGGCAAATCTATCCAATACGAGTACACACAAGGCAACCCTAAATCTGCTTGACATAAAGGCTAATGCTCCAAAGAGTAATAAGCACTTTTATATCACACACCAGCAGGGACGACTCTACTCTGTCAGTGGTGGTCGTCACACCAATGCATACTGGCAACGTGGATATATACAGATCTACAACCCTCCTCTCTGGAGTAGTTGGGACTATCATCAGATAGCAGAGCAGACAAAACATGTACCCTTCTACGACCCTGTCTCCATTGCAGTAGACCCCAAGGATGCCAGACATTATTTCGTAGGATCGTGGGGTGATGGGCTTTACGAGATACAGGGGGCACTCGTTCTCAATCGCTACACGCCTGATAATAGTCCTCTACAGAGAGCTTGGGAAAACAGCTCTACAACGGCTCACAACGTACGCGTCGGGTCACTTTGTATCGATAACAGAGGGACACTTTGGATGGCTCAAGGTTCCGTAGAAAGCCCCATTGTAGTACGTACCGCTGAAGGTAAGATGGGAGCCATATCCTATCCTGGTATTGCTCACGTCAATGCTTTTGGACCAATGCTTGCTCTACCCAACGGCGTTAAGTGGTTACTTATCTCACATAGAGATGCAAATGCTACCAATGGAGTATTTATTTTTGACGACAAAGGCACACCTCTAGACAGTTCAGACGACCAATATCGTCTTGTCAATCAGTTTGTAGATCGTACTGGCAAAGAGATAGCAACAAAAAACTACTATGACTTAGCTCTAGACCCATCCGGCTCTCTATGGATAGCCACCGACAAGGGTCCCATATCCATCTCTAGTCCCAGCACCTTTATCTCACAAAGTACACCTATAGCTAGCAGACCCATCGGTGGACAAGCGCCAAATCTCTATTACGTACTCGACAATATGCCCATCACTGCAATTGCAGTAGACGCTCTCGGCAACAAGTGGTGCGGGACTAACTCAGACGGGCTATATCTATTGTCTCCAGATGGCTCAAAGCTGTTAGCTCATTATACTAAAGACAATAGTCCGCTACTCACCAATGACATCATCTCATTAGCTATAGATATTAAATTAGGGCAATTATACATAGGCACCTCGGTCGGACTAGTATCGCTTTATATAGGGCAGACTAACAACTGGGTCAACCAGAGCAAAGAGGTATACGTATACCCTAACCCACTACGTCCTGAAGATCCCGACCTGATCACACTCTCTAGACTGCCGGCAGGCACTACCGTTCGCATCTTAGATAGTGCCGGTAACCTACTCTATCAGGAGGTAGCATTGGTAGGACAACTCACCATTACAA
Source organism: uncultured Porphyromonas sp. (assembly GCA_963543315.1). GTDB lineage: Bacteria > Bacteroidota > Bacteroidia > Bacteroidales > Porphyromonadaceae > Porphyromonas. The sequence continues at coordinate 143,426 of CAUUAW010000004.1, forward strand.
CCCGCCTACCGAGTGGAGAGCGATATCCATCAGGGATATATTATGCACTCCTATCGGATAGTGAAGGCAGGCATAGTCACACTATATCCTTTGCTGTCATATAGACCTCTCTGCAAAGATGAAATAAATCCTCCATACATTATACGCTAAGAACATTTATACTTTATGAAGAAAATATTCCTTTCACTACTGCTGCTACTATCTAGCATACTCTTAGTAGCGCAGGGATACACAAGTGGGTCCAAACACTCTGCAGGTTCCATAACACCAGAATTCCTGGAAGAATTGTACCAAAAAGAGCTGCCAGCAACCCTTTCAGAGCGTGCTCTGCACAACAGTATCGTGAAGAATGGCATGGAACTATCCAGCGCTTCTTTGTCTACTTCCCCCGATGATCACTTCACATACCGGGTTCCAACTAAGGGAATTACCGACCAGAAAAGTTCTGGACGCTGCTGGCTCTTTACCGGTCTCAACGTCTTACGGGCTAAGCTTATTCGAGACAACAACCTGGGGGAATTCTATTTCTCGCACTGTTATTCCTTCTTCTGGGACCAACTAGAGAAGTCCAATCTATTTCTCGAAGGGGTAATTGAGACGCGAAACCTACCCATCAGCGATCGTAAAGTCGAGTGGCTATTCCAGCACCCGATTAGTGATGGGGGGCAATTCACCGGGATCTCTGACAATCTCCTCAAGTACGGAGTCGTACCAGCTGACGTCATGCCCGAGACCTATAGCAGTAACAACACCTCTCGCCTGTCGGCACTCATTGCCATGCTCCTACGACAAGGAGGCATAAAGCTTCGGGAAAAAGCTCAGCAGGGAGTCTCTCTCGCAGACCTACGTCAAGAGAAAGAAGCCACACTACGATCCATATATCGCTTACTATGTCTCAATCTAGGCGTTCCGCCGAAGACCTTTAAATATACCCTCCGTGACGCTGAGGGCAAAGAGGTATCTACAAAAGAGTACACGCCTCAAAGCTTTTACAGTGAGCACCTTGGGCTAAATCTCAAAGATGATTACGTGATGCTTATGAATGACCCTTCGCTACCCTACTACCAGACTTATGCCATAGAATACGATCGACACGCTTGGGATGGCAAGGACTGGACTTATATCAATCTACCTATGGAGGAAATAAAGGGAATGGCTATCGCATCTCTCAAAGATGGCAATATGATGTACTACTCCTGCGATGTCGGTAAGGATCTCAATAGCAAGACGGGATTCCTGACTCTTGGCTATAATGATTACGAAGCAATTACCGGGGTCCCCATGACAATGACAAAAGAAGAGCGCATCACAACCTTTGACAGCGGATCGACACATGCGATGACTCTTGTAGCAGTAGACCTGGACAAGCAGGGCAACCCGACGAAGTGGATGGTCGAAAATAGCTGGGGCGCAACTTCTGGGCATCAAGGACACCTTATCATGACTGACGAATGGTTTGATGCTTATACATTCAGACTCGTAGTGAATCAGAAGTACCTCACTCCACGAGCTAAAGAGCTCCGAAATAAGACACCCAAGCTCCTCCCCCCATGGAGCCCTATGTTTCGCTCTGAGGAGTAGGGGGCTCTTTGACCTATCGCACTTTGCGATAGGTATTTGTCTCCATACTATGTAAAAAGATCTCTGGTCCCAACATCCCGTAATTCCCGAATGCTCAATCGACTATTCCGAAATACTCAGTCGAGCACTCCGGAATTATGCATTGCTCATACCGTAATAAATCTAACAAGAGATACGGGGAGTTGATCTCGTGAACCCAGATGAGCGAATCATCTTGTAATAGATATTAATACCATAAAAGGGCTATTCCTAGAGAGATAGCCCTTTTATTATACCCAATTTACAGCAAGAAACTCGATCATCCACAGCAATTCATCCGCTTGAAATTAGGTTATGAGCCAAATTTTGCTTTAATTTGTATGAGAAATAGTAGCCTAGGGGGATCTGCAAGCTTGACACAAAGCATGAGGAGACCTTATACACCCCCTGATGTCATCGTATATAAAACAGAATCATCTCGATATGAATCTTATCTCACAAGAAGAGCATCAAGCACAAAGTGACGCACTCATCCAGACAGCCACAACGCAATCCACAGAAGGGTCTACACCTACTGCTGCTGAGACCTTAGAGACCTCAGCACCTGAAGCAACCTCAGAGTCAAACTCTGATATGGTAGCTCCAGAGTCTCTCACCACTACAGCAGAGTCCGCTCCCCAAATGGATACTCCCAATCTCACCGAGGCCGAGCTACAGTATCAGGGGCTCCTAAACAAGAGAGATGCCGATATTGCCAAGATGAGCTGCGCACAAATTACTGACGATGTGGTCCTCCTATTACAAAGTGGAGAGCTGCCTCCGCGCAGTATCATAGACCGCTACAAGAGTGCCTTCTACAGTAAGATGAATAGTTACTTGAGCTCCGTCTCAGAGGAGAATGCAAAGCTACGAGCTGAGGCCGAGGCGCAAGAGATTCGCCTTAAGGAGCTACTCAATGACTTTAAAGAGCGCAACCGTAAGCGTCAAGAAAAGCTAGCAGAGGAGCAAAAGGCCAATCTGGAGATAAAACATGGTCTAGTAAACCGCCTGCGCGATCTCCTCTCCTCGAGTGAGAGCTTTGACGTTATCAGTAAAGAGTATCGAGAGATTGTAGATACCTGGAGACAGACTGGTGCTGTACCCCCTGGAGATATGCGTCAAGTGCATAGTGAGTTTGAGCACCTGAGAGAGCAATTCTACGATTTGCAGCAGATCAACAATGAGTTTCGTGAATACGACTTCAAGAAGAATTTAGAAGCTAAGCAGACTATCATACAGCGAGCTAAGGAACTTGCCGAGTCTTCGGACGTAACTCAGGCAGCTCGTGAGCTACAAGACTTACACCACCGCTGGCGTGACGTGGGACCCGTAGCCAAAGAACTGCGCAAAGAACTGTGGAAGCAGTTTCAAGAACTATCAGCTCGGATAAACGCGAGCAACCAAGAGTACCACAACCAGCAACGCACACAAGAGAGTGAAAATGAAGCTATCAAACGCGACATCATCGCTCAGCTCGAAGCCATTAACCCTAACGAGATAACGACGATACAGGACTGGCGCAAGTACACAGATCAGATCAAAGAGCTGCAAGAGCAATGGCGCCATGTAGGACATGTACCTCGAGCTGTCAGTGAGGAGTTATACCTACACTTTAGGACGGCTTGCGATATATTCTTTGACAAGCGCAAGGAGTTCATGCGTGAGCGTAACAAAGTAATCGGAGAGCAAGGAGAGCGCAAGCGTGCCATCATTGCCGAGATCGAGCAGTTGATCTCTGACGAGCGCTGGTTCGAAGGGCATCCTCGTATGCAGGAGCTCCAGACAGAGTGGAACGAGCTCATCCCAACAAATAAACACTTAGCTCTATTCAAGCGCTTCAGGACAGCCTGCGACACCTTCTACACCCACTATAAGGCTCTTCACAAAGAGAGGAGACAAGAAAGTAAAGAGAGCGTAGCTGCCGCTAAGCAATTGATCGCAAGAGCTAAGGAACTAGCATCCACCGGAGAGCTAAGCAATGAACTCCGAGATGCAGCCATAGACTTACAACAAGAGTTTCGACAGATAGGCTACATGCCCCGCAAGGTACAGCAAGATCTATACAAGGAGTTTAAGGAGCATATGGACTCTTTTTTTAGTAGACTTAGATCGTCTGACAAGCCTAAAGGCTATAGACGTAATAGCGGAGGCAATAGGAGTTATACACCGCAGAGTCCCTATGGAGCATCCTATGATAAACTATTGCGTGAAAAAGAGCAACTAGTGAGCGAGCTACAAACCTATAGCAGTAATAAGGAGCGTCTTAGTATAGCTAGCAGCGCTGGAGAGAAATTTCTCAAGATGATTGAGCAGCGTTGTGAGGATATGCAGAGACAGATCGATCAGATTGACGAGCAGCTTCGTAGCATTCGCAAAGAGCAAAAGGCACAACAAGAGAACACGCAGTCCCCCTCAGACAGTGCTGAGCAGCAAAAAAGCGAATAATCTCGACGCCCACTACAGTAATCACTGAACCAACAAGACTGAGACTGTCACCTTTGCAACAGTCTCAGTATGTTATGACTATTCAGCTACTCCGATCTATGCCTCGACGTCACAAATCTTCTAGCAGGTGGAAGCCTTCTTACTTCAACAACTCTAAGCAAAGGGAGCATCGTAGAGATTCCCGCAGACGTACTAAGATTTTCTCTCTTTCTGCCCTTATCATTGTACTTCTCTTACTCTCATGGGTATCATATCTACTACTTCGTCCGGCAGGTTGCTCAACACAAGATTGTTACGTCTACATTACAGATACAACCAGCTGTAATGCTCTTATAAGTAGCATTACAGACGAATTAAAGATCAAAGACCCTACTTTACTACGTAATATAGCTCGTCTAGTGCGACTGGAAGACAAACTACGCCCAGGACGCTACCGACTAGCCCCAGAGATGAGTATACTATCTATCTGTAAGGTTATTGCCTACGGGGCTCAAAAGCCTATCAGACTATCTTTCTCCTCCGTACGCACTCAGCCAGAGCTAGTAGAGCGACTCACTGCCCCCCTCGCCATGAGCGCAGAGGATCTGACTATCCTACTAGAGGACTCTACATACTGCGCCTCGTTAGGCTTCACTACAGAGTCGATACGCTGCCTATTCCTACCAGACACACATGAGGTGTACTGGACTATAACCCCAGAGGAGCTACTAAATAGGTACAAGCACAGCTATCAAAAGTTTTGGACAGTTAACCGTCGCACTTTAGCTAAAAAGATAGGTCTAACCCCCATCGAAGTATCTATCATTTCCTCTATTGTTGAGGAGGAGTCTAGCAAGACTGATGAGTATGGAGACATTGCCGGGCTATACATCAATAGACTCCGTAAGGGGATGCCACTACAAGCTGACCCTACGCTCAAGTACGCTGCTGGAGACTTCTCCATCAAGCGTATCGGGGGCAATCTATTGAAAACGAACTCTCCATACAATACTTATATATATCCTGGCTTACCTCCAGGTCCTATTCGCTACCCCCAGAAAGCTACAATAGATCTGGTGCTAAACCTTACCTCTCACGACTACCTATATATGTGTGCTCGCACTGACTTCTCAGGCTATCATTCCTTTGCCACCAACTACATGGAGCATTTAGAGAATGCCAGAGCCTACCGCAAGGCTCTGGACGAGCGAGGTATCACACAGTAACCCCCTCCCAGCATCATTCAAATGGATAGTATACCCCACTGGTTAGAACGGACTGAGCTATTGCTAGGAGGCGAACAACTAAGGTGTCTTACGGGCAAACACCTACTGGTAGTGGGATTAGGTGGTGTCGGGAGCAAGGCGTGCGAACTACTAGCTCGCTCTGGTGTCAGACACTTTACCATCGTAGACCACGACTGTGTAGATGAGACCAATATTAACCGTCAAGAGATCGCGTTTAGGGATACTATCGGTCACACCAAAGTAGAGGCTATGCGAGAGTTACTCCTGCGCATCAATCCTGATACCCAAATAGAGACTCACGCCTCTTACTTATCAGGAGACAATATCTCCACACTACTCTCAGCACATCGCTACGACTATATCCTAGACTGCATTGATACCCTCTCTCCCAAATGTGAACTGATCCTTACTGCTCATCAGTTGGGCATCCCAGTAATTAGCGCTATGGGGGCTGGAGCTAAGGTAGACCCGACACGGGTATCTGTAGCTCCTATGAGTAGGACACATGTTTGCGCCTTATCACGCTTCGTTCGCAAGCGCCTTAGACAGCTGGGTGCTCCTCACTCTGTCTTTGCGATCCCATGCGTGTATAGCAGCGAGCCCTCCCATGAAAGGGCTATACTTCCTCTAGCTAGGAGTAATCAAAATAAACGTAGTATCGTGGGCTCTATCTCTTATATGCCTCAGCTCTTCGCCATCCACATGGTAGCCTTCGTACTACAAGCTCTTACCACACAATCATATACCAGCTTAACTCTTCATGCCATCCCCCCTTGTCATCCTTGATTCCATCAGCAAGTCCTTCGGGACTCTACAGATACTTAAAGACATCTCTCTCTATGTCCATCCAAGTGAAATAACAGCTATTGTTGGTCCTAGCGGAGCAGGCAAGACAACCCTTCTACAGATTATTGGCACACTACTCAAACCTGATAAAGGACGTATGGTAATCAACGGTGTAGATCCTTTCACTTTATCAGCTCCAAAGCAGGCACACTTTCGCAATCAGCAGATAGGTTTTGTCTTTCAGTTTCACCAATTGCTACCAGAATTTTCAGCAATGGAGAATGTCGCTATCCCTGCCATGATCGCAGGGATGAGCAAACGGCAAGCACTTAGCAAGGCTCAGCATATACTGACACAACTGGGACTAGCCGATCGTCTCAGGCACCGCCCGGCACAACTCTCAGGAGGGGAAAAACAGCGTATAGCTGTAGCTCGTGCCTTGATTAACCGCCCCACTCTCATTCTTGCCGACGAGCCTTCGGGAAGTCTAGACACGCAGCGCAAAGAGGAGCTTATAGAACTTTTCTTCGAATTACGAGATCAGCTCAAACAAACCTTTATCATTGTGACGCATGACGTAGCATTTGCTCTCCGTGCAGACCGTTGTATATCCTTACAAGACGGATGCATTATAGCATCTTAGACCAACAAAAAGAATCATGCATAGCTTCAAGAGAGGACGAGTGGACACATGGGTGCTTGTGGTACTTAGCGGGATCATACTGTCTGCACTAGGAAAGATTCTTTGGGATAATAACCATAATACGCAAGCATTCTCTTCACTATCGGGGCAAACGACCTACTCCTCTGAAGCTTTAGACAGCACTTGCTACCAAAGTCAAGCGACCTATGCTCCACCGGCTCAACCAAGCTCACTTGGCAAAAAGAAGGCAATCTCATCTCAGGAGGTAGAACTATCTTCAGATTACGTAGGAGCTCCAAAGCGTCTACAATATCAAACACAACCTAAACTACAAAGGGGGCAACAAATAGACCTCAACAGTGCAGACACACTCACACTACAACAAGTCCCAGGTATCGGACCAAGCTTTGCAAGACGCATTGCTAGATATAGAGATCGACTAGGAGGTTACTACACCGTCCTGCAACTACAAGAAGTTTTTGGCATGGATCCCGAGCGGTATCAGCGCATCAAGCCCTATTTCTACATTGGGATAAAGCCATACAGCACGCCTTTTCAACTACTGCGTAGCGACAGTATCCCCACACATCCCTATCTCAACTACCGTCAACAGACGGCTCTAATACGCAATATTCAGAAGAATGGAGCTCTAGACTCTTGGCATCGTATTATGAGCCTCGACGAATTCAATCGAGACGACAGCATACGTCTCTCGCATTATTTCCACTTCGAGTAGATTACCACCCAGCCTGCCCTTGTAATATCCCCATCAACTCTCCCGCGTAAGCAAATAAGAAAAGGATGTGAATACCTAGAAAAGCTGTAAAATAACTGATCGTAGATGCATAAAGTCTCCCCTGTGATTCAGAAGGGTGCACGTTAAAGAGTTTGATTCTCAACCACCGATAGAGTCGGTAGACCAAATATCCCAAGAGTAATCCCAGGCAGACTCCGGGGATCACATCACTGATAAAGTGTACCCCCAGATAGACTCTACTGTAGGCTGTCGTCAGAGCCAATACAAAGACCACAAGGGTGTACAGCTTGTTACGGAAAGCAAGAGAAGTGAACATTGCCAAAGCCATAAAGTTTGTAGCATGCCCTGAGATAAATCCATAGCCCCATGCTTTATAACCATAGACAGACTGCACCAAGTCTGCCGTAAGCGAATGATACGATGGTCGCAAACGCTGGAAGTAAGGCTTGATTAAACCGCTAGAGATTTGGTCTGCCACTGTAATCAAGATCACTAACATGAGAATGATCAGTATGGATTCTCTAATAGGCTTCTTAGCAAAGATGAATATGACCAACCCCAAACCAACGACAATCCACGGCCAGCGCGAAGAGAGTAGATACATAAATGCGTCCCAATAGGGCGTATGCGCTGAGTTAATTGCTAGAAAAAGACTCTGCTCCCACAGAATAAGCTGCTCGACCATATCCTAAATTGTTACTCCAAAGACATCCCCCCAGAGGGTGCAGCCTCGGTTTATTTTGTTGTTACCCGTTCGATAGCAGAACTCTCTATCCAGCCTTCTGTGCCATCAGGTAGTACGACTTGCAGATAGTTCCGTCTGTTATCAGATTCTATTGTAGATTTGATACGCATCTCAGCCCCGTCATAAAGTTCCATCATCGGAGTCGCCTCCGCAGGATCGTCTTCTAGAGCATAAAGTGATGCCTTGGCACCGCATAGGATTGCCTCGCCAGGCTGCGCATCATAATACTGACGATGTAATATAATCAAGAAGACACTACCCCATAGGAGTAGCAGCGCGAGCATCGCATAGAAGGACCCTCTCCTCACACCTCGCGAGCCACCGAAGAAAAATCCCAGACAACTTATCACAGCTCCTATGAAGAGAAATACCCCGCACCCCAGCCAGCCAGCCATCGGGATAGCATAAGCCCACGCATCTACCCAACGACGTTTGAGAGGATACTCCATCGAGGGCATATTCATCCTCGCTTGCTCAGCCAGACGAAGGTTGTGTCTTGCCTCCAGATAATCAGGAGCTATCAACAATGCCTTACGATAATTCGCAATCGCCCTCCCCCTCTGCTCCAGATGATCGTACACCACACCTGAGCGGAAGTAGCAAAGACTCTGCAAACTCTCCTGTCCCTTACACCCATCCGCTACCATACTATATAGTTTAGCAGCCTGTTCATAAGAACTAACATGATAGAGTGAATCGGCCACTATGAAGGAGTGTGGGAGTGAATCCCCTTGAAGGTTAGCACGGTCACACGAACAGAAGAGAAGTATTACTAAGCTTCCCCAGACGACCCTATTGGTTATAGACAATTTACTTAGTTGCTTTTGCGAGCTAGAGACAAGAGCATCCTGACGCACGAACCCTCCTATACTCACCTTCCTCTCCCTACATCTCATGAACGAGACGACCTTTACACAAGAAGCTGACAGCCTCACGACGTATTTCCGCCACCTGCTATATAGCATAGACGTTCGTGACATAACCTTTGTTTCTTGACACAACAGTACCACCCACTCCCAGTTGTCTTTATATATTTCTGACGAAAGCTCTATTAAGAAACTCTAGACCTCAACGATCTTTTGATGTCATAATATTGAGGACGAGCCGGTCCGTTTCATTCATTCCCACACGACCTATACTAGTTAGATTGTCTATCGTCTGATCCACATCTTCGTCTACGATCCCCTCACTACCTGTGACCACCTTCTGCTCCATGGCCAGTAGTGCCGAAAACATTGCCGTACTCACTCCACTAGACACTTTGAGACTACAGCTCAGCTTAGCACCATCACAGAGTAGACCTGTGATATTACCCACCATATTCTTTATGGCATAGCTCACTTGTTGCTTATCACCTCCAAGCAGATAGGTCAAGCCACACGCAGCTCCTGTCGAAGCAACCACACAACCACACAGAGCCGAAAGGCGACCTAACTTCTGTTTAATGTATATAACCATTAGATTGCTCAGCATGAGAGCGCGAACAGTTTGCTCGTAGCTTTTATTCTGTTCCTTAGCAAAAGTCAGTACAGGCAGTATCGCTGTGATGCCTTGATTACCACTCCCTGAGTTGCTCATCACTGTGATAGGTACTCCATCCATACGAGCATCGCAAGCAGCACTCGTTGCTGAGACAATCCTTGTCAGAGTAGTGTCTCCTAGATATCGTCGACCAAGATCGCTTTGCACCATACGCCCTACGGCATGACCATAATTAGACTGCAGGGAGATACGGCTAGCCTCAGCATTAACCTCGGAGTCTGCTAGGATAAACTCTATCTCCTCTAAGGGGGACAGCATGGAGAAGTCGTAAACGAGAGAGAAGTTTAGTTGAAGGACTTCTGACTCGTCATCCTCTAGCCCCTCAGATGACTTCAACGGATGATCCTCTAATACCTTGCCTCCCTTAGCCAGATGGGTCAGGTGATCATGCTTACCGCTGATGATAGCCGTTGATGTCTCCCCGCTGGTTGTAGTGATCGTTACCTCGGCATATAGTTTGTCCACGGGCTCTTGCTTTGTAGATATTGTCATCTTCTTAGCCTCGACCAGTCTTTTTGCTTGCTCTAGTTGCTCATCAGTAAAGCTATCTAGGAGCGTCAACCCCTTGTTAGGCTGAGCTAGGATCACTCCGAGAGCTACTGCTATCGGTAAACCTATCATCCCCGTACCTGGGATACCGACTCCGAGTGCATTTTTGAGAACGTTGGGACTGAGTAAGACCGAGACGTGTTGCGCCGTAAAGGATCCCAGAGCAGCGCTCGCGTATGACGCACATAGAGCCACGGCAACCGGCTCTGTACAGCCAGTAGCTGGGACAACCTCTTGATGCACGAGGGCGATTATTTCTTTACGTAAGGCAGGTGTTAATGTATATGTCACTTTCATAGATAGAGGAGCATTATGGGTTTATCTCTTCATAAGCAGTACGTGTCATGTAGATTAGAGAGGTAGCACCTAGCGTTATTACATCTCCTGAGGAGAGCTCGCAATAAGTATCTGGCAAATACTCGACACCCGCCACAAAAGTGCCAGTCATACTGTCCAAGTCCTGTATCGTAGCGCGACCATCTCCAGCTATCACAATCTGACAATGATTACGACCTAAACTTGGGTCACTCGTATGGATTGGTGTTGTCACCGATGTGCCTCGGCCATTATAACTACCGATCGTGTTGCACCCCTCATAGAGAGGTAACAAAGCAGCGTAAGCAAAATCGTTGGCTATGAGCTGTAGATAGGCTCGTACTGGCTGACCATCGGGAGACTCCTCAGCATATCGCTCTCTAAGATGCTCATAAGTTGCCCCCCGCAAACTAAAGCGTAGCGCATGCGCACACCCCGGGCACAGCATAGACACCTTACCACGGCAATCAGCATTGGCAATGATCGTCTCTTCAGATATTTTTTTTGTGCAGTGAGGACAGAGTATATAGTTCACTGTCTATATATTGGCTAATAGGTTTATGTCTATTTATTCGCTACAAATATACCACAAATCTCTGATCTACATCCATAAAATTAAGACAGGACCTACGAGACCCCTCTAGCGATCCAGGAATAGTCACGCCATTTACCCCCTAACTGACTATCATTTATCCCGGGATTGTCGGTAAAGTATACTCTAATTGTCATTTCATTATTCCAGAATACCCCAATGACAATTACGGAGTAATTGGGAGGGTGTGCTATAGGAGGAAAATTTCTCTCCCTTGAGATCTTTTCAATTCGCGTCGTTTTTTAAATCTCCAATTATGATTTCGTATCTTTGCACATTCCATAATCCCCACGAGTGATGCATCACCGATATATCTCTACTCTCTCAAAGCCGCTGGCTCTACTATTACTACTATTTTCCCTCAGTCAGTGTGGGACACGTCGCACAGAGCGAGTCTCCACAGGGCGACGACCTCACATCGAGTTACCTGACTGCGGGCTAAGCGATGTCACCTACCCGGTACCACAACGCCCCAAGTCTGAAATACGAGGCGTATGGCTCACCACAATATGGGGGTTAGACTGGCCAAAGGTATCGGCGCATAGTTACTCTGGCATGGTCGAGCAGCAGCAGTCCCTCTGCAAGATACTCGATACTTGTGCCCAGGCTGGGATCAACACGGTTTTCTTACAAGTACGCATGCGAGGCGATCTACTCTATCCCAGCAATCTAGAGCCACTATCTAGCACGATCAGTAAGACCAGAGCTCTACCGAATGACTATGATCCGCTACAATATGCTATAGAGGCATGCCACCAACGAGGTATGAGTGTGCATGCATGGATGGTTATCTATCCCTTGGGGACGCAAGAGCATGTACAGAGTCTAGCGAAAATAGGAGAAGGCTTCTACTCCGCTCATCCGAATCTATGTCTTCGTCAGGGTAATACATGGTTTATGGATCCAGCACAGCCAGCAGTCCGTACACACATGTCACAACTAGTGCGCGAATTAGTTAGTCGCTACGATATAGATGGTGTGCACCTTGACTACATTCGCTACCCTGATGGACCTAAAAAGTTTGACGACCGCAAAAGTTTTCAACAGATGAATCCACAGCAGCTTCCGCAGATGGCATGGCGTGAAGAGAATGTAACAGCAATGATCGACACACTCCACCGCACACTGCAAGAGTTTGCTCCAGAGGTAGCCCTCTCAACAGCTTGCATAGGTAAGTATGAGCAACTCCCCAAACCTGCTCCTAGTGGTTACTTTTGTAAGGACGATGTCTCTCAGGATCCTCTCGTATGGCTCCAGCGTGGACTGGTTGACTTTATCGTCCCCATGATATATTATAAGGATGGGCACTTTAACCATTATATAGCTGACTGGGCTAAGCGTATAGCTCCCTATGGTCCCGTAGTAGCTGGACTCGGGGTATACCGCCTTTTCGACGAATCTCGATGGCAACTACAAGACATCTACAACCAGCTAGATACAGTAGCTCACTATGGACTACCCGGGGTGAGCTACTACAGAGCAGAGCAATTCTTACGAATGTACAAGCAACTCCCCGCCGAGCGACAGGATAAGCTGCTCTTGCCAATACGTAGACCAGCTTTTGGTGCAGAGCCTTCAATACCTTTTGGTATAGCATCTATCGAAGAGATAGCGGAAGGCCCGAATCGGCTATCGATATACTGGAGGTACGATCTAGAGCAATCTGCTAAGCATACGTTCAATCTATATTATAGGCTCTACGGATCTCATCTGGATTGCCCCCTTGTGATGCTAGGACAGAGTCTTGCAGGCAGATCAGTAACTATCGATCGAAATTTCCTCCCAAATGATGTTTTGGTTGAGTTTTTCATAGAGCCAACTACTTTTAGCGGACATTGTGGTCCCCTATCTGCGGGGGCTCTCTACTACAACTCTGAGCAATTAAAGTAGGATGTGGGGACTCTACATACATATCCCCTTCTGCCCTACACGCTGTATCTACTGTGATTTTTATTCACAGAGCAACTTGTCGTTGCAGGGTCCTTTTGTAGAGTCCTTATGTCAAGAGCTATGCATCTATCATTCGCAAGATAGCTGGCGCGTATCCCCTAGGACTATTTACTTAGGAGGGGGGACTCCAAGTACACTGCCCGTACCTCTGCTTCAACGCTTAGTAGAGCAGATCCATGCACTTTGGGAGATCGACAAGGATACCGAAATAACCATAGAAGCTAATCCAGAGGATGTATCGCCAAAATGGGCGGAGGGCGTCGCGCGGCTTGGATTCAACCGTATTAGCCTAGGCGTACAAAGTTTTGATGATGACACACTACGCTTCCTAAGACGTCGGCACTCTGCCGAGCAGATCGGGATAGCTATAGAGCGCATTCGGCAAGTAGGGATCACCAATATCAGTATAGACATCATCTTCGGACTACCACAAGGGTACGAAGCATCGTGGCTGGGGACACTAGACTCAGCATTATCACTACCCATCACTCACCTATCTGGCTATGGACTAACCTACGAATCGGGGACCCCTTTGGATCACTTAAATCGTGGTGGTGTAATTATCCCGGCAAGTGACGAGGTCTATGTGACGCAGTACTATAGTCTAGTGGCAGCATGTCAAGAGGCAGGGCTAAGGCACTACGAGCTATCCAACTGGGCTATACCAGGCTATGAATCCCAGCACAACAGTGCTTATTGGCGTCGCATCCCCTATTTAGGAGCGGGGCCCAGTGCACACAGTTACATAAGGGGGACTCGCTGGTGTAACGTCCCCGACATCAAGCAATATATGATGTATATCTCTCAAGGGAAACTCCCTATAGCAAATAAAGAGACCCTCTCTCCGACAGAAATTTATGAGGAGATCATCATGCTAGGTCTACGAACTATCAGAGGCATAGACTTAAATAATAAGAAGATAGATAGGGATAAGCTCCTAGACATTGCGGGGCATTTCATCAACAAAGGGCTACTCGTACACACCGATGACGACTATCTCCGTCTAAGTCATCGGGGGCTTGTCTGGTGTGATCACATATGTACTGAGCTTTGCTACTAGCTATCGCTCAGACATACACTGATAAAGAAAAGTGTTACCTTTGTTGCGCTAAGTATCCATTTACCACACACGACATAAATCAAAACTACTTAATATCATTATGAGGCAAAAGAAAATCATCTCGCTCCTCTCAGCTCTCCTCGTCGGTCTGAGTCTAAACGCATGCCGAGAGACACCAAAAAAGGTTGAGCTAACGGTAACTCCTGATCATGCAGAGCTCCGACCTGGTAGCACACAACAGCTCTCCATCACTGTCCTTCCAGAAGATACAAAGTATAGCATTGAGTCATCAGATAATAAGATCGCAACCGTCTCTAAGACTGGTCTTATTACAGCAATCTCGGCTGGTAATACTGACATCAAAGTATCCGCTGGAGAGACCTTCAAAGTTGTGAAGATTACAGTCAAAGCCATCTCTCCGTCTCGATATCTCGGAATCAATGGCTCTGACAAGGAGAAGAAGTTCTTTGCTCCCATCTACATTCCCGAGCAAAAAGACTTTACAGCAAACAACATCAGTCTATTCAAAGCAGCTATGGGTCCCAGTGGCTGGATCTTTAAGCCACACGAAGAAGATCCTGACAGCAAGATCACCTACTACTTTGAGTCTCCTAGAAAGCTGGACAAAAATGGCAATCCAATCCCCCGCGAGCCCCAATTCTGTATGGATGCTGTCGTTTACTATCACTCTCTATCAGGCAAGGAGCCTTTTATTCACATCGTCGCAAATAAAGAGTACTCCAAAGACTATATGGTAGATCCCAGCAACTTCACCTCACCCCAAGATGTTGACATTCAAAATACACTACTTGAAATCGTGAAGCACTACGGCTTTACGGAGGAGGGCAAGTTCTTAAAAGTCGGGAATGACAACGCGTATCAAGCCTACAACACCTCACTAGACCCCAATGTGCCTCTGACAGGGCTTATGTATACAAGCCGAGTCGATGAGCATGGATACGGTCTATTCTTCCAAATAAATTATGGAAAGATAGACCGCAGTAAGAAATAACGAGTCGCCCCTTTCCGTAGACTTCGATCTACAAACCGTATCCCCCTCGCCTAGATAGCTTGACACATCGCATCCTATCCAGTCGAGGGGAGCGTATTTCTCACAAGACCTCAAGGGTGAGGTGCACCTAGATCTTGTAGACTTTGCAATTGATAAAGAAAAGGTCTCCCTATGGGTGGGGAAATGCCCCGAAATCATCAGTCGATAATTCCCTAATCCTCAATTACTTATTCCGGGATAAGCAATCGTTCATTCCCGTATAAAGTTTTTCAATACCCGTAATATTTCCCATCTACCCAGAGACAAACCAAGAGCGCATGAGGTCATACGATACACTGTGGTCTTGCTATAAGCCTACAAAGAGTGGGGAATCTAAAAACAAATGGTTGGGGATAGGTAAGTTTTTAGTATCTTTGTATAGAGAAGTTACGAAAAGAGTGTAATTTATTGGAACTGAGCGTAGGTTAATTGCTCATGATAGTAATAGGTTACGATTTAGTTAGTTATCTACTGCATCATCCTTCTGCGCGTTGCGTAACCTTCAAAGAACTCTTCGTATGCAAAAGTAACAATAAAACGGGAGATTTTGAAATGAATCTCCCTAATTTTTTCTTCTCATACAAGTTTTTCCGTAAAAGCGGTTTTGTCCGTCGGCACACCATCGCCCAAAAGGATTTTGGTCGAACGTATGCCGACTACGCATAAGCGGAGAAAAGGGCTTTGCCTCACGCCTAAACAACAGTTTAGACTAATGATGCAAGGCCCATTTCTTTTGTGCTTATGCCAAAGAGGTGCTTTTACGGGTTTCTGACGATTTTTCTTTTTCCACTGTTCCTTTGAGCCGTAAGCGGAAAGCCGTGTCTGACCGCCCGATCCATAAATGGAACAAGCCGTCACACACGGCAGGCAAACCGGGAAGAATGATTTTATCCGTCCGACCGTACACGCTCGGCCAGACATATAAAATCATACTTCCTTGCCGGTGGTTTGCCCGGTTTCACGCCTCCGGCTATGTCCCTTTTCCTTTTGGCGTTTTCCCTTTTTTACGGATTTCTCTTTTGAAGTTTTCCTGTCCAATCTGCCTCCACTTCCGTTTACCTCCATTTTCGCGTCTTTCAGTGAGCCGCATCAGATAGTCATTTCCGTTCTGGGCGCAAAGGTAATTCCGGGATTGGACGGGAATGCAAGGTCAAGCCTCCTGTTTTCGGAAAAAATCTCCAGCCCTGCGGGTAGTATTTTTCCCGAAAAACCTTGCATTCCCTAATCCCTACCTTTTCAAGCACCCGAAACGAAAACGACCGATGCGACAGAAAGACGCATAAAAAAAATGTCGGATAAACGAGAGGCAGATAAGATAGTTTGAAACTCAACTCCCTCAGCTCTTGAATCCGCATTAAAAAACAAAAAAATCAAAAACAGCGAAGATATGACGGCAACGGCAAATTTCAGACAAATGGCGCAGTACATAGGGCTTGCGATATGCGGCTTGATGGTACGCACCGCCTTCGGGATGTTCGGCATCTTTTGGGGCATTATTAGAGAGATTGTAAACGGAGTGTTCCGAGTGGCGATAGGTGTAATCGTGGCTATCCTTTCCACTATTGCCTTCTTCGGCTTCATCCTTTGGTTATTCACCCTTTAACCCCTACTGACATGGCAAAGAGAAGCAGCAAAACGGCAGCGCAGCAGTGCAGATACTACGAGGTGGACAACATCTTCGTGTACATGGTGGAAACGTACATCAACGGCAACATATCCGTGTTCCGTGAACTCTACCGAGAACTGAACAAGGACGCACGGAGGGACTTTACAGACTTCCTTCTGAGCGAGGTAGAGCCGACCTATTGGAGAGAAATACTGAAACAGACAATCTAAAAAAGACAGCGATATGAAAGGAACAGAACATTTCAAGAGAACGATACAGATGTATCTGGAGCAGCGTGCAGCGGAAGATACGCTCTTTGCGAGGAACTACCGCAACCCTGCCAAGAACATAGACGATTGTGTCACCTACATTCTCAACTACGTGCAGCGGAGCGGTTGCAACGGCTTCACGGACGGGGAGATATTCGGGCAAGCCGTCCACTACTATGACGAGAACGAGATAGAGGTAGGCAAGCCCATTCAGTGCCAAGTGGCGGTGAACCACGTTGTGGAACTCACGGCAGAGGAAAAGGCGGAAGCACGGCAGAACGCAGTCCGCAGATACCAAGAGGAGGAACTCCGCAAGTTGCAGAACCGCAGCAAGCCGAGAACCGCCACCAAAGCGACCGCACAAGAAGTACAACAACCCAACCTATTCAATTTCTGATTATGAAACCGAGAACACCCATACAGCAGGAAGTCGCACGATTGAGCGAGCGACTGCCGAAATTGACCGCCACACAGAGGGCTTACGCTTTCCGCCATTGCTTCAAACATTACGCCATCAAGAGGGCGGACGGCACGAACATCTGCACCGAGTGCGGACATTCGTGGAGGAGTGAACACAACCTTGCGGACACCGTTTGCGGATGCACCTGCCCGCATTGCGGCATGGAGTTGGAAGCGTTGCGCACCCGAAAGAGCGTGTTCAGCGAGAACGAGTATTTCTGCATCATCACCACCTGCAAGCAGTACCAAGTGATACGCTTCTTCTTCGTCAAGTCCCAATACAAGGCAGGGCAGGCAGCCGGGTATTCCATTTATGAAGTGGTGCAAAGGTGGATTTCGCCCAAAGGCACAACCGTCACCATTGCCCGACTGCGTGGAATGTCCATACTTTACTACGACCTATGGGCGGAATACAGCGACATGGAGGTACGCAAGAACAACAAACTCCGTGCATACGATATAAACCCCGTCTGCACCTATCCCCGACAGCGTTTCATACCCGAACTGAAACGCAACGGCTTCAATGGCGAATACCACAACATACTGCCTTACGACCTTTTCACGGCTATCCTTTCCGACAGCCGAGCCGAAACGCTGTTGAAGGCAGGGCAATACCCCATGTTGCGCCACTATATCCGCAGTTCCTTTGACATAGAGAGGTATTGGGCATCCGTAAAGATATGTATCCGCAACGGCTACACCATTGCTGACGGCTCCATGTGGCGTGACACCATAGACCTCCTGCGGCATTTCGGCAAGGACACGAACAGCCCGAAGTACGTCTGTCCCTCCGACCTCAAAGCCGAACACGACAGACTTATGCACAAGCGCAACAAGGAGATAGAACGCAAGAAGTTGGAGGAACGCATCCGCCAAGCGAAGAAACACGAGAAGGCATACCGCAAACTCAAAGGCATATTCTTCGGCATCGCCTTCACGGACGGCACTTTGCAGGTGCGTGTGTTGGAGAGCGTTGCGGAGTTTGCAGCGGAAGGGACGGAACTGCACCATTGCGTGTTTTCCAACTCCTATTTCCTTGAAAAGAACTCTCTTATCCTATCCGCTACCATTGACGGCAAGCGCATAGAAACGGTGGAGGTTTCCTTGAAGACATTGGAAGTGGTGCAAAGTCGTGGCTTGCACAATTCCAATACCGAGTACCACGACCGCATTGTAAACCTTGTGAACAGCAACGTGAACCTTATCCGCCAGCGGATGGAAGCGGCATAGTATCAACCTATAATACCCAATAGTATGGAAGTAAAAATTGAAAGCATGGTTTGTCTGTGGGACGATAAAATCCCCACGATGTTCCTTGAATTTGTGAACCTCCTCACTCTTGCAACGAGTGAGGAGCAGTTAAGACGGAGTGTAAAGAACTTTGCCGAGAAGCACGGACTTGACAGGTTTTTCCTTTACGGCTTCGGTTCCCACCATTTCTACCTGCACCAACGCTACACGAGCGACCCCGAAATGGTGATGAAGAACAGAGTTTTGTCAGTACATTTTTAACCACCCTAAAATCAACGATTATGGCAACACGGATGACCATCAACGGAGTAAGCACCTGCACGGAAGCAGGTACGGAGAAATACGAGCGTTTCCAATTAGGTATCGGCAGACGCAAGCGGACACTTGTGCAGTACGACTACCGCCACCCCACAGACGGAGAGTTGTTCTCTTGTGTCAAACCCACATTGGACGAGTGCCGAGAAGCACGGGATGAGTGGCTCACGGCAAAGGAAGGAAAGGAGGACAGACGATGAACGCAGCCTATCAAACGCTGATAGTGAAGTTCAGTGAGCCTATCAAAGTATTGGACGGCATCTTTGACGATGCCGAAGCGTGGGGAGTTGATACCCTAAAAGGGTGGATAGACGACTACGAGAGCAGCAGGTTTACCGCCATCAACAGCCATACGGCAGTCATCACAAGCGAGTACAATATGGAGTGCCTGATGGAATGGTTGAAACGAAACACACCCATTGCCGAGATAACAGAATGTTAAACAAGTTGGCGGTGTCCGCACCGCCAACCTACAACCAAGAAAAGCATGATAGCGAAGACTATTTTACAGCAGATAGGCGGCAGACGCTTTGCCGCCATGACGGGAAGCAAGGACTTTATAGATATGGGTAACGGACTGCGCATGAGCCTTGCGAGGAACAAGACGAGTGCCAACCGCCTTGACATCATCTACGATGCCGGCTTAGACCTCTACAATATGCGTTTCTACCGCAGGACGTTCAGCAAAAAGACATTCGAGTGCAAGACGAAGGACATCGAAACACACGATGGCATATATTGCGATATGCTGGAAGAAATGTTCACGATGGTAACAGGACTCTACACCCATTTTTGAGTGGCGGCGGACAAAGCCGCCCTACTTTCTTTCGGTGAGCATGACGGCGGACAAAGAAAGTAGCAAAGAAACCGCTGTCCCAATCTACGATAGTATTCACAAAAACAAGTTTCAATCATGGAAGAAATCAGACAGAACGGAAAAATCATCCTGCACAGCGATGACGGAACAAGCATAAGGATGATTTTCAAAAACCTCACGGGCAGGATTTTTCAAGGTCAGGAATATGTGGAGTATATCCGGCATATCGCAATCGGGGAGATGGGATTTTCGCCCGGCATCATAGAGCATTGCAGGGACGGTGAAGTAATCGGCAAAGGAAAAATCCCGAATGTATGAAAAGCGGAAACTCCGATGAAGTTGCGGCTTCATCGGAGTTTCATTTGTCAGGCATTTGCCATGTTACGGAATGTACAGCAGCGCAAACTCCGCCTTTCTCCGTTTGAGCAGCATGGCGTGCCGTTTCCCCTTGTAGTTGCAGAAAGCGATATATTCCCGGTAAATGTTCCTGTCGCCCGCCTCCAATTTTCGGATCAGCGTGCTTTTGGGTATCTTCCCGCTCCCCAAAAGCCGGTATGGACCGACATTGTAGGCGAGCGTGGCAAGGAGCAGACTGTCACGCCCGAACTTACGGAACATGGCGCAGAACTTACGCAAGTCTTTCCGCAGGAGTGCGTCCGCCTGCCGCTTCGTCATGGTGCGTGCCGAATACCTTTCCCCCGGCTGCACCTGATGACCCCAGCCCACGTATGGGTGGTGTTTCTCCGAGTGCCAGCCTTCAAAATACTTCGTACAGCGAACCGCCCGCTCAAAAGGCGGCAGGCGGTAGATTGCCGCCTGCCTGTCCGTCCCCTTCCGACGGCTGTCCCGTGCGGACACGGAGCAGACCGCCAGCAGCGAACAGAGGATAGCCATGAATACACGCATCATCTTGGCAGAGGTTTGTAATTGCCTATGGGGATGACGGTCTGAATGTCGTCCTTCACGTTCCGGTTGTTGAAGTCAAATTCCAATTCGTAGGAATTTTTGAAATTGTCCTCCACCACCACGATGAAGTTGTGCGCCTCGTCGCCCTCAGCCGTATAGTACAGCCGGAACTTCTCGTTTTCGAGCAGGTAGCGGTCATTGGGCAGAAAAGTAATGCCGCCCGCCATTTTCAGCGTGCCTTCCCCTTCGAACTGGAAATACCGGATGGTGTAGAGCGTGTTGGCGTAATCGCCCGTCCTTTTCAGTTCACAGCGGATTTCCACCGTCTGCCCCTTTGTGACCTTGTTCGGTACGGGCATCGTTTCCACCGTGAACGGATAGGATTGCTGGATGTCCATGTCATCGTCACACGATGCGAGCGTGAGCGACACGGCGGCGAACAGGCAGAGTGCCAACGCCTTGAAGATGGATATTCTCTTGTTCTTGTTGTTCAGTATGTTCATTGTCCTTTGATTTTTAAGTTATTGTTCATTTCTTTTTTGCTGTCAGTTGCAGATACTCGTTCAAGTCCTTGCAACCGTCATAGAGTGCGGAACAGTTACAGACACGTCCGCCGTAGTGTCCTTTGAGGGCTTCCAGCGTCCTCCGCCCGGCTTCGTCACGGTCGAGGAAGCAGTCGATGCGCCCGTACCCGTCTAAGTGTTTTACCGCCTTACCCACGTTGGCGACGGAGTTCAGCACAAGGCTGTCGCCTGTTTCCAATCCAAGCGTGGCAGCGGAAAGGAAGTCCATAAATCCTTCAAATAAACTGCACACGCCAGTCGGAGAACTTTCCATTTTGACCAGCGACACATCCTTCGGCGGCACGCAACCCTTGAAATAACGGCTCCGGATTTCATAGCCGCCAACCACGTTCTGGAAACCGATTGCGAAATACCGTTTTCCACGCACGCCGTAGTTCAAGCGGCAGCAGTGACGGGATGCAACGGCATAAGGGATGCCCCGTTCCGCCAGATACTCTGTTAATGGTGAGCGGAGCAGTGGGACGGCTTCCACCCCCTCAAAGGCAGGTTCGGACGGTTCCGGCAGGTACAACGGCTTTTCCGATGCGACAAACGGCATACGGGCGGTTTCCGCTATGAATCTTGCCTGCGCCATGAAGTCACCGCTTCGGGCAAACTCCCCGGCAAGCGTGAAGATGTCACCGCCCTTGCCCAAACCGAAGTCGTACCAGAGCCGTTTCGCCACGTTCACACGGAAAGAGGGCGTGCGCTCACTGCGGTACGGCGCACGATACCAAAGTTCGTTTCCGCTCCTTCGGACAGGCTCATGCCCCAACCGCGCGAGAAAGTCCGCGAGGGATATTTGCCTCATGGTGTCTATATCCGTCCGTTCCATGCCGCGTGTCAGTTGATGACGAACTTGATGCCCACCCCGAATTGGGTATGGAACTTCTTCGTGTCGCCACCCCACAGGCAACGCTCCCGGAGGTTGGCGAGCAGGGCGATACGGTCAGCCACGTAAAACTCTACATCGAGCGTCAGCGCACCGCCGTAGATGAAGGCGTCCCGGTCGTGCAGTGTCGAACCGTCATGCAGCACTTTTTCGCCCCAATTCACCGATTCATACCCGGCGAGAGCCGAAGCCCCCGCATAGACGAACACGATTTTACGGGCATCGGAAAGTATCTTGAAATAGTAGCCGCCTTCCGCCGTGAACTGCGCCACAGGTATGGCGGTGTCCTTGTACGGGTTGTTTTTCAGGAGATACTCACCTCCGAACACCCATTTGTTCCCCTTCTTCGTGTAGGTGGAGAGAGCCGCCCCGAAACTGTACCCGCCGTCGTTGCCGCCGGGTTTGAAGCCGTCCGCCAGATTCGCCCTGACCTCGATGCCCTGCATCTTCGGCAGGCATCGCTGGGCGTGCGCCTGCCCCGTGAACAGGGCAAGCGACGCGATGATTATTGCGATGTACTTTCTCATGGTCAGCGCACTTGAAGTTCGTTGATGGTATTGGCGCGCACCAAGTCCTCGTTCTCGATCACGAAGGACTGGTGACGGCCGCCGTTCTTCTCGTTCAGCTCCACCACGAGGCACTTGCCGTCGGGTATGGTGAACTTCGCCATCGTGAAGACCGTGCGTTCGCTTTTTTTGCCCGGCACGAGCGTGGCGTAGTTCTGCGCGCGGAGCGGCAGGATGATACGCTCCTGCACGGCGGTACGCTTCGCCACCTTCTTGTCCACGATTTTCCATGTGATGTAGTCCACATCGAAAGGCACGTTGCTCTGGTTCTTGATTTCCGTGTGGAAATACAGAAGCCCGTTGTGCGTGTAGATGCCTTTCAGAAGGTACTGGATGCCGAAACGCTTGCAGCCGATATGCTTCACCTCACGTTTGTTCTGCTTGTGGATGGACTTCATGATAAGGCGCACCAGCATCGGACTTTCGCTGCCTAATTCTTTCAGGTAGATTTCCTGCGCGTTGTTCGGACGGTTCACCGCCTCGCCGTCATGGATGAAGTCGCACATCTCCACGTTGAGCAGCAGCGGTTCGGCGGCGTATTTCACGTTGAAGGTGTAGAAACTCCCGTCCTCCGTGATGACGGACATGTTGGTTTCGTTCGGGAAATTCCTCACGGTAGCCTTCACACGGATGACGTTCTCCGCTCCGTCGGCTTTGCCCGCAATCAGGTCGGGCGAGCCTAAATCGACATAGCGCACCTCCGCCGGGAAGATGACATGCACGGTCTTGTCGTAGGTCACTTCCAAGCCGTGCGGGGGAACCATGCGGTCAAAGCCCAGCTTTCTCGTCAGACCGTGATACAGGTCGCCGTCCGCCTCCTTCTGCGGATAGACCTCTTTTGTCAAGGTCAGTTCTTCACTTCCGTTGGTCGTTTCAACGGTTACGTTTTCCTGCGCGTTGGCAGTTGCGATGCCCATAGCGAGGGCAAACATCATGATTACTTTTCTCATTTTACTTTGAATTTAGTGGGTTGTTGTTATTGATTGGATTTCTTATGATTATACATCAGTTCTTCTCCTGATAGAGCATGACCCTGTACCCGGCTTTCAGATGCACTTTGACGGTGCGCATCTTCTTGGCAATGTACTGGCTCGTGCCTTGTATCAGCCCCTTGCCCAAGTCGGAGGCGAGCTGCGCCCCGGCATTGGTGGAGATGTTGATGCTACTGCCGAGCGAACCGCCCATGTTGGCGGCAACCTCCCTGACGGCGTTCATCTCCATCGAGTTGGGGATGAATATGCCGGGCTGCCCGTCCGTGTCATAGACCTCCAACTCCACCGGGATAACCGTACCGTCGTGTTCCAGCGAGGTGATTTCGATGCCGAGCCGTTCACCCTGAATCTTGGCTGCGCCGACCACCACCGCATTACGGGGGATGATCCGGTCTGCTACCGCCATCGGCTCCAACAGCCGCAACCTGACCGCCTGCCCGTCCGTCACGCTCTGCGCCCCATAGACGCATGCCGGTATGGTGTTCCTGTCCGGTACGGTTGTAACGCCCACCGCCGTGTTGAAACTGCGGTTG